>CAWBIZ010000001.1:0-15560 GCA_963789005.1 uncultured Solirubrobacteraceae bacterium
ACGGCGTTGAGCAGCGCCGGGATGCGCCGGACGTCCCCCGAGCACTCCTTGACCGCCACCACCGCGTCGACATCTTCGTACAGCCGCGCGATCAGCGCCGGCTCCATGTCGATCCCGCTCGCCTCCGGGTTGTTGTATGCCATCAGCGGCAGCCCGGCGGCCTCGCCGACCGCCGCGTAGTGGGCCACGATCTCGTCGTCGTCGCCGCGGTAGCCGAGCGGCGGGAGCATCATCAGGGCGACGGCACCCGCCTCGGCGGCGTCGGCGGCCAGCGCGATCGCCGTCGCAGGCGTTCCCGCGGAGACGCCGGCGATCACCGGCACCCGGCCATCGACGGCCTCCGCCACGGCCGCCACGATCTCGCGGCGCTCGGCGGTCGAGAGGCTGCCGGCCTCGCCCATCGTGCCGGTGGCGACGACGCCGTGGATGCCCGCGTCGAGCAGCGCGGCGAGGTTGGTCTCGAGCCCGGCGCGATCGATCGCGCCCGAGGTCTCGAAGGGAGTGGTGACGGCGGGGATGATGCCGGGGAAGCGCACAGAGGCCTTTCTAGTCGAGTGTCATGTACTTGCGGACACGGCGGATGTGGTGCAGGGCGTGGAGCTCGGCAGCGTCAGGGTCGCCCTCGGCGATCGCCTCGTAGATCATCCGGTGCTCCGCCAGGTGAAGGCTCATGCGACCGGGGACGGCGATCGACTCGTCGCGCAGGCGCTGCCACAGCGGCTCGTCCATCACCTGCGCGATGCGCTCGGCCAGCTCGAGCACCACCGGGTTGCCGGTCAGCGCGGCGATCCGCCGGTGGAAGCGCCGGTCGCAGTCGTTCCAGCCGGCGAGGTCCGCGCGCTCGGCGGCGGCCTCCATCGCCTGCATCAGCGCCTCGAGCTCGTCGTCGGGCAGCCCGCGGCGGGCGGCGGCGCGGGCCACGGCGGGCTCGAGCATCGCCCGCGCCTCGAGCAGGTCGGACGGGCTGGCGTCGTGCGTGTCGCGCACCCGCTCGGCGGCGCCGGCGGCCACGAACGAGCCCGCTCCCGGGCGGGTCTCGAGCATCCCGGCGACCTGGAGCGCCGCGATCGCCTCGCGCACGGACGCGCGGCCGACCTCGAGCCGCCGTGCGAGGTCGCGCTCGGAGGGCAGCCGCTCGCCCGGCACCAGCCGGCCGGCGCGGATGTCGGCCGCGAGCCGGTCGGCCACCTGCTCGTAGCGCTGGCGAGGCCGGATCGGGGAGAGAGTGGTCTGTTCGGCGAACTGCATTGGTTCTATCTCAGGACCAGCGGTACAGTACACGCCATGGCGCTCACCTTCAACTCCGTCGACCCCCGCACCGGCGAGCCCGGTCCCGGCTACGAGCAGGCCAGCCCCGAGGACGTGCGCGCCGCGGCCGCCGCCGCGGCTGCCGTGCACCGCTCCCGCGCGCTGCTCGACCGTGCCCGCCGGGCGGCGCTGCTGCGTGGCGCCGCGGGCCGGCTGCGCGCGGCGGGAGACGAGATCGTCGCCCTCTGCGAGACCGAGACCGGGCTGCCCGAGGCGCGCCTTCGCGGCGAGCTCGAGCGCACGGCCGGCCAGCTCGAGGCATTCGCGGAGATCGTCGACACGGGCGACGACGCCGAGGTCATCATCGACCACCCCGTCCCCGACGCGAAGCCGATCCCCAAGCCCGACCTGCGCCGCATGCGGGTCCCGCTCGGCCCGGTGGCCGTGTTCGGCGCCTCCAACTTCCCGCTGGCGTTCTCGACCGCCGGCGGCGACACTGCCTCGGCACTCGCCGCCGGCTGTCCGGTGATCGTCAAGGGCCACCCGTCGCACCCGGGCACGGGGGAGCTCGTCGCGCGCGAGCTACGCGCGGCGGTGGCCGACGCCGGGCTGCCGGAGGCGACCTTCGCGCACCTGCTCGCCGCCGGCGTGGAGGTCGGCGAGGCGCTCGTCGACGCGCCGGAGATCACGGCCGTCGGCTTCACCGGCTCGTTCGCCGGCGGCACGGCGATCGCCGACCGGGCTACCCGCCGCGAAGTCCCGATCCCGGTCTATGCGGAGATGGGCTCCGTCAACCCGATCGTGGTGACGGAAGGGGCCCTGCGCGCGAGAGCACAGCAGATCGCCGAGGGGCTCACGGCGTCGGTGTCGAACTTCGGCGGCCAGCTGTGCACCAAGCCCGGCGTCGTCTTCGTCCCCTCAGGCGACACCGGCGACGCGTTCGTCGCCGAGCTCGCCGCTCGGCTCGACGCCGCCGACCCCTCGGTGCTGCTCAACGAGCGCCTGCGCGACGCGCTCCAGCAGGCGGTCGGGCGGCTCGCCTCGCACCCCGACGTGCGCGCGCTCGGCGAGGCGGCGCCCGCGGGCGGGCCCGGCTTCCGCCACCAGCCGGCGGCCTACGAGGCGCCCGCGGCCGCCACGAGCGAGGCGCTGCTCGCCGAGCACTTCGGGCCGGTGGTGCTGCTCCTGCGCTACGGCTCGAGCGACGAGCTGCTGGCAGCGCTCGAGCGCGTCGAGGGCCAGCTCACGGGGACGGTGCACGCCGAGCCCGACGACGACGTGAGCGCCGTCGCGGCCGCGCTCGGCGCGCGCGCCGGCCGCGTGATCTTCAACGGCTTCCCGACCGGCGTGGCCGTCACGTTCGGCATGCACCACGGGGGGCCGTTCCCGGCCACCACGAGCCCGCTGCACACCTCCGTGGGCATGACCGCGGTCCATCGCTTCACGCGCCCGGTCGCGTTCCAGGACGCGCCCGAGGCCGCTCTCCCGCCCGAGCTCCGTGAGGACAACCCGCTCGGGATCAGGCGGCGGATCGACGGGGTGCCGACCGGCTGATCGGGATCATCCGGAAGCGGTCGGGGAGCACGGGCACGAGCACGCGGCGCACGTATTGAGCGCCGCCGTGCAGCGCGACCGAGCGCACCGGGTCCCACGAGAAGCCGTACTGGCGCCGGATGTCGCGCGGCAGCAGGCCGACCGTGATCTGGTTGACGAGCTCGAGCACCGGCCGCAGCGGGAGCGGGACCGGCGGGCTGAGCACGATGTCGATCGCCAGCTCGCGTGCCGCGCCGGTGACCACGAGGTCGCCGCTCGCGTACATGTCCGCCATGTAGGCGGCGAATGCGTCGGCGTCCGCGGGCATGTCCTGGTCGCGCAGCCCGAACTGGCGGCCGACGATCCGGTAGTCCTCCCACAGGCGGTCGCGCTCGGCATCGGTGAGCCGGCGGACGTACTTGTCGTAGACGAGCATCGCGGACTCGGCGAGCGCGGCAAGGATCCAGAGGAGGAGCTCGGGGTCGTCCGCGCGGTACGGCGTGCCGGCGGGGAAGCGGCCGGCGGGCTCGGAGAGCGACCCGCTGACCCTGCGGTGCATCGCGCGCACGCGCCGGGTCGCGCGATCGGCGTCCTCGCGGGTCCCGAACGCGACCGCGTTCATCACCCGCGCGGTGCGCTCCAGCCGCGCGTACGGGTCGTCGAGCGCACCGGTGTGCGCGAAGAAGCCCTCGAACGCCACCGGGTGGGCGGCCATGATCAGCAGCGCGCGCGGGCCGGAGAGCCCGGTGAGCCGGTCTCCCACCACCTGGCGCAGCATCGAATGCTCGTCGAAGTACCCCATCACCGCTTGTACGGTGTAGCGACGATGCCCGCTCAAGCCTACGCAGGAAAAGAATGCGTCTGCCAGTTCCGGCGGGGCATCTGCGACCAGACGTGCGTGCAGGGCATGCTGGAGACGCCGTTCTACATCGCGTGCCTGAAGCTCACCGGCCGTCGCTGCCTGGTCGTGGGCGGCGGGGAGATCGGGCTCGAGAAGGTCGAGGGGCTGCTCGCCTGCGACGGCCGCGTCGTGCTCGTGGCACCCGAGGCCGTCCCGGAGCTTCGCCGGCTCGCCGCCGAGGGATCGATCGAGTGGCTGGAGCGCGACTACGAGCCGGGCGACCTCGAGGCGACGTTCATCGCGATCGCGGCCACCAACGACACCGACGTCAACATCCGCGTGTACGAGGACGCCGAGCGGCGGGCGATGCTCGTCAACATCGTCGACGTCCCGCCGCTGTGCAACTTCATCCTGCCCGCGATCGTGCGCACCGGGCCGCTCGCGATCGCGATCTCCACCGCGGGCGCCTCCCCCGCGCTGGCCAAGCGGATCAAGCGCCAGATCGCCGACGAGTTCGGCGAGCCGTACGCCCGCCTGGCGGTGCTGCTCAACGACGCCCGCGGCTGGGCCAAGGGCACGCTGCCGACCTACCAGGACCGCAAGGCGTTCTTCGAAGGCATCGTCAACGGCGAGCCCGACCCGATCGAGCTGCTCCGCGCCGGCGACGAGGCCGCAGTGCTCGAGCTGATCGCCGCGGCCCAGCGCGAGCACGGCGCCACCCCAGCGTAAGCTCCGCGCCATCCGGACCGCCGTGCTCACGATCTCGACGTCCGTCTCGCGCCGGGAGGCGGAGGACCTCTCCGGGCCTCGGCTGGCCGAGGCGGCCGAGCGGGCCGGGTGTGAGGTGGTGGCGATGGAGGTCGTGCCCGACGACGTCGCGCTGATCGAGGACCGGCTGCACCACTACGTCGACGGCGGCTGCGACCTGATCTTCACCACCGGCGGGACCGGGCTCACGCCCGACGACGTGACGCCGGAGGCCACCCGCTCGGTGATCGAGCGCGACGCTCCTGGCTTCGCCGAGGCGATGCGGGCCGAGGGCGCGCGGCACACGCCGCTCGGGATCCTGACGCGCGGGGTGTCGGGCGTCGCCGCGCAGACGCTGATCGTCAACTTCCCCGGCTCGCCGAAGGCGATCGACCAGCTGTTCGGCGTGCTGGAGCCCACGCTCGCGCACGTGGTGCAGACGCTGCGCGGCGACTCGTCGCACCATGGCCACCGCTGAGCCCGAGCCGGCGCTCGCGCTGCGCGAGGTCAGCCGGGCGTACGGGGAGCGGCTCGCGCTCGCCGGGGTGTCGCTGACGCTCCCGCGGGGCGCCACGCTGGCGGTCTTCGGCGCCAACGGGGCGGGGAAGACGACGCTGTTGCGCATCCTCGCGACGCTGCTGCGTCCGCATGCGGGCGAGGCGCGGGTGCTCGGCCGGACGCTCCCGCGTGAGGGATGGGCCGTGCGCGGGCGGGTCGGGCTGCTGGGCCACGAGCCGCTGCTCTACCGCGACCTCACAGCACGCGAGAACCTGCGCTTCCACGCGCGGCTGCACGACGTCGACGCCGCCCGCGGCGAGGGTCTGCTCGAGGCGGTCGGGATGGCGCGCCGCGCCGACGAGCCGGTGCGCGCGCTCTCGCGCGGGATGGCCCAGCGCGTGGCGATCTGCCGTGCCGTGCTGCACGAGCCCGAGCTGCTGCTGCTCGACGAGCCACTCGCCAACCTCGACCCGGGCGCGGCCGGCGCGGTCGCATCGCTGATCGGGCGCGAGAGCGGGGCCACGCGCGTGCTGATCTCCCACGACGTCGAGCAAGGGCTCGCCGAAGCCGACGTCGTCCTCGGGCTGCGCGCCGGACGGCCCGAGCTCGTGGCAGCGGCGGCCGAGGTCGATCCCGGCGACGTGCGAGGGCTCTACCGGTGACGCGTCGAAGCACCGCCGGCGGGCGCCGGAGGGCACAGTCGTGAGGCGCGCGGTCGGGGCGGTGATCCGCAAGGACCTGCGGGTCGAGCTGCGGACGGGCGAGGCCGTGCCCGCGATGCTGCTGTTCAGCGTCTCGACCTTCGTGCTCTTCCACTTCGCGCTCGACCGCGCGTCGGTCGAGGGGGAGCTGGCCGCGGGCGTGCTGTGGGTGACGCTGCTGTTCGCCGCCGTGCTCGGCATGGGTCGCCTGTTCGTGGCCGAACGCGAGCAGGGCGGCTTCGACGGGTTCCTGCTCGCGCCGGTCGACCGCACCTCGCTGTTCGTGGCCAAGGCCACGGTGCTGTTCGCGTTCCTGGTGGCCGTCGAGCTCGCCGCCGTGCCGGCGTTCGCGATCCTGCTGCTCGGACCGTCGGCGTGGCCGGCCGTCCCCGAGCTGGTGCTCGTGCTGCTGCTCGCCGACCTCGGCGTCGCGATCATCGGGACGCTGATCGGCGCGCTCGGCATCCAGACGCGCGCGCGCGAGCTGATCGTGCCGATCCTCGCGCTGCCGCTGATGATCCCCCTCGCCATCGCGGCGGCGCGCGCCACTGCGCCGTTGTTGCTGGAGGCGGGCGCCGAGGCGCTTCCCGGCCGCTGGCTGCTGGTCCTCGGCCTCTATGATCTGGTGTTCGGACTGGTCGCCTTCGCGGTCTTCGACTTCCTCCTGGAGGAGTAGCCAGACGTGACGTACGCCCGAGGGCTCAAGCCGCTCTCCATCGCCTCAGTCGTCCTCATCCTCGGTGCCTTCGCGCTGGTGTTCTTCTACGCGCCCAACGACGCCGACCAAGGCTTCATCCAGAAGATCTTCTACCTGCACGTGCCGGTCGCGATCGTGGCGCTGTGCGGCTTCGTCGCCGGCGGCGTGTATGGGATCCGCTACCTGCGCTCGGGCGACCGCTCGCATGACCTGCGCTCGTACGTCGCGATCCACCTGTCGCTGATCCTGGCGGTGGCCGCGCTCGTCACGGGGTCGATCTGGGCCCGCGCGGCGTGGGGGCAGTGGTGGGTGTGGGACGAGCCGACGTTGGTCTCCTTTTTGATCGTGTTCCTGCTGTACGCCTGCTACCAGCCGCTGCGGTTCTCGATCGAGGACCCGGAGCGCCAGGCGCGCACGGCCGCGGTGTTCGCGATCGTGGCCGGCGCGTTCGTGCCGCTCAACTTCACGGCCGTGCGGCTCGCGGAGTCGCTCGTGCATCCGCGCGTGCTGAGCCAGACGGGCGGCTCGATGCCCGGCGACATGCGGCTCACCTTCCTCGTCTCGCTGGCGGGCATGGCGGTGCTGTTCGTGACGCTGTGGAAGTACGAGCTGACGTCCAAGCAGGCGTCGATGCAGCTGCGAGCGCTCAAGCGCCGGCTGGCCGACGAGGACGACCCGTGGGTCCCGACCCGCCGCAGCGCGGCGCCGCAGCTCTGATGCCCGCCCTCCCGCTCGACGACGCCGGCCCCTACGTCGCCGCCGCCTACCTCGTCTTCCTCGGGCTGATCCTCGTGTACGTGGCGATCATGGCGGCCAAGCTGGCCCGCATCTCACGCGAGCTCGGCGAGCTGACGGAGATCGTCGACCGGCGCGACGCCGCGCGGGGCGAGCGCTCCGAGACCGAGGAGGAGGCCGTGCCGCGGTGAGCGAGCTGCTGGCGCTCGGCGCCTCGCACAAGACGGCCGCGCTCGCCGTGCGCGAGCGGATCGCGCTCACCGAGGGCGGCGCCGAGCCGCTGCTGCACGAGCTGACGCGCCACGAGGCGATCGGCGAGGCGGTGGCGCTCTCGACCTGCAACCGCACCGAGCTGTACCTGATGGTGCGGGACCCGGTCGAGGCCGAGTCGACGGTCCTGTCCCTGCTCGCCCGCCGGGCGGGCATCCGGCCCACGGAGCTGCTCGACGGCATCTACTCGCTCCGCAACTGCGACGCCGCCCGGCACCTGTACCGCGTTTCGAGCGGCCTCGAGTCGATGATCGTCGGCGAGGCCGAGGTCCAGGGCCAGGTCAAGCGTGCGTACGAGGCCGCGCTGGCCGCCCGCACGACCGGGCCGATGACGAACAAGCTGTTCCGCGCCGCGCTCGCCACCGGCAAGCGCGTGCGCACCGAGACGGCGATCTCGGTAGGGCGCGCGAGCGTCGCCTCGGTCGCCGTCGACGCGGCGCAGGAGGCGCTCGGCGACCTCGCCGAGCGGCACGTGGTGATCATCGGCGCCGGCGAGACCGCCGAGCTGACCGCCCAGGCCCTGCACGACCACGGCGTCACGACGATGTTCATCGCCAACCGCCGCCGCGACCGGGCGATCGCGCTCGCCCAGCGCTTCGGCGGCGCCTCGGGCTCGTTCGACGCCCTTCCCGCCGAGCTGGGGCGCGCCGACATCGTGATCGCCTCGACCTCCTCGCCGCACACGCTGCTCGGGGCCGAGGAGCTCGCCGTGGTGCTCGCCGGGCGCCGCAGCCGGCCGCTGCTGCTCGTCGACCTCGCGGTGCCGCGCGACATCGAGGCCGCCGCCGGCGAGCTGCCCGGCGTCACGCTGCTCGACATCGACGGCCTGCAGGCGCAGGTGGCCGGCCACATCTCCGTCCGCAAGGCCGAGGCGCACCGCGCCGAGGGCATCGTGGAGGAGGAGATCCAGTCCTTCGCGGGCTGGCTCGGCTCGCTCGAGATCATGCCGACCGTGACGGCCCTGCGCGCCCGCGCCGACGACGTCGTCGCCCAGGTGCTGCGCGAGAACGAGGGCCGCTGGGAGGGCATGACCGAGCGCGACCGCCGTCGCGTCGAAGCGCTCGCCCGCTCCGTGGCCAACCGCCTGCTGCACGAGCCGACGCGGCACGTGAAGGGCCTCGACGGCGGCCACCGGCACGCGCGGCTGCAGCTCCTGCGCGAGCTGTTCGGCCTCGAGGAGGCGCCGGACGCGGGCAGCGCCGAGCAGTCCGGCGGCGAGGTCCGCGAGCTCCGGCCGCGGTGACCGCACCGCCCGCTCGCCGCCCGATGCTCCGTCGACTCAGCGCACTCCGCCGTCCCGCGGCGCCGTGAACGCCGGACCCGCTCTGCGGATCGGCACGCGCGGGAGCGCGCTCGCGCTCGCGCAGGCGCGTGCGGTCGCGCGCGAGCTCGGCGTCGCCAGCGAGCTGGTGACGATCACCACCGCCGGCGACGTGGACCGCGCGCGCGGCGACAAGTCGCGCTGGGTGAGCGCGCTCGAGACCGCGCTGGTCGGCGGCGACATCGACCTCGCGGTGCACTCGGCCAAGGACGTGCCGGCCGAGCTCGCCTCCGGCACCGCGATCGTCGCCACGCCGCGGCGCGCCGATCCGGTCGACGTGCTCGTGGGCGAGAACCGGCTGGCGGACGTGCGCGAGGGCGCACGCGTCGGGACCAGCTCACTGCGCCGCCGCGCCCAGCTGCTCGCGGTACGGCCCGACCTCGTCGTGACCGAGCTCCGCGGCAACGTGGACACCCGGCTGCGCAAGCGCGCCGCGGGCGAGGTCGACGTGCTGGTGCTCGCCGCCGCCGGCCTCGAGCGACTCGGCCGGCGCCGCGAGGCGGGCGGCGCGCTGGCCGGCGACGTGTTCGTGCCCGCCGCCGGGCAAGGGGTGATCGCCATCCAGGCCCGAGCGGGCTCTCCTGCCGCCGATGTCGCCGTCGCCGCATGCCATCGCCGCACCCTGGCATGCCTGTTCGCGGAACGGGCCGCCGTGCGTGAGTTGTCAGCAAGTTGTCACACGTCCGTGGGAATCCACGCGGATTCCGCGCGTATCCGCGGCTTCGCCGGCCTCCCGGACGGCTCCGAGTGGCTCGTCGACGAGATCGCGATGGGGGCCGGCGAGTCGGTGGCAGTGGACGAGATCGCGGTGGGGGCGGACGACCCGCGGCGGGGGGACAAGTCGGGGCGTGGGGCCGACGAGCCGTCGGCGGAGCAGCTGGAGGCGGCAGCCGTCGAGCTGGCGCGGCGGATGCTCGCGGCGGGCGCGGCCGACCTCCTGCGCGCGTCCGAGGCGATGGCGGCGCCGTGAGCGGGATCGTCCACCTCGTGGGCGCCGGACCGGGCGACCCCGGGCTCCTCACCGTCCGCGCCGTCGAGCTGATCGCGGCCGCCGACGTGATCCTCTACGACCGCCTGATCCCGCCCGAGGCGCTCGCGCACGCCCGGCCCGAGGCCGAGATCGTGTACGTCGGCAAACAGGGAGAGGGGCCGCAGTTCCCGCAGGACGACACCCACCGGCTCCTGCTCGAGCACGCCCGCGCCGGGCGCCGCGTCGTGCGGCTCAAGGGCGGCGACCCGTTCGTCTTCGGCCGCGGCGGCGAGGAGGCGCTCGTGCTGCGGGAGGCCGGCATCCCGTTCGAGGTCGTGCCCGGTGTGACCGCCGGCATCGCCGCCCCCGCCTACGCCGGCATCCCCGTCACCCACCGCGACGTGGCGAGCGGCGTCGCGTTCGTCACCGGCCACGAGGTTCCCGACAAGCCGGAGTCGGCGATCGACTGGCCCGCGCTCGCCGCCTTCCCCGGCACGCTCGTCTTCTACATGGGCGTGCGCACGCTGCCGCGGATCGCCGAGCGCCTCGTCGCCGGCGGCCGCCCACCGACCCAGGCCGCGGCCGTGATCGAGCAGGGCACCCTGCCCGGCCAGCGCACGGTGCTCGCCACGCTCGCCGACATCGCCGACCGCGCGCAGGAGGAGCGAATCCGCGCGCCCGCGATCACGCTGGTGGGCGAGGTCGCGGCCATGCGCGAGCAGCTCGCGTGGCTCGAGCACCGCCCGCTGCACGGCCGCACCGTCGCCGTCACCCGCGCGCGCGCCCAGGCGAGCGCGCTCGCCGCCCGGCTGCGGGCGCTCGGCGCGACCGTGATCGAGGCGCCGGCGATCCGCATCGAGCCGCTCGACACCCCGCTCCCGCCACTGAACCGCTACGACCTCGTGTGCGTCACCTCGCCCAACGGCGCCGAGCTGCTGCTCGACCGCCTGCGCGACGCCCGGGAGCTCGCGGGCCGAACGGTCGCCGCGATCGGCCCCGGCACCGCCGCCGCCCTGCGCGCGCGCGGGATCGAGCCCGACGTCGTGCCCGACCGCGCGGTCGCCGAAGGACTGGTCGAGGCACTCGAGGACGTGCCCGCCGAGCGGGTGCTCGTGGCCCGCGCCGCCGAGGGCCGCGACGTGCTGCCCGACGCCCTCCGCGCGCGCGGCGCGCACGTCGACCTGCTCCCGCTCTACCGCACGGTCGCCGAGCCGCTCGACGACGCCACCCGCACCGCCGCCGCCGCCGCCGACTACCTGCTCTTCACGTCCGCCTCCTCGGTGCGCTTCTTCGCCGAGGCGGCGGGCATCGAAGCGCTCGACGGCCCGCGGCTCGCCTCGATCGGCCCCGCGACGAGCGCCGCGTTGCGCGAGCATGGCGCCAAGCCGCACCTCGAAGCCGACCCCCACACGCCCGACGGGCTCGTCGACGCCCTGCTGGCCGACCGATGACGCTCCCGATCACGTTCCTCTCCGACTACGGCCTCGCCGACGAGTTCGTCGGCGTCGTCCACGGCGTGCTCGCGCGCCTGTGCCCGGACGCCCGCGTGATCGATCTCGGCCACGGCGTCGCGCGCCAGGACGTGCAGGCGGGAGCGCGGATGCTCGAGCGCGCGCTGCCGTACACGCCCGCGGGGGTCCATCTGGCGGTGGTCGATCCCGAGGTCGGCGCGCAGCGCCGCGCGATCGCGCTGCGCACGCAGGAGGAGGACCGCCTGCTCGTCGGCCCGGACAACGGCCTGCTCGTGCCCGCGGCCGCGCGGTTCGGCGGCGTGGCGGAGGCCGTCGAGATCTCGTCGTCGCCGTGGCGCCTCGAGCCGGTGTCGGCGACCTTCCACGGGCGCGACGTGTTCGCGCCGGTCGCCGCGCGCCTCGCATGCGGAGGGCAGCTGGCGGAGGCCGGCGCCCCGCTCGCGGCTACGGAGCTCGTCACGCTCGAGCGCTCGCAACCGCGGCAGGAGGGAGACGCGCTCATAGCGCACGTCGTCGCGGCGGACACCTACGGCAACGCGATCCTCGACGCCACCCACGCCGACCTGATGGAGCGCGGCCTGCGGCTCGGCGACGCGGTCGCGGCCCGCACGGGCGGGCGGCGGGTGCGCGGCGTCGTCGCGCGCACCTTCTCCGACGTGGGAGCGGGAGCGCTGCTGCTGTACGAGGACGCGGGAGGCGCGCTGGCGCTGGCCGTCAACGGCGGCGACGCGGCGGCGCTGCTGGGCGTCCGGCCGGGCGACGAGGTGCGGCTGGAGGCGGAGTGACCCCGGGGCGACGCGGCCCGCCTGGAGGCGGAGTGACCCCGGGGCGACGCGGCCCGCCTGGAGGCGGAGTGAGCCTGGGCCGCCCGCGCCTGCACCTGCGCGAGACGGGCTCGACCAACGACCGCGCACGGGGACTGGCGATCGCGGGTGCGCCGCACGGGACGCTGGTCACGGCTGGCGTCCAGACTGCCGGCCGCGGGCGCCAGGGGCGCACCTGGACGACGCCTCCTGGGACGGCGCTGCTGCTCTCGCTGATCCTGCGCGAGCTCGACCCGCTGCTCTCGCTGCGCGCCGGCCTCGCGGTCGCCGACCTGGCGGGCACGGCCGCGCGGGTCAAGTGGCCCAACGACGTGCTCGTCGACGGTCGCAAGGTCGCCGGCATCCTCGCCGAGGGGCGGCCGCAGGAAGGCTGGGCGGTGCTCGGCGTCGGGGTCAACGTCGCGGTCGAGCCCGGCGACCTCGTCGCCGGGGCCGGGACCATGGGTCGCTCCCCCGATGAGCTGAACGCGGCCCTCGCCGACCTGCTCCACGCGCTCGAGCGGCGGCTGGCTGAGCCACCGGAGGCGTGCCTGGCGGCGCTGCGCGAGCGCGACGCCCTGCTCGCGCGGCATCTGACGTGGGCCGGCGGCTCGGGCATCGGTGACGGGATCGACGAGCGCGGCGCGCTGCGTGTGCGGCTCGACGGAGGCGGCGAGGCGCTGCTCGACGCCGGCGAGGTGCACCTGCGCTAGGCCCTAGCCGGGCAGGTGCGTCGCGAGCATGCGGCGCACGAAGTCCGCCGCCGGCGGCCAGCCCAAGGCCGCGCGCGCGGTACGCAGGCTCGCAAAGCCGTGCAGTGCCGACCACATGGCGATCGCGACCTCACGGGCGGTGGCGTCGTCGAACGCGGGCTCGGCCGCCCGCAGCATCGCCACCAGGCCGTCGAACCCCTCGTCCCGGGCGACGGCTCCCGGGATCATCGCGCGGCGGGCTGAGAAGAGCCCGGCGTAGAGCGCCGCCTGATGCTCGGCGAAGTCGAGGTACGCGAGCCCCATCGCCTCGAGCGCGGCGCGCGGCTCGCCCGCGGCGACGGCGGCGTCGCGCAGCGCCGCGTTGAAGGCGACGAAGCCGGCGTCGACCGCCGCCGCCACGGCCGCGTCGCGGTCGGGGAAGTGCAGGTACAGCGCCGTGGGAGAGACGCCCGCACGGCGGGCGATCGCACGGACCGACACGCGGTCGGCGTCGCCGACCTCGTCGAGCACCTCGGAGGCCGCCCGCAGGAGCTGGTCCCGGAGACGGGCGCCTTCGCCGCGGGGGTTGCGTGAGCGCGTCGCCACGCCACGATCGTACTGGCTCGCTTGACAGATGTACATGTACTGTTGTTCACTTGAATGTGAGTCCCCACTCACATCCTCCCCCAAGGAGCCTCCCCCGTGTTCTCCGCACTCGCCGACCTCACCACCGCGCGCCCACGACGCACGCTGCTCGCGGTGGTCCTCTTCGTCATCGTCGCCGGCGTGGTGGGCGGCCCCGTCGCCGGCTCGCTGGACGAGTCCGGCGGCTTCACCGCCACCGACTCGGGCTCGGCGCGCGCCGTCGAGCGCATCGAGGCCGCCACCGGCACCCAGCCGTCGCCCGGCGTAGTGGCGCTGCTGCGCACGCCGTCGGGAGTCGACTCGCCCGAGGCCGCCCAAAGGATCGCGGCCGTGCAGCGCACCATCGCTGCCGAGCCCGGCATCGCCTCGGTCACGTCCGTCGAGACGACCCGCGACGAGCGCTTCGTCAGCCGCGACGGGCGAACCACCTACGTCGCCGCCACGCTCGAAGCCGACGCCGACGAGGACGCCGTCTTCACCGGCCTCACGGAGCGCTTCGAGGACGAGCGCGACGTCTCGCTCGGCGGCTCGCTGTTCGCCGGCAACCAGATCGGCGACAGCGTCGTGGCCGACCTCGGGCGCGCCGAGACGCTCGCGTTCCCGGTGCTGCTCGTCCTCTCGCTGATCTTCTTCCGCGGCCGGGCCGCGGTGCTGCCGCTCGCGGTCGGGCTCACCACCGTGCTCGGCACGTTCCTCGCCCTCACGGGCGTGAACCAGGTCTACGGGCTCTCGGTCTTCGCGCTCAACCTCGTCATCGGCCTCGGGCTCGGCCTGGCGATCGACTACACGCTGTTCCTCGTCACCCGCTTCCGCGAGGAGCTCGCCGGCCAGGGCGCCGGAGCCGGCGCCGTGCGCACGACCATGAACACCGCCGGGCGGACCGTCGCCTACAGCGCGGCGACCGTGGCCGCGGCGCTGATCACGCTGACGGTCTTCCCGCTCGGGTTCCTGCAGTCGATGGGGATCGCCGGCGCCGTGGTGGCGGTCGTCGCCGGCCTGGCCTCGCTCGTGATCGCGCCCGCGCTGTTCGCCCTCTGGGGCGCGAAGCTCGCCGTCAAGCCGCGCCGCGCCGAGCGCCCCGCCGAGGAAGGCGCGTGGTACCGGCTCTCGCACGCCGTCATGCGCCGCCCGCTGCGCGTCGCCGTCGTCACCGGTGTGCTCATGCTCGCCGTCGCGCTGCCGTCGCTGCGGGCGATCTGGACGCCGATCGACTCGTCGGTGATCCCGAGGAGCGAGAGCTCGCGGACGGTCGCCGACACGCTGGCCGCCGACTTCGGCGGGCAGGACGCGAACCCGATCACGGTCGTGCTCGACGCTCCGGCCGGCGAGCGGGCGGGCGTGGCCGAGTACGCCGCGGAGCTCGAGCAGCTCGACGGCGCGCGCACGGTGTCAGAGGCGCGGCCGCTCGACGACGCGACCTGGCAGGTCGACGTCACGGTCGCCGGGGAGCCGGACGGCGACGCCGCGCGGGGGCTCGTCGCGGACATCCGCGAGCGCCCGGCGCCGTACCCGCTGCTCGTGGGCGGCGCCGCCGCGGAGTTCGTCGACCAGCAGGACGCGATCGGGTCGAGCCTGCCGCTCGCGGTGGCGCTGCTCGTCACGCTGACCTTCATCGTGCTGTGGCTGATGACCGGCTCGATCGTGCTCCCGATCAAGTCGATCCTCATGAACGCGCTCACCGTCGGCTCCGCGCTCGGCGTGCTCACGTTCGTCTTCCAGGACGGGCGGCTCGAGGGCCTGCTCGGCTACACCGGGAACGGCGGCGTGGAGCCGACCGACTTCCTCGTCGCGGCCGCGCTCGTGTTCGCGCTGTCGACCGACTACGGCGTGTTCCTGCTCGGGCGCATCAAGGAAGCGCGTGTCCCCGGACGCTCCGAGCGCGATGCCGTCGCGGTCGGGGTCGAGCGGACGGGCGCGGTGGTGACCGCCGCGGCGATCCTGCTGGCGGTGGCGATCGGCGCCTTCATCACCTCGTCGATCTCGTTCATCCAGCAGATCGGCGTCGCGACCGCGGCGGGCGTGCTGATCGACGCGTTCGTGGTCCGCAGCTTCCTCGTGCCGTCGCTGATGGCGCTGCTCGGGAAGTGGAACTGGTGGTCGCCGAAGCCGCTGGCGCGGCTGCACGACCGGATCGGCCTGAGCGAGGCCTAGTCGCCGGAGGCGGCGCGGACCGCATCGCGGACCGCGTCGCTCGCGGCCTCGAGCGGGTTCGACGAGCCGTTGGCCGGAGCCTTGGGCGTGGCGCGCCGCCGCGTCCGGGGCTTCGGCGCGTCCGCGGGCGGCGAACCGTCGTCGGACGCCTTCCGCGGTGTGCGGGACCTCGGCGCGTCGGCGGCGGCCGCGCGCGGGCGACGGGCGCGGGGCTTCGGTGGCTCCTCGACCGGAGG
>CAWBIZ010000002.1:0-573477 GCA_963789005.1 uncultured Solirubrobacteraceae bacterium
GCACGAGCGAGACGAACGCCTTCTCGTGCCGGTGGCCGTTGTTGCGGTCGTTGATCTCGTGCGTGGAGCCCGCCACCCGCCGCAGCCGCATGATCTGGCTCATCGGCGCGACGCCCTTCGGGCACGCCTCGATGCAGTTGAAGCAGTGCGTGCAGTCGTAGATGCCGTGCGGGTCCTCGGCGAGGTCCTTGAGGCGCTCGCGCTGCTGGCCGTCGCGCGGGTCGCCGACGAAGCGGTAGGCCTTGGCCAGCGCCGCCGGGCCGATGAAGCCGGGATCGACCTCCATCGACAGGCAGTCCGACACGCAGGCGCCGCACTGGATGCAGGCCATGCTCTGCGTGACGTCGATCATCGACTCCGGCGGGACGACGTACTCGCGCTCCGGCGGGTCGCCCTCGGGCAGCAGCCACGGCGTGACGCGCTGGATCTTCTTCCAGTGCACCGCGTCCATGTCGACGATCAGGTCCTTGAGCACCGGCATGTTGCCCATCGGCTCGACGGTGATCGTGCCGTCGGCGGCGGTCTCGGCCGCCTTGTCCAGGTGGGTGTGACAGGCCAGCGCGGGCTTGCCGTTGATGCGCACGCCGCAGGAGCCGCAGATCGCCGCCCGGCAGGAGCAGCGGATGCCGATCGTGCCGTCCTCGCGGTCGCGCGCCTGGAGGATGCCGTCGAGCACCGAGCGGTGGCCGTCGAGGTCGATCGTGAAGTCGTCCCAGTGCGCCGCCTCGCCCGTCTCGGGCGTGTAGCGGCGGATGCGGAGCGTGTAGTCCGGCATCAGTAGGTGCGCTCCTCGGGCTCCCACTTGGTGATCGTCACGGGCGAGTAGGCCACCTCGGGCTCAGGGCCGCCGTTGCGGGAAAGGGTGATGTGCTTGAGCCACTCGTCGTCGTTGCGCTGCGGGAAGTCGAGCCGGAACTGCGCGCCGCGCGACTCCTTGCGCTCGAGCGCGGCGACGACGATGCACTCCGCGCAGTCGAGCATGTAGCCGAGCTCGATCGCCCCCAGCACGTCCTGGTTGAAGACGGTTCCCCGGTCGTCGATCGCCGCCGTGGCTGCCTCCTCCTTGAGCCGCTGTATGACCTCGTGCGCCTCGGTCAGGCCCGCCTGGTCGCGGAACACCGCGCACTTCTCGTTCATCATCTCGCCGAGCTCGTCCTTGATCTCGGAGATCCGGCGGCCGGATTGGATCCCACCCGCCCCCCGGCGCATGATGTCGTCGATCATCCGCTGCTCGTCGGTCAGCGCGCTGAACGACGGCGAGGGCATCGGCATGCCGAGCGCCCGCTTGGCGGCGTGCTCGCCGGAGCGGCGGCCGAAGATCAGCGTGTCGAGCAGCGAGTTCGCGCCCAGGCGGTTGCCGCCGTGGACCGACACGCACGCGACCTCGCCGGCCGCGTAGAGACCCGGGACGTCGGTGGCTCCCCAGACGTCGGTCTTCACGCCGCCCATGATGTAGTGGCAGCCGGGCTTGATGTGGATCGGCTCGCGCGTGATGTCCACGCCCGCGAAGTCGCGGCCGATGTTGACGATCTCGCGCAATGCCTCGAGCGTGCGCTTGCGCGGCACCTTGGTGATGTCGAGCGCCACCGTGCCGTCCGGGAAGCCGCGGCCCTCGTTGATCTCGGTCTGCTCGGAGCGGGAGACGACGTCGCGCGACGCCAGCTCCATCTTGTTGGGCGCGTACTTCTCCATGAAGCGCTCGCCCTGCGCGTTGTAGAGATGCGCGCCCTCGCCGCGGGCGCCCTCGGTGATCAGGATCCCGTTCCCGGCCAGCGTGGTCGGGTGGTACTGGATCATCTCCATGTCCATCAGCGGGGCGCCGATGCGGTAGCTCTGGGCGATGCCGTCGCCCGTGCAGATGAGCGCGTTGGTGGTCGGCTTGAAGCACTGGCCGGCGCCGCCCGAGGCCTGGATGACCGCCTTGGCGGCGAACAGCTCCATCGCGCCGTCGCGGATGTTGCGCGCGACCGCGCCGCAGCACTCGCCGGCGTCGTCCTGGAGCACGGCGGTGACGAACCACTCCTCGTAGCGGTCGATCTGCTCGTGGTGCTTCATCAGCTGCTCGTAGAGCACGTGCAGCAGCGCCTGGCCGGTGATGTCGGCCACGTAGTAGGTGCGGGCGGCGGAAGCGCCGCCGAACGCGCGCGTGCCGAGGTGGCCGGTGTCGCTGCGGTGGAAGGTGACGCCCGAGTGCTCGAGCCACAGCACCTCGTCAGGCGCCTCGCGGCACATGATCTCGATCGCGTCCTGGTCGCCCAGGTAGTCGGAGCCCTTGACCGTGTCGAAGGCGTGCGACTCCCACGAGTCATCCGGGTTGAGCGCCGCGTTGATGCCGCCGGCGGCCGCGTTCGAGTGCGAGCGGACCGGGTGGACCTTGGACATGATGGCCACGGTGGCGCCCTCGCGAGCGGCCGCCAGGGCGGCCCGCTGACCAGCGAGGCCGGCGCCGATGATCAGGACGTCGTGTGCGGGCATGCGGGATCGGATCCTATTAGGGGAGGGGTACGAAAGGAGTACGGTCCCCGCCGCCCGCAGGTCGAACGTCCGCAGGCCAGGATCAGCCCGTCATGGCACCGGCCCGCGGGCGAACGTCAACTGCGCTGGGTAGGGAGAGCGAGGGAGCCCGCCGGGTTGGTCGGCCCCGGGGCGGGGCGGCGGTTCAAGGCGGGATTACGTGGATATCGATGACGCGCTGTTCGCCGATATCCACGTTTGTGCTCTAGACGCGCATCAACGTGGCAATCGGCGAAGCGCGCCGCGCCGATTGACACGCAACCCCGGCTTGACGGGGAGAAAGGTGCTATCCGGGTGCTTGGAGACACGCCGAGATACACGAAACTCCTCTTCCTCGCGCCGCGGACGGCTCCCCAACCTCCCTACCCAGCGCCGTTGACGTTCGCCGGCGGCGCCCCCGCCGCTACGCGGTCGAGAGCCGGGTGCGGAGGGCCCGGGTGACCTGCTCGGTCGTCACGACGCCGCGCAGGCGGCCGTCGGCGTCGACCGCCATCAGCGCGCCGAGGCGGCGCAGCGGCTCCGAGCCGAGCAGCGCCTCGAGCGGCTCGTCGTCGCGCACGCGGTCGTCGGAGCCCGACGCCACCTCGCGTACCGGCATCGACCCGCCTTCGGCGCCGGCGGCGTGCTCGACCGCGGCGCGGTGGGCCAGCCCGGTGTAGCGCCCGTCGGTCTCCACGACCGCGAACCACGGCCAGCCCTGGTAGCGCAGGAAGTACTCCTCCCAGGCCTGCGCGGCCGGCAGGTCGGCGGGGATGGCCACGGGATCCGCGTCCATGATGTCGGCCACCGTGACGCCCTCGAGCCGGTCGGTGAACTCGGTCTGGGCGATCGCCGCGCGCGCCGACGAGCCGAGCAGGTAGCCGAGCACGATCGCCCACAGCCCGTTGACCGTCTCGCTGCGGCCGAACAGCTGCCACAGCCCGTAGCCGATCAGCAGGGCGGCGAAGGCCTGGCCGAGCGTGGCCGAGATGCGGGTCGCCCGCCCGCGGTCGTGGGTCACCTTCCAGGCGGCGGCGCGGGCGATCCGGCCGCCGTCGAGCGGGAACGCCGGGATCAGGTTGAAGACGAGCAGCAGCACGTTCATGGAGACGAGGAAGCTCAGCCACAGCTCGATCGCCGTCGCGGGGGCGGCGCTGTCGAGCTGCGCGGAATCGGTGAACGCGCCCCAGCCCAGCAGCGCGACGCTGAGGGCGCCGACCACGATCACGATCCCGAGCGTGACCAGCGGCCCCGCGATCGCGACGCGGAACTCCTGGCCGGGCGAGCGCGTGTCGCTGCTCATCTTCATCACGCCGCCGAAGAAGAAGAGGTCGATGCCGCTGACCGCGATCCCCTCGCGGCGGGCGGCGACGGCGTGGCCGAGCTCGTGCAGCAGGATCGACCCGAAGAAGCCCAGCGCGGCGCCCACCGAGCACGCGAACGCGGCCGTCGGGTCGTCCAGCACCCGGTCGAAGGCCCGGTTGAGGTAGAAGATGAACAGGAAGAGGACGAGGAACCACGACGCATTCACACCCACGCGAATGCCGAAGATGGTCGCCAGCCTGAGGGAGCTGCCTCCGAGCAAGGGACGTCAATGGTGGCATAGCCTCCCGGCATGGCTCATGACGTGACATTCATCCCCGGTGACGGGACCGGGCCGGAGCTCGCGGAGGCGACGCGCCGGGTGCTGGAGGCGACCGGCGTCGAGTTCGAGTGGGACGAGCACCCGGCCGGCGAGGACGTGTACCACGACGAGGGAACCCCGTTCCCCGACCGCACGCTGGAGTCGATCCGGCGCACCAAGGTCGGCATCAAGGGGCCGACCACGACGCCCGTGGGCTCCGGCTTCCGCTCGGTCAACGTGCTCCTGCGCAAGGAGCTCGACCTCTACGCCTGCATCCGGCCGTGCAAGGCCTACAAGGGCGTGCGCACGCGGTTCCCCGAGACCGACATCGTGATCGTGCGCGAGAACACCGAGGACCTGTACGCGGGGATCGAGTTCGAGAAGGACACCGAGGACGCCGAGAAGCTGCGCTCGTTCCTGGCGGACCTCGACGGGTCGTCGATCCGCGAGCACTCGGGCATCTCGATCAAGCCGATCTCGGTCTTCGGCTCGGAGCGGATCGTGCGCGCGGCGTTCGACTACGCGCGCGAGAACGGGCGCCGCAAGGTGACCGCCGCGCACAAGGCGAACATCATGAAGTTCTCCGACGGGCTCTACCTCGAGGTGGCTCGCAAGGTCGCGGAGGACTACTCGGACATCGAGTTCGAGGACCGGATCATCGACAACCTGTGCAATCAGCTCGTGTCGCGCCCGGAGGAGTACGACGTGATCGTGCTCCCCAACCTCTACGGCGACATCGTGTCCGACCTCGGGGCTGGGATGATCGGCGGGCTCGGCCTCGCGCCCGGAGGCAACCTCGGCACCGAGGCGGCGATGTTCGAGGCCACCCACGGTTCCGCTCCGAAGTACAAAGGCCAGAATCGGGTGAATCCCACGGCGCTGATGCTCTCCGGGGTGCTGATGCTCCGCCACCTGGACGAGCGCGAGGCGGGCGACCGGCTCGAGAACGCGATCGCGGCGGTGATCGAGCGGGGGGAGAAGGTCACCTATGACCTCAAGCCGACGCGCGACGATCCGTCCGCGGTCGGAACGTCACAGTTCGCCGACGCGGTGATCGAGGAGATGAACAGATGAGTTCACCAGTCAGTGTGACTGTGACCGGTGCCGCCGGGCAGATTGGCTACGCACTGCTTTTCCGGATCGCGTCAGGCCAGCTGCTCGGTCCCGACGTGCCGGTCGCGCTGCGCCTGCTCGAGATCCCCGACGCGGTGAAGGCCGCGGAGGGGACCGCGCTCGAGCTGTTCGACGGCGCGTTCCCGCTGCTGGCCGGCGTGGACGTGACCGACGACGCGGCGGTCGCCTTCGACGGGTGCTCGGTCGCGCTGCTGGTCGGCGCCCGGCCACGCACGAAGGGCATGGAGCGGGCCGACCTGCTCGAGGCCAACGGCGCGATCTTCAAGCCGCAGGGCGAGGCGATCGCCGCGCACGCGGCGAGCGACGTCAAGGTGCTCGTGGTCGGCAACCCCGCCAACACCAACGCGCTGATCGCGATGAGCAACGCCGACGGCGTGCCGCCCGAGCGCTTCACGGCGATGACGCGGCTCGACCACAACCGGGCGGTCGCCCAGCTCGCCGACCGCACGGGCGCGGCGGTGTCTGAGATCTCGCATATGGCGGTGTGGGGCAACCACTCGCCGACGATGTACCCCGACCTGTTCAACGCGAAGGTGCGGGGTGAGCGGGCCTGGGACGCGGTCGGCGACGAGGCCTGGGTGGCCGACGAATACATCCCGCGGGTGGGCAAGCGCGGCGCGGAGATCATCGAGGCGCGCGGCGCCTCCTCGGCGGCGTCGGCGGCCAGCGCCGCGATCGACCACGTCCACGACTGGGTGAACGGCACGCCCGACGGCGACTGGGTGTCGATGGCGGTCCCCTCGCCCGGCGCCTACGGCGTCGCGGAGGGGATCATCTCCTCGTTCCCCGTCCGCACGTCGAACGGGGAGTGGGAGATCGTCGAGGGCCTCGACGTGCCCCCGTTCTCACAGGAGCGGATCGACAAGACCGTGGAGGAACTGCTGGGCGAACGCGAAGCTGTTAGGGGGCTCGGACTCGTCGATTAAGGGTTTCGCCCATCGCCCGTCGGTCGGCACCGCCGCTCGCCTGGCGGGTCAAACCCGACCGACAGTCGCTGTGCGACGTTACCCTCGCAGATGCCAGCCGCGCCCAGACTTCGTCACTTTCCCGTCCTCGGCGAGCCCGGGCATCACCCGGTAGAGGTAGTTCTGCTTGATCCCCATGGCCTCGGCCAGCTCGGGGATCGTGATGCCGGGGCGCTCGCCCACGAGTGACAGTGCCTGCGCGGCACGGGTGCCCGAGCCGCGCGGGCGCCCGCGGCGGCCGTTGGACGACGCTCGGGTGGAACGCCGGCGACGGGGGGTCGCGGTAGTGGTCGCGGCGGCCGGCTTGCCCTCCACACCTGACAGTGCGCGCTCTGCCGCTTCCAAACGGTGAAACTCGTCCACCAGCGGACGCAGCTCCTTCAGCCGCGTCTGGATCTCCTTGCGCTTCTCGTCGAGAAAGTCTGCCACTGGCTCCCTTTCGCTCACAGTAACGGTGAGAACCTACAGGTGAGCGGGCGATGCCGCTGAGCGGAGGAGTGCAAGAATACGGGGAGGGGGTATACTGGGCGGCATGGCTTCCCAGTCCCTCAACCGCCTTGCGTTCAGCGCCACCGTCCACTGCCTCACGGGTTGCGCCATCGGCGAGGTCCTCGGCGTGGTCATCGGCACCGCGCTCGGCTGGTCCGACGCCGCCACGATCGCCCTCGCGATCGCCCTCGCGTTCCTCTTCGGCTACTCGTTCACCAGCTGGCCGCTGCTGCGCTCGGGGATGGCGCTCGCCGCCGTGATCCCGATCGCGCTGGCATCCGACACGCTCTCGATCGCGACGATGGAGATCGTCGACAACGCGATCCTGCTGCTGATCCCGGGCGCGATGGAGGCGGGCGTCGACGACGTCGGCTTCTGGGCCAGCCTCGCCGTCGCGCTCCTGATCGCCGGCATGGCGGCCTACCCGGTCAACCGCTGGCTGCTCGCGCGTGGCAAGGGCCACGCGGTCGTCCACCAGCACCACGCGCACTGAGGAGATCGCTCGGGGGGCCGCGCCCAACGAGTGCTAGCCGCGGCCGTTCTCGATCAGCGCCTTCAGGCGCTCGAGCGAGTGGTGGGCCTCGCGGTCGGGCACGCCGCCGACGAGCACCCGGCTGGCGGCCGCGCCGAGGAAGCCCCCGGGCGCCTTGAACTCGTTCTCGTAGTCGAAGCGCGTGCCGCCGCCGTTCTCGCTCAGCATGAAGCTCGTGCGGGCGTAGGAGTGCGCCGGCCCGCGCCCCTCCCAGGTGGCGCGGTCCGGGCGGTCGGCCTCCGTCAGCGTCCAGCGCACCTTGAAGTTGGCGCCGCGGATGCAGAGCGTCTGCACCATCTCGTATCCCTCGCGCGGCGTGCCGTCGTCGTGGCGGTTCACGCGCCGGTGGATCGTCACCCACTCGTCGAGGTGCGCGGGGTCGAGCATCAGGTCGTAGACCTGCTCGCGCGGAGCGTCGATGTCGATCGACGCCGTCACCAGCGTCACTTGGCGGCCACCTCCTCGGTGCTCTCCCACTCGCGCAGGGCGCGCTCGACGGCTGCTTCGAACGAGTGCAACCTAACGCCGAACGCCTCCGCCGCGTCGTCCGTGCGTGGCAGCAGGTCGCTCTCGAGCGACTCCATGAGCGGCGTGATGAAGCCGGGATCCTCCTCGGCCACGGCCGCGGCGACGACCGACGCGACGGGGGTGAGGTTGAAGCCGAGCGAGATCGAGGGGCGGTCGACGAGCATCGCCTCGGCGATCCGGGAGATCAGCTGCTCGTAGGTCATCGCGTCCGGCCCGCCGAGGTCCCACGAGCGGCCCGCGAGCTCGGCGGGCGCGTCGGCGGCGCGCACGAGGAACTCGAGCACGTCGCGGCCGTCGATCGGCTGCGTGCGGTTCGTGCGCCAGGCCGGCAGCGCCAGCACCGGGAGGCGCTCGATCAGCCGCACGAGGAAGCGGAAGGAGCGCGACCGGGCGCCGACGACGATCGAGGCGCGCAGCGCGATCGGCTCGTCGGCCGCCTCGAGCAGCGCCTCCTCGACGGCGAGCCGCGAGGCGAGATGGCGCGAAGCGACGCCGTTCTCCGGGATCAGGCCGCCGAGGTAGACGATGCGCCGCACGCCCGCGGCCCGGGCGGCGGTGGCGAAGCGATGGGCGGCGCGGCGCTCGGCCGCGGGGAAGCCGTCGACCGGGCCCTCCATCGAGTGGATCAGGTAGTAGGCGGCGTCGATGCCGTCCAGGGCCCGGCCGAGCCCGGCACCGCTGACGGCGTCGCCGATCACGACGTCGTCGAGCGCGACGCCCGCCGCCGTGACCCGCTCGCTCGAGCGGGCGAAGCCGCGGACCTCGTGGCCGGCCTCGTGCAGGCGCGGCACGAGCGCCGCGCCGACGTAGCCGGACACTCCCGTGACGAGCACGCGCATCCTCAGGCGCTCCCCGCCGGGCGGCCGGGAAAAACCCCGAGGGAGCGAAGTCGGCACGTCGCAGGTAGGGCGGTTTTCATCCCGTTCAAGGGTATTTGCGGGGCTGCGACGAACTGTGTGCGTTTTGCGGAGAAGCGGGCTGTCGCGGGTTGTGGGAGCCGCGCCCCGGTGCTTTGCTCCGGCCCGGTTGTAACGGAACGGTGAACGGAGGGGCTCGGAGGATGGACAGAAGCGCCAAGGGGCGAAAGGTGACGTGCGAGGACTGCTTCTTCGGACGCAACGGGCTGTGCGCGCTGGCGCTCGACCAGCCGTGCGCGACATTCCGCCCGGACACGCCTGAAGGCTTGAAGCCCCCCAGCCAGATGCGCTTCGTCTTCCGCCAGGAGCGGCGCCGGCAGGCCGCCTGGCAGTTCCCGACGGCCCAGGAACAAGCGGCGCTGCACGCGACGTAACGTCGCGACGTAACGTCGCGACGTAACGTCGCACGATCACCGTCGCCCTCGGCCGGTCCCGCCGCGGCGGTGAAATGCGGGCGACGGGGAGCGGGCGAAACCCAAATACGATCCCTCGCATGGACTTGACGGTCCTCGGCAAGTCGCCGGCCTGGCAGGACGCGGGCGGGGCGTGCAGCGGCTATCTCGTGCAGGGCGGGGGAGTGCGCGTGCTGCTCGACTGCGGCAACGGCGTGTTCGGCAAGCTGCGCGCGGTGGTCGACTACGCCGAGGTCGACGCGGTCGTCGTGTCGCACCTGCACGCCGACCACATCCTCGACCTCGTGCCGTTCGCCTCGGGCCTCGTCTACGCGCCGCGTCACCAGCCGGTCCCGGTCGACGGCTGGCCGGGGACCGACGCCCCGCCGCGCCCGCGGCTGATCGCGCCCGCGGGCGCGCGCGAGGCGTTCCGCCGCCTGTGCGCCGCGGCGGGCATGCGGGCCGAGCACATCGAGACCGGCTTCGCGCTCGAGGAGTACGACGCGGCCGACGTGGTCACGGTGGGCGACGTCGAGGTCCGCTTCCAGCCGGTGCCGCACTTCCTGCCCACCCACGCGCTCGACGTCTCCGACCGCGAGCGCCGCATCACGTACAGCGCCGACTCCTCGCCCAGCGACGACCTCTGCGAGTTCGCCCGCGGCACGGACCTGCTGCTGATCGAGGCGACGCTCCCGCGCCCCGAGCGCGAGGGCCCACGCGGGCACATGACGCCGGCCGAGGCCGGCGACCACGGCCGCCGCGCCGGAGCCCGCCGCCTCGTCCTCACCCATATCTCCGACGAGCTCGACGCCGACTGGGCGCGCGACGAGGCTGAGAAGACCTTCGGCGGGCCGGTCGAGGTCGCACGCGAGGGCGCCGTCTACACCACTTAAAGGGTCTGACCCTTTATGTTCGGGCTCCGCGCGCCGATGCTCTCCTGTGATGACCCCGGCCGAGACGAGCGCGCTCGACGGCGTGCGACTGCTGTCGCACCGCCCGTCCGTGCTCTACAAGGTCGAGCACCTCGCCAGCGAGCCGGTCGACGGCGACATCGCGGTCGACGGGCTGGTCCTCTCCGGCCCCGCCTGGAGCGACGCGCTCAAGGAGCTGCTGAAGACGGTCTCGCCGTCCGAGCGGGCCTGCCTGTTCGCGCTTCGCCTGTCCGACGAGCAGGCGCTGCCGCTGCCGGCCGAGACGCTGCTCGACCGCGCGCGGACCGACTGGTTCCCCGACTTCCTCGCGCACGGGCAGATGAAGCCGCACTTCCAGCCGATCGTGGAGCTCGACACGGGCCGCGCGTACGGCCGCGAGGCGCTGATGCGCGGCAAGCTCGGCGCCGTCGAGGTCCGCGGCGGCGAGCTGATGGCCGCCGCCGAGGCGCACGACGCGCTGTTCTCCTTCGACTACCGCGCGCGCACCGCGGCGCTCGAGATCGGGCTTCCGCTGCTGCCCGAGGGCGAGGTGCTGTTCGTCAACCTCGACCCGCGCGCCGCGCTCGACGTCGACTCCACGGTCCGCACCACGTGGCCGGTGGTCTCGAGCATGAACGCCGACCCGTCGCGGATCTGCATCGAGCTCATCAAGCCCGAGCGCTGCCCCGACCGCGAGCTGCTCGCGGAGATGGTCGAGGCGCACCGCAAGCGCGGCGCCCAGATCGCGCTCGACGACCTCTCCTGCGGCACCGAGGCCCTGCTGTGCCTCGACCTGCTGCGCCCCGACGTCGCCAAGATCGACATGGCGCTGACCTCGGGCATCCAGCACTCCGAAGCCCGGCGCAAGCTGATCGCCGCGCTCGTCGAGCTCGCCCACGAGCAGGGCGCCAAGGTCGTGGCCGAGGGCATCGAGCGCGTCGACGAGTACGAGACCATGCTCGAGCTGGGCGTCGACCTCGGGCAGGGCTTCTACTTCGGGCAGCCGACCGAGCGCCCGATGGCCGTCGATCCCCGCCTCTTCGTCAAGCGGTAGCTATTTTGGGGCCTAGATGGCCCACGAGCGAGACCTGTTCGCCGGCTTCGAGCGGATGCGGCGGGAGATGGACGAGCTGTTCGGCGACGTCTTCGACCGCCGGCTCGCGCCGTCGCGGCGCGGCGGCTTCTCGCCCGCCGTCGACGTCTACTACACGGCCGACCCGCCGCGGGCGGTCGTGCGCGCCGACCTCGCCGGGATCGACCCGAACGAGATCGAGCTCCAGATCCGCGGCCGCGAGCTGATCCTCTCCGGCCACCGCAAGCCCGACGGCGGCGAGGAGCGGGTCTACCAGCAGCTCGAGGTCGAGCACGGCCCGTTCCGGCGTGTCGTCGCGCTCGGCGTCGACGTCGACCCCGAGGCCGCCAACGCCTCCTACGAGGACGGGATGCTGACCGTCGAGCTGCCGCTCGTGTCCACCCGCGCGCGGACCGTGCCGATCCAGGCGCCCGAGCACGAATGAGCGAGCTCCCGGCGGGCGCGCTGCCCGTGCTCCCGCTGCGCGACTCGGTCACGTACCCCGACAGCCTGACGCCGCTCGCGATCGGCCAGGAGCGCTCGGTGCAGCTCGTCAACGACGTCCTCGTCGGCGACCGGATGCTCGTGATGGTCTCCAGCCGCGAGCCCGACGAGGAGACGCCGGGGCCCGACCAGCTCTACGACGTCGGCGTCGCCGGGATGGTCGCGCGCATGCTCAAGGTGCCCGACGGGTCGCTGCGGATCCTCGTCCAGGGCGGCCAGCGCGTGCGGATCGAGGAGTGGCTCGGCACCGATCCCTACCTCACGGCGCGCGTGTCCGAGCTGCCCGACGTGCTCGACGAGGGGCCCGAGCTGACCGCGCTGATGCGCAACGTCCAGCAGACCTTCAGCCAGATCATCGAGGAGGTCCCCTACCTCCCCGAGGAGCTGCAGATGGCGGTCGCCAACCTCGAGGACCCGTCCGCGCTCAGCCACCTGATCGCGGGCGCGCTGCGGATCGGCAGCGAGGAGCGCCAGGGGCTGCTCGAGGAGGTCGACGTGGCCCGCCGGCTGCGCCGCCTGTCCGAGGTGCTGGCGCGCGAGCTCGACATCGTCGCCATCGGCTCGAAGATCCAGAGCCAGGTCAACGCCGAGATGGAGAAGGGCCAGCGCGAGTGGGTCCTGCGCCAGCAGATGAAGGCGATCCAGGACGAGCTCGGCGAGCAGGATCCCGCCGAGGCTGAGGTCGACGAGCTGCGCGAGCAGCTCACCGCGCTCGAGCTGCCGGAGAACGTTCGCACGCAGGTCGATCGCGAGCTGTCCCGGCTCGAGAAGATCCCGCAGGCGGCCGCCGAGCACGGGGTCATCCGCACCTACCTCGAATGGATGGCGTCGCTGCCGTGGGGCAAGGGGACCGAGGACAACCTCGACCTCGAGCACGCCCGCGAGGTGCTCGACGAGGACCACTACGACATCGAGAAGGTCAAGGACCGGATCCTCGAGTTCCTCGCCGTGCGCAAGCTCAAGCCGGACGCCCGGGGCTCGATCCTGTGCCTGGCCGGCCCGCCCGGCGTCGGCAAGACCTCGCTCGGGCAGTCGGTGGCCCGCGCGCTCGGTCGCCGCTTCGAGCGCATCAGCGTCGGCGGCGTGCGCGACGAGTCGGAGATCCGCGGGCACCGGCGGACGTACATCGGCGCGATGCCGGGGACGATCGTGCGCGCGCTGCGCGACGCCGAGTCCCACAACCCGGTGTTCATGATCGACGAGATCGACAAGATGGGCACCGACTACCGCGGCGACCCGGCGAGCGCGATGCTCGAGGTGCTCGACCCCGAGCAGAACTCCACGTTCCGCGACCACTACCTCGACGTCCAGTTCGACCTCTCGCGCGTGATGTTCATCTGCACGGCCAATGACATGGACCGCGTGCCCGGCCCGCTGCGCGACCGCATGGAGGTCATCGCCCTTGCCGGCTACACGGCCGAGGAGAAGCTCCAGATCGCCAAGCGCTACCTCGTGCCGCGCCAGATCGAGCGCAACGGGCTCAAGCGCTCGCAGGTCGCGTTCTCCGATGCCGGCCTGAAGTCCCTGATCGCCGATTACACGCGCGAGGCGGGCGTGCGCTCGCTCGAGCGCGAGATCGGCTCGGTCTGCCGCAAGGTCGCGGTGCGGGTCGCGCTGGGGACCCACAACGGCAAGGTCTCGGTGACCGCCCCGCGCGTGCGCGAGCTGCTCGGCCGCCCGCGCTTCCAGGCGGACGTCAAGCGCCGCACGGCCGAGCCGGGCGTCGCGACCGGGCTCGCCTGGACGCCGGCCGGGGGCGACGTGCTGTTCGTGGAGGCGACGGCGATGCCGGGCAAGGGCAAGCTCACGATCACCGGCCAGCTCGGCGACGTCATGAAGGAGTCGGCGCAGGCCGCGCTCTCCTACGTGCGCGGGCACGCCGACACGCCCGAGGACTGGTTCGCGACCCACGACCTGCACGTGCACGTGCCGGCCGGGGCGATCCCCAAGGACGGGCCGAGCGCCGGCATCACGATGGCCACCGCGCTGATGTCGCTCGTCTCCGGCCGGCCGGTGCGCGACGACCTGGCGATGACCGGCGAGCTCACGCTCAGCGGCCAGGTGCTGCCGATCGGCGGCCTCAAGGAGAAGGCCCTCGCCGCCCAGCGCGCGGGCATCCGCCGCGTGCTGGCGCCGCGCCGCAACGAGGGCGACCTCGAGGACCTCCCGGAGGCGCTGCGGGCGAAGATGGACTTCGTGTGGGTCGGCGAGGTGGGAGAGGTCTTCGAGGCCGCGCTGTCAGACGGCCGTTGAGGCCGGCGGATGCCGGGTATGCTCGTGCGAAACGGAACGCGGAGAGGTGGTATGGCACAAGCCAAGAAGAAGGCCAAGAGCGCGCAGAAGGCCGCCATGAAGGCGCGCTACAACCCGTACGTCCAGCGCATCGTCGAGGACGAGGACCTGCGCGACAACATCGCCCAGGCGTACGACTCCGCGAAGAAGGCCTACGGCCGCCTCAGCAATGGGAAGTCGCCGACCAAGCAGATCTTCGACGACAAGAAGCTGCAGAAGGAAGTCAAGAAGGCCGCGGAATCGGTCAAGGACGCGAGCGTCGCCCTGCGCGAGTCGCCCAAGAAGAAGCGCGGCGGGATCGGCAAGCTCCTGTTCCTCGGCGTCGCGGGCGCCGGCGTGGCCCTCGCGGTCTCCGAGCCGCTGCGCAAGAAGGTGCTCGACGCGCTGTTCGGCAAGGAGGAGGAGTTCGAGTACACCTCGACGACCACCGCCTCCTCCCCCAGCCAGACGGCCGGCACGACGACCTGATCTCTCTCTCGACTGCTGCCGGGCTACGAGTCCGGCAGCAGCGGGATGTCCCACAGCAGGACCGCGACGATGCACGCCGCGAGCGCGAGCAGGCCGGCGAGCACGCCCAGCACGCGCTGCAGCGTCGTCGTCTGCGCGGCCTTCTCCTGCGCGATCTGGGCCTGCTGAAGCGACTTCTCGAGCAGCCGCTCGGCCCAGGTGAACTCGAGCGCGAGCATGGCCAGGCCGATCGGGATCAGCACGAAGGCCGGGCCCGGCGTGATCAGCATCACCACGCCGCCCGCGAGGATCAGCGCCCCCAGGACCGTGAAGCCGATCCGGTAGACCCGGCTGCGCTGGTGGTGCGTCTCCCGCCGCGCCTCGAGCCGCTCGATCAGCTTGGGGCGCGGTCGCCGCTCTTCCATCGCCAGAGAGTGTGCCAAACCGTACCCATCCACCTACCGGGCTCCGCTAGCTTCGGGATGCATGAGCGATCATGCGATCGTCGTCGAGGGCCTCGAGAAGTCCTACGGCTCGGTGCGCGCCCTGTGCGGCGTGGACTTCGCCGCCAGGACCGGGAGCATCCTTGGCCTGCTGGGCCCCAACGGTGCCGGCAAGACCACCGCGGTGCGCATCCTGGCGACGCTGCTCGAGCCCGACGGCGGTACCGCGCACGTCGCCGGCCTCGACGTCGTGCGAGAGGCGGCGGCACTGCGTGCCCAGATCGGCCTCGCGGGCCAGTATGCGGCCGTGGACGAGAACCTGACCGGCTTCGAGAACCTGGAGATGGTCGGGCGGCTGTACCACCTCGGCAAGGCCGAGTCGCGCACGCGAGCCGACGAGCTGCTCGAGCGCTTCGAGCTCACGGAGGCCGCCAAGCGCCCGGCCAAGACCTACTCCGGCGGCATGCGCCGGCGGCTCGACCTCGCGGCTGCGCTCGTCGCGCGCCCGCCGGTGCTGTTCCTCGACGAGCCGACCACCGGCCTCGATCCCCGCGGCCGTCTCGGCATGTGGGAGACGATCGAGGCGCGCGTGCAGGCGGGCACCACCGTGCTGCTCACGACGCAGTACCTCGACGAGGCCGACCGCCTCGCCGACAGCATCGTCGTGATCGACCACGGGCGCGTGATCGCCACCGGCACCTCGGATGAGCTGAAGGACCAGATCGGCGGCGAGCGGCTCGACGTCGAGCTCGAGAGCGAGAGCGACGCGGAGGCCGCGGTCTCCGCCCTCGCCGAGCTGGCGCAGGACCGGCCGTCCGTCGACGGCAGGATCGTCCACGCGCCGGTGCGCGCGCGGACCGGGATCATCCCGGACGCCGTGCGGCGCCTCGACGGAGCCGAGGTCGGCATCGTCGACATCTCGCTGCGGCGCCCGACGCTCGACGACGTGTTCATCGCCCTCACCGGCCACGCCGCCGAGGAAGAGAGCGACGAGCAGCGCGAGGAGGTGGCGGCGTGAGCGGGCTTGCCATGACGATCGAGGACTCGCTGATCCTCGCTCGCCGCAACCTGATGCGGATCCCGCGCCAACCCGACCTGCTGATCGCCTACACGGTCCAGCCGGTCATGTTCGTGCTGCTGTTCGTCTACGTCTTCGGCGGCGCGATCCGGACGCCCGGGTTCGACTACGTCGACTTCCTGATGCCCGGCATCATCGTGCAGTCGATCGCGTTCGGCGGGTTCGTGACCGCCCTCGGCCTGTCAGAGGACGTCTCCAAGGGCCTGATCGACCGCTTCCGCTCGCTGCCGATGTCGCGCGCCGCGGTGCTCGCGGGGCGGACGTCGTCGGACGTGCTGCTCAACTGCCTGTCGCTGGCCGTGCTGCTGGCCGTCGGCTTCCTCGCCGGCTTCAACATCACCACCGGCGGGGGCGAGATCGCGCTCGGGATCGTGCTGCTGCTGTTCTTCGGCTACGCGTTCTCGTGGGTGTTCGCGCTCGTCGGCCTCTACTCGTCGACCCCGGAGACCGCCAACTCGATCGGCTTCACGGCGATCTTCCCGCTGACGTTCGCGTCGGCGATCTTCGTGCCCGCCGAGTCGATGCCCGACGGCCTGCGCGAGTTCGCCCAGGCCAACCCGTTCACCACCGTCACGGACGCCGTCCGCCACCTGTGGCTCGACACCCCGGCGAACAGCGACGTGTGGATGTCGTTCATCTGGTGCACGGTGATCCTCGCGCTCTTCGCGCCGCTGGCGGTCAACCGCTACCGCAAGGTCGCGGCTCACTAGCCGGGAAACGGGCGCGGGCGCCATTACGGGCGTATGGTTGTCCGCAGCCCGTCGAGTAGGAGGAGCCCGTATGTACGCGAAGGACGGCGAGAAGTACTTCGTCTTCGACAGCCACCTCCACTTCTGGGACGCGAGCCCGGACAACTGGGTCAAGGGCGCCGAGGAGTACGCCAAGGGCTGGATCGAGTGCTTCCACGCCTACCAGAGCCTCGGGCCGGCCGACACGCATTGGACGCTCGAGCACTTCCAAAAGTACTCGGTCGAGGACTTCGAGAAGGACGTGTTCGTCGACGGCCACGTCGACGTCGGCGTGTTCCAGTCGACCTACCTGAAGGAGTGGTACACGAACGGCTTCAACGACATCGAGCAGAACGCCGCGCTGCTCGACCGCTTCCCTGGCCGGCTGATCCTCAACGGCCGCTGGGACCCGCGCGAGGGCGAGGCCGGCCTGCGCCAGCTCGAGGCCGACCACGCGACGTACGGCATCCAGGGCGTGAAGCTCTACACGGCCGAGTGGCACAACGGCTCGCGCGGCTGGAAGCTGACCGATCCCGAGGCGCGGCCGTTCCTCGACAAGTGCGCCGAGCTCGGCATCATGAACATCCACGTCCACAAGGGCCCGACGATCTGGCCGCTGGACAAGGACGCCTTCGACGTCTCTGACGTCGACCACGTCGCGACCGACTACAACGGCGACCTGAACTTCATCATCGAGCACGTCGGCCTGCCGCGGATCGAGGACTTCTGCTTCATGGCGACGCAGGAGCCCAACGTCTACGCCGGCCTCGCGGTGGCGATCGGCGCCCTGATGCACGCGCGCCCGAAGTTCTTCGCCAAGGTGATGGGCGAGCTGCTGTTCTGGGTCGGCGAGGACAAGATGCTGTTCGGCTCGGACTACGCGATCTGGGAGCCGAAGTGGCAGGTCGAGGGCTTCGTCGACTGGGAGATGCCCGATGAGGACCAGTACTCGGACTACCCGCGGCTCGACACCGCCGGCAAGAAGAAGATCCTCGGCCTCAACGGCGCGAAGCTCTACAGAGTCGACGTGCCCGAGGAGCTCCGGCTGCCCGCCGACGCCGGGACGCCGGCGGCGCCCGACGATGCCCAACTCGTCGAAGAGCCCGCGTGAGCCTGGAGTCACGAGTCCTCGCGGCGCTCGGCACCGTCTATGACCCCGAGCTCGACGAGCCGATCACGACGCTCGGCTTCGTCGGCTCCTGCGTCGTGGACGCCGAGGGAGACGTCGAGGTGCGGCTGCGGCTCCCGACGCCGCAGTGCGCGCCGAACTTCGCGTTCCTGATGGCAGCCGACGCGCGCGCCGCCGTGCGCCGGCTGCCGGACGTACGGGAGGTGACGGTCGTGCTCCAGGACCACTACACCGGGGAGGAGATCAACGCCGCGGTAGGCCGCGGGGCCGGATTCGCGGCCGCGTTCCCGGGCGAGACCGCGGGCGACCTGCGCGCGCTGCGCCAGCTGTTCCAGCGCAAGGCGCTGGTGGCGCGCGAAGGCCGTCTGCTCGCGGCCGCCCGGCCGCCGCGCACGCTTGGGGAGCTGTCCGGCCCCGACGCTCAGCGCTGCCGCGAGCTGCGGCGCGCGCTCGGAATCGCCGCCGACGACGACGCGCCGGCGTTCGTGACCGGCGACGGCGCGCCGGTGAGCGACTTCGCTCGCTTCGGGCGCATGGCGCGCCTCACCGCGCTCTCGCTCGAGACCAACGGCGCCATATGCCGCGATCTGCTTCGGGTCCGCTACGAAGAGGAGGGAGTCGTCGCATGAGGGCCGCTCGCCTGCACGAGTACCACGAGCCGCTCAAGCTGGACGAGGTCGACGAGCCGAAGGCCGTCGGACCGCTCGACGTGATCGTGAGAATCGGTGCGGCCGGGCTGTGCCGCACCGACCTGCACATCCAGGAGGGGCAGTGGGCCGAGAAGTCCCAGGTCCAGCTCCCCTACACGCCGGGCCACGAGAACGCCGGCTGGGTACACGAGGTCGGCTCCGGCGTGACCAACGTCGAGGTAGGCGACACCGTGATCGTCCACCCGTTCATCTCCTGCGGGCTGTGCCGTCCGTGCCGTCGCGGCGACGACATGCACTGCGTCAACGGCTCGTTCCCCGGGATCAATCGCGACGGCGGCTTCGCCGAGTTTCTGCACACGAGCGCGCGCTCGGTGGTCAAGCTCGACCCGTCGCTTCACCCGACGCAGATCGCCGCCCTGGCGGACGCCGGGCTGACCGCGATCCACGCCGTCAAGAAGGCGATCCCGGTGCTCGGCGCGGGCACGAAGGCGGTGGTGATCGGCGCCGGCGGGCTCGGCCACATCGGCATCCAGTGCCTGAGGGCCTACACGCCGACGGAGATCATTGTGGTCGATCCCAGCGAGGAGGCGCTCGCGCTGGCAGATGAGCTGGGCGCGCACCACACGATCAAGGTCGACGGATCCCAGCGGCACGCGGTAGCCGAGCTCACCGGCGGCATGGGCGCCGAGGCGATCATCGACTTCGTGGGCGAGAAGGGCGCCATCCAGGACGGGATCGCGATGCTGCAGGACGGCGGCTTCTACTACGTGATCGGCTACGGCGAGAACCTCGACATCCCGACGATCGACATCATCTCGCGCGAGATCTCGTTCATCGGCAACCTCGTCGGCACCTACATCGATCTCCAGGACCTGATGACGCTCACCGCGCAGGGTCAGGTCATGCTGCACACGAGCACGTACCCGCTGGACGCGATCAACGACGCGATGGGGGACCTCGACCAAGGGCGGCTGCAGGGCCGCGGCATCCTCGTTCCGGGCTAGGAGAGAGCGGCAAGCGGCTCTGCTTCAACCGCGAGGCCCGGCTGCTGCGGCGACGGCGTACCGCGGTTGCGGCTTCCGAGCGGGGTGGGGACGACGTTCACCGCTCCTCCATTCCGAGCTCGCGATAGGTCCTCTGCGCGTCGGCGAGCAGGCTCTGGGCCCGTTCGAGCTCGTGTGGCCGGGCACGGTCTCGCAGCATGGCGGCGTAGTCGCGTTGGGTGTGGGCCAGCCACGGACGGGCGCGCATCCTTGCGTTCATCTCGAACGCCGCCTCGAAGTGAGCCTCCGCGTCCTCCCAGCGCTCGAGCATCGTGGCCAGCACGGCTAGGTAGCGCGAGGCGGAGCCCCTCATCGCCTCGCACTGATCGACGACGTTGAGGTGCGCCCACGGAAGGAGCAGCTCGTAGGCGGTGGCGGCGCGATCGGTCTTGCCGAGGATCGAAGTTGTCTCGGCGAGCAGGCTCAATCCCACGAGCCATTCCTGGTCGAACGGGAGGCTGGCGAAGTTGCCCGCCGCCAGGTCGTCCAGCGCCTCGGAGGCCTCGCGGCGCCGTCCGAGCCGGGCATGGCAATGGGCGAGCACGCAGCGGAAGACCGGCCGCTCAGGATGCTCCGCGGCCAACTCGCGGATCGCCGGCTCGACTGCTTCGAGCGATCCGCGGAAGTCGCAGAGCGTGTAGCGCTGGAGGCGGTGGACGGGGATGGTCATCGCGGGCTCCGTGCGCTTGCCGAGCGCGAGCGCCTGCTCGGCGAGCTGCTCGCCCTCGCCGAGCCGCCCGCAGGCAATTGCGAGCATCGCCCGCGCGCCGCCGACGTCCCAGAGGTGCGCGGGCTGCCTTAGCTCCTGGGCGACGTACGACGCCGCGTCGAGCTCGACCACAGCCTCCTCGAGCTGCCCGAGCATGAGCAGCGGACCGAACCGGTGCATGTGCCCGTGCACCACGCGCTCCCTGTCTCCGATCCGCTCGGCCACCTCGCGCAGCTCGCGCCCAATCTCGCCGACCTCGGCGACCGTGTCGGGCGCGATGATCGCGATCGCGCGACCGTCGAGCGCGTAGGCGAGCGCAGCGGCATCGCCCGCACGCCGGGCGAGCTCGACGGCCTCCCTGCTCAGCGCATCGCGCCGGCGGCGGGACGGCTCGTCGCGAAGGGCCCCGGCCAGCCGGGCAAGGAGCCAGACGCGGACCTGCCAGTCGTCGTCGCCGACCGCGGCGAGCCCCTCGTCGAGGAGCGGCAGCAGGTGCTCGTCGGCGCTGGCACGCGCGTAGACGATCCGCCCGCCGTACTCCGCGGACGCGCGAGCGAGCTCGCGCGTCAGCCCTCGACGCCTCGCGATGCCGGCGGCCTCGAGCAGGGCGCTCTTCGCGCGCGGCGTGTCCCCGGCCCGTGAGTGCGCCTCGCCGAGCGCGAGCAGCAGCCTGCAGCGTGCCTCCTCGTCCTGGCGGTTCACGCCCGCGAGGGCATCGAGTGCCGTCTCGTACCAGCGGGCGCTCTCCTCGTAGGCGAGCACGGCCAGGCTCCGGTCGCCGGCGCGCCTGGCGTAGCGCAGCCCCTTGTCCAGATCCCTTCCGGCCAGGGCGTGGTGCGCGAGCTCGGCGAGCCGAGGTCCCGGATCATCGCCGTAGAGCGCCTCGAGCGTCTCCACCGCCAGGCTGTGCAATCGGACCCGGCGGGCACTCGTCTGACCCTCGTACAGCGTGTCGCGAATGAGGACGTGTGCGAAGCGCAGCCGGCCGGGTGCGCCCGGCACGTCGGAGAGCACGCGGGCGCCGATCGCAGCGTCCAGAACGTCCAGCAGCTCGTCCTCTGCGACGCGCCCCATGCGAGCCAGCGCATCCAGGCCGAACTCCCGTCCGAGCACCGATGCAAGCACCAGCAGCCGGTGGCACCGCTCGGGCAAGTGCACGAGCCGGCGGGCGATGACGTCGCGCACGCTCTGGGGGACGGCGAGCCGAGGCCGGGCTATGCCTCCGGGCTCGACGCCCTCGACTGCGAGCAGGCGCACGGTCTCGCCGACGAAGAGCGGGTTGCCCTCGGCCTGCTCGCTCAGCGCCGTCACCAGGTCGGGAGAGGCGATTTCCGACGCGGTCGCCCCGACGTACTTCTCGATCTCGCGCTCGCTCAGACCGCCGAGCGACAGCCGCCGGGTCACCGGCTCCCGGGTGAGCTCGGCGAGCGTCTCGACGAGCGGCCCCGCGGGCGTCGGGTCGACGTCCCGGTAGGCGGCGAGCAGCACGATCCGGGTCCTCTGCAGCTCGCGCGCGAAGAATTGGAGGAGCAGGAGGGACGGCGCGTCGGCGGCGTGCAGGTCATCGATCACGAGCACGATCGGGTGGGGCTCGGCGGCCCTGCGGAGGAACTCGGCCGTCGCGTCGAACAGGCGAAAGCGCGCTCCCTCAGGCTCGAGTGGTGGCGGTTTCGGTAGATCGAGGAAGCGCTCGTGGAGCTCGGGGGCGATCTGGGCGAGCGTGCCGGCGCCGGCGCCGAGTTGCGCGCGCAGCGTGCCGATGTCTGCTTCTCGCACGTACGCGCGGAGCGCCTGGACCCACGGCCAGTACGCCGGAGCGCCGCCCGCCTCCCAGCAACGGCCGACGAGCACCCGCGCCCCCCGGACTAGCGCGCGGGCGGCCAGCTCCTCGGCCAGGCGGCTCTTGCCGATGCCCGGCTCGCCGGCCAGCAGGAACAGCCGCCCTCGGCCGGCGAAGGCGTCGTCGAGGCCGCCGGTGAGCTCGGCCAACTCGCGCTCACGGCCGACGAACACGGTCCGCGACGGCCCGGTCACCGCCTCGGGCTCCACCTGCAGAGGCTCGAGGTCCGTGGTCAGGTCGAGCCGCGCATCCTGCTCGAGGATGGCCTGATGGAGCTCGCGGAGCGGCCGCCCGGGCTCGATGCCGAGCGCTTCCACCAACGCGCTTCGGGCCGCCTGGTAGGTCTCGAGCGCCTCCGCCTGGCGGCCCGAGCGATACAGCGCCACCATCAGGTGGCCGCGCAGGCGTTCGCGCTGAGGGTGCTCGGCGCAGAGCGCCTCGAGCTCGCCGGCGAGCTCAGCGTGGCGACCGAGGCGGAGGTCGACGTCGATCCGCTCCTCGAGGGCGGCGAGCCGCAGTTCCTCGAGCCGACCGATCTCCGCCTGCACGAACGGCTCGTAGGCCAGGTCCGCGAGCGGCGGCCCGCGCCACAGGGCGAGCGCCTCGCGCAGGCGCTGCGCCGCGTCGCCCGGAGCGGACTGCCGAGCCTCGCTCACAAGGCGCTCGAACCGGGCGAGGTCGAGCTCTGACGGCTCGACCTGGACGGCGTAGCCCGGCGAGCGGGTGATCAGCCGGTGGCTCCCGATGTCCTTGCGCAGCCGCGAGACGTGGGCCTGAAGGGTCTTGGCCACCGTCGCCGGCGGCGACTCCCCCCACAGGGCGTCGATGACCCGCTCCGTAGAAACCACCCGACCTGCGTGGAGCAGGAGGAGCGCCAGCAGCGCACGCCGCTTCGGACCACCCAGGTGCAGCGAGTGGCCGTCCTCTACCACCTCCAGCGGACCGAGAAGCCGGAACTCCATCTACCGCGCTTCTACCGCTTGCCACGGTCCGCGTCTACCGCCGGGTCCGAAGGTACGCGGCAGAAGACCGCATCGGGCGGTCTCCGACGAGGAGGAGCCTCCCATGAGGCAGCACCGCATCATCCGCTCGGCCGGTCTCGCGCTGGCGCTCGCCGCGTTCACCGCGCCGGCCACCGCCGCTCCGCTGGACCTCCGCGAGCCGGTCAGCCCCGCCGCGTTCCCCGCTCCGCCCACGAGCGCCTCGCAGGACCTGCGCAACGCCGACTCCCGCGATCCGGCCCCTGTCGTGGCGAGTGCCTCGCAAGACCTGCGGTCGCCCGACACCGTCGACGCCGCCGCCGGCCGCGGCACCTTCAGCGCCCCCGAGGTCACGGTCGTCAAAGTGCCGGGGCCCCCGGCGCCGGCCTCCACGTCTGGGGGCGGCCTCGACTGGACCGACGCCGGCATCGGCGCCGGCGGCATCCTCGCCGTCGTCCTCGTGGCGCTCGGCGGCACGATCGCGGTCCTTCACCGCAAGCACGGCGGTTCCATCCGCCGCCAGACCGCGACCACGGTCTGACGCCTGAACGGAGCAGCCGCGCCGCTCGCATGGGCCCGCGTCGCTGGTGGCTGGCGCCGCGGGCTTCGATGCCCATGAGTTCCCGGGCCGTTGGGTTTCTTGACGCTTGGCCGTGCCTGACTACATGACGTCCGGCGATGAAGGGGAGATCGTCGTCCAGCAGGACGGCTGTTCAGCGGAACAGGCCGCGGGCGCGCCACAGCGTCCGCGGCTTTCCGCGGGGGCGCAAGCGGCCCGTGGCCACCGCTCGGCGCGGGTCGAGCCGGCCGGCCACGACGTCGACCCAGTCGTCGAACCGGCACTGCAGCTCGAGGTCGACCTCCGGCGCGCGGCCGGGAGCCGCGGCGGTGGCGCCGTTGTCGACCCGCAGGTGCCACGGCTCGGCGTCCGGGAACTCCCACTGGAGCACGAACGGGCCGTCGGGGGCATTGCGCAGGTCGACGCTGCGGCGCATGCTGTCGAAGAGCATCGCCATCGCCTCGGGGTCGCGCGCCGGGGCGCCGTTGCGCTCGCCCAGGTATCCCGCGCGGAGCATCGCGATGCCGCGGGCCGCGCGGCCCGCGGGCGGCATGTCCATCGGCATGACCTGCGGCCCGGGGAGCGACTCGACCGGGAGCCCGGCGGCCTTGAACTTGGCCTCGAAGGAGCGCGCGCCCTCCTCGTACACCTGCTCGAGCGTGAAGCCGAAGCACTCCACGTAGCGCTCGTCCCAGCCCGGCGGCACGAACACCGCAAGCGAGACCGGCGTGGCCTTGCGCAGCTGCTCGGCCACCGCCTCGGGCACATCGGGATCCGCGGTCGCGAGGTCCCGCAGCAGCTTCACGCCGAACCCGATGTGGCGCTGCTCGTCGAGCGCGACGTTGCGCATGCCCTCGCGGAAGCCGGGGAGCACGTCGCGCTGGGTCAGGTAGTCGGTGATGAAGTGCTGGCCGGGCTGCGCGAGCGTCGCCTCGACGACGAAGTGGTACATCGTGACGGCCTGCGCGAGCTTGGTCAGCGAGCGGTCGCTGCGCAGCTCGTCGACCACGCGCGCGAGCATCTCGAACGTCTTCACGAAGCCCCACGTCAGCTCGGGCCGCGTCGCCTCGAGCGTGCCGCCGATCGTCCCGTCGCCGCGCTCGACGACCTCCTGCATGAAGCGGTTGAAGAACACCGCGTGGCGGGCCTCGTCGACCTGCTGGGTGGCGAGGAAGTACTTCTGCTCCTCGCGCGGCGCGGCGTCGATCAGCGGCGTGAGGTCGTCGGTGACCGCGTCCTCGCCGTGGAAGAACATCGAGTAGTTCCAGAGGGCGGCGCGGCGCTCGAGGTCGCTGAAGCGCTCGCGCCAGTGGTCGCGGTCGACCGTGAAGTCGATCTCGGTGGCGCGCCAGTGGCTGTGCTCCCAGCGGCGGTACAGATCCTCGTAGCTGACCTGGTCCGCGGCGACAGAGTTCATGTTTCGGCCTCCGGTACTCGCAAGCTCGTACCTACGGACGATGTTAGATATCTGAACGCTCGCGTTCACCGTGTGAGCTGTGTCACACGATCGCACCAGCTCGGCGACCGGCACCCGCTCCTGCGCGAGCGTGTCGCGGTCGCGCAGCGTGACCGTGTCGTCCTCCAGCGTCTGGTGGTCGACGGTGACCGCCAGCGGCGTGCCGATCTCGTCCTGGCGCCGGTAGCGCTTGCCGATGTGGCCGCCCTCGTCGTACTCGGAGGACACGTGGCGGCGCAGCTCCTGGTGGATCTCGCGCGCCTTCTCGGGGTGCCCGTCCTTGCGCAGGAGGGGAAGCACGGCGACCTTCACGGGCGCGACCGACGGGTGCAGGCGCAGCACGGTGCGCTTCTCGCCGCCGACCTCGTCCTCGTCGTAGGCGTCGCACAGCAGCGCGAGCACGGTGCGCCCGACGCCCGCCGCCGGCTCGATCACGTGCGGCACGTAGCGCTCGCCCGTCCCCTGATCGAAGTACTCGAGCTTCTCTCCCGAGTGCTCGGCGTGCTGGGTGAGGTCGAAGTCGCCGCGGTTGGCGATGCCCTCGAGCTCGGACCAGCCGATCGGGTACAGGTACTCGATGTCGGACGTGGCCGACGAGTAGTGCGAGAGCTCGTCGGCGTCGTGCGCGCGCAGCCGCAGGCGCTCACGGTCGATGCCGAGCGCGACGTACCAGTCCATCCGCGCCTGCATCCAGTGCTCGTACCAGCGGTCGGCCTCGGCGGGCGGGACGAAGAACTCCATCTCCATCTGCTCGAACTCGAGCGTGCGGAAGATGAAGTTGCCGGGCGTGATCTCGTTGCGGAACGACTTGCCGACCTGGGCGATGCCGAACGGCGGCTTGCGCCGCGCGTAGCCGAGCGTGGTCTTGAAGTCGAGGAAGATGCCCTGCGCGGTCTCGGGCCGCAGGTAGACGGTCGAGCCGGACTCGCTCACCGGGCCGATCCGCGTCTCGAACATGAGGTTGAACTCGCGCGCGTCCGTGAGGTCGCACTCGTCGGCCTCGCCGGGATGCTTGGACGGCTTGCGGCCGCAGGCGAGCTCCTCCAGGTGGTCGGCCCGGAAGCGCTGCCCGCACGTCTTGCAGTCGACGAGCGGATCGGTGAAGCCGGCCAGGTGGCCCGACGCCTCCCACGTGCGCGGGTGCTGGATGATCGCCGAGTCGAGCGCGACCACGTCGTCGCGCTCCTGGATCATCGCCCGCCACCAGGCGTCGATCACGTTCTTCTTCAGCAGGACGCCGTAGTGCCCGTAGTCGTACGTGTTCGCGATCCCGCCGTAGATCTCGGACGCGGGGAAGATCAGGCCGCGGCGCTTGGCGAGCGCGACGACGACGTCCATGGTTGGCGCAGCCACGGCGGCGCAGTCTAGACTCGCCCGCTCGGATGCCGATCTACGAGTACCGCTGCGAGAACGGGCACCTGCTCGAGGTGATGCAGAAGATCACCGACGACCCGGTGACCGAGTGCGAAGTATGCGGCGCGTCCGTCCAGCGCGTGTTCCACCCCATCGCCGTGCACTTCAAGGGCTCCGGCTTCTACAACACCGACTACGGCACCGCCAAGCGCAAGCGCGAGAACGAGAAGGCCGCGTCGTCGGGCGCCGACAAGCACGACGCCAAGAAGGCCGAGAAGAAGGAGTCCAAGCCGGATCCCAAGCCGGCGGCCTCCTCGTCGTCCGACTGACGGTATAAGTCGCGCTTATCCGGCTCCGGCAGAATCGTCATTTCCGCTGGGGGTGCTGCGCTGCGACACTGGGAGCATGTCGCCCCGCCATATCGCGCTGCTCGGATCGCTCGCGGCCATCTGGGGCGGCTCCTACCTGCTGATCAAGTACGCGCTCGAGGACCTCAGCGCGCCGATGATCGTGTGGGCGCGGACGGCGATCGCGGCCGTGGTGCTGTTCGTCGCGCTCGGCGGCGCGACGCGGGGCGTGCTCGCCGACATGCGGCGCCGGCCCGGCTGGGCGGCGCTGCTCGGCACCATCTCCGTGACCGCGCCGTTCCTGCTGATCACGTTCGGCGAGCTCGAGGTGCCCTCGGGCCTGACCGCGGTGCTGATCTCCCCGGCGGCGCTGTTCGTCGCCCTGTTCGCCCCGTTCATCGACCCCTCGGAGCGGATCGACCGGCGGCAGGCGATCGGCCTGTTCGCCGGGCTCGGCGGCGTCGCGATCGTCGTCGGCGTGGAGTCGATCTCCACGCTGTGGCAGTTCCTCGGCGCGCTGGCGATGGTCGGCGCGGCGGCGTTCTACGCGCTCGGCAGCTTCGTCGTCAAGGGTCGCTATGGGCGGCTGACCTCGATGCAGACGTCGTTCGTGTCGCTGTCCGTCGCGTCGCTGACGACGCTGCCGATCGCCGTCGCCACCGCGCCGAGCGACATGCCCGGGATGCGGGCGCTCCTCTCCGTGCTCGCGCTCGGCGCGATCGGCACCGCGCTGGCGTTCGTCATCTTCTACAAGCTGATCGCCGAGGTCGGCGCCGGGCGCGCCTCGCTCGTCAGCTACCTCGCGCCGGGTGTCGCGCTGTTCTACGGCGCGGTGTTCCTCGACGAGGCGATCACGCTCGCCGCGATCGGCGGCCTGGTGCTCATCCTCGGCGGCGTCGCGCTCGCTTCCAGGCGGCGTCCCCAGCCCGTCGAGCCGGTAGCGTGCCCCGACCATGGACCTGAGCCTGTCGCCGCCGGAGCGCGAGTTCCGTGACGCGGTCCGCGACTGGATAGAGCACAACCACCCGGGCCCTGAGCCCGCGAACGACCAAGAGCAGTTCGAGTTCCGCCGCGCGTGGCAGCGGGCGGTCAACGAGCGCGGCTGGGCGGGGTTGACGTGGCCGACCGAGTACGGCGGCGCCGGCGGCACGCTGGTCGAGCAGGCGATCCTGTACGAGGAGGTCGCGCGTGCGGGGGCGCCGCAGATGGCCAACATCCTCGGCCTGGCGATGGGCGGGCCGACCGTCATCGCTCACGGCAGCGAGGAGCAGCGCCTGCGCTTCCTGCCGCCGATCCTCTCCGCCGACGAGATCTGGTGCCAGGGCTTCTCCGAGCCCGAGTCGGGCTCCGACCTGGCGTCGCTGAAGACGCGCGCGGTGCGCGAGGGCGACGAGTGGGTGGTCACCGGCCAGAAGGTCTGGACGACGTATGCGCACCAGGCCAAGTGGTGCATGCTCGTGGCCCGCACCGACGCCGACGCGCCACGCCACCGCGGCCTCACCTACTTCCTGATGGACATGGAGCAGGACGGCGTCGAGGTGCGGCCGCTGGTGCAGATCACCGGGGAAGCGGAGTTCAACGAGCTCTTCATCGAGGGTGCGCGGATCCCGCACGAGAACATCGTCGGCGGCGAGGGCAACGGCTGGCCGGTGGCGATCACGACGCTGATGCACGAGCGCGCGGGGCTGGCGTTCGCGCTGCAGGTGCAGGTCCAGATCGCGCTGCGCGAGCTGCAGGCGGACATCCGGGCGGCGGGCCGCGGCGACGATCCGCTCGTACGCCAGCGCTTCGGGCAGCTGTACGCCGAGGCCCAGGTGCTGCGCCTGAACGCCTACCGCGGCCTGACGGCGATCATGAAGCGCGGCGCGCCCGGGCCGGAGGGGTCCTTGGGGAAGTGGCACTGGGCGGAGGTCAACCAGTCGCTGACCGAGCTGGCGATGGACGTCACCGGCTCCCAGCTCGCGGACGGGCGCTGGCCGCATCGCTTCCTGCGCTCGCGCGCGAACTCGATCGAGGGCGGGACGACCGAGATCCTCAAGAACATCGTCGCCGAGCGGGTGCTGGGGCTGCCGCGGGCATGAACTTCGATCTGACCGACGACCAGCGGACGATCAAGTCGACGGCGCGCGAGCTGCTGGCGGCGCGCTACCCGCTGGCCGAGGTGCGGCGGCTGGCGCTGGAGGACGAGCGCGGGTTCACCGACGCGCAGTGGGACGAGATGGTGGCGCTGGGCTGGCCGGAGATCGCCGAGCTGGGCACCGTCGAGATGATCGTGGTGGCCGAGGAGCTCGGCTACGCGCTCGCGCCCACGCCGCTGCAGTCGACGTGGGTCGCGGGGCTGCTGGGGGCTTCGCTGTCCGGCGCCGCGCGCGGAGCGGTCGTGATCGACGGGGTCGCCGCCGACGCGGGCACGGCCGACGTGCTCGTCGACTGGGACGGCGCGGTGGTCTCCGGGCGCCTCGGTCGAGCCCGTCCCGAGCCTCGATCCGACGCGCCGGATGTTCCGCGTGTCGGGCGGCTCACCGGAGTCGGCGGGGGCCGACGTGGCGCGCGGCGCGGCTGCAGGCGACGGTGATGAACGCCGCCGAGTCGGTCGGCGTGGCCGAGCGGACGATGGCGATGGCGGTCGAGTACGCCAAGGAGCGCAAGCAGTTCGGGCGCGCGATCGGCTCCTACCAGGCCGTCTCTCACATGTGCGCGCAGATGCTGCTCGAGGTCGAGGGTGCGCGCTCGGCCGTGTACTGGGCGGCGTGGGCGCTCGACTACGAGCCGGAGACCGCGCCCCTGGCGACGGCGTGCGCGAAGGCCTACGCGGGCGACGCCGGGCGGCGCGTCCCGCGGGCCGCGGTGCAGGTCCACGGCGGGATCGGCTTCACCTGGGAGCACGACCTGCACTTCTTCCTCAAGCGCGGCGAGGCCAACGCCCACGCGTACGGCTCCGGCGCCGCCCACCGCGAGAAGATCGCCGCGCTCGCGGGCCTCTGAACCTGGGGCGGCCGCCGCGCGTAGACCCCGGCGACCACTCTTCGAGAGGAGGTACACGGGTGAGGAGAAGGATTCAGCTGGCCGGAGCCGTCGCGCTCCTGGCACTGCTCGGCGTGGTCGGGGCGGCGATCGCGGGCGACGGCGACAGCAAGATCCGCGAGCGGCTGACCGGCTACGAGGAGGTGCCGGCGCTGTCGACGCCCGGGAACGGCGAGTTCAAGGCCGTCGTCGACCGGGGTGACCACGAGATCCGCTACCGGCTCTCGTATCGCGACACTCGAGACGCCGGTGACGCAGGCGCACATCCACTTCGAGCAGCGCCGAACAACGGCGGCATCATGCGTGTTCCTGTGCAGCAACCTGCCGCAACCCGCCGGCCGGCACGCCGCGCGTGCCCGCCGCACGGCGGCACGGTCTGCGGCGTTCTCGGGCCGGAGGACGTCAGTGCCGGCGCGACCGCGCAGGGCATCGCGCTCGGCGAGTTCGACGAGGTGGTCGACGCGATCCGCGCCGGTGCCACGTACGCGAACGTGCACACGACCGGTCGGCCGGGCGGCGAGATCCGCGCGCAGCTCGACGACGACGACGAGTCGCGGGCCACGGAGGCCGCGACTAGCCCCGCAGGAACCGCTGGACCGCACGCTGCCTGGTGGCGTCGTCGACCGTGAGGCCGGCGCCGCCGTCGGGCAGCGTCGTGCTGCCGCTGGGGCGCAGCACGTAGCGCTTGGCGTTGCCGCCGCCCAGCTCCGCTCCCACGAGGCCGAGCAGCGTGGGGCCGGACATGTCGCTTCGCACGGCCTGCGGCGCGGCCCACGAGACCCAGGGCAGGCGAACGAAGGTCTCGAAGCTCGTGACCTTGTCCTTGATCGCGCTGAGGATCTGCTGCTGGCGGCGCGCGCGCGTCTGGTCGTCCTCGGCCGGGCGCGCCTCGTTCTTGCGCGTGCGCGCGAGGGCGAGCGCCTCGTCGCCGCTCAGCTCGTGCTCGCCGGCCTTGAGCCGCAGCGTGGTGCCGCCGTTCTTCTTGCCGCCGTTGATCTTCGAGACCACGCGGCCGGTCCTGACCGTCACGCCGCCGAGCGAGTCGATCAGCTCCGGGAAGTTCTCGAAGTTGACCTCGACGAGGTGGTTGATCTCGACGTCGAGGTAGGACTCGACGGTCTCGATCGCCAGCGACGGGCCGCCGAACGCGTACGCCGCGTTGATCTTGTTCGGGCCGAAGCCGGGGATGTCGACGACCGTGTCGCGCAGGATCGACAGCTGGGCGTTGGCGCCGCCGCCGACCCTCAGCAGCAGGATCGAGTCCGACCGTGAGGGGGCGCCGATCCTCTGCGCTCCCGGCTCGGCGTTCTCCTCGGTGCGGGCGTCGGAGCCGAGCACGAGGATCGTGTTGGGAGACGTGAGCGGGTAGCCGCCGCCGCTGAGCCTGGCGTCGGCGGCGTCGGAGACCTTCGAGGACTGGACCTGGGCGCTGATCAGGAAGGCGAGCAGGGAGATCAGCAGCCAGCCGACGATCGCCAGCGCGAGGTAGGCCACGATCCGGCCGGGGGTGATCCGCCGCTTGCGTCCGGGCTCGCGACGCCGGAACGGCCAGCGGCGGCGGGGCTTGTCGGGCGGCGGCGCCTCGTCGCGGCCCAGCTCGTCGTCGCGCTGCCACGGCAGGCGCGGGCGGGACTTGTAGACCGTGTACTGGGGCTTGTCGTCGTCGGCCATGGGAGCGGTATCGTGCGCCGCGTGGTCGAGCGAGGCGTCATAGGCGTCGACCTCGGCGGCACCAAGCTCCTGGCCGGCGCGGTCGACGCCGACCTCGGGGTCCATCACCGTACCAACCGCCTGATCTACGGCTTGGATCAGGACGGCCTCGTGCAGATGGTCGCCGACGCGGTCGAGGAGGTGCGGACCGCCGTGGGTTCCGGCATCGAGGCGGTCGGGTTCGGCATCCCGTGCACGTTCGACTCGCGCACCGGGATGGCGGTCCAGGCGGCCAACGCGCCGCTCTACGACATCGCGTTCCACGAGGTCATGGCCGAGCGCCTCGGGCTGCCGGTGGTGGTCGACAACGACGCCAACTGCGCGGTGCTGTGCGAGGCCCGGATGGGTGCGGCGGCGGGCTGCTCCGAGGTGGTCCTGCTGACCTTGGGCACGGGCATCGGCGGCGGGCTCGTGCTCGGCGGGGAGGTCTACCGCGGGTGGGTCGGCGGCGGGGCCGAGATGGGGCACATGGTCGTCGAGATGGACGGCCCGCCGTGCCAGTCCAGCTGCCCGAACTACGGCTGCCTCGAGACGGTCGTCTCCGGCACCGCGCTCGTCCGGCTGGTGTCGGTGGCGGTGGCCCGGCGGCCGGACACGGCGTTGGGGCACGCGCTGGAGGAGGGGCGCGAGCTGACCGGCCCGATGATCACCGAGCTCGCGCGCGACGGCGACCCGGTGGCCTGCGACGCCATCGCCCTGATCGGCCGGCGGCTCGGGATCGGGCTGGTGTCGCTGGTGAACATCTTCAACCCCGAGGTCGTCGTCATCGGCGGCGGGGTCAGCGACGCGGGCGAGCTCCTGCTCGAGCCCGCCCGCGACATCGTCCGCGAACGAGCCCTGGCCCCGGGCCGAGACGTCGTCCGGATCGTCCCGGCGGCGTTCGGCGCCGAGGCGGGGATGATCGGAGCGGCGCTGGCGGCGCGCGAGGGCGGCGGCGTCGCCCGAGCGGGTTACCCGGAGCCGGTCGCGTGACCGGCGGCCGGCTCGTCGTCTGCGCGCGCCGCCGGTCGGGCTCGTTCGAGGTCGTGGCGTGAGCGGGCGGCTCGTCGTCTGCCCGACGCCGATCGGGAACCTCGAGGACGTGACGCTGCGCGTGCTGTCGGCGCTGCGCGACGCGGACGTCGTCGCGTGCGAGGACACGCGGCGCACCCGGGTGCTGCTCGAGCGCTACGGGGTCCAGGCGACGCTGGTCAGCTACCACGAGCACAACGAGCGCGAGCGCGCGGCCGAGCTGGTCGAGCGCATGGCGGAGGGCGCGGTCGTGGCGCTGGTGTCCGACGCGGGGATGCCGCTGGTCAGCGACCCGGGCTACGTGCTCGTGCAGTCCTGCGTGGGGGCGGGGCTCGAGGTCGAGGTCCTGCCGGGGCCGTCGGCGGCGCTCGCCGCGCTCGTCGCCTCGGCGCTGCCGGCGGACGCGTGGCGCTTCGCGGGGTTCCTGCCGCGCAAGCGGGCGGCGCTGGTCGAGGTGCTGGGCTCGCCCGAGACGGTCGTGGCGTTCGAGTCGCCCCGCCGCGTGGGAGCCTCGCTCGCCGTGCTCGCGGAGCTCGATCCGGCGCGACCGGTCGCGGTCTGCCGCGAGCTCACCAAGATCCACGAGGAGATCATCCGCGGCACGGCCGAGGAGCTCGCGGCGCGCTACGCGGACGAGCCGCCGCGCGGCGAGGTCGTGCTCGTCGTGGGAGGCGCCCAGCCGTCGCCCGACCTCGACCCCGCCGCGGTCGACGCCGTCCGCCGGCTCGTCGCCGCGGGCGCCCGACCGCGTCCGGCCGCCTCGGTCGTCGCCGAGCTCACCGGGGCGCTTCGGCGAACGCGCTGTACCGCGAGGTCGTCTCCGCGGGAACGTCAACTGCGGCTGGGTAGGGCGGCGGCAGCGGACGCTCGCGGGACGTCGCCGCGCAGCGAACGTCAACGGCGGCTGGGTAGGGGAGGTGAGGGCGCCGGCCGGGCGGTGGGGCTGGGGCTGCTCAGTCGCGCATACCGCGACTTCGCGGCCCCGGGCGACGCCGGGACCAGCCGATGCGGCTCGTCCCTCGCTCCCGTACCCAGCCGCCGTTGACGTTCCGTTCTGCGCAACCAGTCACGGAGACCGTGCCGAATGTGTGCCAATCCACGCGCATCGCACGGCGGCGGCGGAAGCGGCCGTACGGTGCCCGGATGGTCACCGCCACGAGTCTCGCGCTCGTCCTCGTCAACCCGGTCGAGGGGCGGCGTCGCGGCCGGGTTCGACGTCGCCGAAAACCCGTTCGCCCGGCCAGCATCGCGGCGCGGACTTCGCGGCCGCGCCCGGCGATGCCGTGCGCGCGGCGTGCGGCGGGCGGGTCGTGGTGGCCGGCAGCGTCGGCTCGAGCGGTCGGCTCGTGACCGTGCGCTGCGGCCGCTGGCGCGTGACGCACATGCCGATGGAGGCGATCGACGTGCGTGCTGGCGCGGTCATTCGGAAGGGCGCTCGGCTCGGGCGCGTGGGCCGCTCCGATGACCATGCCGGTCTGCATCTCGGCGTCCGCCGCGAAGGGCGGCCGGTTCGGCTACGTCGACCCGCTGCGCTTCCTCGCCGCGGACCCACCCGTCCCACCGCCCGCGATCGTGCCGCGGCGCATCCACCGCCCGCGCCCGCCCCGCCGCCGCGCAACCCGCGGCACGCCGCGCGGCGCTCGCCGCATCGTCGCGACGTCGCGCCCCGGCGCGCGTGCCGCGACGCCGGAGCGGGACGCTTGCGCCGTGGCCGGCGTGGGCCGGGCTGGCGCTCGTGCTCGCCGGCGCCGGCCTCCGGTGGCGCCGTCCCCCCGCCGCTAGCCTTCGACGCCCCCGATGGCGTTCTACGTCACCACCCCGATCTACTACGTGAACGCCGCGCCTCACCTCGGCCATGCGTACACGACGATCGGGGCGGACATCCTCGCCCGGCATATGCGCCAGCGCGGCGAGGACGTGTTCTTCCTCACGGGCACCGACGAGCACGGCGAGCCGGTCGCGCAGGCCGCCGAGCGCGAGGGGGTGACGCCGAAGGAGCTCGCCGACCGCAACGCGCTCCGCTTCCAGGAGCTGATGCCGCGCATCAACGCCTCCAACGACTTCTTCATCCGCACCTCCGACCCCCGCCACGGCGAGCGCGTGCAGGAGGTGATGCAGCGCGTCCACGACAACGGGCACGTGTACAAGGGCCTGTACGAGGGCTGGTACTGCCCACGCTGCGCGGACTTCAAGACCGAGGCCGAGATCGGGCCCGACCAGACGTGCCCGATCCACAAGATCCCGCTCGACCGCGAGCGCGAGGAGAACTGGTTCTTCCGCCTCTCGACGTTCCAGGAGCCGCTCGAGCGGCTGTACGCCGAGCAGCCGGAGTTCGTGCGCCCGCGCCACCGCTACAACGAGGCGCGCTCGTTCATCACCGGCGGCCTGCAGGACGTCTCGCTCAGCCGCTCGAAGGCCAACCTGACCTGGGGCGTGCAGGTCCCGTGGGACGACGACCACGTCTTCTACGTCTGGTTCGACGCGCTCCTGAACTACTACACGGCGCTCGGCTTCGCCCGCGACGGCGAGGACCTCACGCCGCGCTTCTGGCCCGCGAGCTACCACATGCTCGCCAAGGACATCCTCAAGTTCCACGCGGTCATCTGGCCGGCGATGCTGCTCGCCGCCGGGATCGAGCTCCCCGAGCACCTGTTCATCCACGGCTACCTCCTGATGAAGGACGCCAGCGGCACCGAGTTCAAGATGTCGAAGTCGCTCGGGAACGTGCTCGACCCGTTCGAGGTGATGGACACGTTCGGGACCGACGCCCTGCGCTACTACTGCTTCCGCGAGGTCTCGTTCGGGCAGGACGGAGGCGTGTCGACGATCACCTTCGGCGAGCGCTACGAGACCGAGCTGGCGAACGAGTTCGGCAACCTGGCGAGCCGCACGCTGGCGATGATCGACCGCTATCGCGACGGCACGGTGCCCGACGTCGAGCCCGACCCGGCGCTCGCCGCCGAGTTCGACGGGCTGCGCGAGGAGGTCTCCGAGTTGCTCGACCGGGCGGAGCTCACCCAGGCGCTCGAGCGCATCTGGCAGCGCGTGCGGCGGCTCAACCGCTACGTCGAGGAGCGCGCCCCGTGGCAGCTCGCGAAGGACGAGGCGAACGCGCAAGAGCTCGATCAGACGCTGCGCTCGCTCGCGGAGGGCCTGCGGGTGGCGACCGTCCTGCTCGCGCCGTACATCCCCGAGACCGCCGAGCGCCTGCTGAACGCGCTCGGCGCGCCCGAGCTCGACCTCGCCGGCGCCGCGTTCGGCGCGCGTCCCGGCGGCGCGCGCGTGGAGAAGCTGCCGCCGCTCTTCCCCAAGCCGTCGTGATCGACAGCCATACCCACCTCGACCGGGGGCCTGCGCCCGAGGCCGAGCTGGTGGCCGCCGCCCGCGACGTCGGCGTCAAGCGCATCCTCACGATCGGGGTCGACGAGCGCTCGCGCCGCGCGGCGCTGGCGGCCGCCGAGGCCCACGACGAGGTCTACGCGGCGATCGGCCACCACCCCAACAACGCGACCGGCTACCACGACGCCATCACCGCCGAGCTGCGCGAGCACGCGCAGCACCCGCGCTGCCTGGCGATCGGGGAGACCGGCCTCGACGACTACCGCGACTACGCGCCGCGCGCCGACCAGGAGCGCGCCTTCGCCGCCCACATCGAGCTCGCCCACGAGCTGCAGAAGCCGCTCGTCATCCACACCCGCGCCGCCGAGGACGACACGATCGAGACCCTCGCGACGGAAGCGCAGGGACTCGAGGTGATCCTGCACTGCTTCTCGATGCCCGACCGGCTCGACGAGTGCCTCGAGCACGGCTGGTGGATCTCATTCGCGGGCAACGTCACGTACCCCAAGGCCGCCGACCTCGCCGACGCCGCCGAGCGCGTACCGCTCGACCGCCTGCTGGTCGAGACCGACGCGCCGTACCTCACGCCCCAGGCCGAGCGCAAGCACCGCAACCAGCCCGCCTACGTCGTCCACACCGCGCGCTTCGTCGCGGAGCGGCGAGGGATCGCGTACGAGGAGCTCGAGGCCGCGGTGGAGGCGAACGCGGCGCGGCTACTGGGCTGGTGAGCGACCCCCCGGTCCAGCCGAGCCTGCGCCGCCTGCGCCAGTTCGGCATCCGCCCAAGCCGCGAGCTCGGCCAGAACTTCCTGATCGACTCGAACCTGCTCGACGTCGTCGGCCGCGCCGCCGCGCTCGAGCCCACCGACGTCGTGCTCGAGGTCGGCGGCGGCCTCGGCGTGCTCTCCGAGTACCTCGCCGACCGGACCGCCCACGTGCACGTCGTCGAGCTCGACCGGCGGCTCGAGCCGCCCCTGCGCGACGCGCTCGATGCACACCCGAACGCCAGCCTCCACCTCGCCGACGCCGTGAAGCTCGACCTGGCGGCGCTCGACCCCGCGCCGAACAAGGTCGTCGCCAACCTGCCGTACGGCGTCGCCGCCGGGGTCATCCTGCGCACGATCGAGCAGCTGCCCGGCGTCACGACCTGGGTGGCGATGGTGCAGAAGGAGGTGGGGGAGCGGCTCGCCGCCGCGGCCGGCTCGCCGGCGTACGGCGTGCCGTCCGTGCTCGCGCAGCTGGCGTGCGACGTGCGCGTGCTGCGACCCGTGTCGCGCACGGTGTTCCACCCGGTACCGAACGTCGACTCGGTGCTCGTCGGGCTGACGCGCCGCGGCCCGGCGCCCGAGCCCGCACTGCGCACGCTGGTCCAGCAGGGCTTCGCCCACCGCCGCAAGGCGCTCGCCCGCTCCGTCTCGCTCGCCTCGGGAGCGGACCGCGACGCTCGCGACCGCGTCCGCGCGGCCCTCGAGGCGATGGGCCGGCCGCCCGACGCCCGGGCAGAGTCGCTCGCGCCCGGGGACTGGCGCGAGCTGCACGCTCGCATGGAGGCGCGAGCGACGAACCCACGCCCGGCGCGGCCGGCGGCCCGCTCCCACGCAGCGCCCAGCGGCGCGGGGGCCGCTGATGCTGACCGCGAGGGCGCCGGGCAAGGTGAACCTGTCGCTCTTCGTGGGCGCGCCGCGCGAGGACGGGCTGCACCCGCTCGTCTCGGTCGTCCAGCCCGTGACGCTCGCGGACGAGCTGACGCTCGAGCCCGGCGGCAAGGTCGACGAGGTGCGCTGCCCCGGCGTCGACGGGCCGAACCTGGCCGGGCGGGCGCTTGCGCTGTTCCGGGAGGCAACCGGCTGGGACGCGGAGCCGCAGCGCCTGACGATCGTCAAGCGCATCCCGGTGGCGGCGGGCATGGGCGGCGGCTCGGCCGACGCGGCGGCGGCGCTGCGGCTGGCCGCCCGCGCGGCCGGCGGCGCGCCCCCGGAGCTCCTGCACGAGCTCGCGGTCGCGCTCGGCGCCGACGTCCCCGCGCTGCTGACCGGCGGCCGCGTGCTGATGACCGGCGCCGGCGAACACGTCGAGCGCCTGCCCGACCCCGAGCCGTTCGCGCTCGTCCTCGTGCCCAGCCGCAGCCGGGCTGTCGACCCCCGAGGTCTACGGCGCCTTCGACCGCGGCGGCCAGGCCCGCAGCGCGGCCGAGCTCGAGGCCCGCGCGGCGGCCGCACGCGCCGGCGAGTCGCCCCCAGCCGTCAACGACCTCGAGCCGGCCGCGCGCGAGCTCGCCCCCGCGGTCGAGCGCCCGCTCGCCGACCTGCGCGCCGCCGGCGCCACGGCCGTGATGGTCTCGGGCTCCGGGCCGACGGTCTTCGGCCTGTTCCCGACGCTCGCCGCCGCGCGCGACGCCGCCGAGTCGACCGGCGGGCTCGCCGCCGAGCCCGCGGGCCCGGCGTTCGCGGAGGTCGGTCCGGCATGAGGCGACGGGTGGTCGCGGCATGAAGTGGAGCTGGCTGCTCGGGGCGCTGGCGGTCGCCGGCTTCCTGCTCGTCCGCCGCCACCGGCTGGGCCGCTGGACGCAGGCGGCGGGCTGGCTGGTCGTGGCCGGCGCCGGGGCGGTGGGCGTCGGGCTCGTGCAGCTGCCCAACCTCGAGGAGGTGTTCCTCGACGTCGGGCGCGCGCTCGGCCCCTGGACCTACCTCGTGGTCGGCATCCTCGCGTTCCTCGAGACCGGCGCGTTCGTCGGCCTGGTCGCGCCGGGAGAGACGACCGTGATCGTCGGCGGCGTGGTCGCCGGCCAGGGGGAGATCTCGCTGCTGGTCCTGATCGGCATCGTCTGGGCGTGCGCGGTGGCCGGCGACCTGGCGTCGTACACCGCCGGGCGCAAGCTCGGGCGCGCGTGGCTGCTGCGCCACGGAGAGCGGCTCAAGATCACCGAGGACCGGCTGCACAAGGTCGAGGAGTTCTTCGAGAAGCGCGGCGGCCTGACGATCCTCGTCGGGCGCTTCATCGGCTTCGTGCGCGCCCTGGCGCCGTTCATCGCCGGCACGTCGAACATGCCGGTGCGCAAGTTCCTGCCCTACGACGTCCTCGGCGCCGGCGCGTGGGCCGCGACCTTCTGCACGCTCGGCTACGTCTTCTGGCAGTCGTTCGACCAGCTGACGAGCTACGTCTCGCGCGGCCTGCTCGCGTTCGGCACCGTCGTCGCCGTCGTCGTGGCGATCGTCTACCTCGTCCAGCTCCAGCGCGATCCCGAGCGGCGCGAGCAGGTCCGTCGCTGGCTCGAGGAGCGCCAGGACCGGCCCGGCTGGCGGCTGGTCGTGCGGTTCGCCGGCCCGGCGTGGCGGGTGGCCGGCCGCCCGGCGGCGATGGTCGCCGGCCTCACCGCCCGCTTCGGCTGGAACCGGCTCACGCCCGGCAACCTCGGCCTCGAGCTGACGACGCTGCTCGCCCTGCTCGCGGTCGGCGGCTTCACGTTCTTCGTCTGCGGCGACATCGCTGCCGACGCGGGGGTCCCCCGGATCGACCGCGCGGCGGCGGACATCGCGGACGAGCTGTACGCGGAACAGCTGGTCGAGATCGCGCGCGTGGTCACGTGGCTTGGCGCCCTGCCGGTCGCCGGTGGCCTCGTGCTCCTGACCGCGCTCTGGTCAGCCGCGCACGCGCGCTGGCGGCACGCCGTGGCGCTCCTGGCCGGCTTCGCGCTCTGCTACGTCCTCGTCCACGTCACCAAGGCGGCCTACGGCCGGGCGCGGCCGTTCGACCCGTTGACGGACGCCGACCTGGCCGCGTACCCCTCCGGCCACACCGCGTACGCGGTCGCCTGGGTCGCATGCGCGGTCGTCCTCGTCCGTGCGGGAACCGGCTGGGCGGTGCGCTTCGCGGCCGTGACGATCGCGATCGGGCTGGTGGTGGTGGTCGCGGTGACGCGCGTGTACCTGCGCGTGCATTTCCTCACCGACACCATCGGCGGCGCCGCGCTGGCCGGGGCGATCTGGGCGATTGTCGGCACGCTTGCGCTCGTCGCCGGCTACGTGCGCCACAATGCACGCCGAGCCGCATGATCGACGACACGACCTCCCTCATCGTCATCGGGGTGACGGCGGCCATCTCGCTCACCCTCTGGATCGCCCTGATCGCCGTGCCGGCATGGCGCTCGTACTGGCGCCTGCGCGAGCGGGTCCTGGCGCTCGTGATGAGCGTCTACGTGCTCGCCGCGTTCGTGCTCGCCGGGGCGCTGACCGGCGGCGTCGTGCTCTGGTACTACGACCGCCTGTGATGGGCGAGCCGATCCCCATCCGGCCCGAGCCGGCGGCTGCGGGCCTCGACGCGCTCGCCGAGATCACGGAGGCCGTCGAGTCCGGCCTCGGGCTGCCGGAGGTGGTGCGGGCGGCATCGCGCGCGCTCGGCGCGTCGCTCGTGCTGATGGACCGCTCGAGCGCGGTGCTCGCCGTCGCCGCGCGCTCGACGGCCGACGAGCGGGCGCTCACCGCCGACGCCCAGGGCGTCGTGACGCACGAGCTGCGGGTCGGCGACGCGGTGGTCGGCAAGCTGCGGCTGCGCAGCCGGACGGGCGAGGCGCCGCCGGCGCTGCTGCGCGTGGTGACGATGCTGATCGCGTCCGAGGTCGAGCGCGTGCGCGCGCCCGAGCGCGCCTCCGAGGCGGCGCAGGCCGAGTACCTCGGCGCGGTGCTGCGGCGCGAGGTGACCGACCGCGACGGCATCGTCGCGGGCGCGGCCGAGCTGGGCGTGGACATCGCCGCCGGAGCGGCGGTCGTCGTCGTGCGTGCGCACCACTACGCGCCGGCCGAGGACGACTGGCGCAGCCGCGTGCTGGCCGCCGCCGAGCGCGCGGCGCGCGCGAGCGCCCCGGGCTCGCTGGCCGCGGTCATCGACACGCCGGCCGACAGCGCGGGCCACGTGGTCGTGATGCTGGGCGCGGGCGACGACGCCGAGGCGCGGCGGGTGGCGGCCGCCGTGGCGCGCGAGCTGCGCTCCAGCCTGCACGGGTTCCTGTTCGCGGTCGGCCACTCCCGGATCGCCACCGATCCCGCCGACCTCTACCGCGCCGGCAACGAGGCGCTGCTCGCCGCCAACGTCGCCGAGGGCGGCGCGGACGAGGGCGTGCTGGCGTTCGAGGAGACCGGCGCCTACCGGCTGCTGCTCCCCGCGATGAGCGAGGACCCGGCCGAGCTGCAGCGCTTCTTCGCCGAGACCGTGCAGCCGCTCGTGACCTACGACGAGCAGTACGAGACCGACCTCGTGCAGACCCTCGAGACGTTCCTCGACGCCGACGCCAACGTGGCCGGCACGGCGCAGCGCCTCTACACGCACCGCCACACGATCCGCTACCGGCTCGAGCGGGTCCGCGACCTCACCGGGCTCGACGTGTCCTCGACCGACGGCCGCGAGAAGCTCGGCCTCGGGCTGAAGGCGATGCGGGTGCTCGGGATCGCCGCGCCGCGCGGCCCGGCCACCGAGGCCGGCGCCGCGGGCGGGCGCGTTCCGCGGGATCCGAAGGACCGCTAGAAGATCTCCGGGCACCACGGCGCCCGGTCGCTCACGAACGAGCGGCTGACCGGGGCGAGCGCGCCGGCGCGCAGCTCTCGCACCCGGCCGGCGCGGGCGAGCACCTCGAGCGGGGTGGCGCCGAGGTACGCCGCGCCGACGTCGGCGGCGCCGAGCTCGAGCGCGGCGGGCAGAGACGTCCGCGCGCAGGTGGCCGTGCTCCCGTCCCAGCGCAGCGCCCAGCGGCCGGCGTTCCACGGGCAGACGGCGTCGGCGACCTCGATGACGACCTCGAACGGCTCGCCGTACGAGCGCTGGGAGAGCGCGCGGGGGAGGTCGACGACCCGCAGCCACAGCGCGTCGCCGACGTTGTTCGCCACCACCGCGCGCGCCTCGGCCAGCATGTGCGGCAGCGGCTCGTCGATCGGAGCGAGCTCCCACGTGACCGTGCGCGTGAGGTCGAGGCCGAGCAGGAAGCTCCAGATCGCCGCGTGGGCGTCCGGGTCGGTGCTCACGACCTCGCGCACGATGACCTCGCCCGTGGGCAGGCCGGTCTCGAAGCGCGGCTTGACCGCGAACAGCGCGTAGGCGGCGTCCTCGATGACGGCGGCGCGCAGCGGCTGAGCTCCCTCCCGGTCGCGCTCGGGATCGCGCACGCGGGTCTCCCACCAGCGGCCGTGGCGGTCGAGCATCCCCGGCACCACCGCGCGGACGGCCTCGTGCATCGGGCGCATCGCGTCGATGGCGTCGACGGGATCGTGGAGCGTGACCGGCATGGTCGGCGCGACCGGCAGCCGCGCCTCGCGCGTGGCGATCTCGAGATCGGCGGTGATGGTCGCCATGCCGTAGCCGAAGCGCCCGTAGATCGCCGACTCCGACGCCCACAGGGCGGCGACCGCCTCGCGGCCGCCCTCGTGGACGTCGGCGAGCTGGCGGCGCATGAGCGCCGTCAGCATCCCGCGCCGGCGGTGGGTGGGCTGGACCCCGACCATCGTCACGGCCGCGGCCGGCACGATCGCCCCGGGCACGGTCAGCTCGCGCGTGAAGATGCCGGCGGCGGCGACGATCCGCCCGTCGTCGCGGAGCACGAGCGTCCGCTCGGGCTCGACGTTCTTCGCGCGCGCCTCGACCTCGTCCGCCGGTATGACGTGGTGGAAGGCGAGGAAGACGGCCTGGACGAAGTCCTGCGTCTCGTCTGCGGCGATCGGGGCGGGATCCACCGCGGGAGCTTATGCATACTCCCGCGCCATGCCGATCGCGATCATCACCGGCTCCGGGACCTACTCGCTGCCCGGGTTCGAGTCCGCCGACCCGGAGTCCGTGAGCACCGCCTGGGGCGACGCCCTGGTCACGCGCGGCGTGTTCGCCGGAACCGAGATCCTGCACGTCTCGCGCCACGGCGAGGGCCACCGCCGGCTCTCGAACGTGGTCACCCATCGCGCCAACATCGCCGCGCTCGCGCAGCTGGGGGCGAGCGCCGTGATCGCGGTGACGGTGTGCGGCGCCGTCGACCCGGACGTCGAGCTCGGCTCGGTCGTGTGCTTCGACGACCTGCACTTCCTCGCGAACCGGCTGGGCGACGGCCAGCTGTGCACGTTCTACTCCGAGCCGGGAGACCTCCGACGCGGGCACTGGATCTTCGAGGGCCCGTTCTCGGAGCCGCTGCGCGCCGCGGTGCTCGAGGGAGCGGGGGCGGCCGGCATCGCTGTCCGCGACGGCGGCGTCTACGGGCACGTGGACGGCCCGCGCTTCAACACCCGCGCGGAGATCCGCGGGCTGGCGGCGTGCGGCGTCACGCACGTCTCGCAGACGGGCGGCCCCGAGGCCGTTCTGTGCGGCGAGGCCGAGCTGCCGTACGCGCTGCTCGGGTACGCGACCGACTACGCCAACGGCGTCAAGGACGAGGCGACACCCGTGCAGACGCTGCTCGACATGATGGCCGCGAGCACGGAGACGTTCGCCACGCTGCTCGCGGAGGCCGTTCCCCGCGCGGCGGCCGCCGACCTCGCACCTGCTGGGATGGTCTACCGCTTCGAGGGCAGGGTTAGCGCACGACGCGCACGCTGGTGCGCGCGTCGCCGGTGATGATCTGGTCGCGGTCGACGAAGGCGCGCCGCGACTTGCGGCCGACCTGCAGCTCGACCCCGTCCCAGCGACCGAGCCCCTCGATCTCGTCGATCAAGTCGTTCAGCCGCGCGGGCCCGTCGTCGAGCGCGTCCTCGTCCTCGCCGCCCAGCAGGATCTCGAGCAGGTCCTCCTCGCGCTCGTTTCCTCGAAGCCGCTCAGCTCGCAGCGTGCGGCGGCCGGGCTTGACGCGCGGGATGCGCACGCGGAAGCGCTTGGTGAACGTCGCCCCGCGGATCCGCTGGAGCTTGACCTCGAGCGTGACGCGCTGGCCGGGCCGGACGCGCCGCGGCGCGTCGACGCCGCGCAGGAACGCCAGCCGCTCGCCGCGCCGGAGGTCGACGCGTGCGCGCAGCGAGGTCACGTGCGGCGTCTTGCCCTCGAAGGCCTCGATCAGCGCGATCGCGTCGCTGACGTCGAACGCGGCCGGGAAGGCGATCGGGTTGCTGAGCGGGCCCGCCATCGGGTCGAAGATCGTCGACGACAGGTAGCGGTTGCAGAAGCGAGCGGGGTTGCGCGGGCGCTCGCGGAAGCGGATCGTCATGCACATGCGCCCGCTGAGGCGTCCGGGTGCGCTCTGCATGACCGTGCCGGTCGCCTGCGCGACCGCGAGCGGCGCGACGGAGCCAAGCCCCGTGAAGCCGGTGGGGTTGTCGAGGTCGGTCTCGTCGGCCACGCTGGACTGCACGAAGCGGGTCGCGCCGGTGTCGGCGTCGCGAGCGAAGACCTGGACGGCGGTCGTCGTCGGGAGCGCGCCGACGCGGCCGACGATCGCCGCCGACGCGTCGTTGGTCAGCGTCCCGAGGTCGTGGCCGGCGAAGCCGAGCTTGAACGAGCCGCCCGTGAGCGAGGCGTTGGGGTCGTTGATGACCTTGAAGATGTAGGCGTCCTGCAGGAGCAGCGAGCGCGCGCCGGCGTTCTCGAACGGGTGGCCGAAGGCCCACACGCGGTCGGCGTCGGTGTACGCGACGGTGCCGACGGCGGAGACGCGCAGGTCTCCGTTCGAGTAGCCCGCGGCCACGGCCGAGCCGGGCCGGAGCGTCTGCGGCGGGAAGCTGCCCAGCGGGCCGGCGGGCACCGCGGTGACGGGCCGGCCGATGCGCTTGCCGGCCCGCTCGAGCGCCCGGCCGAGCGCGGGATGCACGCCGCTGATCGTGAGCGGGGCGACGAGCGGCTTCGTGCCCTCGCGGCGCATCCGCTTGATCGCCGCGGCCGCGCGCCGCGCGGGTGTCGCGCCGGGCCGCGGGGCGTCGACCGGGTTCGCGAGCATCGACTCGATCGGCGTCGCCAGCACCACCTTGCCGCCGTAGTCCCCGATCGACTGCGAGATCGCTCCGATCGTGCGGCCGCCGCAGTAGACCGGGGAGCCGGAGAAGCCCGGCCCGATCCCGGTCCGGTCGACCGCCGGCCCCGATGCCTCGACGAGGATCATCGCCGTCCCCGTCCCCGGCTCGCTGTCCACGACGTCGATCACCTCGACGTCGAACGCGGAGATGTCCGTCCCCCGGATCACGGAGTAGCCCGTGCACTGCATCCCGCTCCGCACTTCGGAGAGGGGCATGATCGGGTCCCCGGCGGCGGCCGGGGCCGCGGGGAGCAGGCAGGCCGCCGGTGGCGACCGCGAGAAGGGGAGCGCGCATCGCTTGGCAATGTAGACCGGCGGGGCGCCGGAGGACCTGATCCCGCAACTGGCCGAAAATCCGACATCTCGGTCCCGCCCGCGACCGATCGTCGGACGGCTGCGCACGACCGATGCCGCGTGGCCGCGTCGCCGTCAGGGCGGCCTATCGTTGCGCCGTGGCCGGCTCGCCTGCACGTGACAACGGCGACGCGTCGTGCCCGAGGTCGCCGCGGCCGCCGGCGTCGAGCCGGCCGAGGTCCTGGTGTGGCGCGAAGTCCTGCACGAGGGTCCGTCCCCGCGGCCTGGGCGCGGACGCGCTCGCCGCGGTTCGTGCCCGGCACCTCGCCGCCGCGGCTGGGCGGATGAGGGGACCGCCCTCGCGTCCTTCGGCGAGCGCGACGCGAGGCTCGCCGCCCACCCGCGCACCGCGAGGTCGTGCTCTGGTTCGAGGAGGACCTCTTCGACGCGCTCCTGCTCGCGCAGCTCGAAGACAGCCTCGCCGGGCGTCCCGGCCCGTCACCCGTGTCCACCTCCTGCACCCGCCGCGCGGCGATCTGCGCGCCGCGCTCGCCGCCCGCGAGCCGATCGACCCCGACCCGGCCGCCTTCGCCGCCTTGCGCTCCGACGACCGCGGGCCTGGCTCGCCATCCCCTCCTTCGCCGCCTGCTCGAGGAGCTGCCGGACAGCCGCTCCGGCCTCAGCCGCCTCGAACGCGAGATCCTCGAAGCGCTCGAACTCGGCCCGCTTACCCCGATGGACCTCTTCACGGCCGCGACCGCCTCGGAGCAGCCGCCCTGGGTCGGCGACGCTTCCGTCTTCGCGCTCGCCGACGACCTCGCGCCGCTCGTCACGCGACCCGACGGCCGCTACGAGCTCACCGCCGACGGCGCAGCGGTCCTCGCGGGCGACGCCACCGCCCCCGAGCCGACCGCTGGCTGGGAGGCGTCCACCTCGGCCCAGGCCGCCCCGACTGGACGTTCAACGCCGACTCACGCCGCCCGATCCGCCTCGACTGACTCGCGCTCATACGCCCGAACCCACTTGCGCACCGCGTTGTCGCTCACGCTGTACTTCCGCCCCACCGCGCTCCAACTCGTTGCTCCCACCTCAGCGAGCAGCTGCGCATACGGGGGCCGCTCAACCCGTCGCGCGCCTGGCAGTGGACGCCCGCGCCGATCCCATCGCTGACCGCACTCACGGGAGCAATAGGCCTGGTGGTTGCTCTTCGGAGTGAACGGCCTGCCGCACCGTTTGCACTGCCGTTCCTCAGCCGGTCGCTTGAGCTGGCGCCCGCAGTGCGTGTCTAGCGTGGCGGCGCAGTTCGGACAGACGATCCGCAGGTTCTCCAGGCGGTTGTCCCGAGCGTCTCCATTGATGTGGTCGAGAATCAGCGCCATCCAACCTCCGCACCATTCCTCGCCTTGGCCGCAGAGCTCGCACTCACGGCGCTTCAGGCCCGCCTCGTACAGTCGCGCCTTGAGCCGTCCACGTGAATACGTCGAGTGAGGCACCAGCACCTCTTCAAGGGGGAGCGCGGTGGTGCCGATGTGCCGTCGGCGGACCGCGTCGGGGTCGAAGTGGTCCGTCGCGATCCCCCAGATCTTCGCCCATTTGCGCAGCGTGGTGAGGTTGCCGCCGCTCCAGCACATTCCGAGGCTCCGCAGCGCCTCGGTGAAGGTGAGCGATTCTGCGATCGCCTTGCTGGCCTCCTCCTGCGAATACCTCGGCATGACGAACATATGTTCGCGCACAGGGCGGACAAATAGGCTGGGGGGCCCGGACTTGAACCGGGATCGCCAGGACCAAAACCTGGAGTGCTGCCGATTGCACCACCCCCCAGCGCAGGGGACCGCCGGCCCGATACTACGATGCCCGCGTGCCTGAACTCACGGTCGTGATCCTCGCTGCGGGCGAGGGGACCCGGATGTGCTCGGCGGTTCCGAAGGTGCTGCATCCGCTGTGCGGGCGGCCGCTGATCGCGTGGCCGGTCGCGGCTGCGCGGGAGGCCGGCGCGGCGCGGGTGGTGGTGGTCGACAGCCCGAAGCGGCGGCTCGCCGACCACCTGCCGGAGGGCGTCGACGTGGCGATCCAGGAGCAGCCGCTCGGGACCGGGGATGCGGTCGCGGCGGCGGCGGCGCTGATCGAGCCCGGCGCGACCGTGGTGGTCGTCAACGGCGATGTGCCGCTGATCACCGCCGCGGCGATCGCCGCCCTCACCGACGCGCACGAGCGCGCCGGGGCGGCCGCCACGATGGCGACGATGGAGCTCGACGACCCGGGTGCGTACGGGCGCGTGGTCCGGGACGGCGACGGCTCCGTGGTCAGGGTCGTCGAGGCCAAGGGCGGCACGGGCGACGCGACGCCCGAGGAGCTCGCGATCCGCGAGGTCAACACCGGCGTCTTTGCCTTCGAAGGCGCCGCGCTCCTCCACGCACTCGAGCAGCTGAGCCGCGACAACGCCCAGGGCGAGGCCTACCTGCCGGACGTGCTGCCCGCCCTGCGCAACGCCGGCAAGACCGTCGCCGCCCACGTGGTCACCGACACGGCGCTCACGCTCGGCGTCAACGACCGCGCCGAGCTGGCCGAGGTCCGCACGCTCGCCCAGCAGCGCATCAACGTCGCCCACATGCGCGCCGGCGTCACCATCGTCGACCCGGCGTCGACCACGATCGACGTCACGGTCGCGCTCGCCAACGACGTCACGATCGAGCCGTACGTGCAGCTCCACGGCACCACGAGCGTCGGCACCGGCAGCCGGATCGGCGCGATGAGCACGCTGGTCGACTCGCAGGTCGGCGAGGACGTGACGATCCTGCACTCCCACCTCACGCAGGCGCGCGTGGACGACGGCGCCACCGTCGGCCCGTTCGCGTACCTGCGCCCGGACGCCCACCTGCACCCGCGCTCCAAGGCCGGGACGTTCGTGGAGATCAAGAACTCCGAGATCGGCGCCGGCACGAAGGTGCCGCACCTCTCCTACATCGGCGACGCCGACATCGGCGAGGGCACCAACATCGGCGCCGGCAACATCACCGCCAACTACGACGGCCGCAACAAGCACCGCACCACGATCGGCTCGAATGTCCGTACGAGCGTCGACACGGCCTTCGTCGCGCCGGTCACGGTCGGCGACGACGCCTACACCGGAGCGGGCAGCGTGATCACCGAGGACGTCCCCGCCAAGGCGCTCGGCATCGCCCGCTCGCGCCAGCGCAACGTCGAGGGCTACGCCGACCGCAAAGAGCGGTGACCGCACCGACGGCGTCGGGTGCGCGTCGTACACTCCGGGCAACCCCGTGAGCGCGCTGGATCACAGAACCATCGCCCACCTCGGCTCGTCCCTCGCGGTCGAGTACGACAAGCGCCTGATGGTGGTGTCGGGGCGCGCGAATCCCGGCCTCGCGGCGCGCATCGCGGAGAAGCTCGGAGTCTCGCTCGGCGGCGTGACGCTCAAGACCTTCTCCGACGGCGAGATCTACTGCCGCTTCGAGGAGTCCATGCGCGGGGCGGACGTCTTCATCGTCCAGCCGACCTGCGGCAACCCGGCAACCGGCATCAACGCGAACGACGCGCTGGTGGAGCTGCTGCTGATGATCGACGCAGCGGTCGGCGCCTCGGCGCACCGGGTGATCGCCGTCACCCCGTGGTACGGCTATTCGCGGCAGGACAAGAAGTCGCTCGGCCGCGAGCCGATCTCCGCCCGCCTCGTCGCCCGCTGCCTGGAGACCGCCGGAGCCGACCGGGTGCTCACGATGGACCTTCACGCCGGCCAGATCCAGGGCTTCTTCTCCAAGCCCGTGGACCACATGACCGCGATGTTCATGCTCAACCAGTACTTCCGCGACATGGCGCTCGACGACCTCGTGGTCGTGTCGCCGGATGCCGGCCGGGTGAAGCTGGCGAAGAAGTTCGCGGAGAAGATCGGCGCCGAGCTGGCCATCCTCAACAAGGAGCGGCCCGCCCAGCAGGTCGCCGAGATCGCCTACGTGATCGGCGACGTCAAGGGCAAGACCGCGCTGCTGGTCGACGACATCATCAACACGGCGGGCACGCTCCGCGCCGCCGCCGAGGCCGTCAAGGCCGAGGGCGCCCAGCGCGTGTTCGCGGCCGCCACCCACGCCCCGATGTCGGGCAAGGCGTTCGAGAACCTGACCGCGGCCGGCTTCGAGCAGGTCGTGGTGACGGACACGATCCCGATTCCCCCCGGCGCGCCCGACAACATCAAGGTGCTGTCGGTGACCGACATCCTCACGGACACGATCCGCCGCATCTTCACCGACGACTCGGTGTCCGAGGTGTTCGGCGGCGAGAACCAGCTGTTCTGAGTCGCGCCGCCCGCCTTCAGGAGCTGCTGGGCCTGAGCGACGACGAGCTGCTCGCGGTCCTCGACGCCGATCCGCTCGAGATCGTCGGCGGAGCGCTCGACCACAAGCCCGAGCTGCCGATCCTGCTCGATCTGCTTGCCGATCACGAGGAAAGCGGGCTGCGGCGGTGGCTGCGCGTCGCCGGGCCGAATGGGCGTCCGCTCGACCTCCTGCAGGCGCGCGACTTCGCAGGCTTCGAGACCGCCCTCGCCACGCTCTCCGAGCGCGGGTTCGTGATCAAACGTCGGGATCCGGGCGCTTCTCCCCCGGCCACGTCCCGGTGAGATAGCGCCAGCCGATCGCGCCGTAGCGGTCGACCGCCACGCGGACCGTGCGGAAGATCACGCCCTGCACCGCGGCCGCGGCGATCACGCGGCGCCACGAAGTGGCCTCCGTGGTGGCGCGCGGCGGCTCCTGGTCGTCGATCTTCGTCCAGGCAAAGTCGAAGACCTTCTTGCCGATTAACCCGCCCAGGATGCCCAGCGCGATGCCGAACGGCTTGTAGATCAGACCCATGGTCGCCGGACTCTACCCGCGGTCGAATCGGCCCAGTCCGTTGGTCGGTGTTGCCGACCTCCTCGACCGGTAACAATTCGGGACAGGAGAAAGGTATGGAAGACCACGAGCACGCCGACGAGATCCTCCGGCGGGCCCTCCTCGACTCGGAGGCCACCGCCGCGGTCGCCCTGCGGGTATCGGGCCTCCCGCTGTGCGAGGAGCTGACGGTCGTCTTCCACGGCCGCCGCGACCTCGGCACGATCCAGACCTACGTCACCAACGGCGGTCACGGGACCGGCTCGGCGGTCTCGCGCGACGCGCTGCTGCGCGTGCCGTGCGAGCTCGACCTCGCGGCGGCGGAAGATCGCGAGGAGGCCGAGCACCTCTACGCAGAGCAGGCGGCTGCGTTGCGGGACGCGCTCGTGGGCGCTGACACAGTGCTCGACATCTGGCGCGAGCCGCTCGAGGAGCTCGCCGGCAGCCGCGTCGAGGTCGATCGCCGGATCGACCTCGCGCTCGACCTGCCGGCGCCGCGCCTGCTGCCGGCCGCGCTGGTGGCACCCGAGCGGCGGATCGTCGTCACCGCCGTCTGTGGTGCCCGGCCGCTCGCGGAGGGCCGTCCGCCGATGGGCATCGTGTGCGCGCAGCAGGACGTCGCGCGCGTGTACCCGCTCCCCGATGACCCGGAGAAGTGCCTCGAGGACTTCCTCGCGCTCGCCGCCGACCACGCCCACCGGATGGCCGAGCAGCTCGGGCGCCAGGAGGCCAGCGTCCAGCGGTTCCTGGAGCTTTCCGGCGACGACTTCCCCGAGGCCGGCTGAGTACCCTCACGCGCCGTGAGGCGCGCCAGGATCGCCATCGTCGTCGGCTTCATGGTCTTCATCTTCCTCGGCCTCGCCGTGCTGCTGGGGCGCGGGCTGACCGGATCGATCACCGAGCGGGGCGAGGTGCTCGACCTCGTCGAGGCCGAGGCCAACGGGGACGCCGACGCGGCGCTCGCCGAGCTCCCGGCGTGCCGGGCGGAGCCGGCCTGCGCCGGGCTCGTGCGCGAGCGGGTCGAGCGGCTGCGCCGGTCCGGTGAGGTCGAGATCCTCACCTACGACCCGTCGGTGCAGGTGGCGCTCACGAACCGCACGGGCACCGGTCGTGTGGCCTGGCGCGCCGGCCGCTCGCTCCCGATCGTGCAGTGCGTACGCGTGCGCCGCGACGGCCCGCTGACCGGCGCGGACGTCGAGCTGCTCTCGATCTCCGCGCCGATCGGGCGCGAAGCCGGCTGCTAGCCGACCCGCCGGCGTGACGGCCGGGCGGGCTCGACCACGCGCCGGCGCCCCGGTCGGCCGCGGAGGTCGCGCAGGCGCTCGGTGCCGCGCAGGCGGAACGGGGCGGGGGAGGCGTCCGGCAGCGGGATGCCGCCGGGCGGCGAGTCCTTGGGCTTGCCCTTGATGCGGTCGTTGCCGCCGCCGCCCCCGGAATCGTCGTCGTCGTGCGGGCCCGACCGCGAGCTGCGATCCGCGCGCACGAACATCACGAACAGGACCACGCCGAGCACCAGCGCCACGAGGTGGAGCACCCCGAAGATCAGCATCAGCTCTTCGTCAGGTGACACATTCTTTTTGTACCCACGTCGCGGAGGGCGTAGACGCCACGTTCGCTACCATCGCTGCCGCTTCATGGCCGATTCGACGACGCTCAACCTCACCCCGCGCACACCCGAGGGCTCGCGCTCGACGCGCCGCCTGCGGCGCCAGGGCCTCGTGCCGGGCGTGATCTACGGCGGCGGCGACGCGCCGGAGCATTTCGCGGTCGACGCCCGGATCCTGCGCAACACGCTGGCGCGCGCGGGGCAGATCATCGAGGTCGAGCTCGCCGGCGGGTCGAGCTCGAACGTGCTGATCAAGGACGTCCAGCGCCATCCCGTGCGCGGTGAGGCCGTCCACGTCGACCTCCTACGCGTGCGCATGGACGAGAAGATCCACGCCACCGTGCCGCTCGAGTTCACGGGCGCCGAGGAGTCTCCCGGCGTCACCGAGGGCGGCATCTTCAACCAGGAGCTGCGCGAGCTCGCGATCGAGGCGCTCCCGGGCGACATCCCGGACTCGATCACCTACGACGTCTCCGGCCTGGAGATGAACGCCACGGTCACGCTCGACGTGCTCACCGCACCGAGCGGCGTCGAGCTGCTCGACGACGCCGAGGCGGTCATCGCCACGATCACGCCGCCGACGCTCGAGCCCGTCGAGGAGGAGATCGAGACGGAGACCGAGGTCGTCGGCGAAGAGGGCGAGGCGGCCGCGGAGGGCGAGGGCGAAGCCGCCGAGGAGGCCTCCGAGAAGGCCGACTCGGACGAGAGCTGAAGCTCTTCGGCTCCACACCGGTCGACTGGCTGATCGCCGGGCTCGGCAATCCCGGTCCGGGCTACGCCGCCAGTCCGCACAACGTCGGCTTCCGCGTCGCGGAGGCGCTGGCCGAGCGCTGGGACCTGCCCAAGCCGAAGAAGAAGTTCGGCGGCGAGCTCAGCGAGGGCCGCACCGGCCCGGGCGGCCCGCGGGTCGCCTGCTGCGCCCGCAGACGTACATGAACGACTCCGGCCGCTCGGTCGGCCCGGCCCGCGGCTCGTTCAAGCTCGACCTCGACCGACTGGTCGTGATCCACGACGAGATCGACCTGCCGTTCGGCGAGGTCCGCGTGCGGCTCGGCGGCGGGCTCGCCGGGCACAACGGGCTCAAGTCGCTGCGGCGGGAGCTCGGCTCGCCAGACTTCCACCGCGTGCGCGTCGGCGTCGGCCGCCCGGACTCGACCGACCCCGAGATCGTCGCCGCACACGTGCTCGGCAAGTGGCGCCAGCCGGCCGACGAGGTGGCCGCCCTCGTCGAGCGCGCGGCCGACGAGACTGAGCGGCTCGTGCTCGCGGGCTGATGCGCCCGCGCGACTGGAACGCCGGTTCGTACGAGCGGATGTCGGCGCCGCTCGAGGCGATGGGCCGCGACGTGCTCGACCGGCTCGCGCTGCGCGGGGACGAGCGGGTGCTCGACGCCGGCTGCGGGACCGGCCGAGTGACCGCCGCGCTGGTCGAGCGGCTCCCGCGCGGCGAGGTGCTCGCCGTCGACGGCTCGCCCGCGATGGTCGAGCAGGCGCGCGAGCGGCTGGGCGCAGCGGCCGAGGTCCGAGTGGCCGACCTGCTCCAGCTCGAGCTCGACCGCCCCGTCGACGCGATCCTCTCGACCGCCACCTTCCACTGGATCGCCGACCACGAGACGCTGTTCACGCGCCTGCACGACGCGCTGGTGCCCGGCGGCCGGCTCGTCGCCCAGTGCGGCGGCGAGGGCAACATCGCCGAGCTCGCGGCGGCAGCCGCGCGGGTGGGCAAGAGCGAGCCGGCGCTCGCGGGCTGGCCCGGACCGTGGCACTTCGCCTCGCCGGCGGACACCGAGGCGCGGTTGCGCCGCCTGGGGTGGGTCGACGTCTGGACGTGGGCGACCACCGTCCGCGTCGAGCCCGACGACCCGCACGAGTACCTGGGCACGGTCGCGCTCGGCGCCCACCTCGAGCGCCTGCCGCCCGAGCGCCGCGACCCGTTCGTCGACGCCGTCCTCGCCGAGCTCGACGAGCCGGTCGTCGACTACGTGCGCCTCAACATCCTCGCTCGTCGCGTCGTCTAAGGGCGAACTCGGCATTGAAGGAGGCGGGATGGGCCGCCGTGTGGGTTCGCGGGCGATCCGCCAGTGCTTGGGGCTGCTGAGTCCCCGTATGCGGGACTGAGCAGCCCCAGGCCGGCCGACCCGGTCGATCCCTCGCTTCCCTACCCAGCCGCCGTTGACGTTCGCCGGCGTCTCCTAGACTCCAGTGCAGCACCCGCCGCCCCTCCCGGGCGGCCGTTTGGCGTGCTCGCACACCATGGCTCTCCGCACTTTTCTCAACCATCTCGACCACGATCCGGCAGCCGCGAAGCTGGCCGACGAAGGCGGCTCCGCGTTCGTCAGCCAGTCGCTCCGCGCGTACGTCATCGCCGCGCTCGCGGACCGGGACGTGCGGCGGCCGACCGTCGTCGTGGCCGGCGACGATCGGGCGGCTCGCGACCTCGCCCAGGACCTGCGCGCGTGGCTCAAGCCGCGCGCCGTGCGGTACTACCCGAGCCGCGGCGTCGCCTATGAGTCCCATCTGACGCCGCCGCCCCATCTCGTCGGCCTCAGAGTCGCGGCGCTGGACGCGCTGACCGATACCGCGGCCGGCAGCGAGCAGCCCGTCGTGATCGTGTCCGCGGTCGCGCTGTCGGAGAAGGTCCCCGACCCCGAGCTCCGGCCGCACGGCTTCACGTTGCGCAAGGGCGATCTGCTCGACCTGAACGAGGCTGCCGGCGACCTCGTCAGGGCCGGCTACCAGCGCGTCGACCAGGTCGAGGAGCGCGGCCAGTTCGCCATCCGCGGCGGGCTTCTCGACGTCTATCCCGCCACCGAGGAGCGCGCCGTGCGCGTGGACCTCTTCGACGTCGAGATCGACTCGCTGAGGTGGTTCAGCACCTTCACCCAGCGCAGCCTCGGCGACGCCGACGAGGTCGAGATCGCGCCCGCCGCCGAGCTCGCGCCCGAGCACCGTGAATACGCGGAGATGGCGGCGACCGACGAGGACCGGCCGGACATCGCCGAGCTGCTCCCCGTCGACCGCTTCCGCGAGCTGCTCGACCTCGTGCCCGAGCACGCGCAGATCGTGGTCGCCGCCGAGGAGGACACCGAGCCGAGCCTGCGCGACCACTGGGCCGACGTCTCCGTCGCCTTCCACGACGAGGACGCCCACCACCTGTACGTCAAGCCCGACCGCATCCTCGAATCCCTCCAGCAGCGGGCCGCCGTCCGCCTGTCCTCGATCTCCGGCGACCAGCCGACCCAGATCCGCGCCCAGGCCGCCGACTTCGCGGCCCGCTCGCTCAAGGAGGCCGAGGCCGAGCTCGAGAAGCTCACCCGCTCGGGCTACACGACGGTCGTCGCCTGGCCGCAGCGCGGCGGTGCCGAGCGCGCCGCGTACAACCTCGCCCGCCTGAGAGCAGACCTCGACGGAGGCACCACCGGCCTGATCTTCACCGAGGCCAACCTGCGCGACGGGTTCGTCGCGCCAGGCCTCAAGCTCGCCGCCTTCCCCGAGCACCGGCTGATCCACCGCCGCAAGCCGTCCACCCGGCCGACGCGCAAGGGCCGCGGCCTGCTGCGCTCGTTCACCGACCTCAGGACCGGCGACATCGTCGTCCACGAGGACCACGGGATCGCGCGCTTCGCGGGCTTCGACACCAAGACCGTCGCCGGGGTCACGCGCGACTACCTCAACCTCGAGTACCAGGGCACCGACAAGGTCTTCCTGCCGGTCGACCAGCTGGCGAAGATCTCCCGCTACGTCGGCGCCGACGGGTCGCACCCGCCGCTGTCGAAGCTCGGCGGCACCCGCTGGGAGACGATGAAGGCCCGCGCCCGGCGCGCCGCGCAGGAGCTGGCCGGTGAGCTGCTCAACCTCTACGCCGAGCGCAAGCGCCGTCGCGGGCACGCGTTCGTCGAGGACTCGCAGGAGCTGCGCGAGCTCGAGGCGGCGTTCCCCTACCGCGAGACGCCCGACCAGCGCGACGCGATCGAGGCGGTGGTCGGCGACATGGAGGCCGAGCGCCCGATGGACCGGCTGATCTGCGGCGACGTCGGCTACGGCAAGACCGAGGTTGCCCTCAGAGCCGCGGTCAAGGCGGCCAGCGAGGGCAAGCAGGTGCTGATGCTGGTGCCGACGACGATCCTCGCCCAGCAGCACTACGGCACGTTCGCCGAGCGCCTGCGCGACCTCCCGTTCACGCTCGAGCACGTCAGCCGCTTCCGCCCTCCGGCCGAGCAGCGCGAAGCGGTCAAGCGCTTCGCCGCCGGGAGCACGGACATCCTGATCGGCACCCACCGCGTGCTCAGCCGCGACGTGCGCGCCAAGGACCTCGGCCTGCTGATCGTCGACGAGGAGCAGCGCTTCGGCGTCAAGCAGAAGGAGCTCCTCCGGCAGCTCAAGCTGAAGGTCGACGTGATCTCGATGAGCGCGACGCCGATCCCGCGCACGCTGCAGATGAGCCTCGCCGGCCTCAGGGACATCAGCGTGATCGAGACCCCGCCCGAGGGTCGCCGCCCGGTCAAGACCTACGTCGGCGAGTACGACGAGCAGCTCGTCAAGCAGGCGCTCGAGCGCGAGCACGCCCGCGGCGGCCAGGCGTTCTTCCTGCACAACCGCGTGGAGGACATCGACGAGACCGCCGAGCGCCTGCGCGCCCTGTGCCCGACGATCCGGTTCGCGGTCGCCCACGGGCAGATGGACGAGAAGCTGCTCGAGGAGCGGATGCTCGGCTTCCTGCGCGGCGACGCCGACGTCCTGGTCTCCACCAGCATCATCGAGTCGGGGATCGACATCCCGCAGGCCAACACGCTGATCGTCGACCGCGCCGACCTCTTCGGCCTCAGCCAGCTCTACCAGATCCGCGGGCGCGTGGGCCGTAGCCGCGAGCGCGCGTATGCCTACCTGCTCTATCCCAGCGCCGCCGCGCTCACCCAGGAGGCGGCCGACCGCCTCTCCGCGCTCAGCGACTACACGGAGCTGGGCGCCGGCTTCAAGGTCGCGATGCGCGACCTCGAGCTGCGCGGCGCCGGCAACCTGCTCGGCGACGAGCAGTCCGGGCACGTCGCCGCGCTCGGCTTCGAGCTCTACATGCAGATGCTCGACGAGGCGGTTCGCGCGGCCGACCCCGACGAGGACGGCGACCTGCCCGAGCCGGTCCGCCTCGACGTGAACGTCGACGCCTACATCCCGCCCGACTACATCCCGTACGAGCAGGCCAAGGTCGAGGTGCACCGCCGGATCGCGGGCGCGCGCGAGGTCGCCGACCTGCACGAGCTGCGCGCCGAGCTTTCCGATCGGTTCGGTGACATCCCGGAGCCCCTGGCGAACCTGATGACGCTCCAGCAGGCGCGCATCAAGCTCGGCGAGGCTGGCGCGCGCACGGTCAGCTTCCGCGGCGGACGGCTGGCCGTGACGCCGATCGAGCTCGACTCCGTGCGCGCCCGCGCGCTGCGCGAACGGCTGCCGGGCGCCATCTACGAGTCCGGCCGCTCGCAGCTCTCCCTGCGCGTTCCCGACGACCCGCAGCAACGCTTCCCGGCCGTCGTCAACGCCGCCGACGTCCTCCTCTCGGTGCAGCGCGAGGCCGCCTAAAAAGCTGGTCAAGGGAGGGGGAAGGCCCAGGGAAGGCCGCTACCATCGACCGCCGTCATGCCGAATCCTGTGCGTCTCCTCCTGCTTCTGTGCGCCCTCGTGGCGACCGCCGCCGTCGCCGTCGGGTGCGGTGGCGTCCCAGGCAACGCTGTCGCCGAGGTCGACGGCAGCGCGATCGACAAGGAGGAGTTCGACCACTGGACGCAGGTCGTCGCACGGTCGAGCGGCCAGCCCAACGCGACGGTGCCCGACGCGCCGGACTTCGTGAAGTGCGTCGCGCAGAAGCGCAAGACGACGCCGGCGCCTGCCAAGGGCCAGCCGAAGACGACGGACGCGCAGCTCAAGGACCAGTGCAAGCAGGAGTACGAGGCCGTGCGCGACCAGGCGCTGCAGATCCTCGTGTCGTTCCAGTGGATCGAGGGCGAGGCCGAGGAGCGCGGCATCAAGGTGTCCGACGCCGAGGTCACCAAGTCCTTCAACGAGCAGAAGAAGCAGAGCTTCCCGAAGGACGCCGACTTCCAGAAGTTCCTCAAGGACTCGGGCCAGACCGAGGCCGACATCAAGCGCCGCGTCGAGCTCGACCTGCTCTCGACCAAGATCCGCGATGCCGTCATCAAGGGCAAGGACAAGGTCTCGAACGCCCAGGTCGAGGACTTCTACGAGAAGAACCAGGAGCGCTTCGCCCAGCCCGAGCGCCGCGACCTGCGGATCGTCCTGACCAAGGGCGAGGCGAAGGCCGAGCAGGCCCGCGCGGCGCTCGCGAGCGGCGAGTCCTGGAAGACCGTCGCCAAGCAGTACTCGGTCGACGACGCTTCGAAGTCACAGGGCGGCAAGCTCGCGGCCCAGGCCGAGGGGACGCTGGAGAAGGCGCTCGACAAGGCCGCCTTCAACGCCAAGAAGGGCGAGCTCACGGGGCCGATCAAGACGCAGTTCGGCTACTACGTGTTCGAGGTCACCAAGGTCGCCAAGGCCTCGCAGCAGACGCTCGTGCAGGCCAAGGAGACGATCACCGAGACGCTGAAGTCGCAGAACCAGCAGAAGGCGCTCGACTCGTTCGTCACCGACTTCCGCAAGAAGTGGAAGGAGCGCACGGAGTGTCGCGACGGGTACGAGATGCAGGACTGCAAGGGCGCGAAGGCGACCGCGACGCCCACGCCGGCCACGCCCGGCGAGACGCAGACCGTCCCCGAGTAGCTTGCCCGGCGAGGGCGTGGAGGCGCTGCGGCGCCTCGACGAGCTGACGCGCACGCTGCGTCGCGAGTGTCCGTGGGATCGCGAGCAGGACGAGCGCACGATCGTCCCGCACACCGTCGAGGAGGCCTACGAGCTGGCGGCCGCGGCCGAGTCAAGAGACGACGCCAAGCTGCTCGACGAGCTCGGCGACGTGCTCTTCCAGGTCCACTTCCTGTCGCTGCTGCTCGAGGAGCGCGGCGCCGGCTCGCTCGCCGACGTCGCCGAGCACGTGCGCCAGAAGCTGATCCGTCGCCATCCGCACGTCTTCGGCGAGGTCGAGGCGGACACCGCGGGCCAGGTGCTGCGCAACTGGGACGCGATCAAGGCCACCGAGCCGGGCCGCGAGCCCGGGATCTTCGGCGAGGTGCCGGAGAACCTTCCGGGGCCGCTGTACGCGCGCAAGGTGCAGCGCCGGGCGGCCACCACCGGCTTCGACTTCGAGCGCGTCCCGTACGAGACCGTCGAGGGCGAGCTGCAGGAGCTGCGCGACGCGGCCGGAGACCGCGACGAGGCCTTCCACGAGGTCGGCGACGTGCTGTTCGCGGCCGTCAACGTCGCGCGCAAGCTGAAGGTCGACCCCGAGCTGGCGCTGCGCGCCGCCGCCGACCGCTTCCGCGCACGCGTGCAGGGCGCCGCCGACCTCGCCGCAGGCGAAGGCGCGGATTGGCAGGATCTCGGGCCCGACGACCAGCTCGCGTACTACGCTCGCGCGCGGCTCGCCGCCGAAACCGACTGAGGAGCCTCCGTGTCGCAGATCGAGACCGTCCACGCCCGCCAGATCCTCGACTCGCGGGGGAACCCGACGGTCGAGGTCGAGCTGCGCCTGCGCTCCGGCGCCCACGGGCGCGCCGCCGTGCCCTCAGGTGCCTCGACGGGCGAGTTCGAGGCCACCGAGCTGCGCGACGGCGGCGACGCCTGGGGCGGAAAGGGCGTCACGCAGGCGGTGGGCAACGTCAACGGCGAGATCGCGGAGGCGGTCGCGGGAGCGGACGGGCTCGACCAGGAGGCGCTCGACCGCCGGCTGATCGAGCTCGACGGCACGCCGAACAAGTCGCGCCTGGGGGCCAACGCGATCCTCGGCGTCTCGCTCGCGGCCGCGCGGGCGGCGGCGGCCGAGAACGGCGTGCCGCTGTGGCGCCACCTCGGCGGCGACGCCGCGCGCGTCCTTCCCGTCCCGATGATGAACGTCGTCAACGGCGGCGCCCACGCCGACAACTCGGTCGACTTCCAGGAGTTCATGGTCGTGCCCGTGGGAGCGTCCTCGTTCGCCGAAGGCCTGCAGATGGGGACCGAGGTCTTCCACGCGCTCAAGAAGACGCTCAAGGCTCGCGGGCTGAACACCGCCGTCGGCGACGAGGGCGGCTTCGCGCCCGACCTCGAGTCCAACGAGGCGGCGCTGCAGGCGCTGATCGAGGGCATCGAGGCGGCCGGCCACACGCCGGGCGACGACGTCGCGATCGCGCTCGACCCCGCGACCAGCGAGGTCTTCTCCGGCGGCGCGTACGAGCTCACGCACGAGGGCCGCACGCTCTCCTCCGACGAGATGGCCGGCTACTGGGCCGACCTCGCGGGCCGCTACCCGATCGTCTCGATCGAGGACGGCATGGACGAGGAGGACTGGGACGGCTGGAAGGCGCTCACCGACAAGATCGGCGAGCGGGTGCAGCTCGTCGGCGACGACCTCTTCGTGACCAACACCGAGCGGCTCAAGCGCGGGATCGACAGCGGCGTCGCCAACTCGATCCTCGTCAAGGTCAACCAGATCGGGACGCTGACCGAGACACTGGCGGCGATCGACATGGCGCGCGGCGCCGGCTACACGGCGGTCATGTCGCACCGCTCGGGGGAGACCGAGGACACGACGATCGCCGACCTCGCCGTGGCGACCGGGTGCGGCCAGATCAAGACCGGCGCCCCGTCGCGCTCGGACCGCGTGGCCAAGTACAACCAGCTGCTGCGGATCGAGGAGGCGCTCGGCGACGCCGCCGAGTACCCCGGGCGGTCAGTGTTTCGCAGCTAATCAAGGCGCTCGCGCGAGCTTGCGAGTGCGAGTAAGCCGCATTGAATGTCTTGTTTCAGAGGAAGGGGCCGCCGCGCGGCGAACGAACGCGTGACCGATGCCCCGCCAGACCCAGATCCGCTGGGACCGCGTCGGCCGCTGGGCGCTGATCTCGGTCCTGGCCTTCGTGCTCTACCTCTACATCGGCCCGCTCGCCACCTGGGTCGCCACCTACAAGGAGGCCGGCCACAAGCGCGCCGAGGTCGCGGCGCTCAAGGCCGAGAACCGCCGCCTGCAACAGCGCCGCGCCGACCTGCGCGACCCGACGGCGCTCGAGCGCGAGGCGAGGCGCCTGGGGATGGTCAAGGCGGGCGAGAAGTCGTACGTCATCGAAGGCCTGGAGCAGCGTCGCTAACCTCGAAATGTGCCCTTCGACAACGCTCTCGCCCAGTGGCAGGACGGGCTGCGGCGCCTCGCCGAGGCGCCGCCTGAGGAGCGGCGGGCGCTCGAGCGCGTGACGCGGGCGATCGAGGACGAGCTGCGGCGCCGGCTCGGCGGCGCGTTCACCTCGGACGAGCTGGTCGCGCTCTACGACGAGGGCACCGGCTGGACGACCGACCTGGCGGTGTCGGTCGCGCCCGAGGAGCCCTACGCGTGGGACGTGCGCACGGTGGCCGACGCGGCGTTCGGGCGCTACCTGCGCGCGGCGACGGACTTCGCCGGCGGGCGCCGCGTTCCGCTGGACTAGTCCTCGTCGTCCTCGTCGCCGCCGCCTAGGCGGCGGATCACGATCTGGTCCTCCTCGATCGTGACCTCGACGGGCCGGTGGCCCGCCCAGTGCTCGGCGTACGTCGCGTCGTCCTGCACGGCGGGGTCGAGCCACAGGCCGTAGCCCTCGTCGCCGTGATCAAAGGTGCCCTCGAGCGGGCGCGAGGCGCCGCGGCGCCGGCTGCGACCACCGCGGGAGCGGCGGGCGGGGCGCTTGGGCTTCGCGTCGTCCTCGTCGTCGCCTTCGCCCTCGGCCTCGGCGGCGCGGCGAGCAGCCTCCTCGGCCTCACGCACGTCCTCCTCGGCCTTGCGCGCGGCCTCGGCCGCCTCCTCTTCCTCGCGGCGCTTGGCCTCCTCCTCGAGCTCCACGGCGATCGCGGCGTCGTCCTCCGCGCGGAGGTCGACCTCCTCGGCGGCCGGCTCCCCGCCGTTGGCGTCGAGGTCCTGCTCGCGCTTGAACGCCTGGATCTGCTGTACGGTGACCTCGAGCTGGTGGGCGATCCACGCGTCGGTGCGACCCTGTCGCACCCACCCTCGGATCTGATTAAGCTGAGGACGCAGGGACCGGCGGCTCATGACGGGCCGGTAGGCTAGCGCAAGAGGGGTCAGGGGCTTCGGGTGCAGGCCCCATGGGAGTTCCGCCGAATGAGCACTAATCTCACTCGAGCCTCAGCAACCGCCAGGGAGGCGGCACGATGCTGGTACTGACACGCAAGTCCAATCAGTCGATCATGATCGGCGACGACATCGAAGTGTCCGTGCTCTCGATCATGGGAGAGAAGGTGCGGATCGGCATTCAGGCCCCTCGGGACATCCCGGTGTTCCGCAAGGAGGTCTATCTGGAGATCCAGCAGGAGAACGTCGCTGCAGGGGCGTCGGCTCGTGCTGAGGTCGACAGTGCGTTGAAGCGGCTCTCCAGCCGCCCTTAGCCTCGAGAATCGGTGGATCGGGGCTTAGCCCATCACGTAGTACAGGGTCTCGAACATCGCGATCGCGACGATGATCGCGGTGGCGATCAGCGTGAGCAGGACCAGGGCGAAGCGCAATGAGCCCTGACGGTGCGTGCGCTCCACCCGCCGGCGCGCCTCGCGCTGCCGCGCGTGGCGGACCAGGCGCTCACGGCGCTCCCGATCCTCCTCGATCTCCTCGAAGAACGCCTCTTCGATCTCGGCGATGCTCTGCCGCATCCGCATGGGTCACCGCGACGATAGCGCGCCCGCCTCGGCGTCATCGTAGACCTGGATGAAGCGCAGGTAGTTGTCGGCGATCTGCTCGGCGGCCTTCTCGCGCGGCAGGTCGCCGCCGAGGAAGCCCTTGAGCGCGTCCCACCAGATCGAGCGGCCGATCGCGAAGCCGACCATGCCCTCGACGGGTGCTGCCTGCTGCAGCCAATGGTCGACCTTCTCGTCGCTCGCACCGCGGCCGAGCAGCACCGACACCACGCCCGCGCGGCCGTCGCCCTTGCGCGTCTGGTCGACGAGCATCTGCGCGTCCTCCTGCCGGTCGACGCCCTCGATCTTCCAGATGTCGACCTCGACGCCGGCGTCCTGCAGCGCCTCGATCGTGCGGCGCATGAGCTCGGGCCGCAGCTCGGCGTCGTAGCGGTCGGTGTCGCCGCCGACGGACTCGAGCTGGGCCGGCTCGGCCGGCACGAGCAGCTCGAAGAGGAACTTGCGATCGTGCTCGTGGAGCCAGTCGGCGAGCCGCTTGAGGCGGGCGGTCTGGCGCTCGTTCATCTCGGCGTCGCCATCCGGGTTGTAGCGCACGAGGACCTTGGAGAAGCGCGGGTCGAAGCCCTCGATGTGGTCGCCGAACTGCTCGCCGTACTGGAAGTCGAACTCGTCCTGACCGGACTTCTCGACCGGCATCGCCAGCGTGAGCCCGTGCTCGTGCGCGAGCTTCGGGATGTCGCCGCCGAACTGCTCGTCGACGAGCACGCCCGCCGCCTCCGCGTCGACGCCGCGCTCGACCGCGAGCTCCATGGCCTCGTAGATGAGCCGCTTCGCGTCGGTGATCGTCTCCGTCTGCTCGGGGGTCGGATCGCCCTCGATCCCGAACATCTTCTTCTGGAACGAGCCCCGGTGATCGAAGGCCAGGATGTAGAGCTTCCCGTCGTAGCCGAGCGCCATGTTGCTGCCTGCCTCTGGTTCGTAAGTCGTTTCGCGTGCTCGGCCCCTACTCTACGCGGCCGATGGAGCCGAAGTTCACCGGCCCCAGCTTCACGATCGGCATCGAGGAGGAGCTGATGATCCTCGACGCCGAGACGTTGGGGCTGGCGAACGCGATCGAGGCCGTGCTCGAGGAGTACGGCGGCGAGGGCGGCGAGGTCAAGCCCGAGCTGCTCGAGCCCGTGCTCGAGATCGCCACCGACCCGCACCCCGATGCGCGGGCGGCGGGCGAGCAGCTGCGCGCGCTGCGCCGCTCGGTGGCCGAGGCGGCCGGGCGGCGCGACCTGCTGATCGGCTCGGCGGGCACGCACCCGTTCGCGCTCTGGGAGGACCAGCGCGTGTCCTCCCATCCGCGCTACCGCAAGCTCATCTCCGACCTGCGCTTCGTGGCTCGGCAGGAGATCATCTTCGGGCTGCACGTGCACGTCGGACTCGACGACGCCGACAAGGCGATCCATGTCGCCAACGGCATGCGCGTGCACGTGCCGATCCTGTTCGCGCTGGCGGCCAACTCGCCGTTCTGGCGGTCCGACGACACCGGTTTCGCCTCCACCCGGATGCCGATCTTCCGCGCGTTCCCGCGCGTGGGCATCCCGCCCTTCTACGAGGACTGGGCGGACTTCGAGCGCCGGATCGGCTTCATGGTCGAGTCGGGCGTGATGGAGGACTACACGTACCTCTGGTACGACGTCCGCCCGCACCCGAACTTCGGCACCGTCGAGATCCGGGCGATGGACGCGCAGACGCGGGTCGAGCACACGCTCGCGCTGGCCGCGCTCACCCAGGCGATGGTGAAGGAGCTGGCCGAGCACTTCGACGCCGGGAAGCAGCTCGGCCGCTACCCCTACGAAATGCTCGACGAGAACAAGTGGCTGGCCGCGCGCCACGGCCTCGACGGCGAGCTCGTCGACCTCCCGGAGCGCCGGCTCGTGCCCGCGAAGGAGCTCGCCCGCCGGCTCTACGACCGCCTGCTGGGGCACGCCCAGGATCTCGGCTCGGGACGCGAGCTCGAGGCGCTCGAGGAGATCCTCGACGGCGGGAACGGCGCACAGCGCCAGCGGGTGGTCTACGAGGCGAACCACGACTACACCGAGGTCGTCCGCGAAATCGTCGAGGCGACTGTTCCCAGCCCCTAGAATCGAAGGTCCATGGCGAGCGGCCCGGACCTCTTCGTCGTCTGCAAGAAGTGCGGCTCGGAGGTGTCCCCCTACATCACCGAGTGTCCGTACTGCGGTACACGGCTGCGCAAGCGGGCGCCGAAGCTCGAGCGCGGGGGGGTGGCGAAGGAGCCGAAGGCGCCGCGCCGGCGGCGGCCGACGCTTGGCCGGCTGAAGCCCGGCGAGATCCCGGGCATCCGCGTCGACCGGCGTCCGTACGCCACGATCACGATCGTCCTCGTCTCGCTGCTGGGCACGCTCGGGGCGCGCGCCGACCTCTGGGAGATCGACCGCCTCCTGCTCGGCGTGGGCGTGACCGACGACCTGTGGCGGCCGTTCAGCACACTGTTCTTCTACGGCCAGACGGGCTACGAGGTCATCGCGCTCGGCGCGACGTTCCTGTTCGGCTGGCTGCTCGAGCGCCGCCACGGCCCGTGGGCCCCGCTGCTCGTCTTCCTCGCCGGCGGCGGGGGCGGCATGTTCCTCGCGATCGCGGGCGACGACATCAGCTTCGTCGCCGCGGGCGCCAACGGCGCGGCGCTCGCGCTGCTCGCCGCGTGGGCGATGCGCGACGTCCTCGGCCGCCGCCGCGGCCGCGAGGACGACTCCGACCTGCTCGGCGTGCTCGCGATCGCCGCGGTACTGATCCTGCTCCCGCTCGCGACCGAGGAGGCCAGCGCGCTGGCCGGCCTCGGCGGCGGGATGATCGGCGTGGTGCTCGGCGCGCTGCTCACGCGCCTGCCGGAACGCTAGAGCGGTCCTATGATGGGCCGTTCGTGCCCGAGCGCCATTCCGACGCCGAGATCGACGCCGCGATCGAAGCGCTGAGCGATCCCACGCGTCTCGAGGAGGCGGAGCGGCTCGTCTCGGCCAAGGCCCCGCAGCTGCAGCGCATCCTCGACCAGGCCCTCGAGTCGGCGGACTGGTACGGCTCCGCCCATCAGGCCGAGGTGCTCCGGGCGGCCGGCCGTCCCGATCCCGACGAGCGCGTCGCCGCCGTGCAGACGCTGGTGGCGGAGGAGACGCGGGTGAGCATGCTGATCGGCGTCGCCGTCGGGTACGAGCTGGCGCAGATCCTGACGAGAGGAGAAACCTGATGGCGGTGGATGTCCGATACCTGGGGCACTCGTGCTTCGAGCTCGCGTCCGGCGGCACGACCGTGCTCGTGGACCCGTTCCTGACCGGCAACCCGAAGGCGGCCGCGACCGCCGACGAGGTCGAGCCCGACGTGATCCTGCTCACCCACGGTCACGCCGACCACCTCGGCGACACGGTCGACATCGCCAAGCGCCGCGGCATCACGGTGCTCGCGATCACCGAGCTGGCCGACGCGCTGTCCGGCGAGGGCCTCGACGTCGTCGACCCGAACCTCGGCGGCACCGTCGCCTTCGACTGGGGCTGGGTCAAGCTCGTCCCCGCGTGGCACACCGCGGTGTCGCCGGGCGGCACGCCGCACACGCCCGCCGGGCTGCTGATCCACATCGGCGACCGGCTGATCTACCACCTGGGCGACACCTGCCTGTTCAGCGACATGCAGCTGATCGCGCGGCGCGGCGACAAGGTCGACCTGGCGCTCGTGCCGATCGGCGGCCACTACACGATGGACCGCTTCGACGCCGTGACCGCGGTCGGCTTCATCGAGCCGCAGCAGGTCATCCCCTGCCACTACGACACGTTCCCGCCGATCGAGACCGACGCGGAGGCCTTCAAGTCCGACGTGCAGAACGCGGGCTTCTCCCAGGTCTACGTGATCGAGCCGGGCGGCACCCACAAGGTCAAGTGACCCACGCGATCGTGCTCATCGAGGCCGAGCGCTCGGCGATCGAGCGGCTCGGCGGCGAGCTGGCCGACGTCGACGGCGTTGCCGAGGCGTACTCGGTCACGGGCGAGTGGGACTTCGTGGCGATGCTGCGCGTGCGCAACCCCGAGGAGGTGGCGCAGGTGGTGACACACCGGTTCGCGGCGCTCGAGGGGATCAAGCGCACCCACACCATGGTGGCGTTCGAGGTCTTCTCCCAGCACGACCTCGAGGCGCTCTTCTCCATTGGCACGTAGAGCCGCGCTCGCGTTCATCCTCGTCGCGCTCGCCGGCTGCGGCTCGGACGACGACCCGGTGGCGACACCGGAGGCTTCGACGCCGGCGCCGGCGCCGCTGCCGTCGGTGGAGCCGACCGTGACCGCGACGCCCACGCCCAGGCCGACCGCGACCCCGGATCCGGAGGACCAGCCGGGCGGCGCCGGGGACGAGGAGGAGGCGCGCGTGCGCGCGCGCTTCCGCGTGACGCCGAAGGGGATCAGCCCGGCGCAGGTCTCCGTGCCCGCGTTCCTCGCGATCGAGCTGGTCGTCGACAGCTACCTCGCCGAGCCGTTCGTGGTGCGCCTCGAGGGCGCGCCGCCGCTATCGGTCGGCGCCGGCCGGACGGCGCGCCTGGACGTCGAGGGCCGGCGGCCGGGCCGCTACGTGATCGACTTCGGCGACGCCGGCCAGGCGCTGCTGATCACCGGCGCCGAACCAGGGCCGTAGGGATCAGTGGATGTGCGCGCCGAGCGGGACGTCGACGTCGGGCGCGAGCAGGATGATCCGGCCCTCCTCGTCGTACGCGCCGAGGCACAGGACCTCGGAGCGCACCGGGCCGATCTGGCGGGGCGGGAAGTTGACCACTGCGACGACGAGGCGACCCTCGAGCTCCTCGCGCGCGTAGTTCGTGATCTGCGCGGACGAGCGCTTCGTCCCGATCTCCTCGCCGAAGTCGATCGTCAGCTTCCACGCCGGCTTGCGGGCCTCGGGGAAATCCTCGACCGCGACCACGCGGCCGACGCGCATATCGACCTTCAGGAAGTCATCGAACTCGATCATCGGGCCGCAGCCTAGATCAGGCGCCGCCGCTGCGCCCGGCTAGGGCTGCGGAGCCGCGGCGGGCTCGGGTTCCGGCGCGGGGTCCGGGGTCGGCTCGGGCGCCGGCGTGGGCTCGGGGACCGGCGTCGGCTCCGGGGTCGGCGCCGGAGTGGGCGTCGGGGTCGGCGTCGGGGAGGGCTGCGGCGTCGCCACGGGCGGCGTGTACGGGCCGGTGGGGGTGCCCGGCGCGATCGCGCCCTCGGGCGGAGCGGCGATTCCCGTGGTGCCGTCCGGCAGGGTCGTGGTCGCGCTCTCGTGCTCCTCGGTCAGCGCGGGCTCCTCTGCGGGGACTGGCTTCGGGGCGGTCTCCGGCTTGACCGCGGCGGCGGTCAGCTTTGCCTTGGGCGCCTCGCGCGGCTTCTCCTCGCGCGTGGTGGGACGGGCCTCGCGGACCTGCTCGACCTGGGGCTCGGCGGGCGCGACGGCCGCGGCGACGGGTGCGGCTGCCGTCGCGACAGCGGTGTCGGGCTTGGCGCGCGGCTCGCGCGCGGCGTGGCGGACCTCGACGGCGCCGGCGGTGACGATCGCAGCGGCGGCGAGGCCGGCCACCGTCTTCGTCGCGAGCGTGCCGATGCCGGCCTGCGCGGCTGCGCCGGCCGCGGCGGCCGCGCCGCCCGAGGCGGCGGCCGACGTCGCGCCGCCGGCCGCGGCGCTCGTGCCGAGCTGTGCGAGCAGCGTCTTCTTGAGCAGCAGCAGCGGGCCGACCGGGAACAGCGCGGCCAGCGCGCGGTTGTTCGCCCGCAGGTGCTTGCGGAAGGCGGTGCACTGCTCGCAGCCGCGCAGGTGGCGGCGCAGCGGAGCGGTCGTGCCGGTGAGGCCCTCGGCGATCCGGCCGAGATCCTCGCGCACCTCCTCGCAGGTCAGCAGCCGCGCCTCGGCGGCCTCGGCGAGCGACACCCGCGCGCGCACGAGCAGCGACTTCACCGACGGCACGGTGGTCTCCATCGCCTCGGCGATCTGCTCGTACGACAGCGCGTCGATCTCGCGCAGCAGCAGCGCGGTCTTCTGGGTCTCCGGCAGGTCCTGCACGTCGGCGACCAGCAGCCGGAACTCCTCGCGCCGGTGGACCTTGTCGGCGGTCGTCAGGCCGTGCTCGGAGAAGTGCACGTCCATCGAGTCGACGCCGACCGCCTGCGTGCGCCGCAGGTGGTTGAGCGACCGGTTGCGGGCGATCCGATACAGCCACGGCCGCACGTTGATCTCGCGCTCGTCGCCGAGGATGGCGTTGAAGGCGGCCGCGAAGACCTCCTGCAGCACGTCCTCGGCATCCTCCTTCGAGCTCAGCATGTGCCGGCAGAACGCGAGCAGGCGCGACTGGTACCGAGCGACCAGCGCCTCGAAGGCATGCGGGTTCCCCCGCCGGACGAGCGCGATCAGCCGCTCGTCGGACTGCAGCCGCAGCAGCGGCGAGCGCCCGTGCAGCCCGGCGACGCCGGCGGTGTGTTGAAGAGCGGAGGCTTCCACGACGAATGGTCCCGCCCGCGCAAACTCCAGCGCGTCGGGAAAGTTGCGAGAAAGCGCAGGGTAGCGCCGGCCCGCGAATACGATGCAAGGCCGGAGCCCGGGTGGCGTAACTGGCAACCGCAATCGGCTTAAAACCGATGGCCCGCAAGGGCGTGTGGGTTCGAATCCCACCCCGGGCACTCGCGTGTGAGCGCGGTCACACGTTCCCGCAAGTTTCCTGACACGGCGTCGTTGGGGCCGGTGTGCGGGGCATAGCCTCACTCGTACGCGTCGCGGCCGTCGTTGCCGTCGCCATCGCGGCTGCCTTCGCGGTCGTGGTGTTGCTGAAGGGGGCTTCGGGCGGCTACACGGTCAAGGCGAAGTTCCAGAACGCCTCGCAGCTCGTCAAGGGCAACCTCGTGCAGGTCTCGGGCATCCGCGCTGGCACGGTGCAGGAGATCCGGCTGACGCCCGACGGGCAGGCGGAGCTCACGCTCAGCATCGACGAGAAGTACGCGCCGCTGCGGCGCGGCACGCAGGCGACGGTCCGCCAGGCGTCGCTGTCCGGCGTCGCCAACCGCTACGTCGACCTGCGGCTCGCCGGCGCCAAGGCCCCGCAGATCCCCGACGGCGGCGTCATCGGCCAGGAGTCGACGACGACCGCGGTCGACCTCGACCAGGTCTTCAACACGCTCGACGAGCCCACCCGCAAGGACCTCCAGAAGGTGATCAAGGGCTCGGCCGCGCAGCACCAGGGCCGCGGCGAGCAGATGAACGAGGGCCTGCTCTACCTCAACCCGTCGCTGTCGGCCTCCTCGCGACTGTTCCGCGAGCTGAACTCCGACTCCAAGCTGCTCGAGCGCTTCGTCGTCTCCTCCTCGCAGCTCGTCACCGACCTCGCGGACCGCCGCGACGACCTCGCCGGCCTGGTCGACAACCTCGCCACGACCACGAACGCGATCGGCAACGAGCAGGCCGCGCTCGCCGAGTCGGTCGGCCGCCTACCCGACTTCATGCGCCGCGCCAACACGACGTTCCTGAACCTGCGCGCGGCGCTCGACGACCTCGAGCCGCTGGTCGACGACTCCAAGCCCGTGGCGAAGAAGCTGCGGCCGTTCCTCGCCGAGCTTCGCCCGCTCGCCCAGGACGCCCGCCCCACGTTCGCCGACCTCAGCCGCCTGATCAAGGCGTCCGGCAAGGGCAACGACCTGATCGACCTCACCAACGGCCAGGTGCCGCTGCGCGACGTGACCGTGCGCGACGTCGAGGAGAACGGCGACGAGCGGCCCGGCGCGTTCCCGTCCTCGGCCAAGGCGCTCGAGCAGGCGGCGCCGAAGCTCGCCTTCTTCCGCCCGTACATGCCCGACCTGCTCGGCTGGTTCGACGACTTCAGCCACTCCGGCACGTACGACGCGCTGGGTGCCGCCTCGCGCGTGGGCCTGCACGCCAACGCGTTCACCGTCGTCGACGGCCAGCTCGCCCAAACGATCCCGCTCGAGCTGCGCGACGAGGCGTTCCAGGCCACCGCCGAGACCGACCAGCGCAACCGCTGCCCGGGCGGCGGCGACATCAAGTCCAAGGACGGCTCGCGGCCTTACAAGCCCACGCCGGACTTCAACTGCGACCCCTCCCAGACCCTCCCGGACGGCTGAGATGCGCCGCCTGCTGATCGTCGCCGTCCTGATCGTCGCCGGGGTCGCCGCGGTCGCCACCGCGTCCGCCGGCTCGGAGGACCCCAAGACGCCGCGCTACACCGTCGAGCTCGACAACGCATTCGGCGTCGTCCAGGGCGCCGACGTCAAGGTCGCCGGCGTGCGCGCCGGACGCGTCACCGGCATGCGCGTCGACCCCGAGTCCAAGCGCGCGCTGATCGACTTCACGATCGACAAGGCGGGCTTCGGCTCGCTGCGCACCGATGCGTTCTGCGAGACCCGCCCGCAGTCGCTGATCGGCGAGTACTTCGTCGACTGCCGGCCCGGCACCGCGGCCGAGCGCCTGCGCACCGGCGCGACGATCCCGGTCGAGCAGACCGCCTCGACGATCCCCGTCGACCTGATCAACAACATCATGCGCCGCCCGTACCGCGAGCGGCTCGGGATCATCCTCGACGAGCTCGGCGCGGGGGTCGGCGGCCACGCCACCGACATCCAGGCCACGCTGCGCCGCGCCGTCCCTGCGCTGCGCGAGACCGACCGCGTGCTGGCGATCCTCGCCGAGCAGAACGACGTGCTCGCCAACCTCACGGTCAACGCCGACACCGTGATCGGCGACCTGTCGGCCAACCGCAAGGACGTCGGCCGCTGGGTGACCGAGACCAAGCAGACCGCGCAGGCCTCGGCCGAGCGGCGCGCGGAGATCGCGGCGAGCCTGCGCCGGCTCCCCGACTTCCTGCGCGAGCTCGAGCCCACGATGGCCAAGCTCGGCCAGGCGGCCGACGCCCAGTCGCCCGCGCTCGAGGACCTCAACGCCTCCGCGGGCCAGCTCGCCACGCTGCTCGAGAACCTCCCGGACTTCAGCGACGCCACGCGCACGAGCCTGACCTCGCTGGCCGAGATGAGCCGCAAGGGCCGCCCGGCGCTGAAGGCCGCCAAGCCGACGATCGCCGAGCTCAACCGCTTCTCGGCCAACACGCCGGAGCTCGCCAACAACCTCGACTTCGTGCTGCGTGACCTCGACGACCGCAAGCGCGCGGTCGAGCCCGACCCGCGCTCGCCGGGCGGCAAGGGCTACACGGGGATGGAGGCGCTCCTGCAGTACATGTTCGACCAGCCGATGGCGATCAACGCCTTCGACTCGAACGGCTACATGCTGAAGGTGAACCTGTTCGTCTCCGAGTGCTCGGAGTACCAGAACCGGCATTCGCTGAAGGAGAAGCTCAAGGAGGACCCGGCGTTCTACGCGCGCTGCGCCGCGATCCTCGGCCCCAACCAGCCCGGCATCACGCAGGCCGATCCGTCGTACACCGGCGCCCAGGACCACGGCGGCGGGCACCACCTGCCGGCGGCGTCGAAGAAGAAGAAAGAGCCGCCGAAGCCGCCGGCCGCACCGGAGGTGCCGCGCGCCAAGGGCGACGACCCGAAGCTCGACGACGCCCGGCGCGAGGCCGAGAAGATCGCCAAGCAGCTCGAGGAGACGCTCGGCATCGACCTCCCGGACCTCCCGGCCACGCCCGCGCTGCCCGGCCTGCCGTCCGCCCCCGCCGTCCCGCCGGCGCCGGGCAGCGCCCAGGCGCAGGAGCTCCTCGACTACCTGCTCGCGCCATGAGACGCGCCTCCGCCGCCTCCAACCCGGTCCTGATCGGCGCCGTCACGATCCTCGTGACGATCGTCGCCGTGTTCCTGGCGTACAACGCCAACAACGGCCTGCCGTTCGTGCCCACCACGACGGTCAAGGCGCGCGTCGCCAACGGAGCCAACCTCGTCAAGGGCAACGAGGTCCGCTCGGGCGGCACGCGCATCGGCGTGGTCACCGACATGCGGCCGGTGCGGCTGGAGGACGCGCTAGGCGAAGCCGGCGGCGAGCGAAGCGAGACAGTCGGCGCGGAGCTCACGCTCGAGCTCGGCAAGGAGCACGGCGACGTGCCGCGCGACTCGACGCTGCGCATCCGCCCGCGCTCGGCGCTCGGGCTCAAGTACGTCGAGCTGACCAAGGGCACGAGCGAGGAGAACTTCCGCGGCGGCGACGTCATCCCCTCGTCGCAGGCGTCGTTCTCGGCCGAGCTCGACGACGTCTACAAGATGTTCGACGAGCCGACCCGGCGCGCCTCCCAGGGCAACCTGCGCGGGTTCGGCGACTCTTTCGCCAGCCGCGGCAGCGCGGTCGGCCGCACGCTCGAGGAGCTGCCGACGTTCTTCGGCTCGCTCGAGCCGGTGATGGGCACGCTCGCCGACCCCAAGACCGACCTCGACGGCTTCGTGCGCGAGCTGGCCAACGCCGCCCGCATCGTCGCCCCCGTGTCGGAGCAGCAGGCCGCGCTCTTCACGTCGATGGCCGACACGTTCGAGGCGCTCGGCCGTGACGAGGGCGCGCTGAAGGACCTGATCGCCAAGTCGCCGTCGACGATGGACTCCGGTGTGCAGTCGTTCCAGGTCCAGCGCCCGTTCCTCGACGACCTGACCGCGTTCTCGAACGACTTCTCGGGCGCCACCGAGGAGCTCCGCGCCGCGCTCCCGCCGCTCAACGGCGCGGTCGAGGTCGGCACCCCGGTCCAGAACCGCGCCGTGAAGCTCAACGACGAGCTGGCCAAGACGCTCGAGAGCGTGCGCGAGCTCGCCGAGGCGCCCGGCACCAACGCGGCGCTGCGCGGCCTCACCGCCACGGTCACGACGCTGAACCCGCAGATGCGCTTCTACGGCCCGTACGTGACGGTCTGCAACTCCTGGAACTACTTCTGGACCTACCTGGCCGAGCACTTCTCCGAGCCCGACAGCACCGGCCAGGCGCAGCGCGCGCTCGTCAACACGTCGCCGCGGCAGGAGGACAGCGTCGGCTCGATGGGCGCCGACGAGCCCGCCAACGGCGAGGACGTCAAGGAGGGCAACGCCGCGTACTCGCAGGACCAGCCGTACGGCGCGGCGATCGCGCCCGACGGCCGCGCCGACTGCGAGACCGGCCAGCGCGGCTTCCTCGAGCGCCAGGCGCGCTTCTTCCCGGAGAAGTACCACGTCGCCCGCGATCCGCGCTCGCCCGGCCTCCAGGGCCCGACGTTCACCGGCCGCCCGCGCGTGCCCAAGGGCCAGACGTTCACCGCCGAGCCCGAGACCGGCCCCTACCGCGACCTCCCGAGGTCGGAGCACCCATGAGGAGCCGCTCGAACGCGTTCGTCGGGATCGTCGCGCTGGCCGTGATCGCCGTCGGCGTCTACCTCGCCTGGACGAAGGCGATCCCGTTCCAGTCGCACTACGAGGTCAAGGCGGCGTTCGAGAGCTCGAACAACCTGCGCACCGGCTCGCCGGTCCGGATCGCCGGCGTCGAGATCGGCAAGGTCACGGCCGTCGAGGGCGATGGCAAGGGTGAGGGCGCGCTGGTGACGATGCGGATCAAGGACGCGGGCCGGCCCGTCCACGCCGACGCCACCGCCAAGATCCGCCCGCGCATCTTCCTCGAGGGCAACTTCTTCGTCGACCTGACGGCGGGCTCAGCGTCGGCTCCGGAGCTGAAGGACGGCGGCACCATTCCCGTCCAGCAGACCGCGACCCCCGTGCAGCTCGACGAGGTGCTGACCGCGCTGCAGTCCGACACGCGCGAGGACCTCAAGGTGCTCCTGCGCGAGTACGGCAAGGGCCTCGAGGGCGCCGGCGCGCGCGGCTTCAACCGCTCGATCCCGCACTGGGAGCCGGCCTACCGCGACTCGGCGATCGTCGCCGACGCCATGCGCGGCCAGACCGGGCGCGACCTCTCGGGCTACGTCAAGCACGCCGGCGCGACCGCCGCCGCGCTCGACCGCAACCGCGAGCAGCTCAAGTCGCTGGTCACCGACTTCAACGTCGCCGCCGGGGCGTTCGCCCGCGAGGACGGCAACCTGGAGGCGGCGATCGCCGAGCTCCCGCGCACGCTGCGCGCGTCGATGCCCGCGCTCGCCGAGCTCAACGAGGCGTTCCCGCCGCTGCGCGCGCTCGCGGTCGAGCTGCGGCCCGGCGTGCAGAACTCGGAGGCCACGCTCGACGCCGCCACCCCGTGGGTGCGCGAGCTGCGCGGCCTCGTCTCCGAGAAGGAGCTGCGCGGGCTGGCCGACGACCTCGGCATGGCGGTGCCGGACCTCGCGGCGCTGGTGGAACGCAGCGTGCCGCTCTACCGCCAGGTCCGCCGCGCCGCCAGCTGCCAGACCTCGGTGCTCGAGCCGTGGGCGACCGACACGGTGCCGGACAAGCAGTTCCCCGCCCAGGGCAAGGTCTTCGAGGAGGCGCCCAAGCCGCTCCCGGGCCTCGCCGGCGAGAGCCGCTCGGGCGACGCCAACGGCCAGTGGTTCCGCGTGCTCGCCGCCGGCGGCAAGAACCTCGTGACCTTCAAGCCCGGCGTGTACGGCACGACCCCCGAGCCGCTGCTCGGCGCCAACCCGCCGAAGCCGCAGAAGCGCCCGCCGCTCAACGCCGACGCCCCGTGCGAGACGCAGCAGAACCCGGACCTGCGCACGGTCCCCGCCGACCCGCCCGAGCAGAGGACCGTCGACACGACGACGCCCGCGTTCCAGGCCCGCTACGCCGCCGCCCGCGACCGCGCGATCGAGTGGCTCGAGGGCCAGCTCAAGGCCGAGGGGCTGTCGGACAGCATCACGGTCTCCCGCACGCCGGCGACGGAGGCCACGATCGAGAAGCTGAGGGCCGGCCGGTGACCGCGATCCGCAAGCACGTCAAGGAGGTGCTCGCCGTGCTCGGCCTGTTCGTCGTGGCCGCCGGCGTCACCCTCTACCTGCTCGACCAGCAGCGGATGCGGTTCCCGTGGGAGGAGTCCCCGCTGCGCCTGAACGCGGAGTTCTCCACCGCGCAGGCCGTGACCGCCGGGCAGGGCCAGACCGTCCGCGTGTCGGGCGTGCGGATCGGCGACATCGGCAAGGTCGAGCTGCGCGCCGGCCGCGCGCTGGTCGAGATGGTCATCGACCCCGAGTACGAGGGGATGGTCCGCACCGACGCCCGCGCGCTGCTGCGGCCCAAGACCGGCCTCAAGGACATGTTCATCGACCTCGAGCCCGGGACCGACGAGGCGCCCGCGGCCAAGGCGGGCTTCACGGTCCCGATCGCGGCGACCGCGCCGGACGTCAACCCCGACGAGATCCTCGCCGAGCTCGACGCCGAGACCCGCGACTACCTCAAGCTGCTGATCGGCGACGCCGGCTCCGGCCTCGAGGGCCGCGGCCTCGACCTGCGCGAGCTGCTGCGCCGCTTCGAGCCGACCCACCGCGACCTCGCGCGCGTGAACAGCGAGGTCGCCGAGCGCCGGGGCAACCTGCGCCGGCTGATCACTTCGCTCAACCGGCTCAACGGCGAGCTCGCGTCGCGCGACGACGACCTCGCGGGCCTCGTCGACTCGTCGGCCACCGTGATGCGCCAGTTCGCCGCCGAGGAGGCCAACGTCTCCGAGGCCGTGGCCGAGCTGCCGGGCGCGCTGCAGGAGACGACGACCACGATGGGCAAGCTCGAGCGCTACGGGCGCCTGCTGGGCCCGACCGCCGAGAAGCTGCGCCCGGCCGCCCGTGCGCTGGCGCCCGCCAACGACGCCGTGCGCCCGCTCGCGATCGCGACCACGCCGCTGCTGCGCAACGACATCCGGCCGTTCGTGCGCGAGGCGCGCCCGGTGGTCCGCGACCTCGTGCCCGCGGCCGACAACCTCGCGAAGGCGACGCCGGACCTCACGAACGTCTTCATGCGCCTCAACCGCTTCCTGAACATGCTGGCCTTCAACCCCGGCGGCCGCGAGGCCCCGGACAACGCGGCCCGCCAGGAGGGCTACCTGTTCTGGCTCGCCTGGACGCAGCACATGGCCACGCAGCTGTTCTCCAGCTCGGACGCCCACGGCGTGTTCCGGACGGCGACGGTCGCCGCGCCGTGCGCGACGATCAAGCAGCTCGCCACCGAGGAGGGCGAGGGTGAGCTCGAGTTCCTGACCATGCTCACCCCGATCCTGACCGACGCGGGAGCGTGCGGCTGATGCAGAAGTCCGCCCCCTCGCTCGCCCGCATCCTCACGATGGTCGTGTTCTCGCTGTCGTGCTTCGGCCTGCTGCTCTTCCTGTGGCTGTCGTTCGGCGGTCCGATCCCGCTCAAGCCGCAGGGCTACCGCGTGCAGGTCGCGTTCCCCGAGGCCACGACGCTCGCCACCGAGGCCGACGTCCGGATCGCCGGCGTGTCGGTCGGCAAGGTGCGCGAGCTCGAGGCCGACCAGGGGCGCAACCGCACGCTGGCGACGATCGAGCTCGAGCGCGAGTTCGCGCCGCTGAACGCGAACGCCCGCGCGATGCTGCGCCAGAAGACGTTGCTCGGCGAGACCTATGTCGAGCTCGCGCCCGGCCGCGGCGGCCGCGCACTGCCCGAGGGCGGCAGGCTCGCCGACGGCCGGGTGGCCGACACCGTGCAGCTCGACGAGATCTTCGACTCGCTCGACCCGGCCACGCGCGCCGCCTTCCGCACCTGGCAGCAGGACCTGGCGAAGGGCATCGAAGGCCGCGGGCGCGACTTCAACGACGCGCTCGGCACGCTCCCCGGCTTCGCCGCGGACGGCAGCGACGTGCTCGAGGTGCTCGACTCGCAGGAGGGCGCGCTCGGCCGCCTGGTCAAGAACACGGGCGTGACGTTCGACGCGCTGACCGAGAACGAGCAGCAGCTGCGCACGCTCATCACCTCCTCCAAGCGCGTGTTCGACGCCACCGCCTCGCGCAACGACGCGCTCGCCGAGTCGATCCGCATCTTCCCGACCTTCCTCGACGAGTCGAAGGCCACGTTCGAGCGGCTCGAGACCTTCTCGACCGACACGCGGCCGCTCGTGCAGGACCTGCGGCCGGTGGCCCAGGACCTCAAGCCGACGCTGGCCGACGTCCGCGTCCTCGCGCCCGACCTCGAGCGCTTCTTCCGCGACCTCGACCCGCTCATCACCGCGTCGAAGACCGGGCTGCCGGCCGCGCGCGAGATCCTGAAGGGCGCCGAGCCGCTGCTCGCGAAGGTGCACCCGTTCCTCGGCCAGCTCAACCCGATGCTCCAGTACCTGGAGATGTCGCAGTTCCAGGTCGCGGACTTCATCTCCTACGGCGCGGCGGCGCTCGCCGACACCACGGTGTCGTCCGGCGGCGGCGTCGGCCACTACCTGCGCCAGTTCGGCCCGACCGGCAGCGAGAGCGCCGCGGTCTTCCGCAAGCGCCTGAAGACGAACCGCGGGACGACGTACGCGGGCCCGATGGACCTCGTCGGTCCGCAGCTGATGACGTACCTGATGTCGGCGTCGTCGGACTGCGAGAACGCCGGCGGCACCACGAAGCCGTCAGAGGGCACGCCCGGCTGCTGGACGCAGACTCCGGAGCGCTTCCAGGGCCGCTTGCAGGGCGACTTCCCGCACGTCGAGCCGGCCGACTACGCCCGCGGCGGCCGCAGCGAGGATCGTTAGGCGGCGACGCGGCTGGCGGCGGCCGCGGCGGTGAAGCCGCCGAGCACCGCGTCGGCCAGCCCGCGGTTCCCGCTGAACGCGAGCTCGCCCGACTCTCCGTCCGGGCCGAGCGCGTGGACCCACGCCTCGCGCGAGCCGGTGACCGTGGCGGCGGCGCCGGCCTCGGTCGGCGCCTCGGAGATCTCGACCCGGCCGCCCGACGCGGTCAGGCGATAGCGCCGCTCGGGCACCTCGCCGTTGGCCTCGACGATCAGCTCGACCGTGCCCTCGACGCCCGCGGGCGGCTCGATCATCCCGGGGGCAAGGCGGAAGATCGCGCCCACGTTGACGTCCTCGCCCGGGCGCGGAGCGCTCCACGTCCAGTCATAGCCCCATTGCGCGAGCGCGCCGACGACCGGCATCAGCTCGCGCGAGCGCTCCGTGAGCTCGTAGTCCACGCGCGGCGGCACCTCGCGGTAGCGCTGGCGGGTCAGCAGGCCGTCGGCCACCATGCGGTTGAGCCGCGAGCGCAGCTGCTCGGTCGAGATACCGGGCAGCACCCGCTGCAGCTCGACGAAGCGCCGGGGGCCTGCCGCAAGGTCGCGGATGATCAGCAGCGTCCATTTGTCGCCCACGAGGTCGAGCGCCCGGGCATCGGGCGACCACTGGTCGTAGGGATGGCGCTTCGGAGGGGGTGCGGTGGGCATTTGGGCCTCGGACGAGTACGCGGCCGACTGGTTTCAAGAGCATACCTCTACCAGCGGCGAAAGCGTTTTCGTGTCATCGACATTCCGCCGCAGCGTGCGGCAGACGTGCGACATCCGTCGAGAGCGCAAGTTTGCTCGCGAGCGGTCGTTCATACGAGCACAGGGCGATTGGCGCCCTGCATCGACGGTGATGTTCGGCGGAAGCGAAGGACGGCAGTCAATGGGTGAGGTCATCAGACTCGCGGAACGCAGGGGAGCGCGCCGGCCTGCGCCGCGGCAGCGGCGCGTCCGGGTCGAGTTCCTGTTCGACCTCGCATGCCCCTTCACGTACCTCGCCGCCGAGCGCGTCGAGCGAGCGTTCACCGAAGTGACGTGGACGCCGGCCTCCAACACCGCGCTGCGTGCCGGCTCGCTGGCCTCCGACGACGTGGCGCTGGCCGGCGTGCGCGCGGCGGCCGAGGAGCGGGCGCGGGAGCTGCGGCTCCCGCTGGTCTGGCCGGAGAGCTGGCCCGCCGACGTCCCGGCCGCCATGCGCGTGGCCGCGTACGCCGCCGAGTGCGGCCGCGGTGCCGCGTTCGTGCTCGCCGCGGGTCGGCTGGCCTACTGCGGCGGCTTCGACCTCGACGACCCCGAGATCCTCGCGGAGGCGGCGGCTGCCGCCGGGCTCGGCCTCGACGGCTGCCTGCGGGCCGCCGGCGAGCGCCGGCGCGACGTGGCGATCGAGGCCGGCGGGCGCCGCCTGCTCGCCGCGGGCGCCGACCGGCTGCCGGCGCTGCGCGTCGGGCGTTCGCTGTACTGGGGCGATGGCCAGGTGGCCGTGGCGGCGGCCGCGGCGCGGATCCAGGCGGCTGCGGCCTACTAGTACGGCGTGACGAGCCCGGCGAGGATCTGCTCGTCGAGCTCCTCGCGCGGCTCCTGACGGTCCGGCGGGCGCCGGGCGACGAGGAACGGCTCTTCGCGATCGGACTCGGCGAGCAGCAGCTCGAGGTCGGCGTCGCAGATCTCGTTGACGTGCTCCATGCCTGCCGACCCTAGAGCGGGGCGGCGGCGACGGCACGGACAAGCGGCGTCCAACCCCCCGGCCGGGGGGTAGATTGCGCCGCCATGACCGTCGAGGAGACGACGACGACGCTGCACGGCGGCCGCCTCGTCGCGCGGCGCCTGAAGGCCTACGGGGTGAGCAAGCTGTTCACGCTCTCGGGCGGCCACCTGTTCTCGATCTACGACGGTTGCCGCGCCGAGGGGATCGACCTCGTCGACGTCCGCCACGAGTCGGCGGCGACGTTCGCCGCCGAGGGGTGGGCGAAGGTCACGCGCGAGCCCGGGGTGGCCGCGCTCACCGCCGGCCCCGGCGTCACCAACGGCATGAGCGCGCTCGCCTCCGCCCAGCAGAACCACTCGCCGGTGCTCGTGCTCGGCGGGCGAGCGCCCGCGATGCGGTGGGGCCGCGGCTCGCTGCAGGAGATCGACCACGTGCCGTTCGTCCGCCCGCTGGTCAAGCTGGCGGCGACGGCGGGCTCGACGGCGGAGATCCCCGGCCTGATCGACGACGCGTGGACGGTCATGCAGCGCGACCATCCCGGCCCCGCGTTCCTCGACTTCCCGCTCGACGTCGTGTTCATGGAGGCGGAGGAGGCACCGCCGCCCGACGGCCGCCCGCCGGCCCGCGGGCGCGCCGACGCCGCGCAGCTCGACCGCGCGGTCGCGCTCCTGCGCGACGCCGACCGCCCGGTGGTGATGGCCGGCACGAACCTCTACTGGGGGCACGGCGAGCACGCGCTGCGCGAGCTGGCGGAAGCGCTCGGCGCGCCCGTGTTCCTCAACGGGCTCGCGCGCGGCTGCCTGCCCGCCGACCATCCGTGCTTCTTCTCGCGCTCCCGCAGCGCGGCGCTGAAGGACGCCGACGTGGCGATCGTCGCCGGCGTGCCGATGGACTTCCGGCTCGGCTTCGGGGAGGCCTTCGGGCCGGAGACGGAGCTCGTCGCCGTCGACCTGGCCGAGCCCGAGCGCGACCACCCGCGCCCGGTGGCGGCCGAGTGCTACGGCGACATCGCCGGGAGCTTGGAGGCGCTGGCGGCCGGCACCGGGCCGGATCGCTCCGCCTGGCTCGAGCACCTGCGCGCGATCGAGTCGGAGAAGCGCGCGGCCGAGCGCGAGCAGCTGGCCGACGACCGCTCCCCGCTGCACCCGATGCGCGTGTACGCCGAGCTGGCGCAGGTACTCGACCGCGACGCGATCGTGATCGGCGACGGCGGCGACTTCGTGTCCTACGCGGGCCGCGTGGTCGACTCGTACGCGCCAGGGTGCTGGCTCGATCCCGGGCCGTTCGGCTGCCTCGGCAGCGGGCCGGGCTACGCGCTGGCGGCCAAGCTCGCCCATCCCGGCCGCCAGGTCGTGCTGCTGCTCGGCGACGGCGCGTTCGGCTTCTCGGGGATGGAGTTCGACACGCTCGCCCGCCACGGCGTCGGCGTGGTCGGCGTGATGGGCAACAACGGGATCTGGGGGCTGGAGAAGCACCCGATGGAGTTCCTGTACGGCTACTCGGTGGCCGCCGACCTGCGGCCCGAGACGCGCTACGACGAGGTCGTGCGCGCGCTCGGCGGTCACGGCGAGCTCGTGCGCACGCCCGCCGAGCTGCGGCCGGCGCTCGAGCGGGCGCTGGCGGCGACAGGACCGGCGCTCGTCAACGTGCTCACCGACCCGTCGGTGGCCTACCCGCGCTCCGCCAACCTCGCGTAGGCGTTAAGTGAAGCCGCCCGCGGCGGGGGCGGGCGGCTTCAAGATGGCCCCGTCAGGACGGGCAGGGGTACGTGCCTTTGGGGGCCTTATTGGGTGGCCCGAACGGCGGGAGGCGCCGATGATGCGGCAATCGCCCGGGCCTATGTGCCGGTCAGGACAGCGGCGGGAGGCACGACCGCCCTTTCCGACGCATTGGAGTATCCGTCAGTCCAAATCAAGTTCGCAATCGAACAATCGTCCAGATAAACGCGGTTTTGCTCAGGATCCGCTGAGCGCCATCCCCCACAGGATGTCCCGCTCAGAGACCTCGACCGCATCGAGCGCGAACGCGCCAACGACCTCGAGCAGGATCGTCACGCCGGCGACGATCGTTGGGGCGCGAGCGGGATCGAGCCCGGTGATCTCGCGGCGCTCGGCCAGCGGGACGGCGGCCAGGCGTGCCTGTAGCGCCTCCAGCCGCTCGCGCGGCAGGCGATGGCCCTCGATCCGGCTGCGGTCGTAGGGGTCGAGCTCGAGGTCGATCGCCGCGAGCTGGGTGGCCGTGCCGGCGACCGCGATCGCCGCCTGGACGCGCTCGCGGACGTCCGCCGGGACCGCGGCCTCGATCGTCTCGCGGGCGGAGCCGGCGAGCGCGTCGAGCTCCTCGGCGGCCGGCGGGTCGGTGTGCAGGAAGCGCTCGCTGTGGCGGACGACGCCGACCTGGGTCGACACGTGGAACTCGACCTCGCCGCCGGCGCCCTCGACCATCTCGGTGGAACCGCCCCCGATGTCGATCACGAGCAGCGCGGTGCCGGCGGGACGCGACGCGGTGGCGCCGAGGAAGCTCAGGCGGGCCTCCTCGTCGCCGGTCAGCGTGCGCCCCTCGAGCCCGTACCGGTCGCGCACCGCGGCGGCGAACTGCGCGCCGTTGGCGGCGTCGCGCACCGCCGAGGTCATGACCACGGTGCGGATGCCGGCGTCGTGGCCGTCCATCGTCTCGCGGAAGCCGTCGAGCACGCGGAACACCCGCGCCTGCGGCTCGTCGCCGAGCCGGCCGGTGGCGTCGACTCCCTCGCCCAGCCGCGTGACGACCGACTCGCGCGCCAGCTCGCGCAGCCCGTCGCCCTCGCGCTCGGCCACCAGCAGGCGGGTCGAGTTCGTGCCGATGTCGACGACGGCGACGCGGCTCACGTCACCGGGTGCGGCATCGGGCGGCCGTCGAGCGCCGCCAGCAGGTTCTCGACCGCCATCTCGGCCATCCTCGCCCGGGTGCGGCGGGTCGCCGAGCCGAGGTGCGGCACCACGAGGAGGTTGGGCGCGTCGAGCAGCGGGTCGTCGCCGGGCAGCGGCTCGGGGTCGGTGACGTCGAGCGCGGCGCCGCCGATCCGGCCCTCGATCAGCGCCTCGCGCAGGGCGTCCTGGTCGACGATCCCGCCGCGGGCGGTGTTGACCAGCAGCGCCGTCGGCTTCATGCGCGCGAGCGCGCGCGCGTCGATCAGGTGCCGGGTGTCGGGCGTGAGCGGCGTGTGCAGGGAGACGACGTCGGCGCGCTCGAGCAGCTCTTCGAGCGGGAGGCCGGACGAACGCGAGCTGTGGACGATCTCCATCCCGAAGCCGGCCGCGCGGCGCGCCACGGCGTCGCCGATCCGGCCGCGGCCGACGATCCCGAGCGTGGCGCCTGCGAGGTCGGTGCCGAGGTCGCCGGCCGGGTCCCACGTCAGCCACTCTCCGGCACGGACAGTCTCCGCGCCGGACACGATCCCGCGCGCGAGCGCGAGGATGAGCGCGAACGCGAGGTCGGCGGTGGCGTCGGTCAGCACATCGGGCGTGTTGCCGACCGGGATCCCGCGCGCGGTCGCCGCGTCGAGGTCGATGTTGTCGGTCCCGACCGCGAAGTTGGCGATCGCCCGCAGCTTGGGCGCGGCGTCGAGCAACTGCTCGTCGATGCGGTCGGCGACCATTGACAGCAGCCCGTCGGCCTCGCTGGTGCGCGCCCGCAGATCCTCGGGCGGCGGGGCGAGGCCGCCCGGCCAGGTGTCGACCTCGTGCTCGGCCTCCAGCCGCTCGAGCGCGGGGAAGGGCAGCTCGCGCGTGACGAATACCCGGGCCATCGACGGGCATTCTGGAGGCATGGGCGCGATCCGCGTCGGCTGCTCGGGGTGGAACTACGCCGACTGGCGCGAGCGGGTGTACCCGAAGGGCATGCCCACCCGTCGCTGGCTGGAGCACTACGCCACGCTGTTCGGCACCGTCGAGGTCAACTCCACCTTCTACCGGCTGGCCAAGCCGAAGGCGGTCGAGGAGTGGGTGCGCGCCACGCCGCCGGACTTCGTCTTCGCGGTCAAGGCCAGCCAGTACCTCACGCACTTCAAGCGGCTGACCGACCTCGACCAGGGCATCCGGCGCTTCTACGACGCGATCGCGCCGTTGGCGGCCTCGCCCAAGCTCGGGCCGGTGCTGTGGCAGCTGCCCGAGCGCTTCACGCGCGACGTGCCGCGCCTCGCGGCGGCGCTCGACGGTCTGGCGGCCGGGCGCCACGCGTTCGAGTTCCGGCACGAGAGCTGGTTCACCGACGAGGTGCTCGAGCTGCTGCGCTGGCACGGCGTGGCGCTCGCCATCGGCCACCATCCGGCGCGGCCGTGGCAGCCGTGGGTCAAGACGGCGGACTGGTCGTTCGTGCGCCTGCACTACGGGCGCGGACGGCGCGGCAACTACAGCGACAGCCAGCTGCGGGAGCTCGCGCCGCGGATCGCCGAGCTGGGCGAGGCGTTCGTCTACTTCAACAACGACTGGGAGGGCTTCGCGGTCCGCAACGCCCGGTTCCTGCGACGGCTGCTCGAGTCCGAAGCGGCGCCGCCGGGGGCGTAGGATCGCGTTCGTGACCGCGCTGCACGAGGACGCCATGCGCGAGGCGATCGCCGCGGACGGCGACGCCCAGCGCGCGCTCCTGGCCGGCAACGACGCCCGCTCGGCGCTGCGCCACGCGGCGGAGCGCTACCGCGCGTCGTGGGAGGCGGCGCCGCCCGCCGCCTTCGGGCGGCTGGTCGGCTACGCCAAGGCGTCGGTGCTGGCGGGCGATGACCCGTCGGCGTACGTGCGCGAGCAGCTCGGCGATGAGGTTGGCTCCCCGCCCGCCGCCTGGGCGCTCGCGCTGGCCGCGCTGGGGGCGAGCGACGACGCGCTCGCGGCGCACGCCGCCGAGGGCATGCGTGCCGGCTCGGAGCCGTTCGGGCGCGCGGCCGCGGCGGTGGCCGCGCTCGCTGCGGGCGACCGCGACGCCTACGGCGCGGCCGTGCACGCGATCGTCGACGACTTCGAGCGCCGCGAGGAGCACCTCACCGGCGTGCCGATCGCCGACACGGCGCTCGTGCTCGAGCGGCTCGCCGAGCGCCGGCTGCTCGCCGTGCACCCGTGCTCGGCGCTGCTGCCGCAGGTCGACGAGGTGCGCGCGATCCTCACCTCCACGCGCGTGTGGGCCGTGGTCGGCTGCTCTCCCGATCCCTGGCGCGACTCGCACCGGATCGCGGCGCTCCTGCAGGCCCGCGGGCACCGCGTGATCCCGGTCAACCCGCACGCCGACGAGATCCTCGGGGAGCGCGCGTACCCGTCGCTGGAGGCGATCGGCGAGCCGGTCGAGGTCGTCGACGTCTTCCGCCGCTCGGCCAAGGCGGGCGAGCACGTGGACGAGGCGATCGCCGCCGGCGCCGCCGTCGTCTGGATGCAGCTCGGCGTGATCGACGAGGACGCGGCGGTGCGCGCGCGCACGGCGGGTCTGCACGTCGTGATGGATCGCTGCCCCGCGATCGAGATCGCGCGCCTGGGGTTGTAGGGAGTCTCTTGAGGAGGGATCGATGAAGGGCCTGATGTCGCCGCACCCACTCACGCTCGTCGACGCGTTCTCGCGCGCCGAGCGGCTGTTCGCGGACAAGACGATCACGACGCTGACCGCCAGCGGCCGCGAGCAGACGACGTACGGCGACTGGGCGCTGCGCACGCGGCGGCTCGCCGGCGCGCTCGACGCGCTCGGCGTCTCGGACGACGGCCGGGTGGCGACGTTCGCGTGGAACACCGCCCGCCACCTCGAGCTGTACTTCGCCGCGCCGTGCAGCGGGCGCGTGCTGCACACGCTCAACATCCGGCTCTTCCCCGAGCAGGTCAGCTACATCGTCGACCACGCCGAGGACGAGGTGATCTTCGTCGACCGCTCGCTCGTCAAGCTGCTGTGGCCGCTGGTCGAGGGCTTCTCGACCGTCCAGCGGATCGTGGTCATGGACGACGGCGCGGGCGACGTCCCGGCCGACGATCGGATCGTGGATTACGAGGAGCTGGTCGCGGGAGCGGAGCCGGCCGGCTTCGCGATCGAGGACGAGAACCGGGCCGCCGCCATGTGCTACACGAGCGGCACCACGGGCAACCCGAAGGGCGTCGTCTACTCGCATCGGTCGACCGTGCTGCACTGCCTCGGGGCGATGCTCGCCGACACGCTCGGCGTCAGCGAGCGCGACACGATCCTGCCGGTCGTGCCGATGTTCCACGCCAACGCGTGGGGCCTCGCGCACGCGGCCGTGATGGCGGGCAGCTCGCTCGTCATGCCCGGCCCGCAGATGACGCCTGCGGCGATCGCCGGGCTGATCGAGGACGAGCGGGTGACCGTGGCGGCCGGCGTGCCGACGATCTGGATGGGCGCGCTCGACGAGCTCGACGGCCGCGACCTGAGCGCGCTGCGCGCGATCGTGTGCGGCGGCTCGGCCGTTCCGCGCACGCTCTCCGAGGCGTACCGCGAGCGGCTCGGGATGCCGATCCTGCAGGCCTGGGGGATGACCGAGACGAGCCCGGTCGGCTCGGTCTGCACGATCCGCTCCACGCTCGCCGACCGCTCCGAGGAGGAGCTGGCGGACCTGCGGGCGAGCCAAGGTGTCGTCGCCCCGCTCGTCAGCGTGCGGATCGTCGAGCCCGGCTCCGCGGACGAGCAGCCGTGGGACGGCGAGGCGCGCGGCGAGCTGCAGGTCGCGGGGCCATGGATCGCCGCGGCCTACTACCGCCAACAGGGCGACGGCTCGGAGTCGTTCACCGACGACGGCTGGCTGCGGACCGGCGACGTCGCGACGATCTCCGCCGACGGCTACATCCGGCTCGTCGACCGCACCAAGGACCTCGTCAAGTCCGGCGGCGAGTGGATCTCCTCGGTCGAGCTCGAGAACGAGATCATGGCCCACCCGCTGGTCCGCGAGGCGGCGGTCATCGGCGTCCCGGACGACAAGTGGGGAGAGCGCCCGCTGGCCTGCGTGGTGCCCGAGGACGGCGAGGAGCTCGACGCCGACACGCTGCGCGACTTCCTCTCCGACCGGGTCGCCAAGTGGTGGATCCCGGAGCGCGTCGAGATCATCGACGAGGTGCCCAAGACGTCCGTCGGAAAGTTCTCCAAGAAGACCCTCCGCGAGCGTTTCGGCGCCGCTTGATCATCTGGTTGCCGGTGCTAGCATTCTGGGTCGCGACGCGGGGTGGAGCAGTCAGGTAGCTCGTCGGGCTCATAACCCGAAGGTCGCGGGTTCGAATCCCGCCCCCGCTACTCCTCGAAGGCCCCGCCATGCGGGGCCTTTCGCGTTTCTTGGGACGGTGGTGAGATTCAAGGTGGCGCGTCGCAATGCCGACAGCTTCCCGATGGACTGCCGGCCCGATGAAGGTCGCCTGAATGCTCTCCGCGCCGAGCTCGAGGCGCTCCTCGCGTCGTGGGAGTACGCGTTCGCGATGGGCCACGGCTGCAGCATCGGCGACCATCCGCAGCACCGCGCGGTTCGCGACCGGGTCGCCGACCTGCGCGCGCGGATCGCCGAGCACACGCCCTAGCACGGCTCGTCTTAACGCGTGGACCGCTCGGCGGGAGGGAACTACCTTCGAGGACGAGTAAGTTTCGAGCGCATGTGAATGCGCGGGAGGGGGTCAGCATGGCTGACAACAGGGGCGTCGCCTACATGGGGCGCGGCACGGTCGAGGTCCAGAACATCGACTTCCCGACGTTCGAGCTCCAGGACGGGCCGGGCGTCAACCCCGCCAACGTGGGGCGCGAGTTGCCTCACGCGGCGATCCTGAAGGTGGTCTCCACCAACATCTGCGGCTCAGACCAGCACATGGTCCGCGGCCGCACCACGGCGCCGGAGGGCCTGATCCTCGGCCACGAGATCACCGGCGAGGTGATCGAGACGGGTCCGGGCGTCGAGTTCATCAAGGAGGGTGACCTGGTCTCCGTGCCGTTCAACATCGCGTGTGGGCGGTGCCGGAACTGCAAGGAAGGCCACACCGGTGTCTGCGAGCACGTCAACCCCGACCGGCCGGGGTCGGCGTACGGCTACGTCGACATGGGCGGTTGGGTCGGCGGCCAGTCCGAGTACGTCCTCGTGCCCTACGCGGACTGGAACCTCCTGAAGTTCCCCGACAAGGATCTGGCGATGGAGAAGATCCTCGACCTGACGATGCTGTCGGACATCTTCCCGACCGGGTTCCACGGCGCGTACACGGCGGGCGTGAAGTCCGGCTCGACGGTGTACGTCGCGGGCGCGGGTCCCGTCGGCCTCGCCGCCGCGTACTCGGCGTTGCTGCTGGGGGCTGCGGTGGTCTTCGTCGGCGACCTCATCCCCGAGCGGCTGGAGCAGGCGAAGAGCTTCGGGTGTGAGCCGATCGACGTCTCCAAGGGCGACCCGAAGGATCAGATCCAGGAGATCCTCGGCGAGCCCGAGGTCGACGCCGCGGTCGACGCCGTTGGCTTCGAGGCTCGCGGCCACGGGTCGGATGCCGATCACGAGGCGCCTGCGACGGTGCTGAACTCGATCATGGACATCACTCGCGCCGCCGGCAGCCTCGGCATCCCGGGGCTCTACGTGACCGGTGACCCCGGTGCGGTGGACGACGCCGCCAAGCAGGGCTCGCTGTCGATCCAGATCGGCCTGGGCTGGTCGAAGTCGCACGCGTTCACGACCGGCCAGTGCCCGGTGATGCGCTACCACCGCGGGCTGATGCAGATGATCCTGCACGACCGCGCGCACATCGCCGATGCGGTCAACGCGACGGTGATCACGCTCGATGAGGCGCCGCAGGGCTACAAGGACTTCGACTCCGGCGTGGCCAAGAAGTTCGTCCTCAACCCGCATGGCCTGATCAAGGCCTGATTGGCGGACCGGAGCACGCGCCGCACCGGCGCGTGCTCCGGCTCGGATCATCTCGACTGCCCACTATCAGAAGAATATTTCCGATAGACGCACTTAGAAGCGTTATAATTCCGATGCGTGGCACATCGCAACCCGCGTCCCTATTCGCCTCACGCCGCCGAAGCGGCCCGCCTGCTGGGCGCTGAGATCCGCCTCGCGCGGCGACGGCGACGGTGGTCACAGGATGAGCTTGCGGCCCGGACCGGTGTCACGGCACGCACGATCTACAAGGTCGAGCACGGCGATCTGAGCGTCGGCCTCGGCGCCGCCTTCGAGGCTGCGGCGCTGCTCGGCGTGCCGCTCTTCCACTCCGACCGGTCGCGGCTGAGCGCCGACCTCGACCGCGCCGAGGCGCGAAGCGCGCTCCTGCCGCGTCCCAGCCGCGCACCCTCGAACGACGAGGTGATGGATGACTTCTGAGCCCACCGAGGCTTACGTGTGGGTCTGGCCGCCGGGCGCGGAGGAGCCCGTCGTCGCGGGTCGAATCGAGCTCGCCGACGGGATCGTGCGCTTCAACTACGGACGCAGCTATCTCGCGCGTGCCGGGGCGATTCCCCTCTACCTGCCCGAGCTGCCGCTTCGCCCCGGGGCGATCGAGCCGCTCGGCGGGCTCACGATCGCCGGCTGCATCAACGACGCAGGCCCCCACGCCTGGGGCCAGCGGGTCGTTATGCAGCACCTGCTCGGCGCGGGTGCACGTGACGGCGACCCAGCCGTCTTCGGGCCGCTGACCTACCTCCTCCACTCGGGCTCGGACCGCATCGGTGCGCTCGACTTTCAGGAGCGTGCGGACGTCTACGTCAGCCGCGACGAGGCGACCGCGCCGCTCGAGGACCTCATGGAAGCCGCCGACCGCGTCGCCGAAGGCCAGCCGCTGCCGCCCGCGCTCGATCTCGCGCTTGTACACGGCACCTCGATCGGCGGGGCGCGCCCAAAGGTGCTCATGCGTCGGGACGGCGGCGACGTGATCGCGAAGTTCTCTTCCAGCACTGACACCTACGCGGTCGTGAAAGGCGAGTTCGCGGCAATGGACCTCGCGCGCCGCGCCGGTCTCGACGTCGCGGGCGTCGATCTCGCGAGCGTGATGGGTCGTGATGTCCTGCTCGTGGAGCGCTTCGACCGAGTGCCGGGAACACGCCAGCGGCGCGCGGCCGTCTCAGCGCTCACGATGCTCCAGCTCGACGAGTTGATGGGCCGTTATGCGAGCTATGCCGACTTGGCGCAGATCATCCGCGAGCGGTTCACCGACGCGCGCACGACGCTGCGCGAGCTGTTCGCCCGCATCACCTACAACATCCTCACGGGCAACAGCGACGATCATGCCCGCAACCACGCCGCGTTCTGGGATGGAGAGTGGCTCACGCTCACGCCCGCGTACGACATCTGCCCGCAGCTCCGAGGCGGCGGCGAGACGAGCCAGGCGATGATCATCGGCGCTGACGGGTTCCGTCTCAGCCACCTCGCAGGCTGCGTCGAGCGCGCGTCGACCTACATGCTCACCGACGGGGAAGCGCGCGACTTGATCGACCACCAAGTCGAGGTGATCGAGCGCGAGTGGAGGGATGCGAGCGAGCGCGCCCGGATGACCGAGGTCGAGCGTTCGTTCTTCTGGGGGCGTCAGTTCTTGAACCCGTACGCCTTCGAGGGCTACTCGCCCGCACCGGTCTAACTCGACGCGGCCGACCTCAGACCTAGAGGTCGAGCGTGATGTCGCCGGACGGGCGGGCGCAGCAGAGCAGGATCTGGCTCGGGGGTGGGGGGTCGAAGGGCTCGGGGTCGTAGGCGATCGTTCCGTCGACGAGGCCGGTCTCGCATCGGTGGCAGACCCCGCTGCGGCAGGACCAGTCGACGGGGACGTCGCAGGCCTCGGCGAGCTGGAGCAGTGTTCCGGTTGCCGGCGGCCAGCGGATCGTGAGGCCGGAGCGGGCGAAGGTGATCGCCGGGCCCGTCCCCGGCTCGTCCGGGGGCGGGTGTGGTGGCCGGCCGTTGGATGCGGCGCCGAACGCCTCGGTGTGGATGGCATCGGGCGGGAATCCGAGCGCTTCGAGTCGGTCCCGCATCGCCGCCATGAACGGGCCCGGCCCGCAGAGGAACGCCTCGCCGCCGGGATCGAGTGGGAGCGCTGCGAGGTCGGCCGTGGTCAGCCGACCGTCTGCGCCGGTGTAGCGCACGTGCGTGCTGGCCCGGGGGAGCCGGCGCACCAGCTCCTCGGCCTCGAGCCGGTGCGCGTGCTCGGCGCCGGAGCGCGCCACGTGGATCCAGGTCACCAGGCGCCGGCTCTCCGTGCGTGCGAGCTCGTCGAGCATCGCCAGCGCCGGGGTGACGCCGATGCCGGCGCTGATCAGCGCGACTGGGCGGTCGCCTGCGTCGAGGACGAAGGTCCCCCGTGGCGCGGCGACGTCGACGAGGTCACCGACGTCCAGCGCGTGGAGCCGACCGCTCGCCCGCCCGTCGCGCTTGACGCTGATGCGCAGGCGGCGACCGTCGGCGGCGGCCGAGAGCGAGTAGCTGCGCGCGAGCGCGGCTCCGTCACCGTCGGTGACGCGCACGCTCACGAACTGGCCCGCGACGTGTGCCGGGACCGGCCCGCCGTCCGCGGCGACGAGGTGGAGCGCGCGCACCTTGCGCGTCTCGGCGACGGCGTCGTCGACCACGAACGGCCGGTAGCCCATCCACGCCGGCGCCGCGGCCGGTGCCGTCAGCCCCGCGTTGCCGCCGCCCTCGTGATCGAGCAGCGCGCGGAAGGAGGCCACCCAGCCCGCGGGGAGCGCGTCGATCGCGAGCGCCCGGCGCAGGTCGGCGGGATCGTGGTCGGTCGAGTACAGGAGGTCCGACGTCCGGCGGACGGTCAACCCGCGCGGGTCGCGAGAGACCGTGCGGATCTCGTCTCCCGCCTCGACCTCGCCCTCGCGCAGCACGCGCAGGTAGAAGCCGGGCCGGCCGTGGCCGGTGAGCAGGCCGGGCATGCGCGGCTCGTCGAGCCGCACGCCCACCTTGAAGCACGTCACACGGGGCTGGGTGACCTCGAACCGCGCGCTGCCGATCGCGAGGCGGTCCCCGATGCACACCTCGTCGTCGGCCAGTCCGTCGACCGTGAAGTTCTCGCCGAACAGCCCCGGCTCGTCCAGCGCCCGCCCCCAGTGGCGGTAGCTCTCCCGCTGATAGACGAACACCGCGCGATGCTCGCCGCCGTGGCCGACGAGGTCCGCCTGGGCGTCGCCGTCGACGTTCAGGCGCCCGACCCGCACCCGACCCGCGACGGGCGCCTTCCAGATCGCCGTCCGGATCGTCCGGTCGCGCCAGCGCACCTCGCGGGGCTGCCCGACGTTGACGGAGATCAGCCTGCCGCACACGGTCATCACGACCCGGTCTCGGCGAGCCCACGTTTGTTACGGCTAGCCTCGTTGGCCGCATGGAGTTCCGCCACGTCGACGCCGAGCGGACGATCGTGTTCGGCCCCGGCGCGCTCGAGGCCGCGGACGACCTGCTCGGCAGCGGCTACACGCTGCTGACGACCGCGCGGGCGCGAGCGCAGGCGCCGGAGCTCGCGGAGCGCGCGAGCGCGGTGATCGACGTGCCGGACGGCCTTGTGGAAGCGGTCGCTGCCGAGCTCCGCGGGGACGTCGATGGTCCCCGCCTGGTCGCGCTCGGCGGCGGCCGGGTGATCGACGTCGCGAAGGCGCTCGCGGCGGCGGACGGACCGCGCGAAGTGGTGGCGGTGCCGACGTCGCTGTCCGCGGCGGAGATGACCGGCGTCCATCGCCACGCCACCGGCGTTCCCGCGGAGACGCCGCGCGTGCGGCCACGCGTGGTCGTCAACGATCCCGCGCTGAGCGCGTCGCAGCCGCCGCAGCAGCTCGCCGCGAGCACGGCGAACGCGCTCGGGCATGCGACCGTCGCGCTCCTCAGCGACCGCTCGACGCCGATCGCGCGGGCGGTGGCGCGGGACGCGATCGCCTCTCTCGTCGGCGGCTGGACACACTCCGGGCCGACTGCCGCCGCCGCTGCGCTGCGCGGGCGCGACGAGCCCGATCGGCCTGCGCTCGCCCTCGGCGCGCTGCTCGCCGGCTGGGCGGTCGACCACAGCGGGCTCGGGCCACACCACGCGCTCGCCCAGACGGCGGTGCGCACCGCGGGGATCGCGCACGCGCACGCCAACGCCGCGGTCCTGCCGGCGACGATCGCCGCGGCGCGGCGGCGCCGCCCCGCCGAGCTCGAGCGGCTCGCCGCCGCCCTCGGCACGCCGCTGGAGGCGTTCGCCGAGACCCTGCGCGACCGCGCCGGTGCCGGCGGCCTCGGCGACCCGCGGCAGCTCGACCGTGCCGCCACCGACGGGCTCGGCGACCCGCAGCTGCTCGATCGCCTCGTGGAGGCCGCCGCCCAACGCGCCGAGCTCGGCCGGATCTCGCCGCCTCCCGACCGCGACGAGATCCGGGCGATCTACGTCACGGCAGCGCGTCCAGCTGCGCCTGCGTCGTGATCACGCTGCCGGCGGGGATCGTCTTCCCGTTCGGGACGTCGATCGGGTCGTCCGCCGGGCCGACGACCAGCGCGCTGTCACCGATCGTGACGTCGTTGCCCACCACGGCCCGGAAGAGCACCGCGTCGTCGGCGATCGTGAGCCGGTCGCCGACCACGAGTGGCCCGTGGAAGACGATGTTGTCGTCCGTGTCGAGGTCGCGGCCGATGGTGATCGTCTCCCCGCGCAGGGCGTGGAACGTGACGCGGTCCTCGATCTCGGCGCTGTCGCCGATCACGATCGGCGCGCCCTCGTCGGCGCGGATCGAGGAGCGGCGGCCGACCTCGGCGCCCGCCCCGAGGCGGACGTCGCCGACGATCCGCGCGAACGGCTCGCGCTGGAGCCCGGCGCCGATCGTGGGCCTGCGGCCGGAGTTGAAGCTCGTCCGCGGCGAGCGGCTGACGCCGATCACACTGCGGTAGCCGTTGCGCCGGTAGAGCCGCCGGTAGCCCTCGGCGAACTCACGGTTGACCTCGAGCACCTCGCGCTGGAAGTCCGCGTTCGCCTCCGGCTTCGTCGGCAGCGCGTTCGCCTGCGCCTGGGTCGTGATCCGCGCTCCCACCGGCACGAGCCGGTTGCGCGGAACGCGCACGTTCTGGACCACCGCGCCGTGCAGCACGAACGCGCCGTCGGCGATCACGGCGTTGCGGATCCGCGCGCGGAACCCGATGAACGCGAAGCGGCCGACGCGCGAGTTGCGGACCTCGGCCTGGTGGGCCAGGCTCGTGCGCGAGCCCATGGTCGTGGCCCGCCGCCGGGCGCAGCCACCGCGGACCCCGCGCTCGCCCGCCACCGACAGGACGAGCACGTTGTCCTGCACGTTGGTGCGGTGCCCGATGCAGACGCGCCGGCCCCGGTCGGCCCGCAGGACCGTGTTGCCGGCCACGAACACCCCGCGCCCGGCGCGCACGTCGCCGAAGCGCTCGACGAGCGGGCTGATGAAGCTCTCGTTGACCAGCACCGGGTCGTCGTTGCTGACCCGCTCCAGCCCGCGCGTTCGGTTCTGAGCCGCGACCGTGCCGGCGGCGACCGTCGCCCCTGCCACCGCGAGCGCCGTAATAGTGCGCGCCTTTCGCCCTGCTGACATCGTCGGCATCGACGACTCCCCCCTGCTTGTTTCCCGCCCTCCGTGCAGCGAGCTGACGGCCAAGACTAGAAACCGGCTCGCCGGTCTGCACGAAAGTGGCACGTAGCCACCCGCAGCGCCGTCAACGGACGGTGTAGGGCCCGGTGGAGATGGCGTGGTAGCCCTTGGCGCCGACAGCGCGCGCCAGCGGGCTGCGCGGGTCCTCGCCGGCTGCGACGAGCTCGAGCGCGCGCCCGAAGTCGTACTCCGGCTCCCAGCCGAGCTGCTCGCGCGCGCGGGTGTTCACGTACACGCGCTCGATCGCGTCGAACATCCGCCAGCCGCGTGGCGCGAAGACGTTCTCCAAGTCGGGGAACCGGCGCCGCACGACGGCAGGCGCGTCGACCGCCAGCTCGGCCAGGTCGTCGCGAGTGAACGGGGTGGTGGCAGTGACGATGTAGCGGCCGAACCCGAGCTCCGGCGCGCGCTCGAGCGCGCGCTGGTGCGCGGTCACGACGTCCGCCAGGTCGGCCCGGCGGTAGAGCAGCTCGTTGACCTTGAGGTTGGCGTCGTCGTACGCGGCGCGCACCTCGTCGCGGTCGTCGGGCTCGGGGAAGAAGCGCGAGGTGCGCAGGATCAGGCACGGCAGGCCGTGGTCGCGGTGCACGAGCTCGCACAGGTCCTCGGCCGCCGTCTTCGTCGCGCCGTAGACGTTGCGCGGGATCGGCACGACGTCCTCGGTGATCCAGGCGGCGGGCGCGCCCGGGGGAGGCGTGAGCGCGCGCCCGAAGGCGCTCGTCGTGCTCGTGAACACGAAGCGGCCGACGCCTGCGGCGACCGCCTCCTCGAGCAGCGTGAGCGTGCCGGTGACGTTGGTGTCCACGAACGCCTGCCGCGAGTGGGAGCCGACGTGGGGCTTGTGCAGCGTCGCGGCGTGCAGCACGGCGTCCACGCCCGCCATGCACGCGCGCACCGTCTCGCGGTCGGCCACCGAGCCGACGACGCTCGTCGACGGCGAGGGCAGGATGTCGAGGCCCACGGTCTCGTGGCCTTCCTCGCTCAGCACGCGCACGAGCGCGTCGCCCAGATGCCCCGCGCTTCCGGTGATGAGGATCCGCATCAGCCCAGCGCCGCCTCGATGACCTCGCGCGCGACCGGTGCCGCCGCAGTGCCGCCGAAGCCCGCGCCGACGAGCATGACAGCGACCGCCACGCGCGGGCGCTCCGCCGGCGCGAAGGCGACGAACCAGGCGTCGGCGTCGCGCGGGTCGGACGAGTTCGGCCGCAGCTCGGCGGTACCGGTCTTGCCGGCCACCGTGACGCCCGGCACCGCGGCGGAGGTCCCCGTGCCCGAGCGCACCACGTCGATCATCATCGAGCGCACCTGGCGCGCGGCGCGGCGGGAGACGGCTCGCCGCCGGACGACCTTGTCGAGCCGCGCGATGCGCGGCACAGCCCGGCGCCCGTCGGCCGCGATCGTCGCCGCCACGCTCGCCATCGCCAGCGGCGTCGCGAGGTCCTTCTCCTGCCCGATCGCCGCGGAGCCGACCGCGAGGTCGTCGTCGAGCGCGCGCGCCGGCGAGACGGTGCTGCGCTTGGCGGCGGGGATCCGGGGCGTCTCGCCGAAGCCGAACGCCCGCGCCGCGGCCACGAGCCGGCGGGCGCCGAGCTCGGCGCCCAGCGGCGCGAACACCGAGTTGCAGGACTCGGCGAACGACTGCTGCAGCGTGCCTCCGCAGGCCTCGCCGCCGGCGTTGCGCAGCGTCACGCCGGAGAGGGTCGCGGCCGTCTGCACGGGGTAGCTCGTCGTCGGCTCGACGATCCCACGGTCGAGCGCCGCGGCGGTCGTGATGACCTTGAACGTCGAGCCGGGCGGCTGCGGCGCCGAGACCGCGAGGCCGGCGAGCGCGAGCACGGCGCCGTCGCGCGGGCGGAGCACGGCCACGCCCCCGACCTTGCCGCCGAGCGCGGACTGCGCGGCGCTCGACAGGCCGGGGTCGAAGAACGTGCGCACCGGCTTCCCGCGCACCGACTTGGTGCGGGCGATCTCGCGCTCGCCGAACATCAGCCGCGCGGTGGCGTGGCCGCCGAGGCGGTCGTCGTGCACGCGCTCCAGGCCCGTCGGCTGGTTGCCCGAGCGCCCGGCGATCGACGCTCCGACCGGCGTGGCGTCGAGCCGGCGGCCGTCCGCGGCGAGGATCGGTGCGCGCTGCGGCGCGCGGCCGGACTCGCGCACCACCGCCTCGTCGCGGCGCAGGCCCGGCATCCGGAGCGCGTAGTTCCAGTCCACGCCCGCCTCCTCTCCGCTGCCGGAGACCGGGAAGGCGAGCGTGCCGCGCAGGGTCTTGAACACGTCGGTGCGGATCGCGACCGGGACGGCGATCCGCCCGTTCCGCTCGGCGCGGAGGCGCCCGGCGGCGACGCGTCGCACCCCCGCCGCCCGGTGGGCGTTGCGGTACGCCGTGGCGAACCGGCGCTCAGGCACCGCCCGCCGCGCGGCGGGCGAGAGGGCGCGCCACATCGCGGCCTCGTCGCCACGCTCCCAGGCGGCGGCGAACCGCACGACCGCCTCACGGCGAGCGTCGCCGGCCTCCGTGCGCGCCCGCCACGCCAGCGCGGCCGCGACCGCGGCGGCGAGCAGCGCGAGCACGACCAGCCACCGCCCCCAGCGGCCCCAGGCGAACCCCGCCTCGCGGCGGCGATACCCGCGCCCGCGTCGTCGTCGCCGCCGCCGGCGGCGGGCGGGCTTGGTGTCGAGCAGCACCGACCCGGCACGGCGGGTCGGCGCGGAGCGGGAGCGGCGCCGGGCCATCCCGTCTGTTGTACCGGTCGGGCAGGCGGTGCCCGCGGCTCAGCGAGCGCCGAGGCGCAGCTCGGCGCCGATCCGGCGCTGCACCGAGGCGACGGCCCGGAACGCGTCCTTCAAGGACGCCCGCGTCAGCGGCGTCAATGCCGCCGGGTCGACGAAGTCGTCCGGCGGCTCGCCGGCTCTGAGCTGCTCGATCTGGTGCGCCATCCGCAGCTCGCTGACCAGCTCGTGCGCCTGCTCGAGCTGCTGCGCGTCGCCCGCGTCCAGAGTCCCTGCCGCGGCCGCCGCGCGCAGCCGGGCGGGTGTGGAGGCGCTCGTGACCCCCGCCGCCAGCCCCGACCAGCGCGCGAGGTCGGCGATCGGGACGATGCCGCCGTGCTTGAGGTCCAGGCGGCCGCGGTGCTCGCCCGAGTCCTCGACGACCAGCCCTCGCAGGAAGCCGGTCGGCGGCCGGTAGGCGAGCGCGAGCCGGGCGAGCAGGCGCAGCAGCTCCGGATGGCTGCGGGCGTCGCGGAACGCGTCCGGCACCGGCGGGCCCGAGCGGATCCCCCACACCGGCCGCCCGTCGACGACGAGCGAGACGAGCATCACCGCCTTCTCCTGCGTGGGCTCCTCGAGCCAGCTGCGCACCGTCGCCTGCCATCCCGCGTGCGAGCGGGAGAACAGGGGCTTCGAGGCCACGGCGCCCTTCGGGTCGGGCGGGAACCCGCACGCCGCCAGCCCGTCGAGCACCTGCTGGGCGATGCCCCGCAGCCGACCCGCGAGCCCCGGGTCGTCGTCGCCCCCGTACCACACCAGCGCGCTGTCGACGTCCGACGAGGGCACGGCCTCGCGGCGCGCGAAGCTGCCCAAGGCGATCCAGGCGAACGGCACGCCGGGGTCGCCCGCGTCGGACACCGCGAGCTCGAGCAGCCGCCGCGTGAGGGCGTCGACGACCACCGACTCGATCGCCGACACGTCGGTCGCCGCCGCGCGGGCGTCGTGCAGCGCGACCAGCGTCGCGGGCAGGCGCGCCGCCGCCGCGGCCAGCTCGTCCACGGACCGAGCGCGCGCGATCGCGGTGCGCAGCGAGAACGAGCTGCGGGTGGCCACCGCCACCAGGTCCGAGTCCTCGACCACGCCCAGCACCTCGCCGGTGGCCGAGACGACCGGGAAGTGGCGAATCCCGCGATCGAGCATGTCGAGCAGGACCTCGCTTCCGGTCCGGTCGGCGGCCACCGTGTATGCCGGCGCGGTCATGGCCGCCGACACCGGGGCGTCGGCATCCACGCCGCCGGCCACCACCCGCGTGCGCAGGTCGCGGTCGGTCATGATCCCCAGCGTCCCGTCGCCCGCATCGACGACGACCGACGTGGCGCCGGCGGCGGTCATGCGCTCGGCCGCCTCCCGGATCGTCTCCTCGGGTGAGCACACGATCAGCGGCGCGCGCATCAGCTCGGACACCGGCAGGGCGGAGGGGTCGGGAGCGAGCCGCTCCTGCTCGGCGGCCTCGAGCAGCGAGCGGGTGACGTACCGCAGCCCGGCCGGCCGCGCCAGCAGCGGGCGCGCCACCGACTCCTGGATCCGGTAGCAGACCGTGTCCTCGGCGGCCACGGCGGCAAAGCCGGTGGGCAGGCCGGAGAGCATCGACGCGTGGCCGAACAGCTCGCCCGGCCCGATCAGGTCGAGCACACGGCCGTCGTGGCGGATCTCGACTCCGCCGGTGCGCACCACCCAGACGTGCTCGACCGGCCCTGCTCCCTGCTGGAAGATCTCGGTGCCCGAGCGGTGGAACTCGACCTCGGCGGCGTCGGCCACCCGCGCCACGTCGGCCGGGTCCAGCGCGTCGAAGGGCGGGTGGGGAGCGAGGAAGTCGGCGACGTCGTGCATGCGCCCGCGGTGAGATATATCAGCCTTGACACCGGCCGGTGCCGCGAAGATACTCGCTTCACTTGGCCCGGTTGTGGAGGGTGGCCGGGAGGTTGCGAGGAACGGGGATCACGCATGACGACGGTTGACTCGCGCTCGACGGACGACGCCGAGCTCAACGAGTTCGGCTACAAGCAGGAGCTCGACCGCTCGCTGGGAAGCTTCGCCACGTTCGCGGCGGGGATCAGCTACATCTCGATCCTCACCGGCACGTTCCAGCTGTTCTACTTCGGCTTCGCGTTCGGCGGGCCGGCCTACTGGTGGTCGTGGCCGCTGGTCTTCGTCGGCCAGCTGATGGTCGCGCTGTGCTTCTGCGAGCTCGCCTCGCGCTACCCGGTCGCCGGCTCGATCTACAACTGGTCCAAGCGGCTCGGCAGCCAGCACGTCGCCTGGCTCGCCGGCTGGATGATGCTGACGGCGTCGATCGTCACCGTCGCCGCGGTCGCGCTGGCGTACCAGATCACGCTGCCGCAGATCGACGCGTTCTTCCAGTTCTACGGCGACGGCACAGGCAAGTACGACTACGCCGCCAACGCGGTGATCCTCGGCACCGTGCTGATCATCTTCACCACGGTCATCAACGCGATCGGCGTCAAGCTGATGTCGCGGATCAACAGCACCGGGGTGGCCATCGAGCTCGTCGCCGCCGTGCTGCTGGTGATCGCGCTGCTCGTCAACGTCACGCGCGGCCCCGGCATCGTGACCGAGACCCAGGGCCTCGGCGCCGACTGGGAGCTCGGCTACCTCGGCGCGTTCCTCGCCGCCTCGCTCGCGTCCGCCTACGTGATGTACGGCTTCGACACCGCCAGCTCACTCGGCGAGGAGTCGCTCAACCCGCGCAAGAACGCGCCGCGGGCGATCCTGCGCGCGCTGCTCGCGTCGTTCGTCCTCGGCGGCCTGATCCTGCTCTTCGCGATCATGGCGGTGACCGACATCAACAACCCCGAGATCGGCGTCGGCGGCCTCCAGTTCATCATCCTCGACGTCCTCGGCGGCACGATCGGCGACATCTTCCTGTGGTGCGTCGTGATCGCCATCACGGTCTGCTGCCTCGCCGTCCACACCGCCACGATCCGGATGATCTTCGCGATGGCGCGCGACAACAACCTGCCGGCCGGCACGCACCTTGCGCGCGTGCATCCGAAGACGCGCACGCCGATCATCCCGTCGATCCTCGTCGGCGTGCTCGCGATCGTGATCCTGGTGGTGAACATCCGCCAGCCGCAGATCTTCGTGGTGATCACGTCGATCGGGATCATCATGATCTACATCGCCTACCTGCTCGTCACCGGGCCGATGCTGCTCGCCCGGCTGCGTGGGCAGTGGCGGTCCGAGGACGCCGGGCCCGGCTACTTCTCGCTCGGGAAGTGGGGCCTGCCGGTGAACGTCCTGGCCGTCTTCTGGGGCCTGTTCATGGCGATCAACCTGATCTGGCCGCGCGCGTCGATCTACAACGCGACCGAGCCGTTCCACTGGTACCTGAAGTGGGGCGCGGTCCTGTTCGTCGGCGTCGTGATGCTCGGCGGCTTCGCGTACTACTGGTTCGTGCAGCGCCACAAGACCGGGACGCTCGCCGAGCACCTTCCGGGCGAGGTCGAGCCCACGCCGCCCGTCATGGCGGGCGGGTCCGAGTAACCGAAGGGAGAGACCGATGGAGGAGTTCGACTACGTCGTCGCCGGAGGCGGGACGGCGGGCGCCGTCGTGGCCGCCCGGCTCTCCGAGGACCCGAACGTCACGGTCTGCCTGCTCGAAGCGGGGCCGTCGGACGTCGACGACCCGGCGATCCTGCGGCTCGAGGACTGGATGTTCCTGCTCGACTCCGGCTACGACTGGGACTATCCGGTCGAGCCGCAGGAGAAGGGCAACAGCTTCCTCCGCCACGCACGCGCGCGCGTGCTCGGCGGCTGCTCCTCGCACAACTCGTGCATCGCGTTCTGGACGCCGCGCGAGGACCTCGACGAGTGGGCGGCGATGGGGTGCGACGGCTGGGCCGCCGACGACACGTGGCCGCTGATCCAGCGGCTGGAGACCAACGACGGGCCGGGCGACCACCACGGCCGCTCCGGCCCCGTGAACCTGATGACGATCCCGCCCGACGACCCGTGCGGGGTCGCGGTGCTCGAGGCCGCCGCGCAGGCCGGCCTGCCGACCGTGCGCTTCAACGAGGGGGAGACGGTCACCAACGGCGCCGGCTGGTTCCAGGTCAACCGGTCCAAGGACGGCAATCGGATGTCGTCCTCGCACGCCTACCTGCACCCGATCATGGCGTCGCGCTCGAACCTCAAGGTCCGCACCGGCTGCTGGGTCAAGCGCATCGTCATCGACGAGGACAAGCGCGCCCGCGGCGTCGAGTACATGAACCCGGACCTGTTCACCTACTCGACGGTCGGCGCCCGCCGCGAGGTGATCGTCTCCTGCGGGTCGATCGACACGCCGAAGGTCCTGATGCTGTCCGGCATCGGCCCGGGCGAGCACCTGCGCGAGTTCGGCGTCGACGTGCTCGTCGACAGCCCCGGCGTCGGCTCGAACCTCGACGACCACGTCGAGGGCATCGTCATGTGGGAGGCCGCGCAGCCGATGGTCAAGCGGTCCACCCAGTGGTGGGAGATCGGCCTCTTCACGATGACCGAGGAAGGGCTCGACCGGCCCGACCTGATGATGCACTACGGCTCGGTGCCCTTCGACATGAACACCGTCCGCTGGGGCTACCCGTCGGCGGAGAGCGCGTTCTGCCTGACGCCGAACGTGTGCCGCGGCCGCTCGCGCGGCACCGTCCGCCTGCGCTCGCCCGACTTCCGGGACCGCATGCGCGTCGACCCGCGCTACTTCACCGACCCGGACGGCAACGACGAGCGCGTGATGCTGCACGGCATCAAGCTCGCACGCGAGATCGGCAAGCAGGCGGCGCTCGAGGGCTGGGCCAAGCGCGAGCTGGCCCCCGGCCCGGACGCGACGACCGACGACGAGCTGATCGACTACATCCACAAGACCCACAACACCGTCTACCACCCGTCCTGCACGGCGCGGATGGGCGCGGCGGACGACCCCGAGGCGGTGGTCGACCCCCAGTTGCGGGTGAAGGGCGTGAAGGCGCTGCGGATCGCCGACGGGTCGGTGATGCCGTTCCTGCCGGCGATCAACCCCTGCATCACGACGATGATGATCGGCGAGAAGTGCGCCGACCTGATCCGCTCCGGCACGGCCGTCGGCGCCGAGGCGGTGCACGCGGCGTGACCTCGACCCAGTCCCGCACCCTCTCGATGCTCGTCGACGGCGAGTGGGCCCCGGCCGCGTCGGGCGCCACGGCCGAGACCGTGAGCCCGGCGACCGGCGAGGTCATCGGCGCCGTCCCCCAGGGCGACCGCTCGGACGCGCAGCGGGCGATCGCCGCCGCCAACCGCGCGTTCGAGGGCTGGTCGCGGATGACCGCGTTCGAGCGGGCGGCCAAGATGCACGCCGTCGGCGACGTGATCGAGCGCCGCCGCGACGATCTCGCGCGCACGCTCACGCTCGACCAGGGCAAGCCGCTCGCCTCCGAGGCCTACGACGAGGTCGACGAGCTGGTCGAGTACTGGCGGATGGCGGCCGAGGACGCCAAGCGGCTCGGCGGCGAGCTGCCGAACTCGTTCTCGCCCAACAAGCGCGTGCTGCTCGTGCGCCGGGCGCGCGGCGTGGTCGGGGTGATCACGCCCTGGAACTGGCCGTACACGATGCCCGCCGAGCTGCTCGCCCCCGCGCTGGCGTGCGGCAACACCGTCGTCTGGACGCCGGCGCCCACCACGTCGGTGTGCGCGGTCGCGCTCGCCGAGTGCATGGCCGAGGCCGACCTCCCGCCCGGCGTGGTCAACCTCGTCACCGGCCCCGGCGCGGAGGTGGGGGACGAGATCGCCCGCAACCCGGGCACGCGCGCGGTCGCGTTCATCGGCTCCACGCCCACCGGCCGGATGGTCGCCTCGGCGGCCGCGGGCAAGGCCGTGGTGATCGAGATGGGCGGCAACGGCCCCGTGGTGGTGATGGACGACGCCGACATCGACAAGGCCGTCGAGGCGACCGTCGCCGCCTGCTTCCTGTGCGCCGGCCAGAGCTGCACGGCCGGAGAGCGGCTGCTCGTGCACCGCGCGGTGCGCGACGACTTCGTCGACCGCCTCGCACGGCGCGTCACGCAGGAGATCCTGCTCGGCGACCCCTTCGCCGCAGGCACGACGATGGGCCCGGTCAACAACGAGGGCGTGGCGGGGAAGATGGACGAGCACGTCGGCGACGCCGTGGATCGGGGCGCCGAGGTGCTGGCGGGCGGCTCGCGGGCCGACGGCTTCCCGACCGACCTCTACTGGAGCGCGACCGTGCTCAGCGACGTGCCGGCCGACTCGCGCGTCGCCACCGAGGAGACGTTCGGGCCGATCGCGCCGGTGGTGTCGATCGGCTCGCTCGACGAGGCGATCGAGCTCACCAACGCCTCGCCGTACGGGCTGCTGGCCGCGATCTTCACCCGCGACCTCGCCGCCGGGCTGCGCTTCGCCGACGAGGTGCGGGCCGGCTGGGTGAACATCAACGAGTCCTCCAACTACTGGGAGGCCCACCTGCCGTTCGGGGGCCGCGCGGGCACGGACAGCGGGATCGGCCGCGTCGGCGGCACCCACGTCATGGACGCCTTCACCGAGCTGCAGACGGTGACGCTGACGCCTTGACCGCGCTCCTCGGCTACCTCGAGCACCCGCGCTACGAGGTCCTCCCGCTCGACGGGATCGAGGAGCGCGTGCTCGCCCACGTGCCGCGCGAGGTCAAGCTCACCGTCACCGCGTCGCCCGCCAAGGGGCTCGACGTCACGCTCGCGCTGAGCGAGCGCCTGGCCGCTGCCGGCTACGCCGTCGTGCCGCACGTGTCGGCGCGGATGGTGCGCGACGGCGCGCACGCCGCCGAGATCGTCGACCGGCTGCGGACGGCCGGCGTCCGCGAGGTGTTCGTCCCGGCAGGCGACGCGACCGAGCCGGGGCAGTTCGCCGACGCCGCGTCGCTGCTGCGCGAGCTCGAGGGGTCGTTCGAGGAGATCGGCATCACCGGCTACCCGGAGAGCCACCACCTGATCGACGACGACGCCACGATCCGCGCGATGTTCCTCAAGGCCCAGACGGCGACCTACATCGTCAGCCAGCTGTGCTTCGACCCCGAGACGATCCGCATCTGGATCGCGCGCGTGCGCGGGCGCGGGACCGGCCTGCCGATCTGGATCGGCATGCCGGGGATCGTCGACAACGCGAAGCTCCTCCGGATCTCCATGAGAATCGGGCTCGGCGAGTCGGCGCGCTTCCTGCGCGCCCACCGCGCCTGGCTGCGGCGCCTGGTCACGCGCACGTTCACGCCCGACGCGCTCGTGCGGGGTCTGACCCCGCTCTACGGCGACCCGGAGGCGGGGATGGGCGGCTTCCACTTCTACACGTTCAACGAGCTCGAGCGCACGGAGCGCTGGCGGCAGAAGGCGATTCAGGAGCTGTCGTCGCGGCTCTCGACGCCGTAGCCGGCCGCCCGCAGCCCGGCGACGATCGCGTCCGCGTGGCGCGCGCCGCGCGTCTCCATCGTCAGCTCCACGCCCGTCTCGCGCACGCTCAGCTGCACCGCGTCGCGCACGTGGTCGACGGAGACGAGGTTGCCGCCCGTGGCAGCCACCTCGGCGAGCAGGGCGGCGAGCCCGCCCGGGCGGTCGGAGATGCGGGTGAACACCCGCATGCGCCGGCCGGCCGCGGTCTCGTGGCGGCGGGCGACCGCGGCGAGCAGCCCGGCGTCGATGTTGCCGCCGGAGAGCACGACCACGGTGGCGCCCTCGCGCGCCGGCCCGACGACGCCCTCGAGCAGCGCGGCGACGCCGACCGCGCCTGCGCCCTCGACCACGAGCTTGGCCCGCTCCAGCAGCCGCACGATCGCCTCCGCCACCTCCTCGTCGCCGACCACGCACAGCTCGTCGACGAGCCGCTCGACGAGCGGGCGGGTCACGGCGCCCGGGCGCTTGATGGCGATGCCGTCCGCGATCGTGGCCGTGCTGATGGCCGCGCCGGGACGAGCGTAGGGGGAGCACGCGGCAACCTGCACGCCGGTGATCTCGACGTCCGGGCGCACGGCCTTGATCGCGCCCGCCACGCCGCTGACGAGGCCGCCACCGCCGATCGGGATGATCACCTTGGCGAGGTCGGGGACGTCGGCGAGCAGCTCGAGCCCGAGCGTCGCCTGGCCGAGGATCACGTCCGGGTCGTCGAACGGGTGCACGAACGCCGCGCCGGTCTCCTCCGCGCGCTGCCGTGCGGCGGCCACGCAGTCGTCGACCGAGTCGCCCTCGAGGCGGACCGTCCCGCCGAAGCCCTCGACCGCGGCGACCTTGGCGACCGCCGCCTCCTCGGGCATGAAGACCTCGCACCGCAGGCCGCGGGCGCGGGCCGCGTACGCGAGCGACTGCGCATGGTTGCCGGCGCTGCCGGCGACGACGCCGTTGGCCGCCTGGTCGCCGAGGCGCGCGATCTTGTGCAGCGCGCCGCGCAGCTTGAACGACCCGGTGCGCTGCAGGTTCTCGGCCTTCAGCAGCAGGCGGCCGCCGCACGCCTCGCTGAGGCTGCGGGACGTGAGCAGCGGGGTGTGGCGGGCGATGTCGGCGATCGCCTCCCGCGCCCTGGCGGCGCCGTCGTCGGCGAGCCGCTCGAGGACCTGTCCGCTCAGCTCCGCGGGGTCGAGCGCGGTCATGGCGCGATCTGGTATATCAGTTTCGTTGACGCCCGACCACTCAGTCCTGGATGGGGTCGGCCGCCTGCTGGTGTGGTGCACCGACCGGCCCGGGATCGTGGCGGCGATCTCGCAGTTCCTTCGCGATCGCGGGGCGAACATCGAGCAGTCCGACCAGCACACGACGGACCCGGCCGGCGGGGCGTTCTTCATGCGCACCGAGTTCCGCCTCGACGGGCTCGAGGCGGGGGCGGCCGAGTTCGAGGCCGCCTTCGCGGAGACGGTCGGGGAGCCGTTCGCGATGGACTGGCAGATGCACTACGCCTCGCGCCGCAAGCGCGTGGCCATCCTCGTCTCCCGCTACGACCACTGCCTCGCCGAGCTGCTGTGGCGCTGGCGCCGCGGCGAGCTGTACGCCGACATCCCGCTGATCGTCTCCAACCACCCCGACCTCGCGCCCGAGGCCGAGCGCTTCGGCGTGCCCTTCGAGCACGTGCCCGTCGAGCGCGGCCGCAAGCCGGAGGCCGAGGCGGCGCTGCTCGAGCTCGTCGGCGGGCGCTTCGACCTGGTCGTCCTCGCCCGCTACATGCAGATCCTCAGCGGCCCCTTCCTCGACGCCGTACGGACGCCGATCATCAACATCCACCACTCGTTCCTGCCGGCCTTCGCGGGCGCCGACCCGTACCTGCGCGCGCACGAGCGGGGCGTGAAGATCATCGGCGCGACCGCGCACTACGTGACCGAGGAGCTCGACTCCGGCCCGATCATCGAGCAGGACGTCGCCCGCGTGACCCACCGCGAGGGCGTCGACGCGCTGGTGCGCACGGGAGCCGACCTCGAGCGGCTCGTGCTGCTGCGCGCCGTGCGCTGGCACCTCGAGGACCGGGTGCTGGTGCACGGCAACCGGACCGTCGTGTTCCTATGACGCCTCCGCGGAGCGCCGCGCCTCCGCTGCGCTCCGCGCGAGCTCACGGGCCCGCTCCAGCCGCGGGTCGCCGGGGGCGTCGGCGAGGTTGATCTCCACCAGCCGTGCCGCGGCAGCCGTCGCCGCCTCGGCGAGCAGGGCGCCGGCGATCGCGTCGCCGCGCACGCTCGCGCGGCCCGACGTGGCCACGTCCGCGGCCAGGGCGCCCATCTCGGCGGCTGTCTCGGCGATCGCGAGCGGGACGTCGGACGCCCGCGAGAGCGCGGCCGCGATCTGCGCCCCGTCGCCCGCGCGCTGCGCGTCGATCACCTCGGTGTAGGCGGCGGCGTCCTCGTCGGCCAGCGCGGCCGCGCGGGCGCGCGCCGCGGCGCCGCGGGCGGCGACCTCGTCGCTGCCGCCGATCGCCGCGGTCATCTCGACCAGCGCCGCCGCCAGCGCGCACGCCGTGGCGGTGGCCGCGCCGCCGCCCGGCGCCGGGGTCGGCGCGGCCAGCGCGGCGAGGAAGTCCTCAGAAGAGCCCAACCGTGCGCCCGTTCTCGTCGATGTCGACGTTGCGCGCGGCGGGCGACGCGCTGAGGCCCGGCATCTGCTGGATGTCGCCGCACAGGGGCACGAGCCAGCCGGCGCCCGTGTACGCCCGCACCTCGCGGACCGGGAGCGTGAAGCCCTCGGGGGCGCCGAGCAGCGCCGGGTCGGAGGAGAGCGAGAGGTGCGTCTTGGCCATGCAGATCGGCAGGCGGTCGAGCCCGTCCTCGTGGAACTGGGCGATCCGGCGCTCGGCGTCCGGATAGAGGTAGACGCCCGACGCGCCGTACACGCGGGTGGCGACGGTCTCGATCTTCTCGGCGATGCCGGCGTCGTCGGGATACAGGAAGCGGAAGTCGCTCGGCTGCTCGCAGGCGTCGACCACCGCCTGGGCGAGGTCGGCCGCCCCGGCGCCGCCCGCCGAGAAGCCGTCGTTGACCTCGGCCGCGAAGGCGCCGTGCTCGGTCGCCATCGAGCGCACGAGCTCGACCTCCTCGTCGGTGTCTCCCGGCCGCCGGTTGACGGCGACCACGCACGGCATCCCGAACTCGGCCACGATCTTCAGGTGGCGGCGCAGGTTCGCGGCCCCGCTGACGATCGCGGCCAGCGCACGCGGCCGGCTGACGCGCGGGTCGTCGGCCACCCCGGCGTGGTGCTTGAGCGCCCGCACGGTGGCGACGAGCACGACGCAGCTCGGCGCCAGCCCGCCGACCCGGCACACGATGTCCATGAACTTCTCCATCCCCATGTCGGAGCCGAAGCCCGACTCGGTGACCACGTACTCGCCGAGCTTGAGCCCGATCAGGTCGGCGATCAGCGACGAGTTGCCGTGCGCGATGTTGGCGAACGGGCCGGCGTGCATGAGGCACGGCTGGCCCTCGAGCGTCTGGATCAGGTTCGGCTTGATCGCCTCCTTGAGCAGCACGGTCATCGCGCCCGCCGCGCCGAGGTCCTCGGCGGTGATCGGCCGGCCGCCGTCGTAGGAGTGCGCGACGGTGATCGCGCCCAGCCGCCGGCGCAGGTCCTGGAGGTCGCGCGCCACGGCGAGGATCGCCATCACCTCCGAGGCGGCGGTGATGTCGAACCCGGCCTCGCGCGGGTAGCCGTTCGCCCGGCCGCCGAGACCGACCGCGATCTGGCGCAGCGCGCGGTCGTTCATGTCCACGGCCCGCTTCCAGTCGATCCGCAGCGCGTCGATCTGATGCGGGTTGCCGTGCAGGATCGACGCGTCGAGCATCGCCGCGAGCAGGTTGTTGGCCGCCCCGACCGCGTGGATGTCGCCGGTGAAGTGCAGGTTGAGGTCCTCCATCGGCACGACCTGCGTCATCCCGCCGCCCGCGGCGCCGCCCTTGAGGCCGAAGACCGGCCCGAGCGAGGGCTCGCGCAGGCACAGCACGGGGCGCTTGCCGATCGCGCCGAGGCCCTGGGTGAGCCCGACGGCGGTCGTCGTCTTGCCCTCGCCGGCCCGGGTGGGCGTGATGCCCGCCACGCACACGAGCTTGCCGTCGGCCACCCCCGACAGCCGATCGAGCGCCGCCAGGTTGATCTTGGCCTTGTAGCGCCCGTAGGGCTCGACCTCGTCGGGCTCGAGCCCGTGGGCCGCCGCCAGCTCGTCGATCGGCTGGAGCTCGGCGTCCTGGGCGATCTCGAGGCTGCTCTTCACTGCTCCTCCTCAGTCGTGGCTGAACGCCGCCATGATCTCCCGCTCGAACGCGAGCACGTGCTCGCGCATCAATGACCTTGCCCGCGCGGGGTCCCGGTCCAGGATCGCCTCGAGCAGGCGGGCCTGGTCGACGACCGAGGCGCCCAGCCCCGGCACGCGGTCGAGCACGACGTACCAGACGCGCAGCGAGAGCTGGAAGTAGCGCTCGAGCGTCTCGATCAGGTACGGGTTGTGCGAGCCGGCCCAGATCAGCCGGTGGATCGACTCGTCGAGCCGCATCAGCTCGTCGGCGTCGGCCGCGCGCTCGAGCTCGCGGACCCGCTCGAGCATCGTCTCGGCGCGCGCGCGCAGGTCCGGCTCCATCCGGCGCGCCGCCAGCTCCGCCGCCTGGGCCTCGACCTCGGCGCGGACCTCGGAGATGTGGATGATGTCGGCGGCGTCGACGCTCGTGACGAACGTGCCGCTGCGCGGCTGCACGGCGACGAGGTTCTCGAGCGCCAGCCGCTTGACGGCCTCGCGCAGCGGCGTGCGGCCGATCTCCAGCTCGCGCATCAGCTCGTCCTCGCGCAGCAGCGTCCCCGGCGGCAGGCGCAGCGTGACGATCCGCGAGCGCAGCTCGGCGTAGGCCCGTTCGGCGATCAGACCGTTGCCGGCCTCCACGAAGGTCAGTCTCCCAACTCCGCGCGCCTCCGCACCACGTATTCCTCCAGCTCGGTGCGCACCGCGTCGTCGAGCGGCGGCTGCTCGTAGGCCTCGAGCGTGTCACGCCAGATCTTCTCCGCCCGCGCGGCGGCGTCGAGCCCGCCGTTGCGCGTCCAGCGGTCGAAGTTCTCGGTCGAGGAGAGCAGCGGCCGGTAGAAGCAGGTGCGGAAGCGCTCGAGCGTGTGCGCGGCTCCGAGGAAGTGCCCGCCGGCGCCGACCTCCACATGCGCGTCGAACGCGAGCGAGGCCTCGTCGATCTCCAGCGGCGTGAACTCGTGGCGCAGCATCCGCAGCAGCTCGATGTCGACGATGAACTTCTCGTAGCAGGAGACGAGGCCACCCTCCAGCCAGCCGGCCGAGTGCATGACGAAGTTCGTGCCGGCCAGGAAGGTGGGGAGCATGGTCATCAGCGCCTCGTAGGCACTCTGCGCGTCCGCCGTCTGGCTCGCCGTCATCCCGCCGCCGGACCGGAACGGGAGCCCGAAGTGGCGCGCGATCTGCCCCGTGCAGAGCAGCCCGATGGCCGACTCGGGGGTGCCGAAGCTCGGCGAGCCCGACTGCATGTCGGTGTTCGACAGGAACGAGCCGAAGACCACCGGGCAGCCGGGGCGCACGAGCTGGCACAAGGCAATCCCCGACAGCGCCTCGGCGATCTGCTGCACGAGCGTGGCCGGGATCGAGACCGGCGACATCGCGCCCATCAGCAGGAACGGCGTCATGACCACGGCCTGGCCGGCGCGGTTGTACTCGACCATCGCGCTCAGCATGCGGTCGTCCCAGCGCAGCGGCGAGTTGCAGTTGATCAGCGAGATCGAGACCGGCGCGCGCTCGAGCGCCTCATCGCCGCCGAAGAGGATCTTCCCCATCTCGATCGTGTCGAGCGCGTTCGGGCCCGAGATCACCGAGCCCATGTACGGCTTGTCCGACAGCGTCTGCAGCGCGTAGACCATGTCGAGGTGGCGCGAGTCGAGCGGCGTGTCGTTGGGCTCGACGATCGTGCCGCCCGGCGAGTCGAGCTCGTCGAACGACTGCGAGAGGCGCACGAAGTTCTCGAAGTCGGCCATCGTCGCGTCCCGCCGCACTGCGCCCTCGCGCACGAACGGCGGGCCGTACACCGCCGAGAAGACCATGTTGTCGCCGCCGATGTGCGCGCTGCGCTCCGGGTTGCGCGCCTGCAGCTCGAACTCGCGCGGGGCCTTCGCGACCTGCTCGAGGATGAACTCCGGATCGAGCTTGACCAGATGGTCGCCCTCGACCGTCTGACCGGCGGCGCGGAACAGCTCGACGGCCTCAGGCAGCAGGAACTCGATGCCGAGCTCGGACACGATTCGCCGCCAGCCGCGGTCGAGCGTGTCCATGGCGTCCTCGCTGAGGATCTCGTACCGCGGCATTGTGTTGACGAACATGGGTCCGTAACATATCTGGCATGGAACAAGAGTTCCAACGTCCGCCGGGAACGCAGACGATCGACCGTGCGGCTCAGCTGCTCACGTTGGTCCTCGAGGGCGAGCGGCCGCGTCCGCTCGCCGAGCTGGCGGGCGCCGCGGCGCTGCCCAAGAGCACCACGTCGCGCCTGCTCGGCGCGCTCGAGCGGCAGGGCCTGGTCCAGCAGCGTGGCCGCCGCGGGAGCTTCGAGCCCGGCCCGGTCCTGCGGCGCTTCGCCCACCGCGGGCAGCTCGCGGAGCTGGCCCAGCCGCACCTCGAGGCGCTGTCGGCCGCCAGCGGCGAGACGATCAACCTCGCGGTGCCAGGCCCGCTCGGCGTGGAGCACGTCGCCCAGATCGAGAGCCGTCATTTCCTCGGCACCGGCCAGTGGGTCGGCCGCCGGGTGCCGTACCACTGCACGGCCGTCGGCAAGGTCCTGATCGCGTTCGGCGGCGCCGAGCCCGGAGCGCTCGCGCCGCTCACGCCGGCGACGATCGCCGATCCCGACCGGCTCGCGACCGAGATTGCACGCGTACGCCGCACCGGCTACGCCACCGCGGTGGACGAGCTCGAGGTCGGGCTCAGCGGGCTCGCCGCCCCCGTCTTCGGAGCCGGCGGGCAGGCGTTCGCCGCGCTGTCGATCTCCGGCCCGACGCTGCGCCTGGAGCCGCAGCGGATCGCCGACCTGCACCCGAAGTTGATCTACGAAGCCCAGGCCTTAGGCCACGACATGGGAGCCGATGCCGCATGACGCACGACGAGATCCTGCAGCTGCTCTACGACGAGACGCTGATCGGGAACGCCCCCGCGGTCAAGGATGGCGTGAACCAGGGCCTCGCCGACGACCTCGAGCCCGAGCGGATGCTCTACGAGGCGCTGATCCCGTCGCTCGAGGAGGTGGGCGCGCGCTTCGAGCGCGGCGACTACTTCGTGCCCGAGATGCTGATCGCCGCGCGGGCGATGCAGGGCGCGCTCGACATCCTGCGCCCGCTGCTGGCCGAGACCGGCACGAAGCCGATCGGCACGTTCCTGATGGGCACGGTCAAGGGCGACGTGCACGACATCGGCAAGAACCTCTGCAACATCATGCTCGAGGGCGCGGGCTTCGAGGTCATCGATCTCGGCGTCAACGTCCCGCCCGAGAAGTTCGTCGACCAGATCAACGAGCACGAGCCCGACGTGGTCGGCTTCTCCGCCTTCCTGACCACGACGATGCCGATGTTCAAGGCCAACATCAACGCGCTCCAGAAGGCCGGGATCCGCGACAAGGTGATCGTCATGGTCGGCGGCGCGCCCGTCACCCAGGAGTACGCCGACGCGGTCGGAGCCGACGGCTACTCGGCCGACGCCTCGTCGGCGGTCAAGAAGGCCAAGCAGCTGATCGAGCAGCGCCGCGAGATGGTGCCGGCCTGATGGACACGATCCTTCGCGGCCGCAGCACGACCGTCACGATCGGCGCCGGCCACCCGTTCTGCATCATCGGCGAGCGCATCAACCCGACCGGCCGCAAGCGGCTGGCCGAGGAGCTGCGGGGCGGCGACCTCGGCACGGTCGCGTCCGACACCCGCGAGCAGGTCGAGGCCGGCGCCGACATGGTCGACGTCAACGCCGGGATCCCGCTCGTCGACGAGGCCGAGCTGCTGGCGAGCATGCTGACCGCCGTCCAGGCCGAGGCCGACATCCCGATCTGCATCGACTCGTCGGTGATCGAGGCGCTGGAGGCCGGGCTCGCCGTCTACGAGGGCAAGGCGCTCGTGAACTCGGTCACCGGGGAGGACGAGCGCCTGGAGGAAATCCTCCCGCTCGTCGCGAAGCACGGCGCGGCCGTGATCGGCCTCGCGAACGACGAGACCGGCATCCCGGAGACACCGCAGCAGCGGCTCGAGATCGCCACCAAGATCGTCTCCGCGGCCGGCGACCACGGGATCCCGATCGAGGACGTGATCATCGACCCGCTGGCCATGACCGTCGGTGCCGACACCGAGGCGGTCACGAACACGCTGGCGACGATCTCGCTGATCCGCGACGAGCTAGGCGTGAACATGTCGCTCGGCGCCTCGAACGTGTCGTTCGGGCTGCCGCAGCGGCACGTGCTCAACGCCGCGTTCCTGCCGATGGCGATGGCCGCCGGGCTGACGAGCGCGATCATGAGCACGGCGCCCGTGTGCGTGGAGAGCGTGCGCGCCGCCGACCTGCTGCTCGGGCACGACCCGTGGGGCGCGAGCTGGATCGCAGCCCACCGCGCCCGCCAGGCGGCCGCCGCGGCGACGTGACCGCGCTCGCCGTGGACGGCCCGGCACGGGTGCATCTGCGCTTCGAGCCCGACGGCGCGGACGTGCGGGTGCCGAGCGGCACGGCGATCTTCGACGCGGCGAGCTGGAACGGGGTCGCGATCGACTCCACGTGCGGCGGCCACGGCACGTGCAAGAAGTGCAAGGTGCGGATCGACGAGGGTGACGTGGCGGTCAGCGCCGTCGACCCGCGCGCGTTCTCGCCCGACGAGCTGCGCGAGGGCTGGCGGCTCGCCTGCCGTGCGCCTGCGGTCGAGGACCTCGTGGTCCACGTGCCGCCGCTGCAGACCCGCCCGAAGGCGGCGCTCGTCGGCGTCGGCCGGCACGTGATCCTGCGGCCGGCGGTGCAGAAGCGGCACCTCGTGCTCGACGAGCCGTCGCTCGAGGACCAGCGCTCGGACGTCCAACGGGTGCTCGACGGGCTCGACGACCTCGAGCCGCGAATCGACCTGCCGGTGGTGCGCACGCTCGGCAAGGTGCTGCGCGAGGCGATGTTCGACGTCACCGCGGTCGTGTGCGACGACGTGCTGATCGGCATCGAGCCCGGGGACACGACCGCGCGCCGCTACGCGATCGCGTTCGACCTCGGGACGACGACGGTGGTGGCGACGCTGCTCGACCTCGAGACCGGCACGCCCGCCGCCGTGGCGTCGATGCTCAACCGCCAGCAGCCGTACGGCGCCGACGTCATCTCGCGCGTGTCGGCCACGATGCTCGACGACGCCGCGCTGGGGGCGCTCGAGGCGCGCGCGCACGAGACGCTCGCCCAGCTCGCGGGCGAGGTCTGCGAGGAGGCGGGCGTCGCGCCGACCGACGTCTACGAGATCGTCGTCGTCGGCAACGTGACGATGACCCAGCTCGCGCTGGGGATCGATCCCGAGCCGCTCTCGATGGCCCCGTTCATCGTCGCCGCGCACGACCTGCCGCCGGCGCTGGCGGCCGACTTCGGCGTCACCGTGCACCCGCGCGCGCCGGCGGTCGTGTTCCCGTCGCTGGGCGCCTACGTGGGGGCCGACATCGTGGCCGGCATGCTCGCGTCCGGCCTCACGCGCGACTCGCGGCTGCGGCTGTTCATCGACGTCGGGACGAACAGCGAGATCGCGCTCGGCTCGAGCGAACGCGTGCTGGCCACGGCCGCGCCCGCCGGCCCGGCGTTCGAGGCCGCCCAGATCCGCTGCGGGATGCGAGCTGCCGAGGGCGCGATCGAGGGCGTCAAGATCCGCGACGACGGCGAGCTGGAGCTGGAGGTGATCGGCGACGTCGAGCCGGTCGGCATCTGCGGCTCGGGGCTCGTGGACTGCGTGGCGGAGATGGTGCAGGCCGGGCTGCTCGACCACTCCGGGCGCTTCACCGACGACCCGCGCATGACGAAGATCGGCGAGGAGCGCGTCTTCATGCTGGCCGAGAACGTGTACCTCTCGCAGCGCGACGTGCGCGAGCTGCAGTTCGCGAAGGCCTCGATCGCCACCGGCTGGAACATCCTGCTGCGCGAGATGGGCCTCGCGCCCGACGACATCTCGCAGGTGCTGCTGGCCGGCTCGTTCGGCGCGTACCTGTCGCCCGCCAGCGCGGTGCGGATCGGGCTCGTGCCGCCGCTGGCGCTGCCGCGGATCGTGTCCGCCGGCAACGTCGCCAGCGAGGGCGCCAAGATGGCCGCACTGAGCGTCCGCGAGCGGGCGGAGGCGCGCTCGATCGTCCACGAGGTCGAGTACGTCGAGCTCTCCGGGCGCGAGGACTTCAACGACGCGTTCATCGACCAGCTGGCGTTCCCCGGATGAAGGTCATCGCGTGCGGAGCCCTGGCGGTGCACGTCCAGGCGGTCGCCCGCCGGCGCGGCCTCGACGTCGAGGTCGTCCCGCTCCCGGCGCTGCTCCACAACCGGCCCGAGCGGATCGCCCCGGCGGTCCGCGCGGCATTGACCGACGACGTCGTCGCCGTCGCGTACGCCGACTGCGGCACGTACGGCGCGCTCGACGACGTGCTCGGCGACATCCCCCGACTCGCGGGCGACCACTGCTACGACGTGCTCGCGCGAGACGAGGTGCGAGCGGCGCTCGAGGACGAGCCCGGCACCTACCTGCTGACCGACTTCCTCGCGCGCACGTTCGAGCACACGGTGCTGCGCGAGCTCGGCCTCGACCGCCACCCCGAGCTGCGAGACGCGTACTTCGGCCACTACACGCGCGTGCTCTGGCTGGCCCAGCATCCGACGCCCGCGACGCGGGCGGCCGCCGAGCGCGCCGCCGCCCACCTCGGGCTGCCGCTCGAGGTGCGCGAGGTCGGCGAGGAGGCGCTCGAGCGCCAGCTGGCGGCGCTCATCGATCACGGATGACGCTGCACATCGGGGACACGCCGCTCGCTCCCGGCGCCCTGGTGGCCGCCGCCCGCGGCGGCAGGCTCGAGGTGGAGCTGACCGCCGATGCCCGCGCGCGGATGTCGGAGTGGCACCGAACGGCCGACGAGATCGCGGCCGCGTTCCCGTCTACGGCCGGACCACCGGCGTCGGCGCCAACCGCCAGGTGGACGGCGCCGGTGACCTCGCCGAGCACGCCTGCGGTGCTGCGCAGCCCGCCGGCGGAATCGGCGCCGCCCTCGACGAGGAGCTCGTGCGCGCGACGATGCTCGTCCGGCTGAGCCAGATGGCCTCGGGCGGCTGCAGCCGGCCCGAGGTCGCCGACGCGCTCGCCGCGGCGCTGGCCGCCGACCGCGTCCCGACGGTCCGCGATCTCGGCGGCCTCGGGACGGGGGACCTCACGGTGCTCGCGCAACTCGGCCTCGCACTCGCCGGCGAGGGGGAGAACGGCGGGCCGGCGCGCCTGACGATCGCGGCGGGCGACGCGCTCCCGCTCATGAGCTCGAACGCCGCGACGTTCGCGACCGCCGCACTGGCGTGGGCGGACGTGTCCGAGCTGCTGGACGCCGGCCTCGGGGTCGCCGCCCTCAGCTTCCAGGCGCTGCAGGGCAACCGCGAGGCGTTCGCGGCTGCCGTCGCGGCGGCGCGACCGCTGCCCGGCCTCAGCGCCGTCAGCGCGCGGCTGCGCACCCTCACCGCCGGCAGCGAGACACCCGCCCGGCGGCAGGACCCGTTCGCCCTGCGCTGCCTGCCGCCCGTCGCCGGGGCGCTGCACGACGCGCTGGCCGCGCTCCACGACATCCTGGCGGTGGAGATCAACGCCGGGGCCGAGAACCCGCTGTTCGCCGACGGCGAGGCGCTCCACAACGGCGGCTTCCACGCCGCGAGCTGCGCGCTGGCCCTCGACACCCTGCGGCTCGCGCTGGTCCCGTTCGCGAGCCTGGCGGGCGCCCGCCTGTCGCACCTGATGGATCCGGACCTCACCGGCCTGACCCCGTTCCTGGCCGCCGACTCGGCGGGCAGCTCAGGCCTGATGATCGCCGAGTACCTCGCCGCCGACGCGCTCGCCCGGCTCAGGGCCGCCGCTGCCCCCGCGGTGCTCGGCTCGGTGTCGATCTCGCGTGGGCTCGAGGAGCATGCGAGCTTCGCCTGGCAGTCGGCTGAGCAGGCGCGGCGCACGGTCGGCCTGCTTCGCACCCTGCTCGCGCTCGAGTGGATCGCCGCGGAACGGGCGCTGCGGATGCGCGGCGTCCCCGCGACCGGCATGCTCGACCCGGCGCGCGCGCTGGCGAGCGGCTTCGACGCACGGCTCGAGGACCGCCGGCTCGGCGAGGACGCCGCGCGGGCCGAGGCGGCCCTCGCGGCGCTCGCCGAGCTCGTGCGCGCGGATGCCTAGAGGAGCTTGTTGGCCTCCAGGAACGCCTTGGCGACGTCGGCCGGCTTCTTCTTGTCGAGATCGACGGCGGCGTTCATCGACTGCATCGCGTCGTCGGTCAGCAGCGCGTTGACGGAGTTGATGACGTCCATGAACTCCTGGCCGCCGACGCGCGTCGTACTTGTCCTTGTTGATCACGAAGTACACGTTCTGGAACCCGAATACGCCCTTCGGGTCCTCGAGCACCGTGTACTTGCCCGACGAGAGCTGCGCATCGGTGGAGAACACGTTCGCCGTGTCGACGTCGCCCTTGTCCAGCGACGGGTACTGCAGGCCGAGCGCGAGCTGCTTGAACTTCGCGTTCTTGATGCCGTAGACCTGCTCCATGCCCTTGAGGCCGTTGAAGCGGCTCTTGAACTCGGGGCGCGCGCCCAGCGTGAAGCTGTCGAGGTTCTTGAGGTCGGCCACCTCGGTGAGGTCGTTCTCGGTGGCGAACTCCTTGGTGGTGGCGATCGCGTCGGTGTCCTGGAACGGCGTGAGCTCGCTGACCACCTGGCCGCGTCCCTCGTAGAACTCCTTGACGAGCTCCGCGGTCTGCTCCGGGCTCTCGGCGAGGATGTCGTTCTTCGCCACGACCGAGAGCGAGACGCCGGTGTACTCGGGATAGGCGTCGATCGTCTTGCTGGTCAGCGCCTTGTCGATGATCTCGGTGGCGCCGATGTTCTCCTTGAGCGTGACCGTGTAGCCCTTGGCCTCGAGCGCCTGTGTGTACAGCTGGCCGAGCACGAACTCCTCGGTGAAGTCCTTCGTGCCGATCGTCAGGCCGGGCTTGCCCTCACCGGGCTGGGATGACCCCTGGGCCCCCGAGCCGCTGCCGGCGCTCTCGGTGTCGTCGTCGTCGCCGCACCCGACCGCCAGCATCGCGGTGGCGGCCAGGAGCACGAGTACACGTCGGTATGCCATGGAGCTCTCCTCCTTCTCTCTTACGGATTCACGCTCAGCGCCCGCTCGGCCGGGAGGTCCGACTCCGCGGGCGGGACGATCGAGTGCAGGTCCTTCGGGACGACCAGGCCGGTCGGCGTGAGCCGCCGCTGGACGAGGCCGAGCAGCCCGTCGACGGCGAAGGCCAGGGCGACGGTGAGGATGGTGGCCGCGATCACGCCCTCGAGGCCGTAGGTGGCCTGGTTGAGGATGATGTCGCCGAGGCCGCCGCCGCCCGCGATCGCCGCGAGCGGGGCGGTCGCGATCACGTACACCGCGCCCGTGCGGATGCCGGCGAAGATCAGCGGCCAGGACAGCGGCAGCTCGACGACGGTCAGCACCTCGCGCTCGCTCATCCCCATCCCGCGGGCGGCTTCCACGGCGTCGGGGTCGACCTTGTCGACGGCGGTGTAGGCGTTCGTGAGGATCGGCGGCAGCGCGAGGGCGACGAGCGCGATCGTGATGTTGGCGATCGACAGCCCCAGGAACGCGAGGCTGATCGCGATCAGCGCGAGGCTCGGGAGCGCCCGCAGCACGTTGGAGACGTTGATGGCCACGAACGAGCCGCGGTGGACGTGGCCGAGCAGGACGCCGACGGGCAGCGCGAGCACGAGCGCGATGCCGATCGCGAGCGCCGAGATGCGCGAGGTGCTCGAGCGCCTTGTCGGCGAGCAGGCCGACGTTGTCGCCGAAGAACTCGAGCAGGTCGCTCACGTGGCCGGCCTCCTCGCGCGCGCCCACGGCGTGAGCGCCCACTGCACGGCGACGATCAGCGCGTCGGCGATCAGGGCGAGCCCGATGGCCAGCAGGCTGGCGGCGACGAACTCGGTGTTGGCGCCGGTCTGGATCGCGCTGAAGATCGGCGCGCCGAGCCGAGCGGCGTAATGAACGCGGCGACGGTGGCGAGCGAGATCGTCGTCACGGTCGCGACGCGCAGGCCGGCGATGATCGCCGGCAGGGCCAGCGGCAGCTCGATGCGCGTGAGCGTCTGCATGCGCGTCAGCCCCATGCCCTCGGCCGCCTCCTTGGCCTCGACGGGCACCTCCTTGAGCCCGGTCAGCGTGTTGCGGAAGAGGATCAGCAGCGTTACGAGACCAGCGCGATCTCGATGCTCAGCCAGCCGATCCCGGTGATCGGGACCATGATCTGGAAGAACGCGATGCTCGGGATCGTGTAGAAGAGCGCCGAGACGTTGGCGAACGGCAGCTCGAAGCGCTCGTAGCGGTAGGCGACCAGCGCGCCCGCGAAGGCGATCGCGAAGCCGATCGCGAGCGCGATCAGCGTGATCTGGACGTGCTCGCTGACGCGCGGGAGGAACCGCGAGCCGAACTCGTCGAAGAACCAGTCCACGCAGAACTTGCCGTTCTCCCGGATGCAGTCGTCGCCGCGGCCGAAGTCCGGGATCACCGGCTCCTGGGCGAAGGACATGGCGGCGAGCGTCACGCTCACCGGCTCGCTCTTCGTGTCCGACAGCAGGCGGCTCACGACCTCGAACGTGAGGTACCCCTTCGCCGTGCCGTCCTCGCCGCGGACGAGCACGCCGGTGCTGCCTTCGGTGAGCATCAGCGACAGCGCGTCACGCAGCGTCGTCATCGTGGTGCACTCCGGCGGCGGCAGACCCGTTCGTGTCGGGCACCGGCAGCAGGCTCGACCTCGTCGAGGCGCCGCAGCGCCAGCCGCTTGAGGCCGCGGTCCGCGCCCACGAACTGGGCCACGAAGTCGTCCGCCGGGCGGGCGAGGATCGCCTCCGGCGTGTCGTACTGGGCGAGCTGGCCGCCCTCGCGCAGGATCGCAGATGCGGTCGCCCATCTTGATCGCCTCGTCGATGTCGTGCGTGACGAAGACGACCGTCTTGCGGATCTCGCGGTGCAGGCGCAGGAAGTCGTTCTGCAGCCGCACGCGGGTGATCGGGTCGATCGCCCCGAACGGCTCGTCCATCAGCATCAGCGGCGGATCGGCGGCCATCGCCCGTGCCAGGCCGACGCGCTGGCGCTGCCCGCCGGAGAGCTGGTTCGGGTAGCGCCGCGCGTGCTCGTCGGGATCGAGCCCGACCAGCTCGAGCAGCTCGCGCCCGCGCGCACGCGATGCGCGGCCTTGTCCCAGCCCACCAGGCGCGGGACGGTCGCGACGTTGTCCTCCACCGTCATGTGCGGGAACAGGCCGATCTGCTGGATCACGTAGCCGATTCCGCGCCGGAGCTCGGTCCGCTCGAGGGCCTTGACGCTCGTGCCGTCGATCGTGATGTCGCCCTCGGTGATCGATGATCAGCCGGTTGATCATCTTCATGGCGGTCGTCTTGCCGCCGCCGGAGGGCCCGATGAGCACGCAGATCTCGCCCGCCGGGATCGTCAGCGAGAGGTCGTCGATCGCCGGACGGGAGCTGTTCCCGTAGCGCTTGGTGACGTGATCGAACTCGATCTCGGCCGCGGAAGAGCCGTCGACGGCGATCCTCGAGCTCATCCCTCTCCCTCTGTCGGCTGCCGGCCCCGTCGCTCAGATATACCAGCGAGCACGCCGCCGCACAACTGATATATCGCTAGCGCCGGCTGCGCTCAGGCGACGGGTCGAAGCTCCTCGGCGTACGAGATCGACTGCCGCCGCAGGCTGCCGTCGGCCTCGACCGCGTACGTGCCCATCCGCCACAGCGGCGGCGAGTACGCGTGGATCGTCACCGCGGGGGTCTCTCCGTCGTGGTGCATCCGGTGGACGTGCGATGCGTCGAAGTCGAACGTGTCGCCCGCCAGGTGCCGGCGCTCGCGCGGCGCACCCCCGAGAACGAGGCGCTCCTCGACGACCTCGCCGGCGACGACCGCGACCGCGCCGCTCGAGACGTCGTGGTCGTGGAAGCCCGTGTCGTTGCCGCGCATCCACGAGATCACCCAGATGTCGACGTGCTCGTCCCGCGACAGCTGCTCGAAGTGGCGGTCGGCCGCACCGTGGCGGACGAGCGGCCGCCACTGCTGCGGGTCGCGGGCGATGCGCCCGACGAGCTCGCGCAGCTCGGCCCGGTCGAGGTCGCGCGCCGGGCTCATGCGCCGAGCAGACGGGCAGGATTGCGCTCGCGCACGGCGACACGGACCGCGTCGCCGAGCGGCAGCTCGGCGCCGGCGATCACCGGTCGGTCGGAGCCGTGCACGAGCCGGTCGACGCCGACCTCGCGCAGGACCGCGTCGACCGCCCGCTCGCCGTAGGAGGAGACGTCGAGGAATACGTCCGGGTCGTTGACGGGGACGCCGCCGCGGCTGACGAGTCGCTCACGCTGCAGCGGCGCGAGGCCGGCGAGCATCGCGAAGCACACGCGGAGCCGGGGGTGGGCGGGTCGCCCCCAGACGGCGAACGCGTGCCACGCCGCCTGCATCGAGGACACGTAGTCGGTCAGCGCGGGCCACCAGTCCGGCACGCTGGGCCGCGGCCGTCGCCCGCGCGGGCCCAGGATGGACGAACAGCGGCGCGCCGCGGCGCTCGAGCGTCTCGAGCACCGGGCCCAGGCGGTCGAACCCCTCCGGCCCCGTGAGCGCGCCGGCCGCCACGCACGCGCCCACGAACCCCGCGTCGAGCCGCTCGGCGAGGGCGGCCGGGTCGGGATCGGCGAGCCCGACGGCCGCCCACGCACCGAACGCCGACGGCAGGGCGGCGACGCCGTCGTGGTAGGCCGCCAGCAGCGGCTCGGCCTCACCGGCTTCCAGCGCCTCGATGCCCAGCGGCACGGAAGGGGCCACGAACGCGCGGTCGAGGCCGTCGGCGGCCACGAGCGCCGCGCGCCGCTCGGGATCGTGGTCGGCGAGGTCGACGGGCGCCTCGGGCTCCCCGCGGAGGCGGACCGTCCAGCCGCCGGCGCGGCGGGCGAGCATCGGGGGCTCGTCGCGCCGCGCGAGCTCGCGCAGGAGCGCCTCCGGCCAGAGATGCTGATGGATGTCGATCGCGGCGTGCATGACTCTGTGAACCGGTTCAGTGAACCGCTTCACCAGTATGCGCTCCGGCGATGCCGGCCTGTCAACCCGGCTAGCCTCCAGCGATGGCCGAGGGCCCCAGGCATCGGACGACGATCCGGGAGCTCGCGGAGTACACGGGCCTGTCCCCGGCCGCTGTGAGTTACGCGCTCCGGGGCAAGCAGGTGTCGGCCGAGACCGAGCGCCGGGTGCGCGAGGCGGCCGAGGAGCTGGGCTACGAGGCCGACCCGATCGCGCGCGCGCTCGCGGGTGGGGCGACCGCCGTCGTGGGCCTGCTCGTGGGCAGCCTCGCGGACTTCTGGAACCAGGAGCTCGTGCGGGCCGTCCAGCGTGAGCTGTACGAGGCCGAGCGCAGCACGCTCGTGGCCGACGCCGACGGCGAGCCCGCCCGCGAGCTCGAGCTCGCCCAGCGGCTCGTGGACCACCGCGTCGACGGCCTCGTGGTCGTGCCGATCGGCCCGGCGAGCGGAAGCTGGGCGTCGATCGCGCGGCAGGTCCCGACCGTCACCATCGGCGACGCGCTGCCGGGGGTCGCGGCCGCGGGGGAGGTCGTCTTCGACAACGAGCTCGGCGTCGCGCAGAGCCTCGAGCACCTCAGCGCGCTCGGCCACCGGCGCATCACCGTGCTCTCGTGGGCGGTGGAGACGTCGCCCGACCGGCAGGCCGAGCGCGCGGTCGCCACTTCCGCGGCCGCGCTCGGGATCGACTGCCAGGTGGTCGCCTGCGCGTACTCGCTCAACGGCTCTCGCCCGCTGGCGCTCGAGCTGCTGCGCGGCGACGACCGTCCGACCGCGATCCTGTGCCTCTCGGACTCGATCGCGTACGGCGTCTACGCCGCGTGTGCCGAGCTCGGCCTGTCGATTCCCGCCGACGTCGCCGTCGCCGGATTCGGCGAGCATCCGATCTCGCGGCTGCTCGCCCCGCCGCTGACCTCGACGGTCTGGGACATCGAGCGGGTGGCCGAGCTCGCCACCGAATTCCTGCTGCGGGCGATCGACGCCGACGGCCCGCAGGCGACGTTGCGGGAGGTCGTGGAGCCGGTGCTCGTCGAGCGCCCTCGACGGCGCCAGCGCCCTAGAGGCATCTGATATATCTCAGCTCGTGAGCAGGCTGCCGAGCAGCGCGCGCGTCGTCGTGATCGGCGCGGGGATCGTGGGGAACTCGCTCGTCGGCCATCTCGCGCGCCTCGGCTGGACCGAGATCGTGCAGCTCGACCAGGGGCCGCTCCCCAACCCCGGCGGCTCCACCGGCCACGCCTCGAACTTCATCTTCCCGGTCGACCACTCGCGCGAGATGACCGCGCTCACGCTCGACAGCATCGCCCAGTACAAGGAGCTCGGCGTCTTCACCGAGTGCGGCGGCATCGAGGTCGCGCGCACCGAGGAGCGGATGGAGGAGCTGCGCCGGCGGATGGCCTCCGCCAAGGCGTGGGGCGTCGAGCCGGTGAGCATCGTGACGCCGGCCGAGGTCAAGGAGCTGGTGCCGTTCATCGACGAGACGGTGATCGTCGGCGGCTTCTACTCGCCCGGCGTGGGTGTGGTCGACTCGCTGCAGGCCGGCACGCTGTTCCGCGAAGAGGCGCAGGCGGCCGGCGCGCTGACCGCGGTGCCCAACACGCAGGTCACGGGCCTGGACGTCGAGGGCGGGCGGATCGCGCGCGTGAAGACGACCGCGGGCGACGTGGAGGCGGACATCGTCGCGATCGCGTGCGGCGTCTGGAGCCCGCTGCTCGCGCGCATGGCGGGCGCCGCGATCCCGCTGACGCCCGCCATCCACCAGATGATCGACATCGGCCCGGTGCCGCGGTTCGAGGGCTCGTCACGCGCGATCGAGTTCCCGATCGTGCGCGACATGGACACGAACATGTACGAGCGCCAGGACGGCATCGGGCTCGAGGTCGGCTCGTACGCCCACCGCCCGATCCTCCACGACCCCGAGGAGATCCCCTCGATCGAGGAGGCCGCGGCCTCGCCGACCGAGTTCCCCTTCACCGAGGACGACTTCGCGCTCCAGATGGAGCACGCGCTCGAGCTGATGCCCGAGATCGTGGGCGACGAGTCTGTGGGCATCAAGTACGCGATCAACGGGCTGCTCTCGCTGACGCCGGACGGGCTGCCGCTGCTCGGCGAGACGCCCGAGGTCAAGGGCCTGTGGTCGGTCGCCGCCGTGTGGGTCAAGGAGGGTCCGGGGGTCGGGCGAGCCGTGGCCGAGTGGATGACGCACGGCGAGTCGGAGATCGACCTCCAGTCATCGGACATCGCGCGCTTCTATCCGTGCCAGAAGACCCGCGCGAACGTTCGGGCGCGCGCCGCCGAGGGGTTCAACAAGACGTACGGCATCGTCCATCCCGGCGAGCAGTGGGCGTCCAACCGCGGCGTGCGGCTGCCGCCGTTCCACGCGCGCGAGGAGGCGCTCGGCGCGATGTTCTTCGAGGCCGCCGGGTGGGAGCGCCCGCACTGGTACGAGTCGAACGCCCAGCTGGTCGACGAGTACGGGCTCAACGGCCGCAGCGCCGAGTGGGACTCGCGCTGGTGGTCGCCGATCATCAACGCCGAGCACCTCGCGATGCGCGACCGCGCGGCGATGTTCGACCTGTCCGCCTTCTGCATCTTCGACATCGCGGGGGAGGGTGCGCTGGCGTGCGTCCAGCGCGTGGCGATGCGGCAGATGGACGTGCCGGTCGGGCGCGCGGTCTACACGCCGCTGCTCACGCCGAGTGGCGGCTTCCGGTCGGACCTCACGATCCTGCGGCTCGACGACGACCGGTTCCGCGTGATCACCGGTGGCGCGCACGGGATGGCCGACCTCAAGTGGTTCCGCGACCACGCCGACGGCGCCGTGGTCACCGACCTCACGGGCGCCTGGACGACGCTCGGGCTGTGGGGGCCGCGGGCGCGCGACATCCTCGCGAGCCTGACGCGCGACGACGTCTCCCACGAGGGCTTCCCGTTCGCCCGCTGCCGCTTCATCGAGGTCGGGCCGCTGCAGGTGATGGCGCTGCGCATCTCCTACGTGGGCGACCTCGGCTGGGAGCTGCACGTGCCGATCGAGCAGGGCGCCGTGCTCTGGGACATGGTGTGGGAGGCGGGCGAGCCGCACGGGGTCGTGCCCGCCGGGATCGGCGTCTACGGCACGACCGGGCGGATCGAGAAGGGCTACCGCGCGTTCGGCTTCGAGCTCGACGCCGAGTACGACGTCGTCGAGGCCGACATGGCGTGGGGGAAGGTCAAGGACGCCGACTTCGTGGGTCGCGAGGCCCATGTGCGCCAGCGCGAGCAGGACCCGGCGGCGATCATGTGCACGCTGACCGTCGACGACCACACGTCCGCCTCCGGCGAGCCGCGCTACATGCTCGGGCGCGAGCCGGTCGTGACCCGCGACGGCGCGCCGCTGGTCGACGCCAAGGGCCGCCGCTCGTTCGTGACCACCGCCGGTGCCGGCCCGTCGGTCGGCAAGCACCTGCTGATGGCCTACCTCCCGCCCGAGCAGGCCGTCGAGGGGCAGGAGCTCGCCGTCGAGTACATGAACGAGCGCTACCCGGTCACGGTCGCAGTCGCCGGCTCGCGGCCGATCTTCGATCCCGACAACACGCGGATCCGCTCCTGATGGACGTCCTCGTCTGCGTCAAGCGCGTGCCGCTGACCGGCGGCAAGATGGTGCTCACGGCGGACGAGCGCGCGATCGAGACGCGCCACCTGGGGTTCACCGTCAGCCCGCACGAGGAGTGCGGGGTGGAGGAGGCGGTGCGGCTCGTCGAGGCTCAGGGCGGCGGGTCGGTGACGGTGCTGACCCTGGGTCCGCCGGAGGCGGAGGAGCAGCTGCGCGACGCGCTCGCGATCGGCGCCGACCGCGCGATCCTGCTCGAGACCGACGGGAGCGACTGGGATCCGGAGGCGACGGCGGACGCCTTGGCCGAGGTGATCTCCGGCGAGTCGCCCGACCTCGTGATCTTCGGCAACGAGTCAGCCGACGCGGGCGGCTTCCAGGTCGGCATCCGGGTGGCGCACGCGCTGGGCCGGCCGGTCGTCACGGGTCTCAAGGCGCTCGCCGTCGAGGACGGTGCTGTGCGCGGGCAGCAGGAGACGGGCGACGTCTACCGCGTGCCGCTGCCGGCGGTGGTGACGGTCAAGGAGGGCATCAACCTGCCGCGCTACCCGTCGGTGCCGGCGAAGCTGCGCGCGCGCAAGAAGCCGATCGAGCGCCGCGAGCCGGCCCGGCGCGACGCGCGGGTCGAGCTCGTGCGGCTGATCGTGCCCGAGGGCCGCGGGCGGCAGGCCGAGGTGCTCGGCGAGGGCCCGGCCGCGGCTCCCGCCGTCGTCGAGCTGTTCCAGCGGCTCGGGGTCGCATGAACTTGGCCGGCCAGGGACCGGCGGTCTCGTGAGCGTGCTCGTCTTCGTCGAGGACGCGGACGAGCTCGCGCTCCAGGCGCTGACGTTCGCGCGCGCCTACGACGGTGACGTCGACGCGATCGCGTTCGGCGAGGCTCCGGCGATCACCGGCGTGGGCACGCTCCACGTCGCCGACGTGGACGGGTACGCGCCGCAGGCGTGGGCGCGGGCGATCGCGCAGCTGTCGCCGGCCACGGTCATCGCCGCCGGCACCGAGCGCGGCAACGAGGTACTCGCGCACGCGGCGGTCATGACCGGCGGCGTGTTCGCCGCCAACTGCGTCAGCGCGAGCGGGGACGAGGTCGTGCGCCAGCGCTGGGGCGGCAGCCTGCTCGAGGAGGCGCGGCTGCACGGCGACGTGAAGCTGATGACCGTCGCCCCGCACGCCGTCGCGCCCGAAGTTGTCGCCGGCGACCCCGCAGTCGAGTCGTTCGCCCCGGAGCTGCGCGACGAGGACCTCGTGGCGCGCGTCGTCGAGCGGGTCGACACGTCGACCGGCGGGCTGTCGCTCGCCGAGGCGCCGGTGGTCGTCTCCGGCGGCCGCGGGGTCGGGTCGCCCGAGGGCTTCGAGCCGCTGGAGGAGCTGGCCGGTCTGCTCGGTGGCGCCGTCGGCTGCTCGCGCGCGGTGACGATGGCCGGCTGGCGGTCGCACACCGACCAGGTCGGGCAGACGGGGACGAAGATCGCGCCCGAGCTCTACATCCCGTGCGGGATCAGCGGCGCCACCCAGCACATGGCGGGCTGCAAGGGCGCGAAGAAGCTGCTCGCGATCAACTCCGATCCGGAGGCGCCGATCATGGCGACCGCCGACTACGCCGTGGTCGGCGACGTGAGCGAGATCGTTCCGGCCATCACGGCCGAGCTGCGCCGGGTCCAGGGAGTCACGTGATCGTCAGCGCGCTCGCGCTGGCTGCCGCCATCGTCGTCGCGGGCGCGCTGTTCGCCCGCCGCGCGCTGCTGCTCGTGCGGCTCGTGCGCATGGGACGGCCGGCGGGCATCGTGCGCTCGGACGACGTGCCCGAGCGGCTGCGGGCGGAGGCGGTGGTCGTCGTGGGACAGCGCAAGCTGCTGCAGCGGCTGGTCCCCGGCCTCATGCACGCGTTCATCTTCTGGGCCTTCATCGTGCTCTTCCCGGCGATCCCGATCGCGATGATCGCGATCGTCGACGCCGACGCGGCGCCGCACTGGGGCTGGTACGAGGCAGTGGCGAACGTCTTCTGCGTGCTCGCGCTGATCGGCGTGGCGACCGCGCTCTACATCCGCAAGGTCGTGCGGCCGCGCCGGTTCGAGGGCAGCCATCTCGGCGAGGCCGACCTGATCCTGGCCTGGATCGCGGGCATCGTGGTGACGCTGCTGCTCTACCACGCGACGGAATCGCAGGTCTGGGCGTGGGCGCACGTGCTGCTGATCCTCGGCTTCCTCGTCTACCTGCCGCACTCCAAGCACCTGCACATCGCCACCGCGGCGGTGAACGTGTACTTCGGGCGCACGCGGGCACGCGGCCGGCTCGAGCCGCTGCGCTTCGACGACCCGGACGTGCCCGAGGAGGAGATGCGCTTCGGGATCGGGACCGTCGAGGACCTGACGTGGAAGCAGATGATGGACGCGATGTCGTGCACCGAGTGCGGGCGCTGCCAGGACGCCTGCCCGGCGTTCGCCACCGGCAAGACGCTGTCCCCGAAGCTCGTGATCATGGGCGTGCGCGACCAGCTGTTCGCGGAGGGCCCGAAGGCGCTGGTGGACGATGCGTACGAAGGCCCGGCGGTGGTCGAGTCGGGCGGGCTCGAGGAGATGGTCTGGGACTGCGTGACGTGCGGCGCGTGCGTGCAGGCCTGCCCCGTCAACATCGAGCAGATCGACCACATCCTCGACCTCCGGCGCCACCTGGTGATGGTCGAGTCGCGGTTCCCGAGCGAGGCCGAGCCGATGCTGCGCGACGTCGAGCGCCAGGCCAACCCGTGGGGCAAGCCGCAGGCCGAGCGCGCCGCGTGGGCGGAGGGGCTCGACGTGCGGGTGCTGGAGCCGGGCGACCCGGTCCCGGAGTACCTCTACTGGGTGGGCTGCGCGGCGTCGTTCGACGAGCGGGCGCGCGAGTCGGCGCGCTCCACGGCGCGGCTGCTGACCGCGGCGGGGGTCGACTTCGCGATCCTCGGCGCTCTCGAAGCGTGCACCGGCGATCCGGCGCGCCGGATGGGCAACGAGTTCGTGTTCCAGGCGTACGCCGAGCAGAACGTGGCGACGCTCGGCGAGGCGGGCGTGACGAAGATCGTCGCCAGCTGCCCGCACTGCTTCAACACGCTCGCGCACGAGTACCCGGACTTCGGCGGTCGCTACGAGGTCGTCCACCACACGGAGCTGCTGGCGTCGCTGGTGCGCGACGGCCGGCTCTCACCGGCGGGCGGCGAGGAGCAGATCACGTACCACGACTCCTGCTACCTGGCGCGGCACAACGACGTGTCGGCGGCGCCGCGCGAGCTGGCGGCGGCCGTCGGCCGCCCGGTCGAGATGGGCCGGCGCGAGAAGGAGACGTTCTGCTGCGGCGCCGGCGGCGCGCACATGTGGATGGAGGAGCGCGGCGGCGCGATCAACGAGGAGCGCGTGCGCGAGGCGGCCGAGACCGGCGCCTCGACTTTGGCCGTCGCGTGCCCGTTCTGCACGGTCATGCTCGACGATGGCGTGAAGAGCAGCGGGCGCGACCTGCGCGTGGTCGACGTCGCCACGCTTCTCGCCGAATCGGTCGACGTATCGAGCAGCACCGGGAGCGGATCGCACCCCTCCTCGAGCTCGACCGACTAGCCGCGGACGCGAAGGGGGTCGAGGAGGTCCTCGAGGTCGCCCGCGTATCCGAGCTGCGTCGAGACCGCGTGGGCCTGCTCGATCGCGACGCGGCCGAGCAACGCCAGCCGGTGCTCGGTCAGGCGGACGGTCGGCCCGGCCACGGAGAGCGCCGCGACCACCGCGCCGTCGGCGTCGCGGACGGGGGCGGCGACCGCGGCGAGGCCGGGCTCGAGCTCGTCGACGATCGTCGCAAAGCCCTGGGTGCGCACGGTCTCGAGCTCGGTCTGCAGGCGGTCGCGGTCGACGACCGTGGCCGGCGCGCGCCGCTCGAGCGGCCCGTCGGGCAGCGCGGAGGTGCCGAACGCGAGGAAGAGCTTGCCGGCGGCGCTGCAGTGGTCGGGCACCTCGCGGCCGATCCAGCTGCTCACGCCGAGCACGTGCCGGCCGTCAACCTGCGACAGGGCCTCGGCGCCACGGGCGGCCGAGACCATCAGGTTCACGGTCTCGCCGCTCTCGTCGGCCAGCCGGCGCATGGGCGGCTCGGCCAGCGACACGAGGTCGCGGCGGTCGTGGCCAGAGCGGGCGAACCGCAGCAGCCGCGGCCCGGGCCGCACCTCACCGCCGGCCAGGCTCACGAGGCCGTGCCGCTCGAGCGTCGCGACGGCCGTGCTGTCGAGCTCGCCCTGGGGGCGGGGCGAGCGCTCGAGGACGAGGGCGAGAACCTCGGCAACGCGCTCTGCGGCGTCCATGCGTGCAGATATATCACGACGCGGAACGTCAACGTCAACTGCGGCTGGGTAGGGAGGTGAGGGAGCCGTCGCGGCGGCAAGGGTGCATTTCGTCAACGCGACGCGGATCTCGCCGGTGCGGTTGACGTTACGCACCTATGCGGTGCGCTTCGTCAACCGCACGCCCGAACGGCCCGCGACGTTGACGTTATGCACCGCCGCCGGCACCCCAGCCTCCCTACCCAGCCGCCGTTGACGTTCGTCGATCCGCAACGCTACGAACCCGATGGTCGACCCCGACCGCGTCCTCGCCGACCTGCACGCGCTGAACCGCCGCACCTCCGATGAGCGCGGCGCGCGAAGAGTCGCGTGGACGGACACCTGGGCGCTCGCGCGCGAGTGGCTCGAAGAGCAGCTCGCCACGATCCCCGGCATCACGACGCACACCGATGCCGCCGGCAACCTGTGGGCGACCGCGGCCGGCGACTCGGACCGCTTCGTGATCGTCGGCAGCCATCTCGACTCGGTGCCGGACGGCGGCTGGCTGGACGGCGCGCTCGGCGTCCTCGCCGGGCTCGAGGTCATGCGCGCGCTGGCGCCGGAGCCGCGCCGCCTCGGCCTCAAGCTCGTCGACTGGGCCGACGAGGAGGGGGCGCGGTTCGGGCGCAGCCTCTTCGGTTCGAGTGCCGCGGCAGGCACGCTCGACCCGGAGGCGGTGCGCGGCCTGACCGACCGTGAGGGCGTGACGTTGCCTGACGCGCTCGCCGACCACGGCGTCGACCTCGATCGCGCACCCGAGGCCGCGAGCGAGCTCGAGGGCGCAGTCGCCTACCTCGAGCTGCACATCGAGCAAGGCCCGGTGCTCGAGCGCCAGGACGAGCCGCTCGGCGTCGTGCTCGGCACGTTCGGCGTCGAGCGCCACCGGATCCGCTTCACGGGTGCACACGCGCACGCGGGAGCGACGCCGATGGACATGCGGCGCGACGCTTTCCTGGCGGCGGCGCGCAGCGCGCTCGCGTTCCGGGAGGACGCCGCCGGCCGCGCCGACGCTCGCGCCACCACCGGAGAGGTGACGGTGACGCCGGGCATCCCGACCGCCTTCAACGGCGCCTGTGAGGTCACGCTCGACCAGCGGGCCCTCGATCCCGCCGTCCTCGCCGAGCTGCTCGCGTCGGCGCGCGAGGCCGCGACGCGTAATCGCCGCCGAGGAGGGCTGCGACGACGAGTGGGAGCGGATCTGGGCGATCGAGCCCGTTCCCTTCGATGCGAAGTTGATCGAAGCCGCCGCCCGCGTCGTGGCCGACCTCACCGACTCCGCGCCCAGGCTCCCGAGCGGCCCGCTGCACGACGCCAGCGAGATGGCGCGCGTCGTGCCGACCGCGATGCTGTTCGTGCGCAGCATCGGCGGCGTCAGCCACACACAGGCCGAGGACACGTCGCCCGCGGACCTCGCACTCGCCGCCCAAGCGCTCGAAGCGCTGACGCGCCACGTCCTCTCAGCCGACTCCGAGGATCCGTCGCCATAGTCGCCGACATGTCCGACCACGACCTCCACGACCGCGGCCTCGCCTTCGATCTCGAGACGATCTTCGACCGCCGCCACGCCCTGAAGCTGTTCGCGGGCGCCGGGCTCGCGACGCTGATCGGCTGCGGCTCCGACGAGGCGACCACCTCGAGCTCGACCCCGACCGCCACTGCCACCGCGACCGCGACGGCCGACTGCGAGACGATCCCCGGCGAGACCGCGGGGCCGTATCCCGGCGACGGCTCGAACGGGCCGAACGTGCTCACCGAGTCCGGCATCGTGCGCGACGACATCCGCTCGAGCTTCGGCGACTCGAGCGGCACCGCCGAGGGCGTGCCGCTGACGGTCGAGCTCACCGTCGTGGACACGGGCAGCGACTGCGCGCCGCTCGAGGGCGCCGCCGTCTACGTATGGCATTGCGACCGCGCCGGCGGCTACTCGCTGTACTCCGAGGGGATCACCGACCAGAACTACCTGCGCGGCGTGCAGGAGGCCGGTGCCGACGGGAAGGTCACGTTCACGACGATCTTCCCGGCCGCGTACATGGGCCGCTGGCCGCACATCCACTTCGAGGTGTACGCGAGCGTCGACGACGCCACGAGCGGGGGTGAGCCGACCGTGACCACCCAGCTCGCGCTGCCCGAGGATGCGTGCTCCGCCGTCTACGCGACCGAGGGCTACGAGCAGAGCGTCCAGAACCTGGCGCAGACGTCGCTCGACGGCGACATGGTGTTCAGCGACGGCGCCGATGCGCAGCTGGCCGCGGTCGACGGCGATGTCGACAGCGGTTACTCCGCCACCCTGACCGTCGCCGTGTAGACCACCTGGCGAGTCCCGCATGGCCCGGTTCCGACCACGGGTCGGTTGGAGGTCCGCCGGACGGCTGCCAGTCTGTGCCTCGCGAGCGGGGAAGGCGGAGCTCAAATCGCATCTCTCCTCCTGCGACGTCGCGCCGTCACCCGCTCGCAATCAGCCCGCCAGCGCGCCCGCCACGAGCGCGAGCTGGGCCTCGATCGCCACGCTCGACGCCGCGTCGGTCGGCATGCCCGAGGCGTGCGTGAAGAAGCCGTCGGGAGCGTGGCGCAGCTCGACCGTGGTCAGCGGCGGGGCGGCGGCGGCCACGAGGGCGTCGATCGCCTCGGCCGATAGCGAGCGCACGAAGCCGTCGTCGGCGAGCCGGGCCACCGGCTGCTCGGGCTCCATGTGCAGGTGGCCGAGCGCCGAGGGCGGGACGATCGAGAACGTGTCGAGCTCGGCGCGCAGCTCGCGCAGCGGCTGAAGCACGGCCGCGCCCTCGGCCTCGGAGCCGAGGTGGGCGGCCTCGACGATCACGAAGGAGCGGCCGCGCACCATGTCGGCGACCTCGTGCCCGTCGCCGAAGCGCATGATGCGGGCAACCGACGTCGTCTCGGCCGGCGCGGTCGCCGTCCACTCGCGCCAAGCGTGCAGCACCTCGGCGGCCCGCTCCGGCGAGAAGAACAGCGCCCCCGCGTACACGTCCTCGGCGGGGTGCAGCTCCGTCCTCGAGCGCGCCGAGGTGCCGGCGATGGACGACGCGAGGGCCACACGCGCAGGTCGCGCGGGCGGCTTCCCGCGGCGTCCGTGGCGAGAGGCTCCGTGCACGTGATCATGGAGCGGAGCCTCGCGCCGCCGCGGGCCGCCGGCATCGAGGGCGCCCCCAAACCGCCACCCCCAACTTCGTCTCTTGGGGTGCGGGTAGCCGCACCCCAACAATGCTCTTAGAGCCCGGCGATAGGGTCCGGCAATGTCATCGACCATGCTTCGCGCGGGGGCGGCCGCGCTACTGACCGCGTTGCTCATCGCAGCGCCGGCGGCCGCGTCTTCGTGGCTCGCCACCCCAGGGTCGGCCGGCCTCGGGGACCCGTTCTTCCCGCAGGCGGGCAACGGCGGCTACGACGTCAGCCACTACGAGCTCGACCTCAACTACCGGCGCAGCACCAACCACCTCGAGGGCCGGACGATCATCAGCGCGCGCGCCGAGCAGGAGCTCTCAAGCTTCAACCTCGACCTGCGGGCGTTCATGGTGGTCGCCGAGGTCGAGGTCAACGGCGCCGACGCGCAGTTCGCGCACGACGGCGGCCAGGAGCTGACCGTGACGCCGAGTTCGCCGCTCCAGCAGGGCGCAAGCTTCGTCGTGCGCGTCGACTACGGCGGCACCCCCGAGCCGATCGTCGACCCCGACGGCTCGCTCGAAGGCTGGGTGCCGACCGCCGACGGCGCCTTCGTCGTCAACGAGCCGCAGGGCTCTCCGGGCTGGTACCCGGCGAACGACAACCCGCGCGACAAGGCGACCTTCGAGCTGTCGATCACGGTCCCTCAGGGGATCACCGCGATCGGCAACGGGCGCCTGCGCTCGACGCGGACCAAGAACGGCAGGACGACCTGGCACTGGGTCGAGGACTCGCCGATGGCGCCGTACCTCGCGACGGCGACGAACGGCGTCTTCGACATGACGGTCACGCAGGCGGGCGGCATCCCGCTCTACCAGGCCGTCGACCCGACGCTCAACAACGGCAACACGACTCTGGCGAAATCGCGCCTGGCGGCCGAGGCGGAGATCATCGGCTTCTTCTCCGGCCTCTACGGGCCCTACCCGTTCTCGAGCGGCGGCGGCGTCGCGGACCGGGGTGGGGTCGGCTACGCGCTCGAGTCCCAGACGAAGTCGATGTACGACACGAACGTCGCGCCCGCCGCCTCGACCGTCGTCCACGAGGTCGCGCACCAGTGGTTCGGCAACGCGGTCACGCTGGCCGTGTGGCCCGACATCTGGCTCAACGAGGGCTTCGCCCGCTTCTCGGAGTGGATCTACACCGAGCGGCACGGCGGCATCTCGGCGCAGCAGTCGTTCCTGAACGGCTACAACTCGCGGCCCGCGAGCAGCTCGTTCTGGCGCACCCCTCCGGCGGCGATCCCGGGCCCGGCGGTCATGTTCTCCAGCCCGCCGTACGACCGCGGCGGCATGACGCTGCAGGCGCTGCGGGTCAAGATCGGCGACACGGCGTTCTTCGCGCTCCTGCGCGGCTGGTACGCCGACAACCGCTACGGCAACGTCTCGACCGCCGGCTTCATGGCGGCGGCCGAGCGTGTCAGCGGCCAGCAGCTCGACGCGTTCTTCGACGTCTGGCTCTACCAGCCGGTCAAGCCGACGACCTGGTAGGCCATCCCGCCCGGGGATCGGGGAGCGGCGTCAGCCGCTTCTCGATCTCCGCGCGGTGGGGCTCGAAGCGCGGCGGGAGGATGACCACCGAGCCGAGCTCGTCGAGCGGGACGTCGACCGTGAAGCCCGGGCCGTCGTCGGCGAGCTCGAACAGCACGCCGCTGGGCTCGCGGAAGTAGATCGAGTGGAAGTAGTGGCGGTCGACGATCCCGCTGTTGGGGATGCCGAGCAGCTGCACGCGCTCGAGCCACTTCGGGTGGTCCTCCTGCGAGGTCCCCCACGCGATGTGGTGGACGGTGCCGGCGCTCTGGCGGCCCGGCTCGGCCGGCGCGCGCTCGTACGTGATCGCGCCGCCGCGGCGCTCGCCGCGCAGCTCCCACGTGGCGTCGCCGACGCGCTCGGCGTCGAGCACCTGCTCGAGCAGCGCACGCGAGCGCTCGGGGTCGGTGCTGTACGCGCGCACGGCGTCGAAGCCCTGCAGCGCGTGCTCGAGCGGGATCTCGGGATGCTCGGCCGAGAGCGGCTCGTCCACGCCCGGACGCACGGCCAGCTCGTGGGCTAGTCCCTCGGGGTCGGCGAACCGCAGCGCGTCGTCGCCGACACGCTCGGTGGAGACGCCCTCGTCGGCCAGCCGCTGCGCCCAGAAGTCGAGCGCCTCGCTCGATCCGACGCGCGACACGATCGTATGGACCATGCCGGCCCCGGCGCGGCCGGGAATGGCGCCGGGGTACTCGAAGAACGTCAGCTCAGCGCCCGGCCGCCCCTGCTCGTCGGCATAGAACAGGTGGTAGACGCTGGGGTCGTCCTGGTTGACCGTCTTGGCGGCCAGCCGGAGCCCGAGCACGCGCGTGTAGAAGTCGAGATTCTGCTGCGCGTCCCCGGTGATGGCGGTGATGTGGTGGATGCCCTGGAGTCGCATAGTTGTACGAGCAACTATAGCGTCCGCGACACGATCCGTCCACTGCCGCCGCAGCGCTCGTACTCCGGCGCGCCGCCGCTCAGCCGCGCTTCACCTTCGCGTGCGCGCGCACGCGCGAAGGCGTATGGTTCCCCCAAGCATCTTTCGGATTGGCGGGGGAGGAGGTAGGTATGAAGCTTCGCCTTGCGTTCGTGGCGTCGGTGGTGTGCGCACTAGCGGTGCCAGTCGGGGCATCCGCGCACCCGTCGGATGCCACCAACGGCTTCGTTTATGGGCTCGGAGGCGCCAGCGCCTCACTCTCGCTCGGTTCGGGCGGCAGGGTGGACGACGGCGGCGCCAACTTCACGAAGACCTCGAACATGCGCCTCAAGAGCTTCCTCGCACGTCCGCCGGGAGCTCCGAACGCATTCGGCGACTTCATCTCGGACCTCGCGTTCTGGGGTCACCGCGCCTATCAGGGCACGTTCAACGGGTTCCGGATCATCGACATCAAGGACCCGCGGAACCCGAAGCTCCTGAACGACTACAAGGACTGCGCCAACCTCAACGGCGCGGGGCAGGGCGATGTGGTCGTGTGGGGCTCGATCCTCGTGCGTTCGTGGGACTCGAACAACACGCTGGACTCGACGTGCGACGGCGAGGCGGTGCCCAAGGGGACCGCGGGCGCGCCCCCGACGCTCGGCAATGGGTTCGAGGGCGTCCACGTCTTCGACGTCAGCGACCCCGGCAACCCTGACCTGGTCGCCTCCGTCGACCTCAAGTGCGGCTCGCACACGGCGAGCGGCGTGCCCGACGTCCGCAACCGCCGGCTGATCGTCTACAGCACCCCGTCGAACGCGGCGTGCGAGGGCATCGACATCGTCGAGGTGCCGCTCAGCCGGCCGGAGGAGGCCGAGGCGCGGCAGTTCGAGTTCGCCGACACGGCGACAGGCGCGGCGAACAACTTCGCCTGCCATGACACCGCGGTGATCCTCGGCCGCGCGAACAAGGCGGCGTGTGCGGGCGGCGTCGGCTTCGCGGTCTGGAGCCTCGGCGGCAAGGACGGCGGCTCGCGCGACAACCCGCGTTTCCTGTACAGCCACGTGGTGCCGGAGATCGCCGCCGGACCGCCCAACGTGAACAACCCGACCGGCCACTCGGCCGCGTTCTCATGGGACGGCGAGACGATCATCTTCGGCCACGAGCCGGGCGGCGGCGTGGTGCCGCGCTGCCTGGCGACCGGCGCCCCGATCCCCGGCACGACCGGGTTCCAGACGGACGACATGAAGTCGTTCTTCTTCTACGAGACCAACTCGGGCGCGCCCGAGGGCAAGTGGGCGCTCAAGCGGCCGCAGACGGCGCAGGAGAACTGCACCCTGCACAACTACAACATCGTGCCCACGAAGTCCGACGACATCCTGGTGCACGGCTCCTACCAATCGGGCATCGGCGTGCTGGACTTCAGCAACCGGGCCAACGCGCGTGAGATCGCGTACGCCGACCCAGCTCCGCTGCCCGTCCCGCCGGCTCCCGCCACGCTGCAGATCGGCGGCGACTGGGGCTCGTACTTCTACAACGGCTACATCTACGAGTCCGACATCACGCGCGGCCTCTACGTGTGGAAGCTGTCCGACAGGGACGTCGATCGAGCCATGAAGCTGCGGCACCTCAACCCGCAGACGCAGGAGTTCACGATCGGGGCCAAGTACGACCACGATCGCTGGAACAAGGGCGACAAGTGGCACGACGACCGCTGGAAGGGCGGCGGCCACTGACGTCACGCCGCACATCGACGTAAGCCAGAGGGGCGGCCCGCGGGCCGCCCCTCGGCGTTGCTAGCGGCCGAGCGCCTCGCGGAACTGGGCCTTCAGGCGCAGCTGGCCGGCGATCTTCTCCATGTCGCGGGCGTTCTCGCGGCCGAAGAACGTGACGCCGATGCCGGTACGGCCGGCGCGGCCGGTGCGGCCGATGCGGTGGACGTAGCCCTCGCGGTCGGCCGGCGGGTCGAAGTTGATGACGTGCGAGATGTCGTCGACGTCGATCCCGCGCGCGGCGACGTCGGTCGCCACCAGCGTCGCGACGCGGCCGGCCTCGAACGAGGCGAGCGCCTTCTCGCGCTGGCGCTGGGACTTGTCGCCGTGCATGGCGACGGCGTCGACGCCCTCGCGCGAGAGCCGGCGGACGAGCCGGTCGGCGCCGCGCTTGGTGCGCACGAACACGAGCGAGCGGTCGGCGGTGTCGAGCTCGCCGACCAGCGCGTCGAGCCGGTCGTCGCGCTCGACGGCGAGGAAGCGGTGCTCGATGTCGGTGTGGCGCTGCTCCGGCGGCGTGTGCTCGTGGCGGCGCGCGTCGTGCGTGTAGGCGGCCGCGATGCGGCCGGCCTCGCCGTCGAGCGTGGCCGAGAAGAACAGCGTCTGGCGCTTGGCCGGGCAGCGATCGACGATCCGGTCGACAGCCGGGCGGAAGCCCATGTCGAGCATCCGGTCGGCCTCGTCGAGGACGAGCGTGCGGACGTGCTCGAGCGTGAAGGCCCGGCGCTGGAGCAGGTCCTCGAGCCGGCCGGGCGTGGCCACGAGGATGTGCGCTCGCTGCGCGTCGCGGGTCTGCTTCTCGAAGCCCACGCCGCCGTAGACGGCGGCGACCGACAGGTTGCGGGCGCGGGCCAGCGGGCGCAGCTCGTCGACGATCTGGCTCGTCAGCTCGCGCGTGGGGGCGAGCACGAGCGCCGCGGGGCGCCGGGCGCCCGCATCGACGCGGTCGATCAGCGGGGCGCCGAAGGCGAGCGTCTTGCCCGACCCGGTCGGCGACTTGGCAAGCACGTCGCGCCCGGCGAGCACGTCGGCGATGACGAGCTCCTGGATCGGGAACGGCTTGTGGATGCCGCGCTCGGTGAGCGCGCGCACGACGGCGCGCGACACGCCGAGATCGGCGAACGACGGTAGTGACATTCAAGTACTCCTGCGGCAAACAGATGGGCCGCGAACGATTCGGGAGGCGACTGCTGACCCGAACCGCTATCTGCGGGACCCAAGCAAGCGAACTGCCTCGCAGCCGGCAAAGCACCGGCCACCGCAGGGCAGTCTAGCGGGAGGGCTTCACGCAGCGGACCTGGTAGATCGAGGTGAAGCCCGTACGGAACCCGCTGCGGGCCGCGCGCAGGTACAGCCGCCACACGCGCAGGCGCTCCGGGCCGGCCAGCCGCTCGGCCTCCTCGGCATGGTCGTCGAGCCGCCGCATCCAGTGGCTCAGCGTCTCCGCGTAGTCCTCGCGGAAGCCCTCGACGTGGTTGGTCTCGAGCCCGGCGCGCTCGATCGCGGTCTGGATCCGGGACAGGTGCAGCGGCGCGGCGTCCGGGAACACGTAGCGCTCCGAGAACGGGCCCGCCTCGGGCTCGCCCAGGCGCAGCCGCGCGATCCCGTGGTTGAGCAGCCGGCCGCCGGGGCGCAGGAGCCGGGCGAGCGTGGCGGCGTACTCGTCGATCCGGTTCGCGCCCACGTGCTCGACCATGCCGATGCTGGCGATCGCGTCGTAGGGCTCGCCGCCCAGCTCGCGGTAGTCCATGACGCGTATGTCGACGCGGTCGGCCACGCCCGCCTCCTCCGCCCGCTGCCGGGCGAGCTGCGCCTGCGGCTCCGAGAGCGTGATCCCGGTGACCGACACGCCGTACTCGCGCGCGGCGAAGACCGCGAAGCTGCCCCAGCCGCAGCCGACGTCGAGCAGCCGCTCGCCCTCCTGCAGCCCGAGCTTCGCGCACGTGAGGTCGAGCTTGGCCCGCTGCGCGGCCTCGAGGCTCGACCCGTCGCGCGAGAAGAACGCGCAGCTGTAGGTCATCGACTCGTCGAGGAAGAGCGCGAAGAAGTCGTTCGAGACGTCGTAGTGGTGGCGGACCGAGCGCTTGTCGCGCGCCGGGCTGTGGCGACGTCCGCGCGGGCGCAGCTCGGTCTCCGGCACCGGCGGCGGGCGCATCGGCCCGACCGCGCGCGCGGCGGCCAGCGCGAGGCGCAGCTGCGCCGGCCGGTCGATTGGCTGCGGCTGGTAGCCGTCGAGCACCCCCAGCACGGCCTCCAGGTCGTCGACCTCGATCTCCCCGCTGACGTAGGCACGCCCGAGCCCGAGCTGGCCGGGTGCACGCAGCGCGTGCGCGAGCGCGGCGGGGGAGCGTAGGTGCAGCGTCGGCGCCTGCCCGCCGTTCGAGGGCGGCAGCTCGGTCCCGTCCCAGAACGTCAGCCGGAACGGCCGATCGGGCACGGCCGCCTGGAGCTCTCGCCGCAGCGGCTCGGTCGTGCGCAGGGCGGCCATGGCTAGCTCCCGACGGCCTTGCGGGCCTGTCGCTCCGGGCTGATGCGGACGACGTCCCACGCCAGGCCGGTCCGTTCGAGCGCCCAGATCACCCACGCCGAGATGTCGATCTGCCAGCGGCGCATGCCGTGGCGGTACGACGTGGGGAACGCATGGTGGTTGTTGTGCCAGGACTCGCCGAACGTGAACGGCGCGAGCCAGAAGAGGTTGCGCGACTCGTCTCCCGTCACGTAGTCCTTGCGGCCGAAGAAGTGGCACAGCGAGTTGATGCTGTAGGTCACGTGGTGCACGACGAGCATGCGCACCAGGCCACCCCACAGCATCCCGGTCGCCGCCGTGGCCAGCGAGCCGCCGATCAGGTAGCCGAGGATGCCCGGGACGAGCAGCCCGACGGCGACCCAGAGCACGAACGTGCGGTCGATCCAGCGGATCAGCGGGTCCGCGAGCAGGTCGGGCGCGTAGCGCTCGCGATTCCCGCGCTGGGTGTGGATGAACAGCCAGCCCACATGGGCGTGCCACAGCCCCTTGAGCGCCCCGGTCCAGCCGCCCCCGTGGTCGACGTGCGGGGAGTGCGGGTCGCCCTCCTCGTCCGAGAACGCGTGGTGCTTCCGATGGTCGGCGACCCACGAGATGATGTTGCCCTCGATCGCAGCCGAGCCGAAGATGGCCAGCGTGCCTCGCACCCAGCGCCGGCACTTGAAGGCGCGGTGCGTGAAGTGGCGGTGGAAGCCGACGGTGATGGCGAGCGCGGTAGACGCGTAGGCGAACAGGAAGATGATCACGTCGCTCCAGCCCAGAGCGTCGTTCCACAGCTGCCAGGCCACGACGCCGAGCGCCAGAACGGGCAGCACGGTGACCGTCCCGGTGATGATCCGGTCGCGTGTTTCGTTGGCGACGGGCTGGGTGTCGTCGAGGGTCGGGGCTACGGCCATGCGGCGGAGAGGGTATCTCTTTGCCGGACTTTGCTACCTTGTCGGGCGTTCGACCGGGTCAAAGAGGCCCGGATAAGCAGTGCGCGCCCGCAGTTGTTTGCTTGTTTGCATCCTCGGCGTAGGCAGCACAGACGCCGTGGAGGTAAACACATGGCGACCGGTACCGTGAAGTGGTTCAGCGACGACAAGGGCTTCGGGTTCATCACGCCCGACGAGGCCGGCAAGGACCTCTTCGTCCATTTCTCAGGCATCGCCGGTGACGGCTTCCGCACGCTCGCAGAGGGCGCGCGGGTCTCGTACGAGGCCGAGCAGGGTCCCAAGGGCCCGGCTGCGGTCAACGTCACCGCGATCTAGAGATCGCCTGATGGGGCGCGGCCCGCTCACCGAAGTCGGTGCGGCGGGCCGTGTGCTCATCCCCCGCCGCTTCAACGGCCCTCCGGCCAGCGCGAACGGCGGCTACACCTGCGGGCTGATCGCCCGCCACATCAAGGGCACAGCGGAGATCTCGCTGCGCTCGCCGCCGCCGCTCGACACCGCGCTGGCCCTCCTGCGCGACCCGGACGGCCGCGTCCGGCTCTGCCACCACGAGGTCCTCGTCGCCGAGGGCGCCGCCGCCGAGCCGCTCGACATCGAGCCGCCCGTGCGCCCGAGCGTGGCCGAGGCCCGCGAGGCGCTGCGCCGCCACCCGTGGCACGGCACCCGGCACGCGTTCACCCAGTGCTACATCTGCGGCTGCGCCCGCCAGGACGGGCTCGGGCTGCACTTCGGGGACCTGCCGGGCGAGCCGACGATGACCGCCGCGCTCCTGGTGGCCGACGCGACGATCCCGCACGACGAGCACGGGCTCCAGCCCGAGATCGTCTGGGGCGCGCTCGACTGCCCCAGCTACGTGCCGGAGATGTGGGAGGCCGACGTCCCGAGCCTGCTCGCCCGCATGCGCGCAGAGCAGCTCGAGCCGATCCCGATCGGCGAGCCGATCGTCGCCGTCGGCTGGCTGCTCGGCTCCGAAGGCCGCAAGACCGAGACGGCGTCGGCGTTGCTGTCGGCCGACGGGCGCACGCTCGCGCGCGCCCGGCACCTCTGGATCCAGCCGCGCGCCGCCGCCGGCTAACCCGGCACCGGCGCGAGCGCCGCGAGGGCGGTCGGGCGGTCCGGGTGGATGGCGAACGCCTCGGCGGCGCCGACGACGTCCAGCAGCCGGGCCACGTCGGTGTCCGGCGGGCAGACGAGCGCGAACCGTCCGCCATGCGTGCGGACCTCGGACGCCGCGCCGAGCAGCGCGCGCAGGCCGGTCGAGTCGCAGAACCCGACGTCGGTGAGGTCGACGAGCAGGCGCGGGCGGCGGCCTGCACGGGTGGCGTCGAGCAGCGCGCACAGCGACGGTGCGGTCGCGATGTCGAGCTCGCCGGCGACGGCGATCAGCCGTACGCCGCCCTCGTCACGCTCCTCGACGGAGAAGTCGATGGGACCGCCGCTCACGAGGACACCTTTTCGCGTTCTGTACCCGGCGTCAACACCTCGTCCTTCGGCGCCTCCTTGCGGTCCTTCCCGGGCGTCGCCGAGAGCGGCCCGCCGCGATCGCCCTTCCGGCGCTCCTTCTTGGGCTTGGGCTTCGGGAGCCGGACCGCCACCCTGCGGCTCGCGATTCCGACCGGGCCACTCGGCCCCTGCGCCTCGATGCGCAGCCGGTAGCGGCCGCGCGCGGGCGGGGTCCAGGCGACCGTGTGCGCGCCGTAGGGCAGGTCCAGCTCGCGGCTGTACGCGAGCCCGCGGCGGCCGAAGACGCGGACCTTGACCGACGAGACCTTCGAGAGCGAGAAGCGCACGGTGGTCGCCCGGCGGGCGTGCAGCCGCCGCAGCGGCGCGACGCCGATGCGGGTCGGCTCGCGCACGTAGCGGGCGAAGCGCCGGCCGGCCGCGCAGTACGTGCGCCGCTCGGTCCGCTCGCACATGTTCTCGAGGAACTGGGCGATCAGCCGGTGATAGCTCAGCGTCGCCTCGCGACCCGCGGCCGAGTAGAGCGACCACGCGCCGGTGTCGGCGGCGGCCACCATCCGCCGCATCGGCGGCTCGGCGCGCCGGAACAGCCGCCGGGCGGTGCGGTCGCGCGCGTACCGGGCGACCTCGCCGACCCCGCTGACCGCCTGCAGCTCGCCGTTGAAGATGCGCAGCGACGGGGCGAACGAGTACATGAGGAAGTGGTCGCCGCCGTCGACGCCCAGCGGCGGCGGCGCCTGGAACGCACCGAGCGCGCGGTGGGCGACGCGGTGCCAGCGCGGCTCGTGCAGCGCCCGCCCGGCGCGCGCGAGCGCCGACACCGCGGTGGCCTGCGTCATGCCGCTGATCCACGGCGCGGTGCCGCCGCCCCAGGCGAAGTAGTGCTCCCACGCGAGGAACGGGCCGCGGTTGGCGGCCAGGCCGGCGAGGCGCTCGACGGCGCGGCGGAGCCGCTTGGCCGGGCACCAACCCTTCAGGCAGCTGCCGGCCAGCCAGTTGACGGCGCCCCAGCTGGCGAGCGGCTGGAGCTGGATCCCGCGGCCGGGGTAGTACTGGAAGACGGCGGGATCGCGGCCGAACGTCCGCCGCTCGCCGGGCGCGGGCATCGGCGCGCGCGTCCACAGCTCGCGGTTGCGGCGCAGCACGAGGAAGACGGGCTCGAGCCGGTCATGGGAGAGCAGCCGCTGGGCGGCGAGCTGGTCGACGGTCGCGAGCACGGAGCCGAGCTCCGACGCCCGCGGGCCGCTGAGGCGGTTCAGCGCGGCGCGGGCGAGCGCGTGCTCGCGGATCAGCCGCGCGTACGCGGCGGGCGTGAGGCGGCGGGTGAGCCGCGCGAGCCGCAGCGCACCGGCCACGGTGGTCGACGCGCGGGCGCGCCGGATCGCCGCCTGCCGCCGCGCCTCACGCGCCGCCGCCCGCTCCGCCGCGGCGAGCCACGTCGCGGCCTTCAGCGCGCCGCTGTTCTCGGCGACGACGATCTCGGCGGGCGGCTCCGGCGGTCCAGGCTCGGGCGCGGCGCCGCAGCCGGCGACCAGCGAAGCGAGCATGAGGACGACGAGCCGGCGGCCGGCCATGGGACAGCATCGGCCGGAGCGCGACCGGACAACACCCCCGCGCGGTCAGGTAGCGGACGCCTGACGCGCCGCTTCGACCGCCCAGTGCCGGTCTCGGGTCCAGCCCAGGAGACGGCGGCCGCTCTCGCTCCTGCCCTCGGCAGCGAAGGTGGCGCCGTGGACGCTGAGGTCGCTCCAGGATACGGGGAACTACCCCGCGGCGAGCGGGTTCTCCCACCTCACGTCGGGAAAGCGCGCGAAATCGCCGTCGTTGCTGCAGATCGTTAGGCCGTGCTCGATCGCGAGCGCGGCGAGGTGGGCATCCGGGACGAGTTGGGAGTCGCTGACCCCGTCGAGGAGGGCGCCGAGTACGTCGGCGTGCGCAGCCGTCGGCTCGGGGACCCACACCTGAGGAAGCGCAAGCCACGCCCGAGTCGTGGACCACGCGTCATGCATCGGCACGGGTTCCCGGAGGATTCGCGGATTCGTGACGACTCGAAGGAATCCCACGATGCTCGCCCACGGCAGACCCACTCGGGCATGCCCGGTGAGCCGCGACTGCAACCAGCGCTTCGCGGCCGAGTGCTGGACGAGCGGTGACGCAACCGCGTAGACGAGCAGGTTCGTGTCGACGAGTATCACTTGTAGTCATCGCCCTCGGCGATGGCCAGAGCCCCGTGCACGTCGTCGATCGGGATCAGCAGCTCGCCGACCTCGAACGTCGGGAGGCGATAGTCGCTCGGCTCGGGTGCGTCTGCCGCAAGCCCGGAGCGAAGCAGCTCGTTGACCTCCTGTTTCAGCGAGGTGCCCCGTTCCCGACGCCGGCGCTCGATCTGAGACGCAACGTCCGGGTCGAGGGTGAGGGTGGTCCGCATGCATCAAAGCATAAGAGCACTGATGCGGTGATGCAAGCGTTTGTGATTTGCGACTTCGGTAGGTTGCGATCCGTGGCCGTCCCCCGCCTGCGCGTCCCCAATGCTCTCCCGGGTGGCTCGCTGCGGCAGGCTGCCGGGCTCGTGTCGGACGAGGTCGAGCTCTACCACCGCACGTACACGACGCTGCTGCGCTCCTCGGGCGAGACGCTGCTGCGGGTGCTCGAGCCGTCGCACCGCTCGATGAACTCGAGCCTGCACCCGCTGGCGTCGACCAACGAGGTCGACCTCGGGGCGTTCATGTACGCGATGCGGCGCCTGCCCGCGGGCGTGTGGCAGACGGCGGTGATCGTGATGGGCCAGGAGGCGCAGGTCTTCGAGCGCGCCGGCGTGGGCCGGATCGAGGACTGGGAGCCGGTCGAGGCACCCGCCCGCCGCCGCCGCTGGTTCGACAGCCACGAGGGGACGATGGCCGCGCTGCTGGCCTCGACGTCGGACCTCGACGACGTGATCCCGACGTTGGTCGCCTACCAGGTCGAGTGGAACAAGCTCAACGCCGTGCTGCGCTCGACCGACCGGCCGCCGGGCGACGAGCTGGACCCGGCGGCGTGCGCGGAGGCCTACGGGGGCAACGAGGACGACTGGATCCGCATCCGTGAGGCGTGGGGCGACCTCTCGACCTTCCTCGACGAGGTGCGCGGCCGCAAGCTCAACCTGCGCATCCGCATGCTGGGCGGCTCGCAGGCCGGCTACGCGCGCATGACCCGCCGCTGGTGGCGCCCGGTGCGGACGGCGATGGAGGAGCAGGGCCTGGGTGAGCGCCCCGTCTACTTCGTGTCCTCGAACCCGCACTCGATGGTCAACCTCGTCACCCCGACGGCGCGCTCCGGCGAGGCCGAGATCGTGGGCTTCATCGAGGAGCACGGGCCGGAGTACCTGCACGAGGAGCTCGAGCGCTTCCGCGAGGGCCGCGCCGAGGGCTCGTGGGAGAACTTCCTCTACTTCGGCGCGCGGCTGCTGTGGGAGTCGCTGCCCGAGGACGGCGAGCAGTGGCGCCGCCGCAAGGAGGCCGAGCGCGCGCTCGGCGTCACCCACATCTCCAGCAAGGCGGCGCTGCGCGTCTCCTCCCAGATCATGGCGCTCGACAAGCTGGACCCCGCCGGCCTCGATCCGCGGCTCGGCCCGGTGGACTCCGAGGCGCTCGCTCGCTCTCCGGCGGTGGTCGTCAACGTCGAGTACCCGCTCGGCCTCGCCGCCTACAACATCCTGCGCGAGCTGACCGTGTCGACCGACGTCGTGCGCGGCGTGTACGTGCTCGGCAAGGCCGCGACCCTGAACGCCGACGTCGGCGACGTGCTGATCTCCGGCGTCATCCACGACGAGCACTCGGGCTCGACGTACTGGCTCGACAACGCGTTCTCGTTCGACGACATCGCGCCGTTCCTGCGCTTCGGCTCGGGGCTCGACAACCAGCGCGCGGTGACGGTGAAGTCGACCTTCCTCCAGAACCGCGAGTACCTCGACTTCTACTACCGCGAGGCGTACACGGTGGTCGAGATGGAGGCCGGGCCGTTCTGCAACGCCGTCTACGAGATGGCCGACGCCGATCGCTACCCGGTGGGCGAGGCGGTCAACTTCTCCAAGCTCCCGATCGACTTCGGGATCATCCACTACGCCTCTGACACGCCGTACACGCAGGCCCGCACGCTCGGCGCCCGCGGCCTCTCCTACTACGGCCTGGACTCCACGTACGCGAGCTCACTGGCGATCATGCGCCGGATCTTCACGCTCGAGGGCATCCTCAGTCCTTCCTGAGCTCCAGGATCACGATCTCGGGCGGGCGGAAGAGGCGGAGCGGGAGGCCGCTGGTGCCGAGGCCGGACGTGACGTAGAGGTGGCGGCCGTCCTCGACGACGTGCCCGCGGGCGTAGCGCTCGCCGTAGCGGGAGGGGATCGCCGGGAGGCGCAGGATCGGGATCGCCACCTGGCCGCCGTGGAGGTGGCCGGAGAGCGTGAGCGCCACGCGGTGGGGGACGAACGGGAACACGTCCGGGTCGTGCGCGAGCAGGATCACCGGCGCGTCGGCCGGGACGTCCTCGAGCGCGGTCGGGAGGTCGGGCTTGCGCGAGCGGAGGTCGGCGAGGCCGGCGATGTACAGGTCGCCGGCCCTGACGGCGCGGTTCTCGAGCACCTCGATCCCCACGCCTGAGAGGGCCGTCCGCATCTGCGGGCCGGAGCGCCGCCAGTCGTGGTTGCCGAGCACCGCGAAGGTGCCTCGCGGGGAGCGCAGGCGGGCGAGCTCGGCGGCGATCGCGTCCGGCGGCACGCGGCCGCCCCACAGCGGGTGGGCGTCGGTGAAGTCGCCGAGCAGGAGCATCACGTCCGGCCGCTCTCCGTTGAGCCGCTCGACCGCCCGCGCGATCGCCTTCCGGCCCGCGTGCGGGGCGCCGGCGTGCAGGTCGGAGAGGACGCCGACGCGCAGGCCGTCGAGCGCGGCCGGCCAGCGCGGCAGGTGCAGGGTCCGGCGCACGGTGACGAGCCGGCGCGGCTCGACCAGCCCTGCCCAGGCCAGCGTCGCGCCGCCCGCCGCGGCGAGCGCCTTCATCAGAGCGATGCCGGCACCTCGTCGCGGCGCGGCATCCCGGTGCGGGCGCCGGCGGCGGTGGTGGAGAGCGCGGCGGCCGCGAGCGCGAACTGCACGGCCTCGGCGAGCGGCCGCCCGGCGGCGAGCTCGGCCGCGAGCGCGCCGTTGACGGTGTCCCCGGCGCCGGTCGTGTCGACCACGTCGACGGGCGGCGCGGGCAGGCGCTGCGCCTCGCCGCCGTCCAGCAGGAGCGCACCGTCGGCGCCGAGCGTCACCAGCACGGCCGCGCCGGTCCGCTCGGCGAGCACCCGCGCCGCCGCCTCGACGTCCTCCTTGCCGGCCAGCTCCCGCGCCTCGTCGGCGTTCGGAGTGAGGATCACCCCGCCGAGGTCGGCCCCGGCGGGCCGCGCCGGCGCCGGGTTGAGCACGACGAGCCATCCCGCCGCGCTCGCCGCTCGCAAGCCGGCCGCGACCGCCGCCTCCGGCACCTCGTTGCCGAGCAGTACGACGCCGGAACCTAAAGGGTCAGACCCTTCAGGTTTCGTGGTGAGCAGTGCGGCGAGCGCGTTCTCGACGGCGCCGGCGTCGATCTGTGCGTTGGCGCCCGAGGCGACGGCGATCTGGTTCTCTCCCGACTCGTCGACGACGATCGCCGCGACGCCCGTGGCCACGCCGTCGAGGCGGGCGACGTGGTCGACGTCGATCCCCTCGCCGGCGAGCTCGGCGAGCGCCTCGTCGCCCAGCTCGTCCGCGCCCACCGCGCCCACGATCGCGACCTGTGCGCCGAGCCGCGCCGCGGCGACCGCCTGGTTGGCGCCCTTCCCGCCGCCATGCGGCGCGAACGTGCCCCCGGCGACGGTCTCGCCCGCGCGCGGCAGCCGCGCCGACGGAGACGACGAGGTCCACGTTGACCGATCCGACGACGACGACGCGGGTCATGCCGGCCGGCAGGATCGTTCCCGAGACCTCGCCGAAGGACAGCGCGTGGTCGCCGCACCAGCCCCGGAGGGTCACGGTGTCGCCGTCGTCGAGGAAGGTGCGGATGCGGCCGTCGGGCAGCGTGAGCGGGTCGCGGCCGCCCCAGGTCAGCTCGATCAGGCTGCCCGCGGTCCCCGGCTCGGCGCCGGAGATCGTGCCCGAGGCGTAGAGGTCGCCGGGGCGCACGTTGGTGCCGTTGACCGTCGCGTGGGCGAGCTGCTGCGGGAACGTCCAGTACAGCCCGCGGGCGTTCCCGCGCGAGACGACCGTGCCCTCGAGCTCGACCTCGAGCGCGATGTCGAGCGCCCAGTCGCCGCTTGGCGCGCAGGTACTCGAGCGGCTCGGGGTCCTGCGGCGGGGCGGGCACGCGGAACGGCTCGAGCGCGGCGAGCGGGACGACCCACGGCGAGATCGACGTGGCGAACGACTTGCCGAGGAACGGGCCCAGCGGCTGGTACTCCCAGCGCTGGATGTCGCGCGCGCTCCAGTCGTTGACGAGCACGAAGCCGAAGACGTGCTCGGCGGCCGCGCTCGCCGGGATCGCCGTCCCGAGCGCGTTGCCGGGGCCGGTGACGAAGCCGAGCTCGAGCTCGATGTCGAGCCGCTGCGACGGGCCGAACGCGGGCGCGCCGCCGGGCTCGGCGGGCGGGAGCTGGCCGCGCGGGCGGCGCACCGGCGTGCCCGAGACCACGACCGAGCTCGCCCGGCCGTGGTAGCCGACCGGCAGGTGACGCCAGTTCGGCAGCAGCGGGTCGCCGTCGGGGCGGAACATGCGCCCCAGGTTGGTCGCGTGCTCGAGCGACGAGTAGAAGTCGACGTAGTCGCCCACCTCGAGCGGGAGCCGGATCTCGACCTCCGAGAGCGGCACCGCGCAGCCCTCCGGCGGGCCGTCCGCGAGCCGCTCCTGCAGAGAGGCGCGCAGCGTCGCCCAGGACTCCCGGCCGAGCGCGAGCAGCGGGTTGAGCACCGGGCCCGACAGCGTTCCCGCGGGAACGCCGGCCGCGGCCAGCAAGCCGCGCTGCTCGAGCTCGCCGAGCAGCACCGCCTCGTCGCCGAGCCGCACGGCGAGCTGCGCCGGCTCGCCGTCGCGGGCGACCGCGCCGTAGGGGAGGTTCTCGAGGCCGAAGCCGCCGCTCACCGGCCGCATCCTACGAGGGACCGCCGGGCCACCCGGTCGAGTGGCGCGGGCATTCGGCGGCTGACCGTTCGACCAGTTGACGGAGCGTCGTACGACGGCGATGCTCGCCGGTGGTGACGTTGCGAGCCGTATGCCTTGCCCTGCTGGCGCTTGCCGCCGGCGTTCCGGCGGCATCCGCGCAGGCGCCCGTGATCGCGCCGCCGTTCGACGACGCCTACACGGCGACCGACATCGGCACGCCGGCCGGGCGTGCCCGCCAACCTCGGCGGCCTCACGCTCAAGGCGGGGACGACCGACCGGCTCCTGATCGGCGGCGCGGCCAACCAGACCGCCGGGGCGCTGTACGAGATCGGCGTGGTGCGCGACGGCGCCGGTCACATCACCGGGTTCTCCGGCGCGGCGACGCGGTTCGCCGACGCGGCCAACAACGACGGCGGCATCACGTACGGACCGGGCGGCGTGCTGTTCCTCGCCCGCTACCCGAACACCGAGATCGGGCAGACGCGGCCCGGGAGCGCGATCACCGACAAGGTCGTCCCGCTCGCGCCGCTGGGCATCACGGGCTCACCGGGCTCGCTGCTGTTCGTGCCGCCGGGCCAGCCGGGCGCCGGGAGCCTCAAGATCGCGTCCTACTCGGGCGGGCAGTGGTACGACGCCGCCGTCACGCCGGACGGCGCCGGCACCTACGACATCGTCGACGTGCGGCCGATCGCGGGCGCCGTGCTCTCCGGGCCGGAGGGCTTCATCTACGTCAACGCGGGCTCGCCGCGGTTCAACGGGCCGAGCCTGCTCGTGTCCGAGTACTCCGCCGGCCGCGTCTCCGCGTTCGAGGTCGACGGCGACGGCGACCCGCGCGTGTCGACGCGGCGCGACTTCATCACCGGCCTGAGCGGCGCCGAGGGCGCGTTCGTCGACCCGGTCACCGGCGACTTCCTGTTCTCCACCTTCGGCGGGGCCAACCGCGTGATCGTCGTCCGCGGCTTCGCCCGGCCGCTGCCGCCGCCGGTCGTCGGCAAGAAGCTGAACGTGCTGCCGGCGAGCGGCACCGTGAAGGTCCGGCGGCCCGGCTCGAGCTCGTTCAGCACGCTGCGCGCCGGGCAGCAGCTGCCGGTCGGGACGACCGTCGACGTGACGAAGGGCCGCGCGACGCTCGTGGCCGCCGCCAACAAGGCCGGCGGGACGATGCAGGGCGGCTTCTACGACGGGACGTTCAAGTTCACCCAGACCAAGGGCGCCAAGCCGCTGACCACGCTGCGGCTCACCGACAAGCTGAGCTGCGGCTCAGGCAAGGCGAGCAGCGCGGCCAGGAAGAAGGGCAAGCGACGGCTGTGGGGCGACGGCAAGGGCCGCTTCCGCACCAGCGGCTCGTTCTCGTCGGCGACCGTGCGCGGCACGAAGTGGCTCGTCGAGGACACCTGCACGTCGACGACCACGCGGGTGACGCGCGGCAGCGTGACCGTGCGCGACTTCGAGCGGCGCAGGAACGTCGTGGTCAAGGCCGGCAAGAAGTACGTCGCCCGGCGCCGCTGACGTTCGCTACGACCAAACGCGCAAGACTGCCCGCCGATGACCTGGGTCGAGGTGCTCGCGGCCTTCCTCGTCGCCCACCTGGTCGGCGACTACCTGCTGCAGACCGACTGGCAGGCGCGCCACAAGGCCGGCGGTCTGGGTGGCAGCCGCGTCGCGTTGCGCGCGCTGAGCGCCCACGTCGCCACCTACACGCTCGCGTTCGTCCCGGCGCTCGTGTGGATCGGCGGCGAGCGCGGCGTCGGGTGGGCGCTGCTCGCCGCCACCCTCGTCGCGCTCCCTCATCTGGTGGTCGACGACGGGCGCGTGGTGCGGCTGTACCTGCGCGAGGTCAAGGGTGCCGAGGGCTTCGACCGCGGCCTCGCGGGCGCCGTCGACCAGGCCTTTCACGTCGTTTCGCTGTGCGTCGTCGCCCTGCTCGTCGGCGCGGCCTGACCCGTCCAAGCGTCCAGCAGCCCTTGACGCGGGGGCGCTGCTCTCAGAGGATGACTCAACTTGACGGTGCGACGGTGGATCGGAATGGGACTGGCGGCGCTCGCCGCTGGCCTGATCGCGCTCGCGGTGCCGGGTGTCGCGGTTCCGCAGGGGCCGAACATCGTCGTCGACACCACGCGCGAGGGCAACGACGGCGAGTGCAACAACGACTGCACGCTGCGCGAGGCGATCGGGCTCGCGAACTCGTCGGTGGGCTCGTACGTGCAGGTCCCGCCGGGCGTCTATCGCATCTCCAGCCCGCTCGCCTTGCAGGACGACTACGTGTTCGGCGCCCAGCTCGGAGGCGGCGGATTCAGCTCAGGAGCGCGGACGACGGTGATCGACGCGCGCGGGTCCGGTCGCGCCGTGGAGATCTCAGGGGCGAACAACTGGCTGTCCGGAGTGACGGTGACCGGTGGGCGGGCCGACGTCGGCGCCGGCGCCCTCGTTCCCGGCGGCGCGACGCTCTTCCTCTACAACGTCATCATGACCGACAACGTCGCGACGGCGGGTGGCGGCGCCGTCGCAGCGGCCGGTGGGCTGAGCGTGTTCAGGAGCGTCCTGAACGGGAACCGGGCGGGCAGCGGCGGCGGGATCCTCGTGCAGGACGGCGGCATCGCGCAGGTGTTCAACTCGACGCTGAGCGGCAACACGGCGACCGTGGCCGGCGGTGCGATCTCCTCGTCGGACGAGACGACCCTGTTGAACGCGACCGTGGCCGACAACACCGCGCCCACGGGCGGCGGCGTCCACTGGGCCGGCACGGTGGCGACCGCGACGTTCTGGAACACGATCGTCGCCGGCAACGCCGGCGGCGCGTGTGGCGGCGCGATCTCGCAGCGCACCGGCTGGGAGGCGAACATCGTCGACGACGCGAGTTGCCAGCTCACGGGCGCGGAGGGGACGCAGATAGACCCGCGCATCGGCCCGCTGCGCAACAACCGCGGCCCGACCGACACGCACGCGCTCCTGGCCGCCAGCCCGGCGATCAACGCCGGCAGCGCGAACCTGTGCTCGATCAGCAGCGCGGACCAGCGAGGCGCGACGGCCGTTGGTCAATGCGACATCGGCGCCTTCGAGTTCGGCGGCGTCGTCCCTGAGCCCCAGCTGCCGGACCCCGTCCCCGGCGAGACCGTGAACGTCGCGCTCCGCAGCGGCACGGTGAAGGTCAAGATCGCCGGGAGCGACGAGTTCTTCACGCTGAAGGACAACCAGCAGATCCCCGTCAGCTCGACCGTCGACACGACCAAGGGCCAGATCACGATGGTCGCCGCCGGCCGCAAGCAGAAAGCATGGTTCTACGACGGCGTGTTCAAGTTCGGCCAGACGCGCGGCCGCAAGCCGCTGACGACGCTGAGCCTGACGGCCAAGCTGTCCTGCCCCAAGGGCAACGGCGCGGTCGCCGCGGCCAAGAAGAAGCGCCGGCTCTGGGGCGACGGCAAGGGCCGCTTCCGCACCAAGGGCTCGTTCAGCTCGGCGACCGTACGCGGCACCAAGTGGCTCACCGAGGACCGCTGCAACGGCACGCTCACGCGTGTGAAGAAGGGCACCGTCACCGTGCGGGACTTCAAGCGCAAGCGCAACGTGATCGTCCGCGCCGGCCAGCGGTACCTGGCACAGCGGTAGTGAGCTGGGTCTCGGTCTTCGCCAGCTTCCTCGTCGCTCATATGGTCGGCGACTACCTGTTCCAGACCGACTGGCAGGCGCGCAATAAGCGCGGCGGGCTGAGCGGCGGCGTCGCGCTGCGGGCACTCCTCACCCACGTGACGACGTACACGCTCGCGTTCGTGCCCGCGCTGATCTGGATCGGCGACGTGCTCGAACCCGCCTGGGCGCTGCTCGCCGCCGCGCTCATCTTCCTGCCCCACTTCGTCCTCGACGACGGGCGCATCGTCCGCGCCCACCTCATGCACGTCAAGCGCGTGGAGACGTTCGAGATCGGGCTCGCCGCGTCGGTCGACCAGTCCTACCACGTGCTCTCGCTGTTCCTGGTCGCGATCCTGCTGGGGGCGGCGTGAGACGCGTCCTCGCCGCCGTGCTCGCCGCGGTGGCGGTCGGCGCGCTGCTGCAGGAGGGCGGCGTGCATCAGCGACCAGGAGTTGGGGACGGTCGACATCCGCTTCGACGTGCGCGGGACGACCGACCCGCCGGACGACGTGGTCGTCGTCGCGATGGACCAACGGACCCTGGATGCCGATCCCAACGCGGCCGTCCCGTTCAACCGCCGCCGCCACGCGCGCGTGATCGAGCGTCTGACCGAGGCCGGCGCGCGGGTGGTCGCCTACGACGTGCAGTTCACCGAGCCGAGCTCGTACCCGGGCGCCGACGACGCGCTGATCGAGGCGGTGCGCGCCTCGCGGCGCGTCGTCCTCGCGACCACCGAGGTCGAGGTCGACGGCTCGACACAGATCTTCGGCGGCGGCGAGGCGCTGGAGTACAGCCGCGCCACGCCGGCCAACTCGAATGTCGAGCTTGACGAAGACGGCGTGCTCCGCCAGATGCGCTTCGAGCTCGAGCGGCTCGAGACGCTCGCCATGGCCGCCGCCCGGTTGCAGCGGGACAGTCCGGTCGACACAGACGGCGCGCGCGATGCGTGGATCGACTACCCCGGCCCGCCAGGGACGATCGACACGCTCAGCTTTGCTGACGTCGAGTACGGGCGCTTCGCTCCAGAGGCCGTGCGCGGCAAGGCCGTGATCGTCGGCGCCACAGCGCGAGTGTTCGAGGACCTGCACTCGACGTCCGCGGGGGACGACATGCCGGGACCCGAGGTCCACGCGGCGGCCGTCGCCACGGCACTGCGCGGATTCCCGCTCAGCGAGGCGCCGGCCTGGGTCGACTGGTTGCTGCTGCTCGCGCTCGCCGCAGTGGCACCGCTGGTCGCGGCGCGGCTCGGCACGGCGCTCGGCCTCGTCGCCGGGGCAGTCGCCGTCGCGCTGTTCCTCGTCGGCGCCCAGCTCGCCTTCGGAGCGGGGCTCATCGTCGCCGTGCTGCCGCCGCTCGCCGCCGCGCTCACCGGCATCGTCGGCGCGTTCCTGCTCGCCAACCCTGTCTCCCACCCGGTGGTGAACCGTGTGCTGGACGCGGTCAGCCGCCACGGCGCGATGAACCACCGGACGCGGCGGCTGCGCGCGCTGCTGCTGATCGGGACCGCGCTGTCCGTCGGCGCCGCGGCGCTGCTCCTGGAGGCCACGAATGCGCTTCGCGGGCTCGAGCTCAGCACCGTCGACCGTCGGTTCGACGTGCGCGGGCCCGAGCCGCCACCGGCGAGCGTCGTGCTCGTCGCCGTCGACGACAAGACCCTCACGAGCCCGCCGCAGCCACAGTGGCCGTTCGACCGGCGGCTGCATGCACGCGTGATCAGGCAGCTCACGAAGGCCAAGGCTCGTGTGATCGCCTACGACGTCCAATTCACCGAGCCGACCGACGACATCGGCGCCGACAACGCGCTGATCGAAGCCGTGCGTGCGTCGCCGCGCGTCGTCCTGGCGACGACCGAGGTCGGCGAGGGTGGCACGACGAGCATCTTCGGCGGCGAGACCGGACTCTCATACAGTCGCGGCACGCCCGGCAACTCGAACTACACGCGCGACGTCGACGGCATCTTCCGGCGGCTGATGTTCGAGGGCCAGGGGCTCGAGTCGTTCCCGCTCGCGAGCGCCCGCCTCGCGCGCGGGCGAGCGGTTCGCTCGCCCGACGGCGAGAACGATGCGTGGATCGACTACGCGGGCTCGCCGCCGAGCGTCCAGCGCCTGAGCTTCACCGACGTCATGCGCGGGCGCTTCCCGGCCGAAGCGGTGCGCGACAAGGTCGTCGTGGTTGGCGGCACGGCCCCGTCGTTGCAGGACCTCCACGAGACTGCGACCACCAAGAGCGTCCTCATGCCGGGTCCCGAGGTGCACGCCAATGCGATCGCCACCGCGTTGGCCGGCTTCCCGCTGCGCGGCGGCGCGGGGTGGCTCGATGCGCTGCTCGTCATCGTCCTTGCTGTCGTCGCGCCGTTCGCCGCGCTGCGGATGCGGATGGCCTGGGCGGTGACGCTCGGTGTCGTGGCGATCGCAGGACTGCTCGTCGGCGCGCAGCTCGCGTTCGAGGGCGGCACGATCGTGAAGGTGGTCTACCCGCTGCTGGCCGGGATCGTCGCGGTCGCGGGCACGGCCGCCATCCACGGCGTCACCGTCGCCTTCGAGCGCGCGAGCACGCGCGACGCCTTCGCGCGCTTCGTCCCCGAGTCGGTCGTCGACCAGGTCCTGCAGGACGCCGACGGCGTGCGCCTGGGCGGCGTGCGCGGCGAGGCCACAGTGATGTTCTCGGACCTTCGCGGGTTCACGTCCTTCGCCGAGACGCTCGAGCCCGAGCAGGTCATCGCTGCCCTCAACCGCTACCTGACCGCCATGAGCGAGGCCATCCTCGACCACGGCGGGACGCTCGTGGCCTACATGGGCGACGGCATCATGGCCGTCTTCGGGGCGCCGCTGCAGCAGGACGACCACGCCGACCGAGCGCTCGCCGCCTCCCGCGACATGCTCGACCGCCTCGAGGGCTTCAACGAGGGGCTGCGCGAGGAGGGCCTCCACGAGGGCTTCAAGATGGGCATCGGGCTCAACAGCGGCCCGGTGATGTCGGGCAACGTCGGCTCCGAGCGCCGGCTGGAGTACACCGCGCTCGGCGACACCACCAACACCGCAGCGCGCTTGGAGGGCATGACGAAGGGCACGCCCCACCAGCTCTACGTGGCGGACACGACGCACCGGGCCCTGACCCGACCGGCGGACGATCTCGTCCCCGTCGGCGAGTTCGAGGTCCGGGGGCGCAAGGCGACGATCAAGCTGTGGTCGCTGCCCGAGCCGGGCGAGCCGTCACCGGCCCCCGAGCAGGCCGTCGAGGCCGGCTAGCGCGCGCAGGCCGGTCATGCTCGGGCGGTAGAGGTACTCGCCTCCGCGGACGGTGACGAAGCGCGGCTGGGGGCGCAGGAAGTGCGGCGGGTCGCCTTGGATCGTCATCTTCCCGCACCTGTCTCGCGCAGAGCGCTCGCCGCCGCTTCGCTCGGGCGCTCCGGGCTCGCCGACCAGGAAGTCCTTGTCCGGGCCGAGCCCGAACGGGTCGCCGTCGTCGATCCAGAGCGCCTGGATCGTCTCGAACTGGCGCCAGATGTCGGCGTTGAAGCAGACGAAGACGAGGCCGCGCTCGACCCCGTCGTCCTCGAGCGCGCCGGGCGCGAGCGGTGGGCCGTAGGGACGGCCGCGGCGGACGATGCGGTGGCGGTTCGTGAGCCGGCCGCCGAAGAAGCCGGGGCTGTCGCGCGGGTGCGCGCGGCGGACGTGGGCGCCGAGCGGGCAGCGGCGGCCGTCGGGATCCTCCGCGAACGTGAAGTCGTTGATGCGCGCGGGGTCGGCGGCGAGCGCGGCGTCCGGCTGCGCGGGGGAGCGCACCAGCGGCGTGCCGTCCGGCCAGCGGCCGACGAGCTTGGCGGCCAGCAGGTCCGGCCCGCCGGGATAGCGGCCGCCCTGCTCGGCCACGAAGCGGCGGAAGGCCGCGACGTCCATCGCCAGCTTGCGCCACACCACGAACGTGCCGTTGCGGTCGAAGGGCGCCGCCGGCGCCTCGGGCAGCCCGCCGTCCTCGTCCTCGTAGCCGTGCAGGAACTCCCCGGTGCGGACCGGCCGCCAGCCGCCGGCGCCGTCGGGCTGGCCGTCGCCCGGCCGCGCCGCCACGCCGCTGCCGGCGATCGCCGGCTGGGCGATGCCGTCGAAGAAGCCGAAGTGGTCGCGTCCGCCGGCCAGCGCGGCCGCCCGCTGCTCGTGAGGGATCGTCACGATGCCCGCCGCGCCCAACCTCCCGCAGCGCGTCGCGGTGCTCCTCGAGCCGCTCGTCGTCGACCGCGTGGATGGTGACGAGCGCGTGCGCCTCGCCGGTGCCGAGGCCGGGCTCCCAGCGCTCCGGCGCGCTCGGCCCGCGGTCGCCGAGCCGCGCCGCGCGTGCCGCCATGCCCTCCCGGAACACCGCCGGGAACGAGTCCAGCGGCACCCCGAGCGCCTCGAGACCGGACGCGGTGAACGCGAGGTCGAGCGCCGACGGCGGCCCGCCCGCCGTCCACGGCTCGGCGGTCGCGACCTGCGGCAGCATCCGCGCGAGCAGCTCGCGCGCCCCGCCGGCGTCGAGGATGTGCAGGAACAGGTACGCCGCCACGGGGTACGTGTAGCCCCGCAGGAGGTTCCCCTGGACGTCGGCGAGGTCGATCGCGGCGGCCGCCGCGGAGCGGCGCGGCAGGTTCGGCGGGCGGCCGATCACGCGGCGAACGTCTCGCGGAAGCGCCGGTGCAGCGCGGCGGCGTCGAGGCCCTGGGCGTCGGCGGCGAACGCAATGATCTGCTCGCGCAGCGCGAGGCTCTCCAGCACGCCCGGCACGGTCGCGTCGGGATGCGCGGAGGCGAACAGGCTGCTGTCGACCTGGTGGTCGCGGACCCAGCGCACGAACGCTTCGCTGTCGCCGCCGGGGTAGCCGGCGCAGAACCGCCACCACGTGTCCGCACAGGGCCGCAGCGCTTCGAGGTACGGCGCGAGCTCGCCGTCGAACGTGCTCGTGAACACCAGCTGGCTCGCTCGCAGCCGGTCGCGGAACCGCTGCGCCGGGCCCTGATACACCAGCTGCGAGACGACGTGGATGCGCGAGAAGTGCAGGCCCGCGAGCCTTGCCAGCGCGTCCTCGGGCAATGCCTCGATCGCGTCCGTCGCGGCCTCTTCGGAGCCGGCCACGATCGGCGCGACGACGGTGAGCGAGTACGCGACCCCGACGCGGTTCACAGGTGGCTCTGCGACTCGACGAGGAAGCGCTCGTACGCCGCCGCGAAGGCGTCCGGCCCCAGGCGCGCCGAGTCTTCCACCAGCCGCTCGAACCGCTCGCGCACCTCGAGCGCGCCCTTGACCATGCGCGTGCTCGCCTCCGGATACGCGCAGTAGTAGTGGCCACCGTCGAGGCTGTTCATGGCGATCCACGCCTTCAGCGGCTCGGCCGGCGGCGGTCCTGGGAAGCCTGGCCCGCGCCCCCACGTGAGGCGGATCCACTTCGGGACGACGTAGGCGAACGCGTCGATGTAGTGCTGCCACGGCCCGTCGAAGTTGCTCTCGAACAGCAGGTAGCGGTAGCGCAGCTTCTCGCCGGGCAGCCCGTCGACGATCGCCCAGCGCACGTAGTGGATGAAGTCGAACTGGAGGATCGCCCGCTGCGCCAGCGGGAAGAAGCGACCGCCGAAGAAGGCGAGCCGAAGGAACCACAGCCACTGCGGCCGGATCGGCGTCAGCATCGTCAGGCCGGTCATCCGGCCGGTGACGTTGCCCATCACCTACGGCCCCAGATCTCCCTTCCCTCGGCCTGCCTGCGCGCGTGGCCGGGGTGGCCGAAGCGCTCGTAGTACTCGATCTCCAGGTGGGAGAACTGCACCCACGTGCCCGGGAGGTAGAACGCGTCCGTGTGCGCGGGGAAGCGCCCGTAGGTCTCGACGAGGTAGCGGCAGATCTCCTTGGTGTACGCGACGGCCTCCGGCGGGTGGTGCGGCGCCTGACTCAGATAGCGCTCGGCGCTCGCGCGGTCGCGGTAGGCCTGCCCGAAGACCTCGGCGTCCGCGTACGCCCCGCCGCTGCCGAACTTCTCCTCCAGCACCTGGTCGACCGCGGCGTCCATGTCGGTCACGTAGGGCGGGCACAGCCCTTCGAGCACGCCGTCGATGCCGACGAAGTTCGGCTGCGAGGCGGGAACCGGCGGCCAGCGGCGCCAGCGCGAGGGCGCGGGCTTGGCGAGGTGCTCGCGGAAGCCGAGGCCGAGGTAGCCGGTCTCCGGGTCGCGGCGCATCACGTGGGGGATCATCGGCGCGCCGTGGATCCAGCCGCCGAGCCGCAGCGCCTCGCCGGTGAGCATCAGGTTCTGCATCAGGAAGTACGCCTCGTGCTCGGTGCGCACCTCGCCGATGCTCCCCAGCGGCGCCGGCACGTCCTTGGAGTGGATGCCGTCGCGCGCCCGGGCCAGCCCGCCGATCGGCTGGTACGGGATCGGCTCCACCAGTCCGATCTTCGCCGCCAGCCACGCCACCCACTCGACGGCGCCGCGCGGCCGGAACGGCCGCCAGTCGTCGATGAACAGCGGCGCGTTGCCCGTCGACTCCGAGAGCAGGATCAGCAGCACGTTGATGTACTGGCGCGTGTTGTCGACGACCGGCAGGAAGCACGTCGTGCCCGGCCGGTTCGAGTGCTGCGCGTTCCAGCCGAGGTAGAACGGCCACTCGCGCGGGAACTCGAAGCGCCCGTCGTAGACCTTGCGCTTGACGGCGTTCGCGTACGCCAGCCAGTCGTCCTCCGTGCGGTCCTCCCAGCGGAGCGGGATCTCCTGGAAGAGCTCCATCGCCTCGCGCTCCTGCGGACGCTTGAGCAGCCAGATGCCCTCGTCGTTGATCATGAAGAACGACGTCGCCTGCGCGTTGTCGGCGCTGCTCGCCGCGCGGCCCGTGACGTGCAGGAACGGCGTGCCGAGCTCCTTGCCCCCGCCGGGCTTGTCGATCGGCCCGTCGTGCATCACGGCGCCCGTCGGCCCGGTCGAGGCGATCAGGATCGCTTCCTCGAGCGCCGTCAGCGGCGACGGCTGGTTCGCGCTCTCGTAGCTCATCTCGCCCGCCTGCAGCGACACGCCCTGCGCCACCCGGCGCGTGCGCCGGTCCTGCAGGCATGCGGCGACGGGATAGGAGAAGAGGTCCTGCAGGCCGGCGTGCTGCGCGGCGGTCTCCGGCACGGTCATCGGTTGTGGCGCTCCAGCTCGGCGAGGGCGATGGGGAAGACGTCGCGCTCGGCGTCGGTGCCGAGCCAGCAGTCCAGGTGCGCGTAGTCGGGGATCACGTGGCGGCTGTAGAGCTCCGGCCCGTTGGCCGCCCGCAGCAGCTCGTGGGTGGCCTCGAGTCCGCGCGGCACGAACATCCGGTTGTGCTCGCCGGTGAGGAACGCGATCGGCATCCGGTAGCGCTCGCGGTGTGAGAGGTACGCGTCGCGGCCCTGGGCGTCGACCGCTCGGCCTCGGCGGATCATCAGCGAGATGTGCTCGAAGAAGGTCATGTTGCCGTTGCCGAAGAAGCTCGGCACCGACTCGCGCATCGTCGCGTCGTCGATCTTCGCGTGGTCGAAGACGTCGCCGTAGATGAAGTAGATGCGCCGCCCGACCTCGCTGTCGTGGGCGCGCTTGAACGGCAGCACGCGCATCACGGCGTCGATCGCGCGGTCGGCGAGCGAGCGCTTGTCGTAGTCGGTGTTCAGGCCGTCGATGCCGAGCCTGCGGAAGAGCGTGGCGAGGCGGACGCCGGCCCGCACGCGGTTGGCAGGGGTGGGGATCGGGTGGCCGGCGAGCGCGGAGAACGTCGCCGACCGTACGCCCTCGAGCCCGCCGCCGATCGCCATGAACAGCGACAGCCCGCCCACGCAGTGCGCGAGCGCCTGCACGCTGTCGGCGCCGGTCTCGGCCCGCACGTGGGCGATCGCCGCCGGCCAGTCGCGCATCGCGATGTCGTCGACGGTGAACTGGGTGTGGCTCGATGGCAGGTCGGGGCTGGCGCGGTAGTCGAGCAGCCAGACGTCGTAGTCGTGCTCGCCCAGGTACTGCGTGAAGCTCTTGGGCACGGTGTCGAGCGCGAACGCGCGCGCGGCGTTGCCGTAGCCGGGCGCGAGCACCACCGGGCCCTTGCTGCCCATCGCGTAGTGCGTGAGCTGGATCGCGGTGCCGTCGGACGTGGTGACGGGATGGACGTCGGGCCGCGGGAGCACGACGGCGGAGGCGGGTTCCATGGTGCTGCGTTTCTATCCGCGTCGGCGCGGCAAAGCAAGGGGCCGATCGTCCACTCAAACGGGCGTCCGGAAACCTAGCGCGCGCGGCGGGGTTCGGGATATGGTCGCGCTGTGCAATCGGCGATGAACCGGCTCTCGGTCTTCGTGCGGACGCGGCGGAGGCTGGTGCTCGTCGCCTGGGTGGTCCTGCTGCTCGCGTCGGTGCCGTTCGCCTCGCGCCAGACCGAGAACCTCACGAGCGGCGGCTTCGAGGTTCCCGGCACCGGCTCGGCGGCGGTCGACGCCCAGGTGCGGAACTTCCCGGAGGTCAGCCTCGAGCCGCTCGGGGTCGTGCTCGAGGCTCGCGGCGGCGACGCCGCGCAGATGGAGGCAGCGGTCGAGCGCGTCGCTGCTGCCGCCGACGAGACGCCGGACGTCGACCTGCTCCCCGAGGCGCAGGCCGCGGCCACCCAGGCGGCCGCGCAGGAGGACGTCCTGCTCATCCCGCTCAACGTCGAAGGCAGCCGCGACGCGGCCCTGGACGGCGCCAAGGACCTGCGCGAGGAGCTGAACGTCGGCGAGGTCGACGACGGCGTCCAGGCCTACATCGTCGGCCAGCAGGCGCTGTGGGCGGGGCTGCAGGAGGTCCAGAAGGAGGACCTCGAGCGCGCGGAGTTCACCGGCTTCCCGGCGATCCTCATCGTGCTCCTGGCGGTGTTCGGCTCGCTGCTCGCCGCGCTGCTCCCGGCCGGCCTCGGCATCGCCGCCGTGATCGTCACCGGTGCGGCCGTGTACTTCCTCGCGCTGGTGACGACGATGTCGGTGTTCGTCACCAACATGGCGTCGCTGCTTGGCATCGGCGTGGCCGTCGACTACTCGCTGTTCCTGCTGGCGCGCTACCGCGACGAGATCCACGCCGGGCGTTCGCGCGGCGAGGCGCTCGACATCGCGATGCGCACCTCGGGCGCGACCGTCGTCTTCTCCGGCCTGACCGTCGTGGTCTCGCTGGCCGGCCTGTTCCTGCTCGACGCGGCTGTGATCCGGTCGCTGGCGATCGGCGCGATCGTCGTCGTCGTGATCGCGATCCTCGGCGCCGTCACCCTGCTGCCGGCGCTGATCGCCCTGCTCGGCCGCCGCGCCGACGAGCCGGGCCGCGTGGTGAGCGCGACCGGGATGCTCGTCAAGCGGCTCGCCGGGCGCGCCAACCGGCCGCCGCGCACCGGGCCCGACTTCTGGGCGCGCTGGACGGCCCGGCTGATGCGTCGGCCGGTGCTGTTCGCGGTCCTCGGCAGCGCGTTCATGCTCGCGCTCGCCGTGCCCGCGCTGTCGCTGGAGTTCGGCAACGGCGCGCTGGCGCAGTTCCCGGCCGAGAACGAGACCCGCCGCGGCGCCGAGCTGGCGGGCGCGCAGGCGAGCCCCGGCGAGTCGGCCCCGCTGCTGGTGACCGCGGAGTTCGAGCAGGGCGACGCCACGAGCGGCGACAACCAGGCCGCCCTCGGGCGCTACGCCGAGCAGCTTGCGAGCACCGAGGGCATCGCGCGCGTCGGCGAGCCGCAGATCGCCGAGGACGGCGGTGCCGCGCTGCTGCAGGTCGTGAGCGAGAACCACCCGGAGAGCGACCCGACGCTCGCGCTCGTCGACACGCTGCGCGCCGACGGCGGTCGCGAGGCCGGCCTCGCCGACGTCGCCACCGTCAGCGTCGGCGGCGCCACCGCGCAGACGGTGGACTTCGCCGACCTCATCTCCGGCGGGATCTGGAAGATCATCCTGTTCGTCCTGATCTGCAGCTACCTGGTCCTGCTCGTGGTGCTGCGCTCGGTCGTGCTGCCGCTGAAGGCCGTGATCATGAACCTGCTGACCGTCGGCGCCGCCTACGGCGTGCTCGTGGCGGTGTTCCAGTACGGCTGGCTGGACTCGATCCTGAGCTACGACTCGCTCGGCTACATCAACGCGATCACGCCGCCGCTCCTGCTCGCGATCGTGTTCGGCCTCTCGATGGACTACGAGGTGTTCCTGCTGTCGCGGATCCGCGAGCGCTACCTCGCCACGGGGGACAACCGCCTCGCCGTCTCCGAGGGCCTGCAGGGGAGCGCGAAGGTGATCACCAGCGCCGCCCTGATCATGGTCGTCGTGTTCGGGACCTTCGCGCTGACCGGGATCCCGCAGATCAAGGAGATCGGGCTCGGGCTGGCGGTGGCGATCGCGCTCGACGCGACGATCGTCCGGCTGATTCTGGTGCCGACGACGATGGAGCTGATGGGCAACGCGAACTGGTGGATCCCGGCGTGGCTCGACCGGATCCTCCCGAACGCCGATTTCGAGACCGACGCCGAGGAGGAGAGGGTGGAAGAACCCGCCCCCGTGTGATGACTGCCACCGCCACAGACACCGACAAGCGCGAGTTCCTGGAGAAGTACTGGACCGCGCTCACCACCGGCGACATCGACAACTTCGCGCCGATGGTCGCCGAGGACTGCGTCGTCCACTACCCGGGCAACCACTTCCTCTCCGGCGACCACGTCGGCCGCACCGCGATCCTCGACCTCTACCGCAAGCTCTACAAGCTGGGGATCGAGCAGGGCACGTTCATCGGCGAGTTCCACGACGCGACGTTCTCCGACGACCACGTCTGCGCGCTCGTCAAGTACACGCTGGAGCTGGGCGCGGGCCAGCGCCTCACCGGCGAGGCCGTCGGCGTCTTCCACCTCGAGAACGGCCAGATGGCCGAGTACTGGCTGCTCGAGCGCGACCAGAAGATGATCAACGACATCGTCACGCTGTCGGGCAAGCCCGCGCTGGCGGGCGGCGGCAACGCCGCGCTCGCCCTCAGCGCGCTCCGCCACCCGGTCGCGGTCGTGCGGATCGTCCGCCGCGTGATCCGCCAGAAGCGCGGCACGAACAAGAAGATGCTCTAGCTAGACGTTCTCGCGGAAGAACCCGGTCACGTCGTCGACGCGCTCGGAGACGTAGCGGTAGCCCTGGTAGCGGCCGTCGGAAGGGAACGCCTCGACCCCGAGGGTGTTGGGCGTGACGCGCGCGAACTCCTCGACGACCTCCATCGTCCCCCACGGGTCGCCGGTGCCCTGGACGTACTTGACGAGCGTCGGGCCGAGGTTGCGGGCCGGGACGCCCGGGTCGTGCTTGTCGGGCGGCGGGATGCGCAGGACGCGGTAGAGCAGGTCGATCGGCTTCAGCATCGTGGGGCCGAGCGGGCCGAACTCGGTGCGCGCGAAGTTCGTGTTGAAGACCGCCAGACGGGTCGGCTGGATGGCGAGGATGGCCTTGATCGGCTGGCACTCGGGCGTGCCGTACATGACGATGTTGCCGCCCATCGACGTCCCGACGGCCCCGATCCGCTCGCCGTCGACGTCCGGGCGCGAGCGCACGTAGCGCACGGCGCCGACGAAGTCCTGCGCCTCGAGCGGCCCGTAGGTCAGCGGCTTGCGGCCGGCGGCGCTCTCCCCGTGGTGGCGGACGTCGAAGAGCAGGACGGAGAAGCCCGCGTCGTGGAGGGCGTGCGCGGCGGGCAGGAAGTCGACGTCGCGGTCATCGACCGGCACCTGGCCGGCGACGTTGCCGAGCCGGTTCCACAGCCAGCCGTGGACGAAGATGACCACGGGGCCGGGGCCCTCGCCATCCCGCGGGATGAACCAGCCGCGCAGGTCGAGGCCGTCCGCCGACTTGAACGCGACGTCCTCGTAGGGATCGTCCGGCGTGCGCCCGAGCGGCGCCCGCCGGCCGACGAGCATCAGCCGCGTCAGGGCGACCGGGTGGAAGCCCACCGGCTCAGGCCTCGGCCGGCTCCGCCGCCGGCAGCACCGGCGGGAACATGATCAGCGAGATCCCGTAGCCGACGCCCGCCGTCGTCGTGAGGATCCCGGTCCACACGGTCTCGTTCCACCCCAGGCCGCTGGCCAACGCGATCGTGAGCAGGAACGCCGCCCACACGATCACGGGCAACAGCGCGGCGAACAGGCGGATGCGGATGCGCGACGGCGGGTCGCCGGCGATCAGCGCCCGCGCCAGCAGGTCGCCGCCGATGCCGGCCGCCACCAGCGCGGCGACCATCTCCGGGTAGCGCCAGGCCGTGAAGAACGGGAACAGCACCGCGAGCAGGCTGCACATGATCGTCAGCGTCCCCAGCGGGAGCACCCAGCGGCGGCGCAGGTAGAGCACCGCGGCGACGAACACGGCGGTGAAGATCATGATCCCGCCGATCACCTGCATGTTCGCGAACAGGTAGTACGGGAACGGCCCGTCGCCGTAGCGCTCGGCCGCCTCGGCCAGCCCTTCGGAGTGCACGACCCCGGCCCCCGGCGCATAGGCGTCGTCGTAGCGCAGCAGGTCCTCCTGGAACGCCTCGGTCGGGACGAAGCTCCAGAAGAACGGCAGCAGGTTCATGAACGTGAAGTTGACCATCGCGACGACGGCGGTGGCCGAGATCACCGCCGGCCACAGGGCGCGAAGCCCCAGCTTGCGCCCGGGCCGCGCCCAGGTCGAGGCGAGCCCGATCCCCGCCAGCAGCGCGCCCGAGAGGAAGAGCAGCTGATGGGTGGGGCTGAACGGCGCGTCGACCTGGTTCTCGAACCCGTACGCCTCGTGCCACAGGAAGTCGCCCGGGCCGCCGAGCGCGGCCAGCGGCAGCGCCACGAGCGCGAGCCCGTAGCCGTGTGGCACGGCCGCCAGGCTCAGCTCGAGCCGGCCGCGCGGCTGCCGCTTCACGAAGACGAGGCCGATCCAGCCTCCGAGCGCGGTCAGGCCCCCGTACATGGCGATGTGCGCGGACGACCAGAACGAGTCCAGCTCGCCGCTGTTGTTGTGCAGCAGCCCGTCCCAGAAGAGGGCGAACAGCGTCACCACCGAGAGGAGCATCGTGACCGCGTCCTCCCACGGCTCGGTCCGCGGCCTCGTGCCGCTGAGCATCCGCTGGGTACTGGCCTGCAACCGTCCCTGTAGCCCGACCGTCTGCGCCATCGTCTTCCCTCTCTCGCTATGTCCCGATGCCCGGTTCGCCCGCCCCGCCGATGCCCGGGATCATCTGCAGGTCGTCCCACGCCTTCGCCGCCAGCTCCCAGTCGGTCTCGGAGTCCTGGGCCTCGGTGGTGCGGAGCATCCGGATCAGGTAGGCGAGCGCGGCGAGCGCGGCCATGGCCGCGAAGACGATCTGCACGCTGAGCACGCCCTCCTCGGTCCAGTAGACGTCCTCGAGCTCGAGCAGCAGGGCCGACTCGTCGAGCACGAGCGCGACGCCGATCCCGAACGGGAAGGCCGCGTACTTGTCGACCTTGTCGCCCTTCATGCCGATGGCGATCCCGCCCGCCCCGAGCGCGATCAGGCCGCCGGGGATGAAGTGGTGGATGTGGCGGCTGCCGACGACGACGTTCTGGATCGGCCCGAGGCCGCCGTGCTCGCGGATGTAGACCGTGATCCCGCGCGTGATGCCGAAGGTCGTCGCGAACGAGGCGAGCATGTTGAAGAGCGTGTTCTCACGCGTGCGGCTGACGGCGTAGCCCTCGCGCAGGACCTTCACGGCGCGGCGCGCGGGCCCGCGCTGCTCGTCGGAAGCCGCCTCCTCGCGGCTGACGGGCAGCATCCCGAGCCGCCAGACACGGGCGACCTCGGCGCCGAAGACCAGCACCACGGCGCCGCCGGCGAGGCCGCCGAGCAGGCGCGTTCGGCCGGTCGGCTTGGTGCCGGCCTGGGCCGCCTGCTCGAGCCGCTTACCCTTGCGCCGCGCCATTCGCGCGCCGTCCCTTCCGCAGGTAGGCCTCGGCGAGGTGGCCGACGAAGATCGTGCCGAACTTCGCCAGCGCTCCGACCTTGGCTCCCGCCCCGTCGCCACCGGCGCGGAACGTCGTGAGCTGGCGCGCGAAGTCGCGCATGCGGATGCGCAGCACGCCGGAGGCGACGATCTCCGCGCTCGCGTCCTCCTGCTCGTCGACGTGTCCGCGCAGCACGCGCGTGAACAGCGTCGTCGTGTCCTTCCAGACGTCGAACCCCGCGTCGTCCTTGACGAGCTTGAACCCGCTCATCGTCAGCGGGTGGCCGGAGCCGTCGCGGAACCACAGCCGGTAGAGCATGTGCTTGACGCCCGGCTCGGTGTCGACGAACAGGTTGAAGACGCCGCGCTCGACCGGCAGCCGCCCGCCCAGGGCGTCGCACACGAGGTACCCGTGGGCGCCCGCGCGGCGGGTCGGGTCGCTGCCGAAGCGCTCGATGTCGTCGACCACGATCGTGAGGTGGAACTTCAGCGCTCCCGCGCCGTCGCGCCCGGCGACGGCACCGCGCGCGAAGTCGCTCTCCCCGAAGGTCACGTGGCCGAGCATCTCCTCGGTGAACTGCACGCTGGCTGTCATGTGGCGGCCGCCTCCGCGGCAGGGTGGGGCTCGAGGATGCGATCGGCGAAGCGGTCTGCGAGCGCGGCGATCGTGAGGCTCGGGTTCGGGCCGACCGGGCCCGGCATGACCGAGCCGTCGGCCACGTACAGGCCCGGGTAGCCGAACACCGCGCCGCCCGAGTCGACGACGCCCTCGGCGGGCGAGCGGCCCATCGGCGCGCCGCCGAGCGGGTGGACGGTGATCACGCGCCGCAGGAACCAGATCGGGTTGTCGGCGAACGTGCCGCCGAGCGCATGGGAGAAGCCGCGCGAGGTCGTGCGCAGCCGGTCGAAGTACGCGCCGGACTTCTCGCGCTTCCAGTCGAGGTCGAGGCGCCCGTTGCGCAGGAACATGCGCCCGTCCGGGACGTCGCGGCCCATGCCCAGCAGCGGAAGGCCGCCGGCGGACAGCTCCGCCGACTCCATCAGGTCGGCGATGTGGCGCGTGACGTCGGTGTCGGGCGATCCGCGCAGCCAGTTCTTGACGAGGTAGAAGGCGTTCGAGCGCCAGTTCCAGAGCGTGCGCGGGGCGGCGACGACGTGCAGGACCCAGGCGAGGTGCTGCGGGTAGCCGGCGTCCTGGAGGTAGAAGCCGCGCCCCTCGCCGCCGTCGAGCGCGTCCGGCATGCGGGCCGTGCTGGTGATCACCGGGCCGTAGCCGGGGTCGACGATCCGCGGGGTGCGCTTGCCGTCGGTCACCTCGCCGCAGTTGACCGCGAGCGTCAGCAGGTCCCCGTTGCCGCAGAAGCGCGTGCCGAGCTTGCGGCTCATGCGCGGAAACGCGCTGCGGTTGCGCAGCAGCAGGCTCGTCGAGCCCAGCGTGCCGGCGCTGAGCACCAGCCGGTCGCACGTGAGCTGCTGCAGCGGCGCCGGCCGTCCGTTCCCGTCGGACCTGCCTCGCGCAGAGCGCTCGTCGCCGCTTCGCTGGCCTGCCGCTTCGCCGAGGTCCGCGAACCCGACCGCATAGCCGCCGCCCTCGCGCGGCTCGAGCGTGCGCACGTCGGCCAGCGTGCGGATCTCCGCGCCGTGGTGCTTGGCGTGCGTCAGGTAGTTGTAGTCGAGCGTGTTCTTGGAGCCGAAGTTGCAGCCGACGTCGCACTCGCCGCACAGCTGGCAGGTGACGCGGTCGCGGTCGTGGAGGTTGCGGATCTCCTCCTCGATCTTCTGCCCGGGGACCGGCCGCTGCCCCTCGTTGGCGAACGTCACCGCCAGCGGCGGCAGGAACCACTCCAGCCCGTTGCGCTCGGCCGCGAGCTTGAACGCGATCGTCTTCGGCGTGCCCGCGTACGGCTCGTGCTCGAACGGGTATCGCTGGACGCCGATCATCCGCTCGACGCGGTCGTAGTGCGGGTCGAGGTCGGCGCGCGTCACCGGCCAGTGCTCGTAGCCGCCGTCGGCGAGATCCTCCTCGACGAACCAGCGCTCGTCCTTGCGCAGGAACACGTTGGCGTAGATCAGCGAGCCGCCGCCGAGGCCGGCCGAGACGAGCGCGTCGATCCCGCGGAACGACCAGTAGTGGTACATCCCGGTGAGCCCGCGCTCCGGGTTCCAGAAGCTCTCGCGCGCGCGCCGCGGGCTGCGGGTGAACGAGCCCGGGGGATAGGGGCGGCCGCGCTCGAGCACGCACACGCGCTGGCCTGCCTCCGCCAGCCGGTACGCCATCACCGAGCCTCCGAAGCCCGAGCCGACGATGATGGCGTCGTAGTGGCTCATCTTGGCGCAACCGTAACCGCTACAGGCGCGTGCGGCCACCCGTCGAAGTGACGGGGAACACGTCGAGGTCGAGGGCCACGACGGCGAGGTCGGCGAACAGCGCCGCGCGCGCCAGGTCCTCGTGCCGGTAGGGCCCGCCGTCGCGGCGGTCGAGCAGCGACAGCACGCCGATCGTCTTGCCCTCGCGCACCAGCGGCGTGACGAGCATCGTGTACGGCACGTAGCCCGTCTTGGCGGCGACCTGGGCGGCGAAGCGCGGGTCGCTGCGGCACTCGGGCACGACGACCGCCTCGCCGCTTGCCACGACAGCGCCTGAGAGCCCGGCGCCCGGCGGCAGCCGCAGGCCGACGACCTCGGCGGCGCCGGCTCCCCAGGCCGCCTCGTAGATGAGGTCGCCCGATGCGGGCTCGGTGAGCGCGATCGAAGCGGCCGCCGCCTCGAACATGCCGGCGGCGGTGCGCACGATCGCCTCGATCACGCGGCGGTGCACGGGCGCGCGCCCGAGGCTCTGGGCCAGCGACTCGCCGCCTCGATCGCTGATCGGCACGCCGATCGCCTCGGCGAACGCGGTCGCCGACGGGATGCGCATCTCGGGCAGCATCTCCAGGCCGCCGACCAGTGCCTCGCGCAGCTCGGGCGGCAGCTCGGGAGCCACCTTGTCGATCTTCAGCGTGTCGCCGTAGCGCGGCGGTGCCCCGATCATCAGCGTCCACAGCGTCGCCGCCAGGCTGAAGATGTCCGAGGCGGCCGACACGGTGCCGCCCGCGAACACCTCGGGCGCCATGTACCGCGGCGTGCCGACCGCGATCGTGCCCTGGATCTCGTCGCTCCCGATCGCGCGCGCCACGCCGAAGTCGACGAGCACGACGCCGTCGTCGGCGAGGATCATGTTCTGCGGCTTCACGTCGCGGTGCACGATCTGCTGCTCGTGCACGTACTGGAGCGCCTCGCAGGTGTGCTTGGCGTAGTCGATCGCGTCCGTGGGCGGCAGGCCGGGCGCCCCGCGCTCCTTGAGCTGGGCGCCGAGGTCGGTCCCGCGCACGAGGTCCATGACGATGTAGAGCCCTTCCTCGTCCTGGGAGTGGTCGAGCACCTTGACCACGCGCGGGTGGCTGAGGCTGGCCAGCAGCCTCGCTTCGATCTCGAAGCGGGCGGCGTGCTGGACGTCGAGCAGCCGCTTGATCGCCACCTCGCCGCCGCCCTGGCGGTCGATCGCGCGGTAGACGGCGCCCATCGCGCCGCTCGAGATCGGCGCCACGATCTCGTAGCGGCCGCTGAAGATCGCCCCGCCGGGAGCCGTGGCGCTCGAGTCGTCCGTCACCGGCGGGCGACCCTCCTCAAGCGGCGGCGGCGAGGCGCGCCGGAACCGGCCGGCCGAGCGCCTGCAGCATCTCCGTCAGCAGGGCGCGGGCGGTGGGCGGCCGGTCGTCCGGGTCCTTGGCCATGCCCAGGGCGATCGCCGCGTCGAGCTGGGGCGGCAGCTCGGGCCTCCGCTCGTGCAGGCTCGGCGGCGGGTCGACGACGTGGGCGTACATCACCGCGGCGTCGGTGGCGCGCGGGAACGGGACGTCGCCCGTGAGCGTCTCGATGGCGAGGCAGGTGAAGGCGTAGATGTCGGCCGGCGTGCCGACCCCCTCGGCCTCGAGGTGCTCGGGCGCCATGTAGTCGAGCGTGCCCAGCACCTGGCCGGGCAGCGTGAGCGCGGCGCCGTCCGGGTCGCGAGCGAGCCCGAAGTCGCCCAGGTAGGCGTGGTAGCCGGGGTCGATGAGCACATTGGCGGGCTTGATGTCGCGATGGACGATGCCGGCCGCGTGCGCGGTGTCGACGGCCTCGGCGACCGCGGCGAGGATCCGCATCGCGACGTCGAGCTCGAGCGGGCCCTGCAGGACCAGCTGCTTGAGCGTGCTGGCCACCAGGCGGGTGGCGATGTAGAGGTCGCCGTCGATCTCGCCCATCCCGTAGATGGGCACCACGTGCGGGTGGCGGAGGGCGGCGAGCAGCGAGCCTTCGCGGCGGAACCGCTCGCGGTAGACGGGATCGATGCCGACGTCGTCGCGCAGCACCTTGAGCGCGACCGCACGGCCCGTCCGCGTGTCGGTCGCGAGGTACACCACTCCCGTCCGCCCGACGCCGACGATCCCCTCGATCCTGTAATAGCCGAGCTGTGGCCTGTCCATAAGCGAGATCTGCGCAAGTCTCGCCGCTGGACTCGATGCGCGCAAGTGGACGAGCGTCCAGGTGGCGGTTCACACCGAACGCCGGTGGATCTGGCCTTCGCGGGTATTCTTGGCGCCGCCGCATGCCTGAGATCGCGCTCGAGCCCCGGCCGGGCGACTCGCTTGGCCCCTACCGGATCACCCGGATGATCGGGCGCGGGCGGATGGGCGTCGTGTTCGAGGGCGCCGCCGACGGGGAGGACCCGGTGGCGGTCAAGGTCGTGACCACCGAGCTCACGCAGGACGACGTGTTCCTGCGGCGCTTCCGGCGCGAGGTGCAGGCGGCGCAGAAGATCTCGCACCCCAACGTCGTGCCGGTGCTCGCACACGGCGACGAGGGCGGGCTGCCGTACCTCGTCCAGCGCCTGATCCCGGGCGGCTCGCTGGCCGACCGCATCCAGTCGACCGGCGCGCTGTCGCTGGCCGAGGCGGTGCGGATGCTCGGCCAGGCGGCGGCGGGGATCGACGCGCTGCACGCCGCCGGGCTCGTGCACCGCGACATCAAGCCGGCCAACATCCTGCTCGATGGCGAGACGCCGTTCGTCTCGGACTTCGGCCTCGCCAAGGACAGTCAGGCGTCAAATCTGACGCGACCCGGCCAGGCGCTCGGCTCGCTCGACTACATGGCGCCGGAGCAGATCCGCGGCGAGGACGTCGCCCCGTCCACCGACATCTACGCCCTCGGCTGCGTGATGTGGGAGTCGCTGACGGGCGCACCCCCGTTCGGCGGGCGCCCCAGCATGCGAGTCCTGTTCGCGCACCTCCAGGAGCCGCCGCCGGACCTGACGGAGATCCGCCGCGACCTCGACGCCGCGGTCGCCCGCGCGGTCGTCCGCGCGCTCGAGAAGGAGCCGGACGACCGCCCGCCGAGCGCCGAGGCCTACGTCTCCGGCGTCGCCCGCGCCGCCGGCCTGTGACGCCCGCCCGGTAGCTCGCCCGCCGGCGTGGCGGTAGGGTCGCGCCGAGGCCGTGGACACGCAGCGGATCGGAACCTATGAGGTCGTTCGAACGCTCGCGCGCGGAGGCATGGGCGTGGTGTATCTCGCCCGCCAGGCCGCGCTCGACCGCGAGGTGGCCCTCAAGCGGCTCGACTTCGACCGCGACGCGCTGCTCGCCCAGCGATTCGTGCGCGAGGCCCGCCTGGCGGCGGCATTGGATCACCCGAACGTGGTCACCGTCTTCGACTTCTTCGAGTACGACGGGGTGCCCTACATCGCGATGGAGTACGTCGCCGGCGGCTCCCTGCGCCCGTTCGTCGGCAGGCTCGCCTTGCCGCAGGTCTTCCGCGTCCTCGAGGGAGTGCTCACCGGCCTCGGCCATGCGGAGGAGCGCGGCGTCGCCCACCGCGATCTCAAGCCCGAGAACATCCTGCTCACGCCTCGCGGCGGCATCAAGCTCGCCGACTTCGGGATCGCGCGCGCGTACAACGCCGTCACAGCCCCGCTGACGAGCACCGGGAGCGCGATCGGGACGCCCGCGTACATGTCGCCGGAGCAGGCGCAAAGCCAGCCGCTGGGCCCGTACACCGACGTCTACGCGGTCGGCGTGATCGCCTACGAGCTCCTGGCCGGCCGGCAGCCGTTCGAGGGCACGACGCCGGTGGCGGTGCTCTACCAGCACGTCCACACGCCTCCGCCGCCGCTCACCGACCATGCCCCGGACGTCCCGTCGAGGGTGCGCGAGTGGGTGAACTGGCTGCTCGCCAAGGACCCGTCGAGGCGACCGGCGTCGGCGACGGCCGCATGGGAGGCGCTCGAGGAGATCGCCGTCGACGGGCTCGGACCGTACTGGCGGCGTGCCGGTGGGATCGCCGCTCCACCGCGGGCGCCCGACGACGACCCACCTGTCGCCGCCGCTGCCGGGACCACCGCCGACTCCCCGCCGCCGGCGCCGACGGTGGTCGAGCCGGACCGCCGGACCGCGACGGCGAGGCCGCGCGACGGGATCTCGCGCCGCGGGGTCGCCGCGGCCGCGGCCGTGACCGTGACGGCTGCCCTCCTCGCGCTCGTCCTGCTCCGCCCCGACGACGACCCCCGCTCGCCGGCGTCGCGTACCGTGACGCCGTTCGACTTCGACGGCGACGGGCGCGAGGAGCTCGTGCTCGCGCTGCCCGGGTCGGCACGGCGCGGCGCGGGCGTGGGGAGCGGCGTCGTGCTCGTGCATGAAGGCCCCGGCGCCAGCGAGTCGGCGGTGATCACGGCCGCCGACGTCGGGGTGCCGGGGCCGTTCCGCGACAGCGACCGGTTCGGCGCCGGGCTCGCCAGCGCCGACTTCGACAGCGACGGCCGGGCCGACCTCGCGATCGGCGCGCCGGGACGCGAGCTCGTGGCGCTGGCGTACGGGACGCCGGCGGGGCTCGACGGAGGGCGGAACCAGCGCATCGACGCGACGGCCACGCGCCTGCCTCCCGGGGGCGGCCGGTACGGGCTGGGCCTCGCCGCTGGGGACCTCGACGGCAACGGCTTCGGCGATCTCGTGATCGGGACGCCCGGGCGGTCGCCCGCACGGCCGGGTGACGGAGTGCTGCAGATCATCTTCGGCTCGCCCGCGGGCCTTGACGTCTCGCGCGCCAGGACGATCCCGCCGCCGGGAGAGCCGCTGGCCGACTTCGGCAACCGCGTGCGGGTCGGTGACATCGACGACGACGGCCACATCGATGTCATCGCCGGCGCCCCGGATCGGCTGAGCGCGGAGGAGTCCGGGCACCTGGCGTACTGTCCGGGCACGCGGCGCGGCCCGACCCGCTGCGAGCGACTCGGCATCACGGCCGACGGCGGGACCTCGTCGCTCGCGATCGCCGACGTCAACGGCGACGGCTACGAGGACATCGTCCAGGGGGACGGCACCGGGGAGCCGGACGACGGAGGGGAGGTCCGCCTCTGGCGCGGCGGGCCACGCGGACCGAGCACCCGGCCGACTGTGATCGACCAGGACTCGCCGAACGTCCGTGGCGTCGACGAGCCGGGCGACGGCTTCGGCACGATCGTCGACGTCGGCGACGTCGACTCGGACGGCTTCGCGGACATGGTCGTCGCGGCGCCGTACAAGCGCCGCGGCGCGGGGGCGGTGACGATCATCCGCGGCGGCCGGCGCGGCTATGCGCTGACCGGCAGCAGCACGTGGGACCGGGGCCAGCCCGGTGTGCCGGGAGACGACCTACCGAACGACGGCTTCGGCTCGGCGCTCGGGCTGCTGCGCCTGACCGCCGACGACCGCCTCGACCTCGTCGTGATCTCGGGCGGCGCGGCGCGCCTCGGCGACGCCGTGACGCTGATCGAGGGCGACGTCGGCGTGTTCGCCCCTTCCGAGGCGCGCGCCTCACGGCTGCGGCTGGCGGACCAGGTCGAGCCGGTAGGGATCGAGTCCCTGCGGATCGGCCGCCCTGGCCGCCAGCCGTCACCTCACTGACCGTCGTACACCGCGTCGAAGTCGTCCACCTTCATGGCCAGCAGCTGACCGAGCTCCACGTGCGCCGGGACGGCGGCCGGCGCGTGGACCATGGCCGTGAACAGGAACCAGCCATCGCCGAGCACGTGCTTGGCGTCGATGATGCCGCTCGACTCCTCGTTGTCGGTGATGAAGCGGGAGGCCCCGGGGGCGAACTGCTCGGGGTCGAACGAGGCCACCACACCGCGGGCGCCGGTGCGCGTGTCGTAGGCCACGATCCGGGCGACGTGCGGGCCCCTGCCGGGGTCCTCCTGGATCAGCAGGTTGCCGTGGCGATCGAGCGCGACGTTGTCCGGCTTGTTCAGGTACGGCGCCTCCGTGCCGTCGAGCAGCAACTCGATCGTGCCGCCGAGGCGGGGGTGCTCGATGTCCTCGAACGTGAGCTTCCACAGCCCGCCGCCATCGCGCGGGATCGTCGGGTCCGTCCGCGTCCGGTCGCCCCCCTCGGTGGTGACGAAGTAGAGGACGTCCGGATGTCGCGGATCCCAGGCGCCGTCCTCGATCCGGTTGAGCGTGAGCCCGTCGGCCGCCGCCTCGACCTGCTGGCGAAGGCCCGACTGGTCCCAGTCGACCTCCGCGAGCCCGAACTCGACCGGCGTGCCGGTGCCGTACTTGGCGCGGAACTGGGGATCGGTCCGGACGGTCTCGTCCGCCAGGTCGAGCACTGACGTGACGCCGTTCGTGAGGCCCGCACGGTCGAACGCGTTGCCGCGGCTGCGCTTGACGCCTTCGTAGATCCGCAGCTGGCCGAACGCGGTGTCCTCGGTCCCGATCGTCACCGTCGTGTCCGACCGGTTGTACGCCGGCATGGTGTTCTCCCACGAGAAGAGCCCGAGGCGCGGCAGCTGCTCGGTGGTGCCGTCCTCGAGCACGCCAAAGACGCGGCCCTCGTTGCCGTTTTCCTCGTTGGCGAAGTAGATGCGGCCGTCGTAGCCGCGATGGCTGTGACGGCTCTCGAACTGCCGCGGGACGCTGAGCGTCGCCGAGCAGAAGCGCGCGAACGCGTCGCCATGCGGCGCGAACGTGTCGCCGGGGAGACGCGGGTTCGCGCCGCCGGCGGGCCCTGTGGCCTGGTAGCGCTGGCCGACGTAGTCCCAGTACTGCACGCCAGGATTGATCAGGTCCTCGCCGGTCTCGACCTCGAGGGTCCGGCGGTTGATCCCGAGCTTCGAGACGTACGCCCCCTTCTGGCCATGCCGCCGGGTCGTCCCGGTGAGCGCGTTGAACTCGTGGTTCATGTACAGCGTGAACTGGTTGTGCCCCGCACGTTGGGCGCCGAGCCCGTCCGGCATTCCGTCGAGCTCGTAGCCGTTGGACGCGGCGCCGTCGTCGACCGTGAGCAGCGACGAGATGCGGACGCCGTCGGCAGCCGGGATCACGTACGGCGGCGTGGTCGTGCTGGGGCCCGTCGACGTGGCCGGGCGTGAGTCGGCGAACGCGGGGGTGGCCGCGGCGGCGACCAGCGGGACGGCCAGGGCCGCCATGCGACGTCGGTGCATATGGACCTCCGGTGACGGAGAGAGGATCGGAGCCAGACCGTACCTCTTCCGACGCCCGGTGAACCATGCCCCAAAGGTCGGAAACCGCTACCACTTTGCGGTAGCGTTGCGCCGTGAAGGCGCTACCGGCCGCGCTTCGGACGGTCTCGGCGACCGAGCTCGCCGAGCGCTTGGCGACCGAGCGCCGCGGGGTGCCGTTCCTCGTCTATCTCGACGCGGGCCGGCGGCAGCGGATCGTGGAGCTCAGCGCCGATGTCGGCAGCCTGAGCATCGGCCGCGAGCCGCGCAGCGACGTCTCCCTCGCCTGGGACACCGAGGTCTCGCGCGCGCATGCGGTGCTCGACCGCGTTGGCGACTCGTGGACCCTGCTCGACGACGGGCTCTCGCGCAACGGCTCGTACGTCAACGGGCAGCGCGTCCACGGCCGGCGGCGGCTCGAGGGCGGCGACGCCATCACCATCGGGGGCACGCTGCTCGTGTTCGTGGCCGCGGGCGCTGCGGTGGCCACCACGACGACGACGCGGTACCCGACCGTGCCCGACCTCACCGCCGCGCAGCGCCGCGTCCTCGTGGCGCTCTGCACCCCGGCGCTGGCTCGGGCGTTCGCGGCTCCGGCCTCCAACGCCGAGATCGCGGCCGAGCTGTTCGTCACGGTCGACACGGTCAAGAGCCACCTGCACGCGATGTTCGAGCTGTTCGGGATCGACGGGATGCCGCAGAACCGCAAGCGCGCCGAGCTCGTCCGGCTCGCGCTCGAGCGCGGCGTGCTGTTCGGCTAGGGCATGGGAGTCCGCCACGAGCGGACGGATCTCACAGAGTGAGCCTCATACGCTGGATCTGCGTCCCCACGCACCCGAACACCGGAAAGGCTCCCCGAACCATGGCTCGAATCATCTCCACCCTGAACAGCATCCTGCGCCCAGAGCGCGACGACGTCGTCCACTTCCACGCGAGCTCGTACCCCGAGCGGCCGGAGGTGTGCCACGACCAGAGCTGCTCGCGCCCGCGCCTGAGCGCCTAGGCGTCGCCCGCCGCCGTGGGAAGGAGTCCACGGCGGCGGGCTTTGACGTCCCTCAGCCCGCCGGCTCGGCGGGCTTCTGCTCCTGTTCCGGGTCCGTGCCGGCCGGCGCGTGACCGTCCTGGTCTTCGTCGGGGTGCTCGAGGTCGTGCACCACGGCGCCGGTCATGATCCCCACGACCTCGTGCATCGTGTGCGTCTTGGGGTCCACGACCGCCACGCGCTTGCCGAGCCGGTGGATATGGATCCGGTCGGCGATCTCGAACACGTGCGGCATGTTGTGGCTGATCAGGATCACCGGCAGCCCGCTGTCGCGCACCCGCTTGATCAGCTCGAGCACCTGGCCGGACTCCTTGACGCCGAGTGCCGCCGTCGGCTCGTCCATGATCACGAGCTTGCGCGCCCACGCGGCGGCGCGCGCGACAGCGACGCCCTGGCGCTGGCCGCCTGAGAGCGTCTCGACCGCCTGGCTCATCGAGCGGATGCCGATCTGCAGGGCCTTCATCTGCTTGACGGCCTCTTCCCTCTGGCCCTTGTGGTCGACCATCCGCAAGATGCTCCCGAGCGGGCCGGCGCGCCGCTTCTCGCGACCGAGGAACAGGTTCGTCGCGATGTCGAGCGCCGGCGCGACGGCCAGGTCCTGATAGACCGTCTCGATCCCCGCCTCGCGCGCGTCGTGCGGGGTCTTGAAGCGCACGACCTCGCCGTCGAGGCGGATCTCGCCCTCGTCGGGGATGGTGGCGCCCGAGAGCGCCTTGATCATGCTCGACTTGCCGGCCCCGTTGTCGCCGATGACGGCGAGGATCTCTCCCGGATAGAGCTCGAAGTCGGCGCCGTCCATGGCGGTCACGTTCCCGTAGCGCTTCTTCAGGCCCTTGGCCGAGAGGATCGGCGTCTGGCTGGTGTCGGTCATGCGCGCTTCCTCGCGATCTGATCGACCGACACGGCGACGATCACCAGGATGCCGGTGATGAGGATCTGGTACGTCGACGCGACGCCCATCAGCACCAGCCCGTTGCGGACGACGCCGATGATCAGCGCCCCGATCAGGGTCCCGATCATCGTGCCTCGACCGCCGAACAGGCTGGTGCCGCCGAGCACCACGGCGGTGATCACGTCGAGGTTGTCGGTCGCGCCCGCGTTCGGGTCGCCGACGTTGGTGCGGGAGATCAGCAGCAGCGCCGCGACGCCGTAGATCGCGCCGGCGACGAGGTAGACCATCAGCAGCTGCCTGCGCACGGGAACGCCCATCAGACGCGTCGCCTCGGGGTTGTCGCCGAGCGCGTACACGCGGCGGCCCCACGTCGTCTGGGTGAGGACGAACCAGAACACGACGAACAGCGCGAGCGCGACGAGCGACCCGTAGGTCACCGCCGTGTCGCCGATCTGGAACGACTCGCCGAGCTTGGTCATCACGCTCGGCAGGCCGGAGATCGTCTCGTCCTTGGAGTAGATGTGCGTCAGCGCCGAGCAGATGCTGAACGTGCCCAGCGTCACGATGAACGGCGGCAGCGAGAGCCCGACCACCAGGCCGCCGTTGACGAAGCCGACGAGCGCGCAGGTCGCGACCCCGAGCAGGATCGAGATCAGCGGCGGCACGCCGGAGTCGACGGCGAGCTTGGTCATGACGATCGATCCGAGCGCCATCGCCGTTCCGCACGAGAGATCGATGCCGGCCGTCAGGATGATCAGCGTCTGGCCGATCGCCAGCGTGCCGATCACCATCACCTGCTGGAGGATCAGCGAGAAGTTCGTCGGATCCAGGAACTGGTCAGACTGCGTCGTGAAGAACGCGCACGCGAGGAGCAGGGCGATCAGCGGCCCCAGCTGCGCCACCCGATCTCCGGAAACCTTCGGGACCTTGCGGCCGCCGGCGGCGGGGGCGGGGGCGCCCGAAGGCGCCCCCGCGGTCTGAGGCTCGGTCGCCACGACCTACCCCCAGCAGTTCTCTTCGCCGTAGGCCGGGTCCTTGGACTCCACGCCCTCGGCCGGGTCCTTGGCGATCAGCTCGACGCCGGTGTCCAGATACCCCGAGGGCTTCTCGCCGCCGCGAACCGCGGCGGCCACCTTCTCGACCCCGAGCTGCGCCATCTTGAGCGGGTACTGCTGGCTCGTGGCGTCGATCACGCCGGTCTTGATCCCGCGCGCGATCGCGTCACAACCGCCGTCGACGGACACGAGGATGAAGTCATCGGGCTTCTTGCCGGCCGCCTTGAGCGCGTTCGCGCCGCCGAACCCGGACGGCTCGTTGATCGAGTAGATCACGTTGACGTCGGGATCCTTCTGCAGCAGCGTCTCCATCGCCGCCTGGCCCTTCGCGGTGTCACCGAGCGTCGGCGCGGCGCCGACGATCGCCGGGTCGCCCTCCTCGATCCCGAAGCCCTTGAGGAAGCCGTCATGGCGCAGCTGCCCGACGGTGATGCCGGGCGCGAGGTCGAGCATCGCGATCTTCGGCTCGATCCCCAACTCCTCGACCTTGGCCTTGGCGTACTGGCCGATCAGCTCGCCGGCCTTGAGGTTGTCGGTCGCGAACAGCGCGTCGGCGGCCTCCTCGGGGTCGGTCGGCGTATCGAGCGCGATCACGATCACGCCCGCCGCGCGCGCCTTCTCGATCGCCGGCACGACGGCCTTCGAGTCGGCGGGCACCAGCAGGATCCCCTTGGCGCCCTGCGTCGTCATGTTCTCGAGCGCCGTGACCTGGCTGGCGTTGTCGGTATCCGACTTGCCCGACGCCGTCAGCAGCTTCACGTTCTCCTTCTCGGCCGCGGCCTGCGCGCCCTCCTTCATCTTCACGAAGAACGGATTCGACTCCGTCTTGGTGATCAGCCCGACGGTGACCTCTTCTTCGCCGCCACCGCTCGCGCCGCCTCCGCCGCCGCCGCCCTCGTCGTCGTCACCGCACGCGGCGAGACCAAAGGCCAGCAGAGCAGACAGCAGAACCGCCGACACGACGTGCCAGGTCCTCGACATCGCTCCCCTCCTCCTCAGGCTGCGTCCGGACGGGCGCAGCCGTTCCCGCACGGGTCGCGCTCCCTCGGCGCAGCTCCGTGCAATCGATTCCAAGTGCGGGCGCAGGGTATGCCGGTTCGGGATCGTTTGTCAAGCCCTGTAGCCTCCCGCGCATGGCCTCCGAGGAACGTACCGCACGGCGGCCGACGCTGGCGGACGTGGCAGCGGCCGCCGGCGTGTCACTGTCGACCGCGTCGCGCGCCCTCGGTGCCGGTACGCACGTCAGCGCCCCTACGCGGGAGCGCGTATGGGCCGCTGCGGAGCGGCTGCGCTTCGAGCCGAACCAGCTCGCCCGGTCGCTGCGACGTGGCTCGACGATGGCCGTCGGGCTCGTGATCCCCGACGTGGCGGCCGCCTTCTACGGCACCGCGCTGAAGGGCGTGCAGGAAGTGCTCGAGGCCGCGGGCTACCACGTCCTGGTGGTCAACACGGGCCGCGCCGCCGCGCGCGAGCGCGAGGCGATCCGCAGCCTCCGGGCGCACCAGGTCGACGGCCTGATCATCGCCACGTACGGGGGCTATGAGGACATCGGCGTCCCAGCCGTGTTCTTCGACGACGTGCTTCCCGACGTCGGTGTCGGGGCGATCGCGCTGGCCAACGCCGACGGCGTTGCGCTGCTCGTCGACCATCTGGTGCAGGAGCACGGTCAGCGGCGGATCGCGTACGTCGGTCCGCCGGACACCTCCGGCGACGGCCGCACGCCGGGCGTGTTCACCGCCCGCGAGCGCCTCGACGGGTTCCGCGCCGCCGCCGGTCGCGCCGGCCTCGCGCTCCCCCCGGAGTACATCCGCTTCGCCGATCCGCTGCACGGTGCCACCGCTGCGCGCACCGCCGGCATCGAGCTGCTCGGGCTCGACGAGCCGCCGACCTCGGTCGTGGCCGCCACCGACACGCTCGCGATGGGCCTCCTGCAGGCCGCTCGCGCCCGCGGCGTGCGGGTGCCCGAGGATCTCGCCATCGTCTCGTTCGACGAGCCCCCGTACGCCGACCTGCTCGAGCCACCGATCACGTCGCTCGACCGCCACGACCACGAGCTCGGTCGCCGCGCCGCCGACCTCCTGCTGGCGGCGCTCAACGGCACCGGGCCTGCCGTATCGGCGGCTCCGGCGGTCCAGCGCGTGCCCGTGGAGCTGCGGGTGCGTCGCTCATGCGGCTGCGCGGCTTGACAATGAGCGCCATTTCTGCAATCGATTCCAGGCTCCGGAATCGATTGCGGTCGCTCAGGCTACGGGCCTGACGGGAGGGGAGATGGGGAGGAAGCTGGGCATCGGGGTGGTCGGCCTGGGCTGGATGGGGCGCGTCCATACGGCGTCCTACCGCCGTCTGGTCGAGCACTTTCCCGAGCTCGGCGTCGAGCCGCGGCTCGTGATCGCCTCCGACCTCGCCGCCGACCGGCGCGCGCACGCCGAGTTGCTCGGCTTCGAGGCGACGACCGCGGACTGGCGCGCCGTCGTCGAGCATCCAGAGGTCGAGGCCGTGAGCGTGACGACCCCGAACGCGATGCACCGCGAGGTGGCGCTGGCGGCGATCGCGGCCGGCAAGCACGTCTGGGTGGAGAAGCCCGTCGGCCGCGGGCTCGACGACACGCTCGCCGTCGCCGACGCCGCGGAGCGCGCAGGCGTCGTCAGCGGCGTCGGCTTCTGCTACCGCTTCGCGCCCGCCGTCCAGCACGCCAAGCGGCTGATCGACGCCGGCGAGATCGGCGACGTCAACCACTATCGCGGCACCTTCCTCGCCGACTACGCCAATCGGCCGGACGCCGCCGCCTCGTGGCGCTTCTTCCGCGCCGACGCCGGCTCCGGCGCCCTCGGCGACCTGATGGCGCACATCGTCGACATGACCCACCACCTGGTCGGCCCGATCGAGCGCCTCAGCGGTCGCACGGCCACGATGATCCCGCGCCGGCCGCCGCTCGCTGCCGGCACGGGCACCCACTTCAGCCGCGTCGAGACCGACGAGCTCGTGGACGTCGACAACGAGGACTGGGCCGCGGCGCTGGTCGAGCTCGGCGGCGGCGCGGTGGGGTCGCTCGAGGCAAGCCGCGTGATCGTCGGCCCGCACGTCGCCATGCGCTTCGAGGTCCACGGCACCAAGGGCGCGCTGGCCTGGGAGCTCGAGCGCATGAACGAGCTCGAGCGCTTCCAGCTCGCCGAGAACGGCGACGACGAGGGGTACATGCGAGTCGTCGCCGGCGCTCAGCATCCGGACTTCGCGGCCTTCCAGCCCGGCGCGGGCGTGCCGATGGGCTACGACGACCTGCGCGTGCTCGAGGCGCGCACGTTCGTGGCCGCGGTCGCACGCGGCGAGCAGGACGCCCCCGGGCTGGCCGAGATGGTGGCCACCGCGCGCGTGCTCGACGCGATCGAGCGGTCCGCGCGGAGCGGTGGCTGGGAGCCGGCGCGATGACCGTGCGCGTCGCCAACGCGCCGCTCAGCTACGGCGCCTTCGAGATGACGGTCGGCACGACCTTCCCGGTCCCCGAGCCGGACGCGGTGCTGGACGCGATCGCCGGCGCGGGCTACGCGGGGGTCGACCTCGGGCCGCCCGGCTATCTCGGCGAGGGCGGCGCCCTGCGCGAGCGGCTCGAGGCCCACGAGCTCCACGTCGTCGGCGGCTTCGTGCCGATCGCGTTCAGCGAGCGCGACGGGTGGGACTTCGCCGGGCTGCACCACACGCTCGACTTGTTCGACGCCGCGGGCGCGAACGGCGCGCTCCCCGTGCTGTGCGATGCCGGCGGGCCGGAGCGGATCGCGAACCCCGGACGCGGCGGCGAGGACGCCTCGCTGCGGCTCGACGACGCCCGTTGGGGCGCGCTGGTGGAGGGCGTCGAGCGGGCGGTCGATGCCGCGCGCGAGCGGGGCTACGAGCCGGTCTTCCACCACCACACGTCCACTTACGTCGAAGGCGTCCCCGAGATCGAGCGGTTCCTCGAGGACACCGACGTGATGCTCCTGCTCGACTCCGGGCACCTCGCCGTCGCCGGCGGTGACGGCGTCACGGCCCTGGAGGACTGGGGCGAGCGCGTCGGCGCCGTGCACGTCAAGGACGTGCGGCTCTCCGTGCTCGCCGGCGTGAAGGCCGAGCGTGCCGACACCCTGACGGCGTGGCAGCGCGGCCTGTTCTGCGCGCTCGGCGACGGCGACGTGGATCTGGACGGCTTCTGCGCGGCGCTCGACGCGCGCGGCTACGACGGGTGGGTCGTGGTCGAGCAGGACCGCGTGCTGGCCGACGCCGACGGCGCCTTCGCCGCCGCGGCCGCCGAGCAGGAGCGCAACCGGGCGTGGCTGCGGGAGCATGCTGGATGGTGACCGCCTTCGACGTCATCACGATGGGCCGGATCGGGGTCGACCTCTACCCGCTCGAGGCCGGCGTCTCCCTGCGCGAGGTCGAGCGCTTCGGCAAGTTCCTCGGCGGCAGCGCGACCAACGTGGCGGTGGCCGCCGCCCGTCACGGACGGCGGGCGGCGGTCGTCACCCGCACGGGCGCCGACCCGTTCGGCGAGTTCCTGCACGACGCGCTGCGCCGCTTTGGCGTCGACGACCGCTTCGTCACGCCCGTCGCGAGCCTGCCTACCCCCGTCACCTTCTGCGAGATCTTCCCGCCCGACGACTTCCCGCTCTACTTCTACCGCGAGCCGAAGGCGCCGGACCTCGAGATCCACACCGACGAGCTCGACCTCGACGCAATCCGCGCCGCGCGCATCTTCTGGGTCACGGTCACCGGCCTCTCGCAGGAGCCCAGCCGCTCCGCCACGCTGGCCGCGCTGGAGGCTCGAGGCAAGGCCGGCATCACGATCCTCGACCTCGACTACCGGCCGATGTTCTGGTCCTCTCGCGAGGAGGCGCGCCGCTGGGTGGCGGAGGCGCTGCCGCATGTGACCGTGGCGGCCGGCAACCTCGACGAGTGGGAGACGGCTGTCGGCACGCGCGATCCCGAGGCTGCGGCGGCGGCCGCACACGCGCTCGGCGTGGAGCTGGCGGTCGTCAAGCAGGGCCCCAAGGGCGTGCTGGCCTCCGACGGCGAGCAGACGGTCGAGGTGCCGCCCGTGCCGGTCGAGGTCGTGAACGGCCTCGGCGCGGGCGACGCGTTCGGGGGAGCGCTCTGCCACGGGCTGCTCGCCGGCTGGGAGCTCGAGCGCGTCATGCGCTTCTGCAACGCCGCGGGCGCGCTCGTCGCCTCCCGCCTGGCGTGCGCGGACGACATGCCGACCGAGGCCGAGGTCGAAGCGCTGCTGGCGGGGGCGACGGCATGAACCACGCCCGGCTGCGAGCGATCGAGTTGGAGCCGGGCAGCAGCGCGGGCTTCCCTACGGGCGGCGACGAGGTCATCGTCCTGCCGCTGGCCGGCGCCGCCACCGTCACGGTCGACGGCGAGCGGTTCGAGCTCGAGGGCCGCGAGAGTGTGTTCTCCGCGGTCACCGACTTCGTGTACGCGCCGCGTGACGCCGAGGTCGGGATCGCCTCCGAAGCGGGCGGGCGGTTCGCGCTGCCCGCGGCCGCCGCGCGCCGGCGGCTACGGCCGCGCTACGGAGCCGCCGCGGACGTGCCCGTCGAGCTGCGCGGCGCCGGCCAGGCGAGCCGGCAGGTGAACAACTTCTGCTCGCCGGAGGCGTTCGAGGCCGACGCGCTGATCGCCGTCGAGGTGCTCACGCCGGGCGGCAACTGGTCGTCGTACCCGCCGCACAAGCACGACGAGGATGTCCCCGGGGTGGAGGTCGCGCTCGAGGAGATCTACTACTTCGAGGTCGCCCGCGGCGGCTTCGCCTACCAGCGCGTGTACGGCGGGATGGACGTGTTGCGAGAGGTCCGCACCGGCGACACGATCGACATGCCGTGTGGCTATCACGGGCCGTCGATGGCCGCTCCCGGCTACGACCTCTACTACCTGAACGTGATGGCGGGCCCGGGCGAGCGCGCGTGGCGCTTCACCGACGACCCCGCGCACGCCTGGATCCGGGACACGTGGGCCGGCCAGGAGCTCGACCCGCGGCTGCCCATGACCCAAGCGAGGAGGCACGCATGAGGTTGACGGTCGCGCAGGCGCTGGTCCGCTTCCTCGCGAACCAGTACACGGAGCGCGACGGCGCCGAGCAGCGGCTGATCGCCGGCTGCTTCGGGATCTTCGGCCACGGCAACGTGGCCGGCGTGGGCCAGGCGCTTCTACAGGAGGAGGGCATCCCGTTCCACCACGCCCGCAACGAGCAGGGGATGGTCCACGCCGCGGTCGCCTACGCGCGGATGAAGAACCGGCTCTCGACGCTGGCGTGCACGTCGTCGATCGGCCCGGGCGCCACCAACATGGTCACCGGGGCGGCACTGGCGACGATCAACCGGCTGCCCGTCCTCCTGCTCCCCGGCGACATCTTCGCCACCCGCGTCGCGAGCCCGGTGCTGCAGGAGCTCGAGGCCCCGACCTCCTACGACATCTCCGTCAACGACTGCTTCAAGCCGGTCTCGCGCTTCTGGGATCGCATCAACCGCCCCGAGCAGCTGCCGTCGGCGCTGCTGGCGGCGATGCGCGTGCTCACCGACCCGGTGGAGACCGGCGCGGTCACGCTCTCGCTGCCCCAGGACGTGCAGGCCGAGGCGTTCGACTGGCCGGAGGAGCTGTTCGAGAAGCGCGTCTGGCACGTGCGGCGCCCGCTGCCCGAGCCCGAGGCGCTGACGCAGGCGAACGAGCTGCTGCGCGGGGCGCAGCGGCCGCTGGTGGTGGCCGGCGGCGGGACGATCTACGCCGAGGCGACCGATGCCCTGCGGGCGTTCGTGGAGGCCACCGGCGTCCCTGTGGCCGAGACCCAGGCGGGCAAGGGCTCGCTCCCGTACGACCATCCCCAGGCGGTCGGCGCGATCGGGGCGACGGGCACGCCGGCCGCGAACGCGCTGGCCCGCGAGGCCGACGTCGTGCTCGGCGTCGGCACCCGCTGGAGCGACTTCACGACCGCCTCGCGGAGCGCCTTCCCGGCTGACGCCGCCTTCGTCAACCTCAACGTCGCGCCCGTCGACGCCTTCAAGCACGCCGGGCTGCCGCTCGTGGCCGACGCGCGCGTGGGACTGGAGGCGCTCGGCGGCTTCACGGTCGCCGACGAGTACCGTGAGCGCGCGCGCGAGCTGGCCGCCGACTGGGATGAGACGGTCGAGCGCGCCTACACGCTCGGCCACGCGCCGCTCCCCGCCCAGAGCGAGGTGATCGGCGTCGTCAACCGGGTCAGCGGCCCGCGCGACGTCGTCGTGTGCGCGGCGGGGAGCATGCCCGGCGACCTGCACAAGCTGTGGCGCACGCGCGACCCGAAGGGCTATCACGTCGAGTACGGCTTCTCGTGCATGGGCTACGAGATCGCCGGCGGCCTGGGCGTGAAGCTGGCCGACCGCGACCGCGAGGTGTTCGTGATGGTCGGCGACGGGTCGTTCCTGATGATGGCCCAGGAGATCGTCACCGCCGTCGCGGAGCGCCTCAAGCTCACGATCGTGCTCGTGCAGAACCACGGCTACGCGTCGATCGGTGCGCTGTCGGAGAGCGTCGGCTCGCAGCGCTTCGGCACCCGCTACCGATACCCGGGCACAGACGAGATCCTGCCCGTCGACCTCGGGCTCAGCGCAGCCGGGCTCGGCGCCCGCGTGATCGATGCCACGACGATCGAGGAGTTCGAGGCGGCGCTGCGCGAGGCGGTCGCCGCTGACGTGACGACCGTGGTGCAGGTGCAGACCGACCCGCTCGCCGGAGCCCCGAGCTCCGAGTCCTGGTGGGACGTGCCCGTCTCCGAGGTCTCGGAGCTCGAAACGACGCAGGCGGCGCGTGCCGCCTACGAGCAGGACAAGCGGCAGCAGCAGAACTACCTGGGATCCCGACAGAAGGTGACGCCGTGAGCACGACGACGACGAGGACGATCCAGCACCGCATCGGCGGTGCCGAGACGCCGGGCAGCTCCCGCCGCACGGCGCCCGTGTACGACCCGGCGACGGGCGAGCAGCAGGCCGAGGTGGTCCTCGCCGAGCGCGAGGACGTCGACCGCGCGGTACAGGCAGCCGCGACCGCGTTCGAGTCGTGGGGCGACGTCTCGCTCACGCGGCGCGCGCGCGTGATGTTCGCGTTCCGCAACCTGGTCGAAAAGCACGTCGACGACCTCGCGCGGATCATCGCCTCCGAGCACGGCAAGGTGGTCGACGACGCCAAGGGCGAGGTCATCCGCGGGCTCGAGGTCGTCGAGTACGCGTGCGGGCTGCCGCAGCTGCTCAAGGGCGAGTACTCCGACCAGGTGTCGACCGACATCGACGCGTACTCGTTCCGGCAGCCGCTGGGCGTGTGCGCGGGGATCACGCCGTTCAACTTCCCGGCCATGGTCCCGATGTGGATGCACCCGATGGCGATCGCGTGCGGCAACACGTTCGTGCTCAAGCCGTCCGAGCGCGACCCCTCGGCCTCCAACCTCGTCGCCGAGCTGTACGCCGAGGCCGGCCTCCCCGACGGCGTCTTCAACGTCGTGCACGGCGACAAGGTGGCGGTCGACGCGCTGCTCGAGCACCCCGACGTCGCGGCCGTCTCGTTCGTCGGCTCGACCCCGATCGCCAAGTACGTCTACGAGACCGGGATCGCCCACGGCAAGCGCGTCCAGGCGCTCGGCGGCGCGAAGAACCACGCCGTCGTGATGCCCGACGCCGATCTCGACTTCGCGGCCAACCACCTGACCGCCGCCGGCTTCGGCTCGGCCGGCCAGCGCTGCATGGCGATCGCCGTGACCGTGGCGGTCGGCGACGCCGCCGACCCGCTGATCGAGCGGCTCGAGCGCAAGGCGCGCGAGATCAAGGTCGGGCCCGGGCTGGAGCCCGGCTCGGACATGGGCCCGGTCGTGACCTCGCAGGCGCGCGAGCGGATCCTCGGCTACATCGGCCAGGGCGTCGAGGCGGGCGCCGATGCGGTCGTCGACGGCCGCGAGCTGGAGATGGACGGCGACGGCTTCTGGGTCGGCCCGACGCTGTTCGACAACGTCACCGCCGACATGGCGATCTACCGCGACGAGATCTTCGGGCCGGTGCTGGGGGTCGTCCGCGTGCCCGACCTCGAGGCCGCGATCGAGCTCATCAACGCCAACCCGTACGCCAACGGCACCGCGATCTTCACCGGCTCCGGGCAGGCGGCGCGGATCTTCAAGCGCAAGGTCAAGGTGGGGATGATCGGCATCAACATCCCGATCCCGGTCCCGATGGCCTTCTACTCGTTCGGCGGCTGGAAGGACTCGCTGTTCGGCGACCACCACATCCACGGGCCCGAGGGGATCCGTTTCTACACCCGCGGGAAGGCGATCACCAGCCGCTGGCCCGAGGAGGCGCAGGACGCCGCCCACCACCGCGGCCACATGCACTTCCCGACCGCGGTCTGAGCCATGGGCGTGCGCGTCGGGGTCATCGGGGCGGGGCTGATGGGGAGCACCCACGTGCGGCTGCTGAGCGCGTACGTGTCCGGCGCGGAGGTCGCCGCGGTGTCGGACGCCCTGCCGAGCCAGGCCGAGCGCGTCGCCGGCGAGTGCGGGGTGCCGGTCGTGCACGCCGATCCCGGCGAGTTGATCCGCGACGCGGCGGTCGACGCCGTGCTCGTCGCCTCGCCCGCCGCCACCCACGCGGGCTTCGTGCGCGCGTGCCTGGACGCCGGCAAGCCGGTGCTGTGCGAGAAGCCGCTCGCGGCGACCGCCGATGCCTGCCGGGAGGTGGTCGACGCCGAGGTCGCCGGCGGTCGGCGGCTCGTCCAGGTCGGCTTCATGCGGCGCTACGACCCGGGCTACGCTGACCTCAAGCTGCGCCTCGACGCCGGCGTGGTCGGCCCGCCGCTGCTCGTGCACTGCGTGCACCGCAACGCCGCGGTCAGCGAGGGCTATACGTCGGAGATGCTCATCGTCGAGTCCGTCGTGCACGAGGTCGACGTCGTGCGCTGGCTGCTGGGTACCGAGTTCACGCGCGTGACCGTGCACGCGCCGCGGCCGACCGGGCTTGCGGCGCCGGGGGTCCGCGACCCGCAGCTCGTGGTGCTGGAGACGGAGAGCGGCGTGCTCGTCGACGTCGAGATCTTCGTCAACGCGCGCTACGGCTACGACATCCGCTGCGAGCTGGTGGGGGAGACGGGGACGCTGGCGCTCGCCACGCCCGCGACCGTGCAGGTCCGGCGCGACGGGCGGGACGCCGTCGAGGTCCCGGCCCGCTACCAGGAGCGCTTCGCGGCCGCGTATGCCGAGGAGCTGCGCGCCTGGGTCGCCTCGGTCGCCGACGGCCGGCCGACCGGCCCGTCGGCATGGGACGGCTACGCCGCCGCGGCCGTCTGCGAGGCGGGCGTGGCGTCGCTGCACGGCGGCGGCCCGGTCGACGTCACGCTCGCGTCGCGCCCGGACCTGTACGCGCGCTCCGCCGAGCTGATCGGGCAGCCGTGAGCGTCCTCGACGCGTTCCGGCTCGACGACCGGGTCGCCGTCGTGACCGGCGGCAACCGCGGCATCGGCTACGCGCTCGCCCGCGCGCTGACCGAGGCCGGCGCGCGCGTGGCGATCGCGGCGCGCGACGAGCAGCGCACCGCGGTTGCGGCCGAGGAGCTTGGGGCGCTGCCCGTGCACGCCGACATCACCGACCCCGAGGACGTGCGGGCGATGCTCGAGCGCGTCACCGACGCGCTTGGCCCGGTCGACGTGCTCGTCAACAACGCCGGCGCGTGCGTCCACCGCCCCGCACTCGAGGTGACCGACGAGGAGTGGCGGCAGGTCTGGGCGGTCAACGTCGACGGGCTCTGGCATTGCAGCCGGATCGTGGGCGCCCAGATGGTCGAGCGCCGCCGCGGCGTGATCGTCAACGTCGGCTCGATCTCGGCGATGATCGTCAACCGCCCGCAGATGCAGCCGGCGTACAACGCCTCCAAGGCCGCGGTGCACCAGCTCACGAAGTCGCTGGCCGCCGAGTGGGCGCCGTTCGGCGTGCGGGTCAACGCGCTGGCTCCCGGCTACGTGAAGACCGACATGGCGCCGGTCGACGACCCGCGCTTCCAGCGCTACTGGATCGACGACCCGCCGATGCAGCGGTTCGCCGAGCCGGAGGAGCTCGGCCCGTCGCTCGTGTACCTGGCGAGCGACGCCTCGAGCTTCACCACCGGCTCGGTGCTCGTGACCGACGGCGGCTACACGCTCTGGTAGCGGTTCCGGCCCGCGCGCTTCGCGTGGCCGGACTCGATCGCCTCGCGCAGCGCGGCGCCGAAGCGGCCCGGTCCCCAGAAGCGGGCGCCGACGGCCCGCGCCAGCTCGCGCCGCTCGATCGGCCCGCGGTCGGCCAGGATCCGCTCGATCGCCTCGACCTCGCGGCGCAGGTCGGCCGCCGGCACGCTCTGCGAGACCCACATGCCCGGCGACGAGTGCGCGGTCCCCGGCCCGGTCCGGCGACGCCGCCGGGCGGGACGCGGCTGCTCCTCTTCCTCTTCCTCGGCGTCCTCCGCGCTCAGCGGCTTGGCGATGCTCTCGAGGTCCTGCCCCTCGGCCTTGATGCCGTACAGCAGCTCGGCGATCCCGCCGAGCGCCATCACCCCGGCGCCGATGAAGAACGCGATCGCCACCTGCGACTCCTCGCCGGACTCGATCATCTTGCCGAACAGGAACGGGCCGGTGATGCCGCCGATCGCGGTGCCGATCGCGTAGAAGAACGCGATCGCCAGCGCGCGCGTCTCCATCGGGAAGATCTCCGAGACCGTCAGGTAGGCCGAGCTGGCGCCGGCCGAGGCGAGGAAGAACGTCACCAGCAGCAGCGCCATGAAGCCCCACAGGCCGAGCGTGCCCCCGACGAAGAGGATCGTGAGGACCGTGAGCACGGCGGCGGAGCCGAGGTAGCTGAGCGTGATCATCGGCTTGCGCCCGACGGTGTCGAACAGCCGCCCGAGCAGGAGCGGCCCGAGGAAGTTCGAGAACGCGAACAGCGCGATGTACAGCGGCACGCGGCCCGAGTCGAGGTCGTAGAACTCGACCAGGAACGTGCCGAGGCCGAACGTGACGGCGTTGTAGATGAAGGCCTGGCCGACGAACAGCGCGAGGCCGAGCGCCGTGCGCCGCGGGTACGTCTTGAAGGCGGTCGAGGCGATCGTGCGGAAGGAGACGGTCTTGCGCTGGCGGACGGTGATCGCGTCGCCCGGCTCCTGCTCGAGCTTCTCGCCGGTCTCCCGCTCGACCTCCTGCTCGATGCCGCCGACGATCCGCTCGGCCTCCTCGTCCTGGCCGTGGATGAACAGCCAGCGCGGGCTCTCGGGCACGTGGCGGCGGACGAGCAGGATCGCCACGCCGAGCACCGCGCCGAGGATGAAGGCGAGCCGCCACCCGAGGTCGGGGGCGAAGATCGACGTGTCGAGCAGGATCAGCGCGCCGAGCGCGCCGCCCGCCGCGCCGAGCCAGTACGAGCCGTTGATGATCAGGTCGACGCGGCCGCGCACGCGCGCGGGGATCAGCTCGTCGATCGCCGAGTTGATCGCCGCGTACTCGCCGCCGATGCCCGCGCCGGTGAAGAAGCGCGCGATGAAGAAGTACAGCGCCGAGCCCGCGAAGGCGGTCGCCACGGTGGCGACCAGGTAGACCAGGAGCGTGATCAGGAACAGCTTCTTGCGGCCGAAGCGATCGGTCAGCTGCCCGAAGAACAGCGCGCCCACGCACGCGCCCGCGACGTAGATCGAGCCGGCGGTGAGCACCTGGCTCTGGCTCAGTACGAGCCCGCTGTCCTCCTCGGTCAGCCGCGCGGCGATCGAGCCGACGATCGTCACCTCGAGGCCGTCGAGGATCCAGACGGTCCCGAGGCCGATGATCACCAGCCAGTGGAATCTCGACCACGGGAGACGGTCGAGCCGGGCCGGGATGCGCGTCTCGATCGTCTGCAGCTCTCCGGACGCCACGATCGGGCGCTACCCGCGCGCGGCTAGCGGTACACGCGAAGTGGGCGGCGAACGATGCGCGAGGGGTTGCCGCCGAAGTCACGCGCGCGCAGCGCGACCGCGTAGCGCCCGGGCGCCAGGCCGCGCACGCGCAGCGCGCCCCGGCGGCCACGCGCGGCGCGCCGCCAGACGAGACGGCCACCGCGCTTGACGCGCACGACCGTGCGGGCGCGCTCGGACACGCGGTACCGGATCCGTGCCCCGCCGGGCCTGCGGCGCAGCCGCACGCGCTCGAACGCCGGCGGCCGGGCGTCGACGCCCGGCGCCGGCGAGCCGTTCTCGAGCGGCCCGCCGCCCGGCTCGGGCTCAGGGGTCGCGGCGCCGACCTTCACGAGCCCGTTCATCGTGAAGGAGTGCGACTGGCAGACGAAGCGGTAGGTGCCCACAGCCGTGAACGTGAACGTCGCGGGCTGGGAGTCGAACGGCGTCCGGAAGCTCCAGTTGGTGCCGGTCGACGCCACGTTGTGCGCCAGCGACGTACCCTCGAAGCGCCACGTCACGCTGTCGCCGACCTCGATCTCGACGGTCGACGGCGACCACCGCTGCGGCAGGTCGTTGGCGCGCACGTCGACGTTCGCGGGAACGAGCGCGAGCGCCGCCAGCAGCAGACTCACCGCCCGACCTCCATCTGCAGCATCATCCCGAAGTCGCCGTGCTCGAGCGCGTGGCAGTGGAACACGTAGCGGCCGGGGTAGGGCGCGAAGTGCGGCTGGACGGTGACCGACTCGCCGGGCCGGACGGCGACCGTGTCCTTCCAGCCGCGCTCGGCCGCCGGCACCGCCCCGGAGCTGCGCGCGAGCACGCGGAACAGGAAGCCGTGGGTGTGCATGGGGTGCAGCCGCGTCGAGCTGTTGGCGAACGTCCAGCGCTCCGACGTGCCGAGCCGCGGCCGCACGTCGATGCGGTTCATGTCGAACGAGCGCCCGCCGATCTGCCAGGCGATGCCGGTGCCGGTCGCCAGCGTGAGCTCGAAGCGCCGGTCGACGGCGGGCGCCGGCAGCGCGCCGAGCTCCCGCAGCCGGGCCGGCACGCGCGCCTCCTCGGCACCGCCGCCGCGCTCGACGTCGAAGCGCATGACCGCGACCGTCCCGCGGCGCCCGAGCTCGTTCTGCAGCACGAGCTCGGTCCCGGCGGCGTAGTCGCGGAAGTCGACCAGGACGTCGATGCGCTCGCCGGGCACCAGCGTGATCGCGCGCCGCTTCAGCGGCCGCTCCAGCAGCCCGCCGTCGCTCGCGATCTGGATCATCGGCCGCCGCCCGCCCAGCACGAGCCGGTACTCGCGGGCGTTCGAGGCGTTCAGCAGCCGCAGCCGGTACAGCCGCCGCCGCACGCGCATCCGCGGCGCGACCGCGCCGTTGACGAGGATGGTGTCGCCGAGGAAGCCGGGCTCGGGGCTGGACGCGTAGCGCAGCGAGCCGTCGCGGCTGAAGGCGCGGTCCTGGATCATCAGCGGCACGTCGAAGGCGCCGCGCGGCAGCTCCAGCTCCTCCTCGAGGCGGTCCTCGAGGACGTAGAACCCGGCGAGGCCGCGCTGCACCGAGCGCGCCGTGCGGCCGTGGGCGTGATCGTGGTACCAGAGCGTGGCCGCGGGCTGGCGGTTGGGATAGCGGTAGGTCTTCACCGTGCCGGGCGCGATCAGGTCCATCGGGTGGCCGTCGTGCGCCGCCGGCACGGCGCCGCCGTGCAGGTGCACGTTGACCGGCACGGTGAGCGCGTTGCGCTGTCGGACGACGACCTCGCGCCCGCGGCGGGCGCGGATCGTGGGGCCCGGGAAGCGGCCGTCGTAGCCGAGGATCGGCGTCTCGTAGCCGCGCAGGATCTCCGCGTCGGCGCGCCGGATCGTGAGGTCGTAGACGTCGCGCGTGCGCGTACGGCGCGTCGGCCGCAGCTCGGGGATCAGCGGAAGCTCGGCGCGGAACGGCCGGAACGGCGCCTTGTCACGCGCGCGCAGCGCCGCCGAGGTCACGGTGCGCGGGCTCTGGCTCGCGGCGGTCACCCCGCCGACCGAGCACAGCAGCGCCAGCGAGCTCATCTGGCGCAGGGCATCCCGCCGTGTGATCTCTTCCCGTCGCGTCATCGCAGTCCGCCGGCCGTGGCGGCGCGAGCAGTCTAAGGGCTACGCGACAGGGGCGACCGGGCCACAGGCCTCGAGGTCGCGAATCAGGTCGTCGGCGCGCTCGGCCGTCCAGCGCTCGCTGGCGACGAGATGCGCCGTCAGCGCCTCGACGTCGGCCAGGGCAGGCCGGGCCTCGTCGAGCTCGGCGGCGAAGATCAGGGTGTCCGCGGCCTCGCGGATGCGCTCTTCCTCGGCGGGCTGCAGCTTGGCGGGCCCGATGTCCTCGAGGGTCTTGACGACGCGTCCGTAGGCCTGGGTGCGGTCTGAGGTCATCTCTCTGGTCACAGTGATCGTCAGGATAGGAGCCGCCTGTAGCGACTTCGCGCCGCAAGCCGTGACGTCGCGCACATAGGGATCAATCCGGGTGCTCTGAGGGTCATTCCCAATAGGAACTCGGGCGCCGTCCCGGCACGCTGCTCCTATGACCAACGAGCCCCACGTCGAACCCACGCCCCCCGAGCCTGCGCCGGAGCCCCGGAAGCTCACCCGCTCGGGCGCCGACGCCCTGATCGGCGGCGTCGCCTCCGGCCTCGGCCGCTACTTCAACCTCGACCCGCTGCTCTTCCGCGTCGGGTTCGTCGCGCTGTCGTTCGCCGGCGGCATCGGCATCGTCGCGTACCTGCTGCTGCTGGTGTTCGTGCCCTCCGACGGCGCCGAGCGGCCGGGCGGCGGGAGCAAGCCGGCCGCGGTGGCGGGCGCGATCGTGCTCGGGGTCGCGCTGGTGGCGTTTCTCGGCACTCCTCTCTTCTTCTTCGGGCCCGGCCTGCTCGTCCTCGCCGTCATTGGGCTGGCGGGTTACCTGCTCTGGCGAGCGTTCGGCGGTTCAGGCGACGCCGATCCGGCGCGCACCGCCGGCCGCATCGTCCTCTTCGGGCTCCTCGCCATCGCCGTCGCCGGCGCTGCCGTGGGTGTCGGCCTGGCCGCCGCTCTCGGCGGGGGCGTCGTCATCGCCTCGCTCGCCGTGGTGACCGGCCTCGTGCTGATCGGCACCGCGTTCGCCGGCGGCGCCCGCTGGCTGATCGTCCCCGCGCTCGTGCTCGTGCTGCCGCTCGGGCTCGTCGCCGCGGCCGACATCGACCTCGACGGCGGCCTCGGCGAGCGCCAGTACCGTCCGACCTCGATGACCGAGCTGCGCGACCGCTACGAGATCGGGATCGGCGAGCTCGACGTCGACCTGCGCGGCGTCGACCTCCCCAGCGGGCGCACCGACATGGCCATCGACGCCGGCATCGGCGAGGTGATCGTCTACGTACCCGCCGACGCCTGCGTGACGTCCGACGTCACGATCGGCGCCGGCCTGGCCGACGTGCTCGACCGCGACCACGAGGGCGTGGACGTCGCGTTCGCCGAGTCGGGCGACGAGCCGACCGCGCGGCCGACCCTGCACATCGACGCCGAGCTCGGTGTCGGCGTGCTCGAGGTGGTCCGCGAGGGCTCGATCCCCGACGAGGTCCACAACCGCGGTCCCGCCTTCTTCGACGACAGCGGCCGCCCGGCGCTTGCGGACGGGACGAACTGCGCGTGAGCCGGCTCGACCGCACGTCGCTCGTCGCCGGTTCCGCCATCACCCTGGCGGGCACGCTCCTGCTGCTCGACCGCGCTGGACGCGATCGACGTGCGGTTCGGCTACGGGCTCCCGCTGCTGATCGCCGTGGTCGGGGCGATCCTCCTGGCCGCCGGCCTCGAGGGTCGCCGCGACCGTGGCTGACGGTGCCAAGATGGCGGCCATGAGCGCCTCCGCCGCCGCTCGGCTGCGCCGCGACCCGGCGCACGGCGTGATCGCGGGCGTGGCCGCGGGGATCGCCCGGCGCTTCAACGTCGACCCGATCTTCGTCCGCGTGCTGTTCGTCGCCACCGCGGCCGCCGGCGGCACCGGGATCGCGCTCTACGCCGTGGCCTGGGCGATCATGGGCGGCGAGGACGGCAAGCTCGCGCCGATCGAGCGCCTCGCCGGCCGCCGCGAGACGCTGATGGTCGTCGCCGGGATGGTGCTGCTGGCGCTCGCCGCGCTCCTGCTGCTGCGCAAGTGGGGCTTCTGGTTCAGCGACGGGATCGTGTGGCCGGTGCTGCTCGTGGCCGCCGGCGGGGCGCTGATCTGGCGCCAGTCGACCGCGGCCGAGGCGCCCGCTCCCGCGCCGGTCGCCGCGCGCCTGCGGCCGCCCGCACGGCGCCGCCGCGCGCGCCGTTGCTGCGGCTGCCCGCCGACGTGGCCAGCCGCGCGCTGATCGGCGCCGCGCTCGTGGTCGGCGGCGGGCTCGTCTTCCTGTGGCTCAACGACGCGCTGCAGCCCGCGCGTGACGTGCTGCTCGCGGTCGTGGTCGTGCTCGTCGCGCTGACCCTGATCCTCGCGCCCTGGTGGCTGCGGCTCGTGCGCGGGCTGACCGCCGAGCGCTCCGAGCGCATCCGCTCCCAGGAACGCGCCGAGGTCGCCGCCCACCTGCACGACTCGGTGCTGCAGACGCTGGCGCTGATGCAGAAGCGCGTCGACGACCCGCGCGAGGTCGCGGCGCTCGCCCGCCGGCAGGAGCGCGAGCTGCGCGCCTGGCTGAACGGGCGCCGCGCGTCCGGCGACGCGACGGTGGCGTCCGCGCTCGAGGGCGCGGCCGCCGAGGTCGAGGACACGCACGGCGTCGCCGTCGAGGTCGTCGCCGTCGGCGACGCGCCGCTCGACGCGCGCGCCGAGGCGCTCGTGGCCGCGGCGCGCGAGGCGCTGGTGAACGCCGCCAAGTTCGCCGGCGACGGGCCCGTCGCGCTCTACGCCGAGGTCGCGCCGGAGCGGATCGAGGTCTTCGTGCGCGACCGCGGGCCGGGCTTCGATCCCGCCACGGTTCCGGATGACCGCCGCGGCGTGCGCGAGTCGATCGTCGGCCGCATGGAGCGCCACGGCGGGCGCGCGGCCGTGCACACGGCGCCGGGCGGGGGCACCGAGATCGAGCTGGTGCTGGAGCGATGACCTCCGTCGTCATCGTCGACGACCACCACCTGTTCCGGGCGGGCGTGCGCGCCGAGCTCGACGGCTTGGTCGACGTGCTCGGCGACGCGCCGTCGGTCGACGACGCGGTGCGGCTCGTGCTCGACGCCGAGCCCGACGTGGTCCTGCTCGACGTGCAGATGCCGGGCGGCGGCGGCGTCGAGGTGATCCGCCAGGTCACCGCCCGCCGCCCCGCCCAGCGCTTCCTCGCGCTGTCGGTGAGCGACGCCCCGGAGGACGTCATCGCCGTCATCCGCGCCGGCGCGCGCGGCTACGTGACGAAGACGATCTCCGGCGACGAGCTGGCCGACGCCGTGCGCCGCATCGCCGACGGCGACGCGGTCTTCTCCCCGCGCCTGGCGGGCTTCGTGCTCGACGCGTTCGCCGGCGGCCTGCCCGAGCGCGAGGTCGACCCGCAGCTCGACCAGCTCTCGCCGCGCGAGCGCGAGGTCCTGCGCCACATCGCGCGCGGCTACATGTACAAGGAGATCGCCCAGCGGCTCTCGATCTCCGCGAAGACCGTGGAGGCGCACGTGTCGGCCGTGCTGCGCAAGCTGCAGCTGTCCAACCGGCACGAGCTGAGCCGCTGGGCGGTGGAGCGCCGGCTTATCGACTGACGCGCACCACGTCGTACGTCGTGTCGGGGGCCGGCGTGGTGTTGAAGCGCGCGTTGACGGCCCACAGGTAGCCGCCACGGCGGCCCTCGGCGAGCGTGGTCGGCACGTCGAAGTCGTCGTCGGTCAGGTAGCGCACGACGGACCCCTCCTCGAGGTCGCGGTCGAGCTTGACGACGGCGATCCGGTTGAGCCGGTTCTGGACGACGTAGAGCAGGCGGCCGTCGAGCAGCAGGCCGTCGCCGTTGATCACGGGGGCGCCGTCGAGCTCGATCTCGTCGGTGTCGCCGCTGCGCGGGTCGATCTCGAACAGCTTGCCGGTGCCGCTCTGGACGGCGATCAGCCTGCCGTGCCTGGTGGCGGCGATGCCGTTGAGCTCGAAGGTGTTCGGGGCGTCGCTGTACTGCAGGTCGCCGGTCAGCGGCAGCGTGCGGGCGTCGCGCGGGAGCCGCTTGCCGTGCAGGTCGAGCACGTAGAGCTGCTGGCGCTCGGAGTCGGTGAAGTACGCCGCGCGCTTGGTGACCGTGACGTCGTTGACGAACGTGGCGGGCGGAGTGGGCGCGACCACGTACTCGCGCAGCAGGTCGCCGTCGTCCGCGTCGTACACGCGCGCGGTGCCGGTGCCGCCGCCGGCCACGAACAGCCGGTCGCGCTTGTCGACCTTCATGCCCAGGGCCGCGCCACCGGTGCGCTGGACGAGGATCTCGCCCTCGCCGGACCGGAGGTTGCCGCGGTAGATCGAGCCGGTCGCCCGCGAGCCCGCGAAGAACGTGTCGCCGTCGGTGGCGATGCCCTCGGGCTGCCAGCCGTTCGGCAGCGGGATCGTCTCCGGATAGCTGCCGTGCGAGGCCACCGCCGACGCCGGCAGGGCACAGAGCATTAGGGCGATTGTCAGGATGCGCTTCATGGCGGGTCCTCCCCTGTCGCTGGATCGTCTCCGTGAGGAGATACGCAGCCACGGCGGCTGCGGTTTTCAACCGTGCGAGACCTGCGCCAACATGGTGCCAGGGGAGGGGAGCGTCACCGCTCGGGTGATGTTCGTGGGCGAGGCGCCCGGCGCCACCGAGGACGAGCTCGGGCGCCCGTTCGTGGGCCGCGCCGGGCGGCTGCTGGACGAGCTGCTGGGCGCCGCGGGGCTTGAGCGCGCCGCGGTCTACATCACGAACGTCGTCAAGGCGCGCCCGCCGGGCAACCGCGACCCGCGCGCCGACGAGGTCGCCCATCACATGCCGTGGCTCGAGGCCGAGCTGGCGCTCGTGCAGCCGCAGCTCGTCGTCCCGCTCGGGCGCCACGCGCTCGCCCACTTCGTCAGCGGCGCCAGGATCTCGGATGTCCACGGCCGGGTGCTGAGCGAGCGCGGCCGCACGCTGTTCCCGCTGTACCACCCGGCGGCGGCGCTCCGCAGCACCGCGCTGCGCGCCACGCTGTTCGAGGACGCGCGGGCGCTCGGCGCCGCGATCTCGGGCCGGAACAACCCGTGATTCGTGGAGGGTTGCGGAGAGGCTTGGGGATCGGGGCTAAAGCGGCAACATCGCGCGCACGACGGTGCCGGCGCCCGGCGGGCTGTCGACCTCGAGCGAGCCGTCGAGCGCGCCGAGGCGGTCGGCGAGGCCGCTGAGGCCGGAGCCGGGAGCGGCTGCGGCCCCGCCCTTGCCGTCGTCGCTGACCTCGATCTCGAGCGCGCCGTTCGCGCGCGCCAGCCGCACGCTGGCGTGGCTGGCGTCGGCGTACTTGGCCACGTTGGTCAGCGCCTCGGCGACCGTGAAGTAGGCCGTCGCCTCGGTGGCCGCCGGCAACCGCTCCTCGGGCAGCTCCACGACCTCCACCGGCACGGGCGCGCGCGACGCGAGCGCGGTGATGGCGGGCGCGAGCCCGCGCTCGGTCAGCAGCGCCGGGTGGATGCCGCGCGCGAGCTCGCGCAGCTCTCCCGACGCCTCGCCGAGCGCCTCGGCGACGTGGTCGAGGAACGGGCCGGCCGAGTCGGGGTCCTTCTCCACGCGCGTGCGGGCCATCCGGACCTCGAGCGTGAGGCCGACGAGCCGCTGCTGCGCGCCGTCGTGAAGGTCGCGCTCGATCCGGCGGCGCGCGTTGTCGGCGGCCTCCACGATCCGCGCCCGCGACGCACGCAGCTCGTCGGTGCGGGCCTGCTCGATCTCGCGCCGGCGCAGCGCCTCCTCGGCCTTGCGCCGCTCGGTGATGTCGAAGATCGCGCCGTCGCACCACACCCGGCCGCCGGCGTTGGAGACGAGCTGGCCGCGGTCGAGCACCCAGCGCACCTCGCCGTCGGGACGCACGATCCGGTACTCGAACGAGAACGGCTCGCCGTCGGCGTGGGCCTGGGAGACGGTCTTGAGCACGTGCTCGTGGTCGTCGGGATGGATGATGCTCATCAGCGTCCGGCGGCGGCTGGCGAGGAAGTTGGCGGCGGGGTAGCCGGAGATGCGCTCGATCTCCTCGCTGATCAGCTCGAGCGCGTAGTCCGCGTGCCAGGCCGACCGGTAGATGGCGCCCGGGACGTTCTCCATCATCGCCCGCATCAGCGCGTCGTCGGCGCGCTGCTGGGCGGCGCGAAGGCCGGCGCGGGCGCGGGCGAGCAGCTCGGCGCGGGAGAACGGCCGGTGCAGGTAGTCGTCGGCGCCGGCGTCGAGCACCGCGTCGGCCATCCGGCCCTGCGCCTGCACGGTGATCGCGAGCAGCCAGGCCTCCTCGAGCCGCGAGTCCTCGCGCAGGGCCCGGCAGACGCCGGCGGCGTCGAGCTTGCCCGCGCGGTCGACGATCACGAGGTCGGCAGGCGTCTCGTCGAGCGCCTTGATCGCGTCGCCCACGTCCCGCACCGCGCTGATCTGATGCCGTCCGGCGCGCAGCCACGGCTGCACCTCGGGCTCGACGTTGCCCACGACGAGCACGCACGCCTGGCGGCGCCGAACGGTGTCCCCGGAAGCTGGCACCCCCGAATTATCCTGAATCCGGCGATCGCCGGTGGGCGTTCACCTGGCAGCGTCGAGTTTGGCCTGGCGCGCGGGCGGCTATCCCAGTCTCATGGCCGCCGCTCCCGTCGAGTCGCGCCGGTCGCGCGCCAACGGCCGTCCGGCCGAGCCGCAGCGGGCCCCGTGGAAGGGCGACGACGCCGTGCCGCGCGGCCTCGCCGTCGCCTCCGCGGTGACGCTGCGCGCCGCCATCGTGGTCGGCGGCATCCTGATCGTGGCGCTCGGCGCAGCGCGCCTGATGCTCGTGGTGCTGCCGGTGATCGTCGCCGTGCTCGTCACCACGCTCCTGCATCCCATCTTCTGCTGGCTGCGCGAACACGGCTGGCGGCCCGCCTTGGCCGCCTCGGGTGCCACGCTGCTCGGTACCGTCGTGTTCTTCGGGCTGTGGGCGCTGATCATCCCCGGCGTCCTCTCCCAGGTCGACGAGCTGGTGACCAACGTGCAGGAAGGCGCGACGCAGGCGATCGGCGTGCTCGAGCCGCTGGGCGTCGGCCGCGCCGACCTCGACCGCGCGGTCGACGACGCGCTGTCGTCGGTGCAGGGCAGCGCGGTGGCCAACGAGGTGCTCACCGGCGCCGTGCTCCTCACCAAGTGGGCCGCCGGCGTGGTCCTCATCATCGTGCTCACGTTCTTCTTCCTCAAGGACGGCCCGAAGCTTTGGGACTGGGTGCTGGAGCTGTTCCACGAGGAGCGCCAGCCGCTGCTGCGCGAGGTCGGCGCGCGCTCGTGGGCGGCGCTCAGCGCCTACGTGCAGGGCGTGGTGCTCGTCGCCACCATCGACGCTGTGCTGATCGGCTCGGCGCTGCTGATCCTGGGCGTCCCGGTGGCGATCCCGCTGATCGTGCTGACGTTCATCGCCGCGTTCTTCCCCGTGGTCGGCGCGTTCGTGGCCGGCGCGGCGGCCGTGCTGGTGGCGCTGGTGGCGAACGGGCTCGGCGCGGCGCTCGTCCTGTTCGCCGTGATCCTCGGCGTCCAGCAGCTCGAGGGCAACGTCTTCTATCCGATCGTCGTCGGCCGCAAGCTGTCGCTGCACCCGGTCGGCATCCTGCTCGCGCTCACCGCCGGAGGCGTGCTCGCGGGCGTCGTCGGCGCATTCCTCGCGGTCCCGATCGCCGCCGTCACCGCCGCCGTGCTGGCGTACACGCGCGAGCGCCGGGAGGCGCGCCAGTCGGCGACCGTGCTCGCGCCGCCCTAGTACGAGCCCGCGGTCCGGAAGCCGCGCGCCGGGACGCGGCCGCCGAGCGCGAAGCGGTCCGGGAGCGGCGGCCCGCCGGTGAGTGCGGCGGCGAGCCGCTCGGCCATCGCCGGGCCGTGCTTGAAGCCGTGGCCGGACCCGCCGCCGAGCAGCCACACCTCTTCGTGCTCCGGGTGGCGGGCGGCGAGGAAGTGCGAGTCGGGCGAGAGCTCGTACCGGCACGCCCGCGTCTCGACCAGGCGGGCGGGCTCGAGTGCCGGGAAGCGGTCACGCAGGTAGCTGCGCACCGCCGGCTCGGTGGTCGCGTGGTCGCTGAGCTCGGCGTCGGGGTCGAGCGACGGCCCGTCGAGGTCGAGCGCGGCCTTGAAGCCCAGCCCGTCGAGGTCGCCGGTGCCGTACATGGCGCGGTCGTAGTCGACCCAGGCCGGCACGTCCTGCCACCCTGCCCCGCCTTCCAGGAACAGCAGCTCCTGGCGCGTGACCTTCAAAGACACGAGCTCGGGGAACAGCCGGGCGAGCCAGCCGCCGCACGCCCACACCACGAGGTCCCCGGCGAGCTTGGTGCCGTCCTCGAGCACGGGAACACGCGGGTCGTCGGCGCGCGCCCGCCCGCGGACGACGCGCGCGCCGTGTGCCGCCGCCTGCACGGCCAGCGCCTGCACCGCCCGCTGGGCGCGGACGGCGCCCGCCTCGGGCTCGAGCAGCACGAACGCGAGGTCTTCGATCCCGAGGCTCGGATACAGCCGCGCCGCCTCCGCCGGCTCGAGCCGCTCGACGGGGATCCCCTGCGCGGCGAGCGTGCGTTCCGAGTCCGCGTCCCAGCCGTCCTCGCCGTGGGCGAACCACGCGACCCCGGGCTCGACCACCAGCGCCTCGCCCGACTCGGCCTCGAGCTCGTGCCACAGCGTGCGCGCGCGCCGCGCCATCGCCGTGTAGTCGCCGTCGGCGCCGTGCGAGGAGCGCAGCAGCCGTGTCTCACCGCCCGAGCTTGCGCGGCGGTCGCCGGGCTCGAACTGGTCGACGAGCGTCACCGCCGAGCCGGCGCGCGCCAGCCACCACGCGAGCGACGCGCCGAACGTCCCGGCCCCGACGATCACGACCTGCATCAGCCGTGCAGGATCCGCCGGGAGGCGTACTCGGCCATGCCCATGACCGTGAGCTGCGGGTTCACGTGCACGCTCGTGGGGAACACGCTGGCGTCGCACAGGTAGAGGTTCTCGATCCCGTCCACGCGGAAATCTTCGTCGACGACGGCGCCGATCGCGTTCCCGCCCTGGGGGTGCGCGCTCGTGAGCAGCAGGTCGCCGGCCTCGCGCACGTGCACCGGGAGGTCGGCGAGCGCGGCGACGGTGCGGTACTCGTGGTAGGCGAAGGTGGCGGGCATGACGCGCTCGGCGCCGGCCTCGAGGAAGATCCGCGCCGCCGTCTTCAGGCCCTCTACGAGCGTGGCACGATCAGCCGGCGAGGCCGTGTACTCGATCGCCGGGCCGGAGCGCGTCGGCTTCACGCAGCCCGGCGTCGTCGTGCCGACGAGCACCCCGGCGCACGCCATGTGGCGGTAGCGGAGCATGTTCTCGAAGTGGCGGTCGAACCATCCGGGCATCGCCAGCGCCTGCGTCGCCGGCGGGTTGAACCACGTCTCGACGAGGTAGCCGGGGATCCCGCCCTCCGGCGCGTACGCGTGCGACATCTGGATGCCGGCGAACGAGTCGACCGCGTCCGGGAACTCGGCGGTCAGCGGCGAGTTGATGTTGAAGTGCAGCCCTTGCCCGGCGCTGCGGCCGCCCAGGCCGCTGCGCTGCAGCAGCCAGCTCGAGCCGATCGCGCCCGCCGCCACGACCACCTCGTCGGCGGCGACGGTGACGGGCGCGCCGCTCGCACGGCGGGCGAGGACGCCGCTGGCGCGGCGGCCGTCGACGACGAGCCGCTCGACCTCGACGTCGGCGAGCACGTCGATCCCGTGGCGCTGCTGCGCCCACGGCAGCACCGTGTCGAGCGTGGAGAGCTTGGCGCCGTACGCGCAGCCGATGTTGCAGTAGCCGCAGCCGAGGCAGGCGCTGGAGATGTTGGCCGACATCACGTGCATCCGGCCGGGAAGGTGCAGCGCCTCGACGGCGGTGGCGAAGCGGCCGGCCGCCTTGTTCGTCGTGCGCACGTCGATCTCCGCCACGCCGAGCCACTCCCGGACGTCGCCGATCGCCGTCGACAGCCCTTCGGGGTCGATGCCATGGGCGGCCCACCGCTCCAGCACCTCGGCGGGCGGGTCGAGGCAGAGCGCGTTGTTGATCGTCGTGCCGCCGCCGACGCACATGCCCTGCAGGACCTGGAGCCGGAAGTCGGTGGCCAGCTGCAGAGCTCCCTCGTTGTAGAGCCGCAGGTACTGGCCGACCTCGTCGTCGGTGAACGTGCGCGGGTCGACGTGCGGGCCACGCTCGAGCACCAGCACACGGCGGCCGGTCTCGGCGAAGCGGTAGGCGAGGATGCCGCCGGCCGCACCCGAGCCGACGACCACCGTGTCGTAGCGCTCCCGCGGCGGGCCGGTGAGCGTGCGCAGCGGAGGCTCGGGCGGGTCGGACGGCTGCGGCAGGCGGCCACCGGACCGCCCACGGTACGGCTCGTAGCCGATCTCCTTCCACGACGCCGGGTCGCCGTAGTAGCCGAGGTAGGTCATCTGCGAGGCGGTGCTGATCATCGCCTGGAAGTAGTGGCGCACCGGGCGCCACACACGGCGGGCGCCGATCCGCTCGACGAACCGGCGCTGCAGGAAGCGCTTGCGCACGTCGGGGGAGAGCACGGGCAGCGGGACCAGCGGCGAGATGGCGAGAGCGATCAGCGCGACCTGGATCCGCCACTTGGTGCGCGACTGCAGCGCGGCGAGGTAGCCGTCCACGTTGTGGGCGATCTGCTCGGGGGAGACGACCTCGCGCCGCCCCTCGATCAGCACCTCGGCGAGCGCGGCCAGCGCGTGGAAGCCGATCGGGTTCAGGTAGCGCAGGCCGAGCCGGGCACGAACCGCCGCCAGCCAGAGTGCGACGAAGGCGACGGCGAGCACGATGTCGACGCCCATCCACGCGAGCAGCGCGACCGTGGCCGAGACCTCGCCGACGATCGGGACGTCCTGCGCCGGCGCGCCGCCGTGCCAGAGCGTGGCGATCTGCCCGACGACGAGCGCAACGTAGCCGAGCGCCACCAGCAGCGCCATCCAGCCGCGGCGGCGGACGTCCGCCGCCCCGACCGCCGACAGCACGACGAACAGCGCGTCCTTGGCGAACGAGTTCGGCATGAAGCCGAGCGTGGTCGTGTCCCCGCCCCACAGGTACGCGCCCGCGAGGACGGCGCTCCACACGGCGTGCGCGGCGAGCAGGTTGCGGAGCCACCTCTCCTGAGTGCTCAGCACGTCCCGTCCGACGGTACCCGTTCGCCGTCCGCGCTGTCGAGCGTAGGCTCCCCCGATGCGCAGGCATGCCCCGACACTGGTGCTCGTCCGTCACGGCCAGACGGCGTGGAGCGCAAGCGGCCGCCATACCGGCGTGACCAACGTGCCGCTCGACGACGCCGGCCGCCGGGCGGCCGGCCGCCTGCCCGAGCGGCTCGCCGGCTGGGAGTTCGCGCTGGTGCTCTCGTCACCGCGCGCGCGGGCGCGCGAGACCGCCGCGCTCGCCGGCCTCGGCGAGCGGATCGAGATAGACGAGGACCTGGTGGAGTTCGACTACGGCGCGTACGAGGGGCGCACCACCGCCGAGATCCGTGAGCAGCGCCCCGGCTGGAGCGTGTGGGAGGACGGCGCGCCGGAAGGCGAGACCGCCGCGGCCGTCGGCGTCCGCGCCGACCGCGTGATCGAGCGCGCGCTGGCCGCCGGCGGCGACGTCGCGCTGTTCGCGCACGGACATCTGCTGCGTGTGCTCGGCTCGCGCTGGATCGGCCTCGACGCCACCTACGGCGGGCATCTGGGCCTCGACACCGGCGCCGTGTGCGAGCTCAGCTACGAGCGCGAGCGCCGGGCGATCTGGGTCTGGAACGACACCGCCCACCTGCGCTGAGCTTCAGGGCTGGCGACCCACGCGCTTGCGCGAGAGCAGGCGCTTGTCGGCGCAGTCGAACAGATCTTGGGCGGTGAGTGCATCGAGCGGCACGACCGCCGAGGCGAAGCTCGCGCCCAGCCCGGAGACCTCCGGCGGGAACTCCGCGGCGCCGATCGCGGCCTCGAGCGCACCGACGAGGCGGGCGACGCCGGAGACGCCGGCCCCGGGGGCCACGACCGCAAACTCGTCGCCGCCGATCCGGGCAAGGCAGTCACCCTCCCGCACGACGCCCGCACAGGCCTCGGCCACGATCCCCAGGACCTCGTCGCCGACCGGGTGGCCCAGCTCGTCGTTGACGGCCTTGAAGCCGTCGAGGTCGAAGACGACGAGCGCGACGCCGCGCTGGTCGGTGGCCGCGCGGGCGAGCTCGGCGTCGAACGTGCGCCGGTTGGCGAGGCCGGTGAGCGGGTCGCGCTCGGCCATCACGCGCTGGCGCGCCTCGGCGTGCAGCAGCCGGTGCTTGAGCAGGTGGATCGCCACGTTCATGCCGGAGACCGAGGCGGCGAAGGTCAGCACGCGCGACGGGTAGCCGCCGGCGTCCTCGTACGCCAGCGGCGAGGCGTAGGTGGCCACGAACAGGCCGGTGAGCGGCCAGCCGAAGCGCGGCGGGAAGAAGTAGGCGATGAAGAGCGCGGTGAAGAGCATGAACGGCTGGACGAAGCTCTCCGTGCCGCCGGTCGCCCACAGCGCCACGCCGACGAGCGGGAGCGTGGTAGCGGTGACCAGGGTGCGCCTGCCGATGGTCATCGTCAGCCGCCGGCGCCAGAGCACGAACGAGACGAGGCCCCAGCCCGTGGCCAGCGCCGCGATGCTCAGCGCCCAACCGAGGTGGTCGCGCTCGGCGCCCGGCAGCAGCAGCGCGAGCGTGCCGACGACCCCGGCCGTCGTCCACAGCGCGCCCGAGGTGAGGTCGGCGAGCGCTCCCTCGTCTCGGGGATCCTCGTCTGCCAAGCCGTCCGTCATGAGGTATCGGGCACCGCAATCGACGCGGCGCCGCTCGACCTTGAGCGGATTACACCAGTTTCAGTACGCGTGCACGTCTCGCCGGGCGCGGCGCTTACGTCAGGGAACGGTCAGTCCGGCGGATCCTGCGGCGTGCGGAACTCGCCGCCGTCGATGAGCTCGATGCGGTAGCCGTCGGGGTCGGCGACGAACGCGATCAGCGGCAGGTCATCGCGGTCGCCGGGCCGGTACGGCGGCTTCTCCGGCTGCGCGCCGAGCGCCTCGAGGTCCGCCAGGACGGCGTCGAGGTCGTCGACGGTGACGGCCATGTGGTTGTAGCCCGTGCCGAGGTCGTACGGCTCGTCGTGGCCGCGGTTGACCGTCAGCTCGAGCACGTCACCGCCCCCTGGGAGCCCGAAGTAGAGGTTGTACGCCGAGCTGAAGTTCAGCCGCCCCCGAGGCTCGAAGCCGAGTGCGCGGTAGAAACGCTCCGACGCCTCCGGGTCACGCACGCGCACGCAGGTGTGGACGTATTGGCGAGTCATGGCCCGACCGATTCTGCACGATCGCCGGGGACCGCGATGCCTGACTCGTAGGCCAGGACGACGGCCTGGACGCGGTCGCGGATTCCGAGCTTCATGAGCAGGCGGGCGACGTGGGTCTTGACCGTCGTCTCGCTCACGATCAGCTCGGCGGCGATCTCGGCGTTGGAGAGGCCGCGGGCGACGAGCTTGAAGACCTCGACCTCGCGGGCGGTGAGCTCGTCGAAGCCGGACGGCGGGCCGGCGGCCGGGGCGGCGCGGGCGAACTCGTGGATCAGGCGGCGGGTGATCGCCGGGGCGAGCAGGGCGTCTCCGCGGGCGACGACGCGGATGCCGGCCGCGAGCTCCTCCGGCGGGACGTCCTTGAGCAGGAAGCCGCTCGCGCCTGCGCGCAGCGCCTCGTAGACGTACTCGTTGAGGTCGAAGGTGGTGAGCATGAGCACCCGCGCGGGCTTGTCGCCGCCGGCGGCCACCACGCGGCGCGTGGCCTCGATCCCGTCGAGCTCGGGCATGCGGATGTCCATCAGCACGACGTCGGGCTCGAGCCGGCGCACCTGCTCGACCGCCTCGCTGCCGTCGGACGCCTCGCCGACCACCCCGATGTCCTCCTCGGCGTCGAGGATCATGCGGAAGCCGGCGCGCACGAGCGCCTGGTCGTCGGCGATCAGGACGCGGATCACGCGGGAATCCTGGCCACGACCTCGAAGCCGCCGCCGGCCCGGCGGCCGGCGCGCAGCGAGCCCTCGTAGAGCCGCATCCGCTCCTCCATGCCGACCAGCCCGTGGCCGCCGCCCGACCCGTTGACCGCCGGGGCGCCGCGGTCGACGATCTCGAGCTCGAGGTGCGCCGGCTCCCAGCGCACGGTGACCTCGGTCGGCGCCGCGCCCGCGTGCTTGATCGCGTTCGTGAGCGCCTCCTGGACGACGCGGTACGCGGCGAGGTCCTTGCCGGGCGGGAGCGGGCGGGCCTCGCCCTCCACGGTCAGGTCGACGGGCAGCCCCGCCGCCCGCGTGCGCTCCACCAAGGCGTCGAGGTCGCGCAGCGTCGGCTGCGGCGCGCGCGCGTCGCCGTGGTGCAGCACGCCTAGCAGCCGGCGCATCTCGACCAGCGCGGCGCGGCCGGTGTCCTCGATCGTGGCCGCAGCCGCGACCGCGCGCGCCGGGTCGCGCTCGAGGATCCGCCGGGCGCCACCCGCCTGCACGACCATCACGGAGACGGAGTGTGCCACCACGTCGTGCATCTCGCGCGCGATCCGGCGGCGCTCGTCGGCCGCCGCGCGCACCGCCTCCTCCTCGCGCGCCTCCTGCGCCCGCACCGCCGCCTCGTGCAGCTCCTCGGTCAGCCGCGTGCGCGTGCGCACGCCGCGGCCGGCGAGCCAGGCGAGCAGCGCGAATGCGGTGGGGAAGACGTAGTCGGTGAAGACCTCGGCGAAGCCCGCCGAGATCCCGGCCATGCCGATCACCACGACGAACGGCGCGATCCGAGCGGACAGGCCCTCGGTGTACGCGCCCATGGCGTAGGAGATGAACAGCACGGCGACGAGCGGCGTCTGGAGTGGCTGGACGTCGCTCTCGGTCGCATTGGACGCCAGCCACACGCCGAGCATGAACACGCCGACCACCAGCGGCCGGCGGCGCCGCCAGGCGAGCGCGGCGTAGGCGAGGCCGGCGAGGACGGCGGCGGGGAGCCAGGCGCCGTCCTCGAAGCGCACGGCGAGCTCGATCTCGCCGACCACGACGAACAGCGCGGCGATCGCGATGTCGATCCGCCGGCGGTCGAGCCGGCGGGCGCGCCGGAGCAGCGTGCTCATGCGGTACCGGCCGCGGTGGCCTCGCGGGCTCGGGCCTGGCCGTCGAGCGGCAGCCGCGCGCGGACGACGTGCCCGCCGTCGCGCCGCGCGCCCGCACGCAGCGTCCCGCCCGACAGCGTCACCCGCTCACGGATGCCGAGCAGCGGCCGCGCGGGCGAGCGGCCGTCGTCGGTCACCTCGAGCTCGACGTGGTCGGCGCCGTACGTCAGCTTCACGCGCGCGAGACCGGCCTGGCCGTGCTCGAGCGCGCCGCCGAGCGCCTCCTGCACCACGCGGTACGCGGTCAGGTCGATGCCGATCGGCAGGTCGCGCGCGTCGCCCTCGACCGCGAGCTCGACGGGCAGCCCGGCCGCCTCGACGCGCTGCACGAGCGAGCCGACGTGCCGCAGTGACGGCTGGGGGGCGAGGGCCAGCTCCTCGTCCTCGCGCCGCAGGACGCCGAGCAGCCCGCGGATCTCCGCCAGCGCCTCGCGGCCGGACGTCTCGACCGCGTGAAACGCCTCCGCGGCGCGCGCCGGGTCGCGCTCGGCCAGGCGGCGCGCGCCCGACGCCTGCACGACCATCGCGCTCAGCGCGTGGGCGACGACGTCGTGCAGCTCGCCCGCGATCCGGGTGCGCTCCTCGACCGCGGCCAGCGCGGCCTGCTCGCCGCGCTCGCGCTCGAGCCGCACCGCCTTCTCGCGCAGCGCCCGGTTCAGGCCCGCGCGGTGGCGCAGGACGCGGCCCAGCAGCACGGGGCCGAAGATCAGCGCGCCCGCGGCGACGATGTAGTTGCCGGGCGAGTCGTCGAACTTGTCGACCGCCATCGAGGCCCACATGCCGGCCACGCCGTACGCGGTCAGCAGCCACACGACCCGGCCCTCGAGATGCCTCCCGATCCCGTAGAGCACGAGGATCGCGGCGAAGAACGGCGAGACCATGTGGTCGATGTAGTCGGCGCCGAGCGCGTTGCTCACGATGAAGAACGGCACCGCGGCGAGCGCGGCGGCCGCCGGCACCACACGGCGGAACGCCAGCGTGGCCGCCGTCGCGAACAGCAGCAGCGCGACCCAGCCCTTGCCGTCCGCGTCGGCCGGGACGAGCAGGAACAGCTCGCCCAGCGCCTCGACGTAGAACGCGACGGCGAGCAGCAGATCGGCGCGGCGGGGGTCCATGTCACGCAGGCGGGCGAGCATCGCGCGGAGCAAGGTACCGCGCGCGCGGGCGCGCATCGTCGTCCGCTCTGACGATCCTGCGGTCCTCCGAAAGGAGGATCCGGCGCCGTAACGATGCCCGGACGGTCGCGGGCGACGATCGCCCCATGACCGACCTCCACCACTCGTCCGGGGAGAGGACCGCCGGGTCATCCCCGAGGATGACCCGAGGTCGTCCAAACGGCGCGGCAGAATCGTCTGACAGGCCGACGACACGGGACGCCGCGGCGGCGAAAGTCCCGCCCATGAGGACATGGACGGCCACGACCACGACGGCGGCACGCCCCCAGGACGTGCTCGAGGTGCTCACCGACCCGGAGGCCTGCGCCCGCTGGGCGCCGCTGCCCTTCGACATCGAGGAGCTCGACGGGCGGCGCCTCGCCGCCGGCTGCCGGGCCCGCATCAGCGGGAAGCTGGCCGGCCGGCGCGTGGGCTTCGACGTCGCGGTCCACGAGGCCTCCGGGCGCGGGATCTCGCTCGCGGCCGACGGTCCCGTTGGGTTCGACGTCGCGTACGAGCTCGCCGCCGTCGAAGGCGGCAGCGAGGTTCGCGCGTCCGTCTCCGTCCGTCCGTCGCGCGGCATCGCCGGGCGCCTGCTCGCCGAGGCGACGAGCGCCCTGCTGTCCGCCGGCGCCCTCGAAGCCGCGGTCTCTCGCATTGCGCGAGAGGCCGTGGCGATCTGACAACCAACGAGAGGTACTCCCCTTGTCCGCTCTCCTCGAAGCACCCCGTTCCATCGGTACCGCCGTCTCCGCTGCTGGGCTCACGCGTACCTACGGCATAGGCGACTCCGCCGTGCACGCTCTGCGCGGCGTCTCGCTCGACCTGCCCGCCGGCCAGTTCACGGCCGTCATGGGCCCGTCGGGCTCCGGCAAGTCGACGCTCATGCACCTGCTCGCCGGCCTCGACACGCCCAGCGCGGGCACGGTCACCGTCGCCGGCCAGGACATCACGCGCATGAAGGACCGCGACCTGACGCGCCTGCGCCGCAAGCACATCGGGTTCGTGTTCCAGTCGTTCAACCTGCTGCCGACGCTGTCGGCGGAGGAGAACATCGTCCTGCCGCTGGCGATCGCCGGCCGCAAGCCGCCCGCCGCGGAGATCGACGCGCTGCTCGAGCGCGTGGGCCTCACCGAGCGGCGCAGCCACAAGCCCGCCCAGCTCTCCGGCGGCCAGCAGCAGCGAGTGGCGATCGCCCGCGCCCTGATCACGCGGCCGACCGTCCTCTTCGGCGACGAGCCGACCGGCAACCTCGACTCCGAGGCCGGCGCCGGCATCCTGCGCCTGCTGCGCGACGCCGTCGACCTCGACGGCCAGACGACGTTGATGGTCACGCACGACCCGCGCGCCGCGGCGATCGCCGACCGCGTGCTGTACCTGACCGACGGCCGCATCGTGGCCGACCTCGCCGGCCCGTCCGAGGCCGACATCCTGCGGGTGATGAACCGATGATCAAGGTCACCCTCAAGGGCCTCGCGGCGCGGCCGGTGCGCACGCTGCTGAGCGCCCTCGCGATCGTCGTGGGGGTCGCGTTCGTGTGCGCGGCGCTCACGCTCACCAACGCCATGCGCGGCGCCGCGGACTCGCTGTCGAGCGCCGCCTACGACGGCACCGACGCCGTCGTGACCGCCGAGACCGCGTTCCAGCCCGGCATGGACTCGTTCACCCAGGCACCGACGCTCCCCGCCGATACGCTCGACCGCGTGCGCTCCGCGCCGGGGGTCGACGTCGCCGTCGGCGACATCACCGACACCGCGCAGATCATCGGCCGCGACGGCAAGCTCGTCGGCGACGGCCCGTACTTCGGCAGCGGCTTGGACGCCCGCACCCCGGGCGCCGAGGAGCTGAGCCCGTTCCGCCTGAGCGACGGCCGCTGGGCCGCCGGCCCGGGCGAGGTCGTGATCGACCAGGGCACGGCCGAGAAGGAGGACTACGCCGTCGGCGGCACCGTCGAGGTCGCCACCCGCGGCGAGGCCAAGGAGTTCGAGATCGTCGGCGTCGCGACGTTCGCCGACGTCAAGTCGATCGGCACCGCCACGTTCGCGGTCTTCGACCTCGACGAGGCGCAGACGCTGTTCGCCAAGGACGGCTACGACCGCATCCTCGTCGCCGGCAGCACCCTCGACCTGGCCGAGGCGGCCGGCAAGGACGCGCAGATCCGCTCGGCCGCGGCCGACGACCGCTACGACCTCGACGGCCTGAGCTCGTTCGTCGACATCCTGCGCACGATCCTGCTCGCCTTCGCCGGCGTGGCGATGGTCGTGGGCGCGTTCACGATCTTCAACGCGCTCTCGATCGCCGTCGCCCAGCGCACGCGTGAGCTCGGGCTGCTGCGCATGGTCGGCGCCAGCCGCCGCCAGGTGCGGCGCACGGTGCTGCTCGAGGCGCTGGCGATCGGGCTCGGCGCGTCCGCGGTCGGCATCGGCGCCGGCCTGGCGCTCGCCGTCGGGCTCGACAGCGTGTTCACGAGCATGGGCCTCGGCCTCCCGATGGCCGCGATGTCGCTCTCCGGCGGCACGGTCGTGGCGGCGCTGCTCGTCGGCACGCTGGTGACGCTGGTCGCCGCCATGCTGCCGGCCCGCCGCGCCACCAAGGTGGCGCCGGTCGCGGCGCTGCGCGACGCCGCCGACGCCGGCGCCCGCGTGCGGCTCCCCGGCCGCGCCGTGCGCGCCCTCGCCGGGCTGATCGGCCGGCCGTCGGCCTTCGTCGGCGGCTCGGCGGGCACGCTCGCCCGCAGCAACGCGATGCGCCATCCCGGCCGCACGGCCGTCACGGCGTCCGCGCTGCTGATCGGCGTCGCGCTCGTGACCGCGGTCACGGTCGTCGCCCAGGGCCTCAAGGACGTCTCCGCCGGCTCGCTCGAGCGGCGCGTCCAGGCCACGACGATCGTCGGCTCGTCCGACGGCTGGTCGCCGATCGACCCTGCGATCGAGCGGTCGGTCGCCGCGGCGCCCGGCGTGCAGGCGGTCTCCTCGGTGCGCCAGGACGGTGCGCTGGCGTTCGGCCAGGAAGAGGGCGTCAACGGCGTCGACCCGGCCACCATCACCAAGCTCTTCGCGTACGACTACAAGGTCGGCGACGAGCAGGACGTGGCGGCACTGGGTCGCGACGGCGCGCTCGTCGACGAAGGCTGGGCGACCGAGCACGGCCTCGGCGTCGGCGACGAGTTCACGATCACCTCGGCCGGCGGCGCGAAGGTCGACCTGACCGTGCGCGCGATCGAGGAGTCGCCGGTGCTCGACATCCTCGGCTTCGGGCCGATCACGATCTCGAGCCAGGCGTTCGACGGCGCGTTCGAGACCGAGCGCAACCGCTTCACGCTCGCCGCCGGCGAACCGGACGCGGTGCGCAGCGCGCTGGCCGGCTTCCCGGAGATCGAGGTCTGGAGCAAGGACGCGTTCATCACCAAGCAGACGGAGTGGATCGGCTCGATCCTCGGCGTCCTGTGGGTCCTGCTGGCGCTCGCGGTGATCGTCTCGCTGTTCGGGATCGTCAACACGCTGGTGCTCGCCACGTTCGAGCGCCGGCGCGAGCTGGGCACGCTGCGGGCGATGGGGATGTCCCGCCGCCAGCTGCGCCGCATGGTGCGCCACGAGAGCGTGATCACCGCGCTCATGGGCGCGCTGCCCGGCATCGGCGTGGGCCTCGGGCTCGCCGCGGCGGTCACCGCCGCGCTGAGCGAGTACGGGCTGGAGTTCGCGGTCCCCGGCGGCGCCCTCGTGGCGATCGCCGTGGTCGCGACGCTGGCGGGCATGGCCGCGGCCGTGCTCCCGGCGAGGCGAGCGGCGAGGACCGACGTCCTCACTGCGCTCGCCTACGAGTAGATCCCGCCAGAGTGGGACGAGGCCCCGGCGCTCCCTGCGATCGCCGGGCCTCGGGGAGCTCGCTCAGCGCGCGAACGGGTCGCGGACGCGGCGGGCGGCGGCGAGGACGATGTACGCCGCCAGCAGCCACCAGGCGTAGCTCAGCACGCGCATCCCGACACCGTCCTCGAACCACGTGCCCACCAGCGTGTGCTTGACCGAGGCGGCCACCAGCACGCCGCCGAGGATCACGGCGGCCCAGGCGAGCGGCTCGCGGCGCAGCGGGGGCTCGCCGGCGCGCGCCGGCACTCGCCCGAGCCGGGACAGCAGCGTGCCGAGCAGGCGCATCGACCGGCCGACGCCCTGGGAGCGCAGGCGCGCCTCGTCGGCGACGGCGCAGAAGGTGCCGAGGGCGTCCAGGTCGTCGTCGACGACGGCGCGCGAGGCGATCGTGCGAGCTTCCAGGTCGCCGGGGCGGCCGTCGTCAGGCGCGGGTCGCACGTGGACGAGCGCGATGCGGCCCTGGCCGCGGGCGACGACGACGATGCCGGCGGTGCCGGGCAGCCCCTGCTCCAGCGCCTGCGGCGGTTCCGCCGCGGCGGCCCGTGCGGCGCGCGCGAGCCGGGCGCCACACCGCCGGCGGGCGAGGAGGCGCGGGAGGAGCGTGGCCGCGAGCGCGACCGCGAGGCCGGCGCAGCCGGCGGCGACCGCCCCGACGGTCGGTGCGGCGTTCTCGCCGGTGAACATGGCGATGACGAAGGTCGCGATGCCGCCCCAGAGCGCCGCCCGCGCGAGCGACCGCCGGCGGCGCCGGGGCGGCTCGAGCGCGAGCGCCTGCGGCCACGGCGGCGCCTCGCGTGGCACGCCCGCGGCACTGGTGACCGTCAGCGGCTCGAGCACGGCAGCGCTCCAGCGCTCGCACCCGGCGAGGCACAGGCGCCGCGCCAGCTCGGCCTGCCCCGCGTCGGTCAGCGGCTCGGGTGCCCAGAGCGGCCCGACCTCGTCCGCCGGCTCTTCGCCGGTGAGCGGCTCGGGTAGCTCGACGGGCGCGGCGGATGGCCGTCTGCGAGAGCGCCGCCGCCACGTGAAGACGCCGTGGCGATGCAGGTCGTGCGCGCGTTCCGCGCGCAGGGCCAGCTCCGACAGCGCGGCAACCGCGTCCTCGGCCCGGCCGCCGTCGTCCTCCTCGATCCGCCGCTCGGCCAGTGTCCGCACCTCGGCGAACCTCGCGCCGGCCGGGTCGCCGCGCACCCACAGCAGCTGCACGCGCACCATGCCCGGTCCGCGCACGACGGCGACGGTGGCTCGGCCGTGAGGGTCGTCGGCGGGGTGGAGAGCCGCGTGACGGACCGTGCGGCGGCGCTTCGCCGCGAGCGTCCGCAGGCTGTCGACGCCTCGCCGCACGAGCGCGAGGCCTCCGTACGCGCACGCGAGGAACAGGACGGCCAGCCCGACGCCCTCACCGGCGTCGAGCGGCGCGTCGTCGCCGAAGTCGACCAGTCCGACGGCGTCCAGGGCGCCCAGCAGCGCATACGCGAGCATCAGACCCGCCAGCAGCGCACCGGCGATGATCGCGACCCGCCAGGCCACCGCGCCCCCCGCGCTGCGGACCGTGAGCGGCGCCGGGGTGCAGCCCAGCTCGTACAGCTCGCGGTCGGTCAGCCCGACGTGACCCTCGAGCTCTGTGCGCCGCACGCGGCGCGGCTCTGCCGCGTCCATGCGCCGGAAGAGCTCGGCCGCTCCAGCGGGCTCGAGCGGGTCGAAGACCCTGCCCTCGGCGGCGAGCGTCGAAGTGGCCATGTTCACCCGTGAGCCCGCGGTCGGGGGCGCCGGTCAGCAGCCGCCGGGGCCGACCTGCGTCATCGTCCGCGTCGTCCCGTCGACGACGAACTCGCGGCAGTGGGGCGTCTCCCCCCGCCGGAAGTAGGCCGACAAGCGCTCGAAGCCGCTGTTGCCGACGATGTGCGTGGTGCTCGCCTCGTCGGCGTGGCCCGCGAACGGCGACGTGTAGCCGGGCGGGCCGAAGCTGCCGGTCAGCGTCGTGCCCGGCTCCGACGCCTCGCCGCGGGTGCCGACCGTGACCATGTCGGTCGGGATGCTCAGGCCGCGCAGCCGCGCCTGGATCTCGCGGCTCTGGGAGTAGGGCACGAGGCCGTCGTCGGCGCCGTGCACCAGCGTCACCCCGCGCACGCCGGAGGCCTTGATGTCCTCGGCCCGGAGCACGACGGTCCGCTCCGCGTACTCGCCGGGCTTGGACTCGATCGGCCCGCCCATCTCGCGCTCGATGTCCTCGGTGGCCTGCGCCGCGAGCACGTTGCCGGTGGCGGCGAGCACCCGGGCGGCGCTGTAGATCTCGATCACGTTGACCGCGCCCTCGATGTCGAACCACTGGTCGAACAGCGGCGCGCCGGTCGTGCGCTTGGCGCGCGAGGCGACGGCGAGGCCGGACGCGTTGCCGCCCATGCTCACCCCGTAGGCGACGATGCTCGGGAGGCGCGGGCATGCGCGGTCGAACAGCTTGGCGGCGGCGATCGAGTCGGCGGCGCCCTCGGAGACCTGCCAGCCGCGCGAACGCGGCAGCGTCGTGCCCGGGTAGGGCGGCCCGTCGATCTGCCCGCGGTAGTTCATCGCGAGCGCGATCACGCCTTCCTGGGCCGCGGTGCGCTTGATGTGCTCGGCCCACGACCGGGCGGTGTGGGTGTACCCGTGGAAGAACGCGACGAGGCCCTTCGGCTTCTTGGCGGGAAGCGCGTACAAGCCCCACGCCTGCTGGCCGGCGACGGCGACCTCGAGCCGCTGGACCGTGGCGGGATCGCCGGTGCAGCGGACGCTGGTCGAGCCGGGCTGGCCGGCGGAGGCGGTGGGGGCGGCGGCGAGGAGGAGCGCGGCGGCGAGGGCGAGCGTGAGGGATCGGGGCACGGCCCGGCCAGTACCCGCGCCCGCTCCTCCGCGAACCCCTACGCGATTGCGGGCGCGTCCGGCAGCCGCGCCAGGGCGGCCTCCATGTCGGCGTCGGAGAACTCCGGGTCCTCGAGCGTGCCGGCCAGGTACGCGTCGTAGGCCGCGAGGTCGAAGTGGCCGTGGCCGCAGAGGCCGAAGAGGATCACCTCGGCGTCGCCCCGCTCGACCTCGTCGATCACCGCCCGGATCGCGTGCGCCGGCTCGGGGGCGGGGATGATCCCCTCGGTGCGCGCGAAGCGCACCGCCGCGTCGAACGTCTCGTTCTGCCGGTACGCGCGCGCCTCGATCCTCCCGGCCTTGACCAGGCCGCACAGCATCGGCGCGTCGCCGTGGTAGCGCAGCCCGCCGGCGTGCACCGGCGCGGGGACGAAGTCGTGCCCGAGCGTGTACATCGGCATCAGCGGCGTGAGGCCCGACGTGTCGCCGAAGTCGTAGCGGTAGACGCCGCGCGTGAGGGTCGGGCACGCGGCCGGCTCGGCGGCGAGCAGGCGGGCGTCGCTCCCCGCCCGCAGGAACGGGAAGCACAGGCCGGCGAAGTTCGAGCCGCCGCCGACGCAGCCGACGATCACGTCGGGCTCGTCGCCCGCGAGCTGCATCTGCAGGATCGCCTCCTGCCCGACGACCGTCTGGTGCAGGAGCACGTGGTTGAGCACGGAGCCGAGCGCGTAGTTGGCCTCGGGGTCCTGCGCGGCGACCTCGACGGCTTCGGAGATCGCGATCCCGAGCGAGCCGGTCGTGTGCTCGGCCTGTCCGCGGCCGGACTGGGTGCGGTCCGACGGCGAGCGGTGGACGGTCGCGCCCCACGTCTCCATCATCGAGCGCCGGTAGGGCTTCTGGTCGTAGCTCGAGCCGACCATGAAGATCTCGCACCCGAGCCCGAACAGCGAGCACGCGAACGCCAGCGCCGAGCCCCACTGGCCGGCGCCGGTCTCGGTCACGAGCCGCTGGATGCCGGCCTGCGCGTTCTCGTACGCCTGCGGGACCGCGCTGTTCGACTTGTGCGAGCCGGCCGGGGAGACGCCCTCGTACTTGTAGTAGATGCGCGCCTTCGTGCCGAGCGCCTCCTCGAGCCGCCGCGCGCGCACCAGCGGCGTCGGCCGCCACAGCCCGTAGGCGCGCCGCACGGCCTCCGGGATCTCGATCTCCGGTTCCGGGGAGACCTCCTGGGCGATCAGGCCCATCGGGAAGATCGGCGTCAGGTCCTCGGGCCCGGCGGGCTCTCCGGTGGCCGGGCTGAGCGGCGGGAGCGGGTCGCCCGGCAGGTCGGGCAGGAGGTTGATCCAGTGGGTGGGGATCTGCTCCTCGGGGAGCAGGAACCTGGTCGGCTCGGTCATGTTGTGACGATCCTATGTTGCCTGCTGGTTTTGCGGACCGGCGCGCTTTAGGATCCGGCGCATCGACCCTTCCTCGGGGGGAGGGTGACGCAACAGAAGGGCACCGTGATGACGAAGGTCATGTCCCTGGCGGGAAGCAGCAGGGAAGCCCGCCGCACGCGCCTTGCGCTCGTGCTTCTCGCCGCCGCGATCGTGTCGGCCGGGCTGATCCCGTGGGTCGGCGCCGAGGCGCGTTCCAAGGGCGGCGGGGGACATCATGGTGATGGCCGCAACGACAAGCTGCTGTTCTTCGCCGCCGACGGCCTGCGCCAGGACATCGTGGCCCGCTACGCCGACCAGCGCGCGGTGCCCGGCTTCCGCGAGCTCCTGCGCAAGGGCACGCGGGCATCGGGTCACGGCGTGCTGACCCAGGCGCCGCCGAACACGGGGTCCGGCTGGTTCACGCTCACGACCGGCGCGTGGCCGGGCGTCCACGGATCCACCAACAACACCTTCCACAAGAACGGCGACCCGTTCGGCAACTCGACGTCGTTCGCCGGCGCCGGCGTGCTGCAGGCGGAGACGCTCGCCCAGGCGGCCGAGCGCGGCGGCAAGAAGGTCGCCCAGATCGAGTGGGCCGGCGGGCGCAGCGGCGCGACCGACGGGCCGACGGTCGACTTCCGCAACTTCCGCTCGGGCCGCGGCGTGACCACGAACTACATCTCGCCGAACGACGACGCCCCCTTCACGGCCTCGTTCGGCCTCCAGTTTGACCATCCCGCCGGGTTCGCCGGGCGCGCCGCCTTCCCGCAGGCCGCGCCCACGCCGGCCACGGGCTGGACCGACGTCCCGACTTCGTACAGCCCCGCGCAGGAGATGCGGATGCGCGTGCTGGACGGCTCCAACCCGACATGGGTCGACAAGTACGGCCTCAACGCGTACATCTACGACAGCCGCAACGACGGCCGCACGCGCTACGACCGCGTGCTGTTCTCGCCGACGAAGGACGGTGACGACGCCGTCGGCAACCTGCGCGAGGGCGAGTGGGCCGACGTCAAGGTGACGCTCGACACGACCGACGCGCTCGACGGCAAGACCGGCGCGATGCTGGTCAAGGTCGAGCGGCTGGCCGGCGACCTTTCACAGGTCCGCCTCTTCCACACGTCGGTGACGAGGGCGATCGCCTCGTGGCCCACGTGGGAGGGGGAGACGGGCTTCACCGGCACGTTCGAGGACTTCGTGGCCGAGCGGTTCCCGTCCTCGCAGGCCGGCGACTTCGCGGTCCTCGAGGCCGGCATCGTCTCGGAGGAGACCTACGTCGAGCAGGGCCTGTACTGGGAGACCGGGCACCGGCCGCTGATCAAGTACATCCTCGACACCTACCGGCCCGACCTGGCGATGGTCGGCTACCCCGTGACCGACGAGTTCCAGCACCAGTTCATCGGGCTCGTCACGCGCAAGCTTCCCAACGGATCCGCCAACCCCGCCTACGACGACGTGCAGGTCAACGGCACCCCGGACGGCCGCGTCAAGCAGCGCGAGGCGTTCATCCGCCGCGCCTACAAGGGCGCCGACGCCACGATGCGGCTTGCCCAGAAGAAGCTTCGCGACCGCGACCTGACGACGTTCGTCGGCTCCGACCACGGCTTCGCCCCGCAGTTCGCGGCGATCGACGCCAGCAAGGTGCTCGTCGACCTCGGGCTGCTGTCGACGCCGCAGATCGGCAACTGCCGCCCGGCGCCGACCGAAACGATCGGCAAGGCCAAGGCCTGCTGGGCCGGCGGCGCCGTGCAGATCTACCTCAACCTGGCGGGCCGCGATCCCGTAGGCGTGCCGCCCGCGCCGGTGTACCAGCAGGTCCCGGCCAACCAGGAGGCGGCGACGGTCGCGCAGATCAAGGCCGCCTTCCTCGCGCTCGAGGACCCGAACGATTGGACGGGCGACGGCGCGGCTGAAGGCTGGGACGTCATCGACCGGGCGTTCACGAAGGCCGAGGCGCGCTACATCCCCAACGGTGCGGGGCGCACGGCCGACATGGCCCACCCGACGCGGACCGGCGACCTCGTCGTGTTCTCGTCGCCGCCGTACCAGTTCGACGCCGCGACGCCCGGCACGCTGATCGCGCGCTCGGCGTTCTTCGGGCAGCACGGCTACGTGCCCGACGTGCAGAACCTGCGCGGCAACACGAACATGCGCGCCACGTTCCTCGCCGGCGGCGACGCCATCGACCGCGGCGTCGCGCGCAACATCCGCAGCATCGACCTGGCGCCGACGGCGGCGTTCCTGCTCGACGTCCCGACGCCGGGCCACAGCCAGGGCGTCGTCCGCCGCGACATCATCGACTTCGGCCGCAAGTACACGCCGGTGTCGATCGTCGGGCTGAACGACTTCCACGGCCAGCTCGACCCGAGCAACGCCACGGTCACGATCGACGGTCGCACGATCGGCACCGCCGGTGCGTCGCAGCTGGCGACGCTGTTCGACGAGGAGGCACGTGCCCTGCCCAAGCGCGAGCTCCTGCTGGCCGCGGGCGACAACGTCGGCGGCACGCCGCCGAACTCGTCGCTGCTCCAGGACCGGCCGGCGATCGACGTCGAGAACGCGTGGGACCTGGACGCCACGGCGTACGGCAACCACGAGTTCGACTACGGCATCCCGCGCATCCTCCAGCACCTGGAGCGGGCGAACTTCCCGTTCCTGTCGACGAACATCGTCGAGCAGTCGACGGGCCGCGAGCCGCCGTGGATGGACACCTCGGCGGTCTTCCGGGTCAACGGCGTGAAGGTCGGGGTGATCGGGTCGACCGTCCGGATCACGCCGGAGCTCGTACGGGCCGACGCCACCGCGGGCCTCGTGTTCCTCGACGAGGCCGAGCGCATCCGCCGCGAGTCGGCGAAGCTGCGCAGGCGCGGCGTGAAGGTGCAGGTAGTGGTCATCCACGAGGGCGCCGTGCTCGGGGCCAACCGCCTCGCGGCCGCGCCTGCGGCGGCGTGGGAGGGCCCGATCGTCGGCATCGTCAACAACATCCAGAGCACCACGGTCGACCTCGTGGTCGCCGGGCACACGCACCGGCCGGCCAACACGTTCATCGGCCGCATCCCGGTCATCGAGGGCTACAACGCCGGGGCGAGCTACTCGGTGGCGCAGCTGATGATCAAGAACGGGGACGTCGCGTGGGCCGGCACCGCGGTGCGGATCGCCAAGAACCTCGGCGTCGCCCGGCGGCCCGATGTGCAGGCGATCGTCGACGCGGCGAACACCGAGACCGCGCCGCAGCGCAACGAGGTGATCGGGTCGGCGGCGCCTGAGACGGCCGACATCCGGCGCGACCCGGCCCGGCTGAGCGAGTCGGAGGTGGGGAACCTCGTCGCCGACGCGATGCTGGCCAAGTACCCGGAGGCGGTGTTGGCGCTGACCAACTCGGGCGGCCTGCGGGCCGACCTGCCGTTCGCCACGCAGCCCGGCGGCGTGGACGCGCCGGGCCAGATCACGTGGGGCGAGGTGTTCGCCGTGCTGCCGTTCAACAACCGCGCGGCGCTCGTGACGGTGACGGGCGCGCAGCTCCGTGAGGCGCTGCTGAACGGCCTGAGCCCGGCATGCAACCCCAACATCGCGACGGGGCGGTTCCCGCAGGTCGCCAACCTCCGGATCCAGTACCGCTGCAACGGCACGACGCCGGAGATCACCGTGCTCGAGCTCGGGCCGGCCACGGGCGGCACGCCGATCACGCCGGGGCAGAGCCTCCGGATCGTCACCAACGACTTCATGGTGACGGGCGGCGACGGCTACACAGCGCTGATTGCCGGCACCGACAAGCAGCAGCCGGACGAGCTGCTCACGGTGGCGGTCGACTACATCAGGGCGAGGTCGCCGATCACGCCGGACGAGCAGGACGTCGAGGGTCGCATCGTCCGAGTGCCGTAGTGCCGCGAGGGGGGCGTGAGACGATCCTCACGCCCCCCTCACTTAAGGCTCACCGCCCGCGGCGACAACGGGGGGCGTGCTTCGCGCCGCCCTCCTCGTCACCTTCCTGGCCCTCGTCTGCGCACCCGTCGCAGCCGCAGCGCCGTGGCCGGGGGCGGCCGGAGTCCCGAAGCACATGGAACGAACGTACAAGCAGGCGGGCGAGCGCTTCGGCGTGAGCCCGCGACTGCTTGCCGCGATCGGGCTGAGCGAATCGCTCCACGGCCGCGCACGCCTTCCGGGGGTCTTCCGGGGCGTGAACTTCGCGGGCTGCTGCGCGGGGCCCGCCCAGCTCTGCGTCGTCCGCTCGTGCGGGTACGTGTGGCAGCACTACCGGGTCGACGGTGACGGCGACGGCCGCCGCAGCGTCTACGACCGCCAGGATGCGTTCTTCACCGCGGCGCGCTACGTGGTCGCGCTGCGGCGCTTCATCCGCTCGCGCCGCCCGAAGCTGCTGCTCGCCGCGTACAACGCCGGGCCGGGAAACGTGCGCCGCTACGGCGGCGTGCCGCCGTTCGCCGAGACGCGCGGCTACGTGGAGCGCGGGATGCGTCTGATGGCGCGCCTCCGCTAGGCGCGAGCGCGCGCCCGCGCGAGCTTCACGCGGGAGGTGGCGTCGAGCTGGGCCTTGCGCAGCCGCACCGCGTGCGGCGTCACCTCGACGGCCTCGTCCTCGCGCACGAACTCGAGCGCCTGGTCGAGCGACAGGCGGCGGGGCGGCACGAGGCGGACCAGCACGTCGGAGGTGGAGGAGCGGATGTTGGTGAGGTGCTTCTCCTTGGTGGCGTTGACGTCGAGGTCCTCGCCGCGGGCGTTCTCGCCGACGATCATCCCCTCGTAGACGTCCTCGCCGGGCTCCACGAACAGCGTGCCGCGCTCCTGCAGGTTGAAGAGCGCGAAGCTCGCGGTCTTGCCCTGCCGGTCGGCGACCAGCGAGCCGGTCGGGCGCAGGCGCAGCTCTCCCGCCCACGGCTCCCAGCGGTCGAACACGTGGTGGAGCAGGCCGGTGCCGCGCGTCTCGGTGAGGAACTCGGTGCGGAAGCCGATCAGCCCGCGGGCGGGGGTGAGGTAGTCCATCCGCACCCAGCCGGTGCCGTGGTTGACCATCTGCTCGAGCCGGCCCTTGCGCAGCGCGAGCAGCTGGGTGACGACGCCGACGTAGTCCTCGGGTACGTCGATCGTCATCCGCTCGACCGGCTCGTGGGTGACGCCGTCGATCTCGCGCGTGACGACCTGCGGCTTGCCGACGGTCAGCTCGAAGCCTTCGCGGCGCATGAGCTCGACCATGATCGCGAGCTGCAGCTCGCCGCGTCCCTGGACCTCCCACGTATCCGGTCGCTCGGTCTCGAGCACCCGGATGGAGACGTTGCCGATCGTCTCGGCGTCGAGGCGGTCCTTGATCTGGCGGGAGGTGAGCTTGTCACCTTCCCGGCCGGCGAGCGGCGACGTGTTCTGACCCAGGGTGACCGAGAGGGAGGGCTCGTCGACCGTGATGACCGGGAGCGGCCGCGGGTCGTCGGGATCGGCCAGCGTCTCGCCGATCGTGACCTCGGGGATGCCGGCTACGGCGATGATCTCGCCCGGGCCGGCCTCGTCTGCTTCCTTGCGGTCGAGCGCCTCGGTGATGTACAGCTCGGCCACCTTGGCGGGGGCGATCGTGCCGTCTGCGCGGCACCAGGCGATCGTCTCGCCGCGCCGGATCGTGCCGTGGCGGATGCGGCAGATCGCGAGCCGGCCCAGGTAGGGAGACGCGTCGAGGTTGGTGACGTGCGCCTGGAGCGGGTGGTTCGGCTCGTGCTCGGGCGCGGGGACGTGCTCGACGAGGAGGTCCATCAGCGGGCGCAGGTCGGTGCCTTCCTCGCCCTCCGTCAGCGACGCCCATCCCGCCTTGGCGTTCGTGTAGACGATCGGGAACTCGATCTGGTCCTCGCGCGCGTCGAGATCGAGGAACAGCTCGTAGACCTCGTCGACGACCTCGGCGATGCGGGCGTCCGGCCGGTCGACCTTGTTGACCACGAGGATCACCGGCAGCCGCCCCTCGAGCGCCTTGCGCAGCACGAACCGCGTCTGCGGCAGCGGCCCCTCGGAGGCGTCGACGAGCAGCAGCACGCCGTCCACCATCGTCAGCCCGCGCTCCACCTCGCCGCCGAAGTCGGCGTGCCCGGGCGTGTCGACGATGTTCAGCTTCGTCGGCCCGTACTGCACCGCCGTGTTCTTGGCCAGGATCGTGATCCCCTTCTCGCGCTCGAGGTCCATCGAGTCCATGACCCGATCGGCCACGTCCTGGTTGACGCGAAACGCGCCCGACTGCCACAGCATCGCGTCGACCAGCGTCGTCTTCCCATGGTCGACGTGGGCGATGATCGCGACGTTGCGGAGGTCCTCGCGGCGCTGCACGGCGTCACACCTTGACAGCCGTGAGCAGCTGGCCTCCGTCGTCGTCGACCACCGCCACGGCGACCAGCCCCGCCCGCCGGGCGAGGTCGGCCAGCTCCTCGTCTCCGTAGAAGTGGCCGCGCGCGGCCAGCGGCTCGGGCGCCGCCGGCGTTCCGCGGAGCGCCGGGGAGGTCGTGTACACGGCGAGCCGCCCCTGCGGTGCGAGCACCCGGCGGCACTCGGCCAGGGCCGCGACCGGCTGCGGCAGGAGGAAGAACACGAGCGACATCGCGACGGCCGTGAACGCGGCGTCGGCGAACGGGAGCTGCTCGGCGGCTCCCTGCACGACCTCGGCTCCAGGGACACGCTCGCGGGCGAGCCGCACCATCTCGTCGCTGCCGTCCCACGCCGCGCGATCGTCAGTACCGAGCCCGAACGCGCGCAGGGTCGCGCCGATGTGGTCGCTCGACTCGGCGGACATGCGTGCGGCGAGCGTAGACCCCAAGTGAACTCCTACCTCGCTGGTAGGATTACCGGCCGTGATCTTCACCACCAAGGCGGAGTACGGCGTCCGGCTGCTGATCCAGGTCGGGCTGCAGGGCGGCTCGCATCCGGTCTCGCTGAAGGCGGTCGCGGATGCCGAGAACCTGCCGCTCGCGTACCTCGAGCGGATCGCCGCGCTGCTCAAGAAGGCCGGCCTCGTGACGGCGGTCCGCGGCGCGCACGGCGGCTACGTGCTCGCGCGCCCGCCCGAGGAGATCACGATGGACGACGCGGTGCTGGCGCTCGAGGGCGCGATCGCGCCGATGGACTGCTTCGTCGACGACCGCGAGGCGCGCGTGCAGTGCTCGCACGTGGCCGACGGCGAGCACTGCGCCACCAAGCTGCTGTGGACACGCGTGCAGATGGGCGTCATCAAGTCGCTCCAGCGCACGACGCTCGCCGAGCTCGTGGAGTTCGCCGCGCCCGCGCCTGTTACCGAGACGACGACGACACCCCTGGAGATTCATGGCTGACCTCGAGATCAAGAACCTGCACGTCGCCGCCGGCGACAAGCAGATCCTCAAGGGTGTGGACCTGCACGTCCGCTCCGGTGAGTTCCACGCGCTGATGGGCCCGAACGGCTCCGGCAAGTCGACGCTCGCCAACGCGGTCATGGGCCACCCCAACTTCGAGGTCACCGACGGGCAGATCCTCTTCGACGGCGAGGACATCACCGAGGCCGATCCTGACGAGCGCGCGCGCTCCGGGCTGTTCATGGCCTTCCAGTATCCGGTCGCCATCCCCGGCGTCACGGTCGCCAAGTACCTGCGCATGGTGATGAACGCCCACCGCGAGGCGCATGGCGAGCAGGCGATCTCGCTGAAGGACTTCCGCAAGACCGTCGAGGCGGCGATGGAGCTCACCAACGTGCCGCGCGAGTTCTCAGGCCGCTACCTCAACGAGGGCTTCTCGGGCGGCGAGAAGAAGCGCATGGAGATCCTCCAGCTCGCGCTGCTCGACCCGAAGCTCGCGGTCCTCGACGAGACCGACTCCGGGCTCGACATCGACGCGCTCAACACCGTCGCCAAGGGCGTCAACACGGTCGCCGAGGGCTCGGACATGGGCGTCCTCATCATCACCCACTACCAGCGCATCCTGCACATGGTCCGCCCGCAGTTCGTGCACATCATGTTCGAGGGCCGGATCGTCAAGCAGGGCGGCCCGGAGCTGGTCGAGCAGCTCGAGAAGCGCGGCTACGGCTGGATCCGGGACGAGGTCGCGGCCGCCGCGTGAGCCTGACGGCGCCCACCGCCTCCGAGTTCCCGGTCCTCGCGCGCGAGGGGTTGGTCTACCTCGACTCCGCCGCCACCGCGCAGACCGCGCGCCCGGTGATCGAGGCGATGGACCGCTACTACACCGAGTACCGCGCGAGCATCCATCGCGGCGTCTACCCGCTGGCGGCCGAGGCCACCGAGGCCTATGAGACCGCCCGCGCGAAGGTGGCTGCCTTCGCCGGCTCGACGCCACAAGAGACCGTCTTCACCCGCAACGCCACCGAAGCGCTCAACCTCGTCGCCTACTCGTGGGGGCGCGCCAACGTCGGCCCCGACGACCTCGTGGTGCTCACCCAGATGGAGCACCACTCGAACATCGTGCCGTGGCAGCTGCTTGGCTGCCGGCTCGAGTGGGTGCCGGTGACCGACGACGGGCTGCTCGACCTCGACGCGCTCGACGCCGCGCTGGCGCTCGGCCCCAAGGCCGTGGCCGTCACCCACGTCTCGAACGTGCTCGGCACGATCAACCCGATCGCCGAGATCGCCCGCCGCGCGCACGCCGCCGGCGCAGTCGTCGTCGTCGACGGCGCGCAGGCCGCGCCGCACCTGCCGGTCGACGTCGGCGAGCTCGACGCCGACTTCTACGCCTGGACCGGCCACAAGGCCTACGGGCCGACCGGCATCGGCGTCCTCCACGGCCGCCGCGAGCTGCTGGAGAACATGCCTCCGTTCCTCGGCGGCGGGCACATGATCGCCCGCGTGACCGAGGAGGGCTCGACGTGGGCTGAACCACCCGCGCGCTTCGAGGCGGGCACGATGCCGATCGCCGAGGCGATCGGGCTCGGCGCCGCGTGCGACTTCCTTTCCGGCATCGGCATGGACGCGGTGTGGGAGCACTCGCGCGACGTCGTCGGCTACGCGGCCGACCGCCTGCGCGAGGTCCCGGGCCTGACGCTCTACGGGCCGCCCGAGCTCGAGCAGCGCGGCAGCGTGTGCGCGTTCTCGCTCGAAGGCGTCCACCCGCACGACGTCGCCGAGATCCTCGGCCGCGAGGGCGTGTGCATCCGCGCCGGGCACGCCTGCGCGCAGCCGCTGATGCGCCGGCTCGGCGTGTCGGCCACCTCGCGCGCGTCGTTCGCCGTGCACTCGACCCGCGACGAGGTCGACCGCCTGATCGACGCCCTCGGCACGGTGCGCGAGGTGTTCGCGTAGGCATGGACGACCTCTATCGCGAGAACATCCTCCAGCACTACAAGAACCCCCGGAACTGGTCCCCACCCAACCCTGAGCTGGAGGATCCCGACCTCGAAGCGGAGGATCTGAATCCGCTCTGCGGCGACGAGCTGAAGGTCCAGCTCAAGGTCGATCCCGAGGGCAGGATCGAGGACGTTCGCTTCTCCGGCCACGGCTGCGCGATCTCTCAGGCGTCGGCGTCGATGACCTCCGACGAGATCGTCGGCATGCCGATCGACGAGCTCCTCCGGCTCGACCGCGGCTTCGTGCTCGAGTTGCTCGGGATCGACATCTCGGCCACGCGGATGAAGTGCGCGCTGCTCTCGCTCAAGGTGCTCAAGAGCGCCTCGCTCGGCCACGCCGCGGGCTGGGAGCCGGAGACTCCGGCCAGCCAGGCCGAGACGCGGTAGGTTCCCTCAGGTCACACGAATCGAGGGGGTCAGGATGTGCCTTCCAGGGACGATCGAGGCTGTCCGTGAGCAGGAGGGAACCGTGTCGCGCCGGGCGATGCTCGCCGGCGGCGGAGCCGCAGCGCTCGCCGCGTTGGTGCCGGGCGAGGCGGCAGCCCGCGGACGGCGACGCAAGCACGGACACGGACACGGCCACGGTCATCATCACCACCGGGGCCGGGTAGCCGACCTGACGCACGAGTTCAGGACCGACTTCCCGACCTACACGGGGTCGGCGACGACGCGCCAGACCGTGGTCACGATCCCGGACGACGGCTTCTACGCCCAGCGGTGGTCGTTCGACGAGCACACGGCGACCCACCTCGACGCGCCTGGCCACTTCACCGCCGGCGGCCGGCTGACGCCGCAGCTCACGCCTGAGGAGCTGATGCTCCCGGTCGCCGTGATCGACATCTCGCGCCGTGCGGCGAGCAACCCCGACGCCACGGTCACCGCGGATGACATCCGGCGCTACGAGCGCCGCCACGGGCGCATCCCGCGGGACGCGCTGGTGGCGATGAACTCGGGCTGGGCGGCGAAGCTCGGCACCCCGGCGTTCCTCGGCCGCGACGCCGCCGGCACGTTCCACTTCCCCGGCTTCGCCATCGACGCGATCGACTACCTGCTCGACCGTGACCGCGGCGTGGCGATCGGGGTCGACACGATCAGCCTCGATCCGGGCAACTCGACCACGTTCCCGGTGCACGTCGAGTGGCTGGCCGCCGACCACTACGGGATCGAGGGCCTCAACGGCCTCGACGAGATCCCGCGCGCGGGAGCGGTCGCGAGCGTCGGCGTGATCCCGTGGCAGGAGGGCTCGGGCGGGCCGGCGCGGGTGCTCGCCACGTATTGATGCAGGAGCCGGCTCCCGGGCTGTGGCGCTGGACGGCGCGCCACGAGGAGTGGCATCCCGGCGAATGGGGCGCGGAGGTCGCCTCGTTCGCCGTGGACGCCGGCGACGCCGTGCTGCTCGTCGACCCGCTGCTGCCGGACGACGACGCGGCCGTGCTCGAGCGCCTCGACGCGCTCGCCCCGGCGGCGATCCTCGTCACGATCCCGTACCACGCACGCAGCTCCGAGCAGCTCGCGAAGCGCTACGGCATCGCCATCCACGGCCATCCGGCGGTCGGCAAGCGGCTGAAGCGCTCGTCCGCGCTGCAGCCGCTCGACGACCTGCCGGGAGGCGCCCGCGCCTATCCGATCGGCAAGCCGCGCCGGCACGAGACGCCGATCCACCTGCCGTCGCACCGCGCGCTCGTCTTCGGCGACGCGATCGTCACGACGCCCGAGGGCGACCTGCGTATCTGGCACCACGAGCGGGTCGACGACGCGCGCTGGCGCTGGTACCGCGAGCGCTTCGTGCCGACGCTCGCGCCGCTGCGCGAGCTCGACCTCGAGCGCATCCTCGTCACGCACGGCGAGCCGATCCTGCAAGGTGGCAGCGCCGCGCTCGATGACGCGCTCACGGCGCGGCCGTGGTACCACCGCGGCTGATCAGAGCGAGACGCCGGTGATCTCCGGCAGCTCGTGCGGCTGCTCGTCGTCCTCCTCGAGCAGCAGCCGGCGGCGGTGGCGGCCGATGACCGTCGGCAGGATGCCGCCGCCGGCGGCGACGTTGATCACGGCCTGGTCGGAGATGCGGGTGAGCATGCCCGCGTAGCGGCCGCCGATCGCGAACGGGTTGATGTTGAAGCGCTTGAGGCGCATCTGGACGCGGCCGTCCTCGACGATCGGGAACATCTCCTCGGGGATCGGCACCAGCTCCTGGGCGATGAAGTCGCCGGCGTCGGCGTGCGCCTCGATCGTCGCCTCCCAGTCGTCCTGCGAGGTCTCGGTGCCGAGCATGACGCCGCGCCCGCCGTAGTCGGAGGCTGGTTTCAAGACGAGGCGCTCGCGGTTGTCGGCGACGAAGCTGAGCAGGTCGAACGTCCACGGCCCGTAGGTCGCGCGGCCCGGGCGCAGGATCCGCGTCCACGGCAGCGTCTCCCGGATCCGCTCCGTCTCGGCGCCGGTCAGCAGGTACTCGAAGCGCGGATCCTGCAGCAACGCCAGCACCTTCTTGCTGCTCACGACGTTGGCGCGGAACGGGTTGACAATGCACACGCGCCCGTCGCGCGCGGCGGCCGCGAGGTCGGTCCCGGCCGCCTCGGGCGTGAGCACGCGCCGGTACACGAGCTCGACCGGCTCGCCGCCCACGGTCAGCCGCGAGCCGTCGTACGCGACGTCCTCGACCGCCGCCACCACGGCCTCGATCCCGCGCTCCCCGGCGGCATCCGCGACGAGGCGGAACTCGGAGACGGTCGGCGTCCCGGCCACGTCGACCACCGCCAGCCGCGGACGCTCCGGCAGGTCCGGATTCCGGTCGTGGAAGGACCCGTAGGCGTCGAGCAGCGTGTCGACCAGCGCGGGCAGCATCGGCGTGTAGAGCGTGTGGAAGACGCCGCGCACGCCGGGCAGCACGACGCCCTGCCGCAAGGCCTCGAACAGCACGTCGCACCACCCGATGCCGGCCGGCGAGTCCGAGTTGAACTCGAGGAACTTGATGTCGTAGCGGTGCAGGAACGCGTCGAGCCGGCAGATCCGCGCCGGCTGGTCGAACCCCGGGTCGATCATCGCCAGCTCGTGCTCGGCCTCGGGGAGCGCCAGCTCCTCGCGCAGCGCCGCGTCCTCCGGGTAGGCCGCGCAGAAGCGATCGAGCACCGGGACGAGCGTGTGCACGGCGCGCTGGAGGACCCGCACCTGGCCGGGCGAGATGAAGTGCGGCATGAGGACGAACGGGATCGTCTGGTCGCCGTAGGTGAACCCGTGGCCCGCCAGCCACGTCGCGACCTCGGACTCGATCGCGGCACACCGATCGCCCTGCTTGGACAGCTCGACGAGGAACTGCAGCTTGAGGTCGTTGACGTGTTCGATCATGGTGTTCCCACCTTCATGCCCGTCAGCCGCATCAGCCAGGCCTATCCCGACCGCGTCGAGGTGCGCGGCCACGATCTCACGGAAGAGCTGATGGGCCACATCACCTTCAGCGAGTACTTCCACCTCCTCCTCACCGGCCGCCAGCCGACCGAGCAGCAGCGCTTCTTCCTCGACCTGCTGCTGGTGGCGATCGCCGAGCACGGGATGATGCCGACCAACGTCGCCGCGCGGATGACGCTGGCCGCCGACCCCGGGTCGCTGCAGGGCGCGGTTGCGGCGGGGATCCTCGGCTGCGGCCCGGTGCTGCTGGGCACGTCCGAGGCGTGCGCGCGGCTGCTGGAGGCGGCGCAGAGCGAGGTGGCCGCCGGCGGTGAGCCGAAGACGGTCGCCCGTCAGAGCGCGCAGGCGGTCCGCGACGCGGGCGAGAAGCTGCCCGGCTTCGGCCATCCCGTGCACAAGCCGCTCGACCCGCGCGCCGAGCGGATCCTCGAGCTCGCCGACGCCCAGGGAGTCAGTGGCCCGCACGTCGTGCTTGCCCGCACCTTCCGCGACGCCGCCGCCGAGGCCTGGGGCCGCCCGCTGACCATGAACGTCTCGATGCCGATCGCCGCTGTCATGCTCGACCTCGGCTTCCCCGCCACCGTCGTCAAGGCCGTGCCGATCCTCGCCCGCACCGCCGGCCTGCTCGCTCACCTGGCCGAAGAGCGTGAGCAGCCCGCCGGGTGGTCGATGGCGAAGGCGGCCGAGGACGCGATCTCCTACGAGCGGCCGTGACCGGCCACGACACGAGGTACCGGGAGCAGATCGCCTATCTGCTCGAGCGCTCCGTGTTCTACCGCGAGAAGCTGGGCCTCACGAGGCCCGAGGACGCGGGCGGGCTCGCCGAGATCGCCGCGCTGCCGCTGACCACGAAGGACGAGCTGCGGGCCACGGCCACGCCCGAGAACCCGATCGGCACCCACCTGTGCGCCGCCCGGTCAGAGCTCGTGCGGATCTACTCGACCAGCGGCACGACCGGCACGCCGAGCTACATCCCGCTGACCTCCGGAGACCTCGAAAACTGGTTGACGACCTCGATGCGCACCTACGCCGCCTCGGGCATCGCGGCCGGCGAGCGCATCGTCACCACCTTCAGCGCGGGGCCGTTCGTGGCCGGCGCCGTGCTCGCGGCGTTCGAGCGCCTCGGCCTCGGCCACGTCCCGGTCGGGACCGGGAACACCGAGCGGCTGCTGCGCGCCGTCGAGCTGCTGCGGCCCGAGGCGGTCGCGCTCACCCCCTCCTACGCCGCGTACGCGATCGAGGCGGCCGCGGAGCGCGGCCTCGACCTCGCCGGCTCGAGCGTCCGGCGGGTGCTGGTGGCGGGGGAGCCGGGAGGCGGCGAGCCGGCCTTCCGGGCCAAGCTCGAGCAGGGCTGGGGCGCGCGCGTCACCGAGGCGATGGGGGTCGGCGACATCGGCGTGTCGCTGTTCGGCGAATGCGAGGAGCGCCGCGGCATGCACCTCGGCGCCGAGGGATTCGTCCACCTCGAGCTGATCGACCCGCGGACCGGCGAGGCGCTCCCGCTCGAGGACGGCGTGGAGGGTGAGCTCGTGCTCACCCACCTGCGCCACCGCGCGGCGCCCCTGCTGCGCTTCCGCACGCGCGACCACGTGCGCGTCGCGACAGGCCCGTGCCGCTGCGGCCGCACCGGCCCGCGGATCCGCTGCGTCGGCCGGACCGACGACATGCTGATCGTCCGCGGCGTCAACGTCTTCCCCTCGGCGGTGCGCGAGGTGGTGGGCGCGTTCGCGCCGCAGGTCAGCGGGCACGTGCTCGTCGCGCCCGCGGCCCCCGGGGTCAAGCAGGAGCCGCCGCTGCCTGTCCGCGTCGAGCTGGCCGAGGGGGTGGCGGCCGATACGTTGCTTGCCGACGCAATCAGCGAGAGACTACGCAGCGTGCTGGTTGTCCAGACAATCGTTGAGCTCGTGCCGTGGCAGACGCTCGAGCGCAGCGAGTACAAGTCCACCCTCGTGGGGCGCTGATGCGCAAGCTCCAGAGCCAGGGCCTGCACCACATCACGATCGTCGGCGCCAATCGGCAGACGTCGATCGACTTCTGGGAGGGGGTGCTCGGCATGCCGTTCGTGTTCGAGCAGCCCAACCTCGACAACGAAGGAGAGAGCCACCTCTACTTCGACCCGGGCGACGGGCGGCTGATCACCGTCTTCACCGATGAGAGCCGCGTGCCCGACCCGACCCGGACCCCGACCGACCCCGGCTGCGTGCACCACGTGGCGTTCTCGCTTTCCCAGGCCACCTTCCGCCAGGCGGTCGAGCGGCTCGACGAGGCCGGCGTCCACCACAGCGGGGTGAAGGACCGCGGCTTCATGGACTCGATCTACTTCAAGGACCCGCTGGGCCTGCTGATCGAGCTCGCGTCGTACCGCTTCGAGCCGCCCGCGGGCTTCACGCACGCCGACGTGCTGGTCGAGGCGCACCGGATCCGCGTCGAGCGCGAGGACTACAACATCGCCCCCGAGCACCTCGCGGACGCCATCGAATCGCTGGTCTCCAGGAGGAGCACATGGCTGCGAACACGCTGAACATCCTCACGCCGAGCGTGAACAACCTCACCGCCCGGATCTTCGTGCGGGCGGCGGGGCTCGACTTCGAGGAGAGCGACGTGTGGGGCAAGACGACGGCCCCCGAGTTCCTCGCCAAGTACCCGGCCCATCTGACGCCGATGCTCGAGGAGGACGGCCTCCCGCGGGGCGCGCTCGGGGAGAGCTGCGCGATCATGGCCTACCTGTGCAACAAGCACGGCCTCGACCGGTTCTACCCCACCGATCCGGGCGAGCGGGCGATGGTCGACAACGCGATGTTCTACCTGATCGGCACGGTCTATCCGCTGGTGGCGCGCGCCACCTACCCGACGCTCGGCTTCCCGCAGTACCCGGGCGAGGTTGCGACGTCCGAGGCCGGCGACGAGCTGAAGGCGCAGGCCCAGCGGGACGCCGAGGGGGCGCTCGCCGAGCCGCTCGACGTGTACCGCGCGTTCTTCCTCGAGGGCCGGACGTTCATCGGCGGCGAGCAGCCCTCGATCGCCGACATCCGCCTCGCCGCGACGCTCGAGTTCCTGCGCGCGATCGACTACGAGTTCCCGGCCTGGGCCGAGGAGTACATGAGCGCGATGGAGGCCGCGCTGGGCGACGCGTACTCCGAGCCGGCGGCCGACGTGCGCGGCTACGTCGCCTCGGTCAAGTCGGCCGCCTGAGCGACCGGCGAGCGGCGCAGCACGATCGCCGCGGTGTCGTCGCCGAGGCTGTCGGCGACGGCGCCGATATCGGCCAGCAGGCGCTCGGCGCACGGGACGTCGTGCGCGGCGAGCAGGCGCTCGACGCGGTCGCGGCCGATCCGGGTCCCGTCCACGCGCGCGTCCTCGAGCCCGTCGGTGAACAGGCAGACGGACGCGCCGTCGGCGAGGTCGACGTGGTACTCGGGCCAGACCTCGCTGACGCCGAGCCCGATCGGGGGCGCGGGCGTCTCGTCGTCGGGGTCATACGGCGTGCCGAGCACGATCGGCGGCGGGTGGCCGGCCTTGGCGTACGTCAGGCGCCCGCCCTCGAGGTCGTAGACGGCGGCGATCACGGTCACGAAGTGCGGACGCAGGTCGCGCGCGAGCAGGCGGTCGGCGTGCGCCAGCGCCTCGCCGACGGGATGGCCGTCGGCGAGCAGCGTGCGGAGCGTGAAGCGGGCGAGCGCGGCGTGGCGCAGCGACGCGCGGCCGTGCCCGGAGACGTCGCCCAGCAGCACGCCGACGCGCCCGTCCTCGAGCGCGAACACGTCGTAGAAGTCGCCCCCGGCTCCCGGCCCGTCGGCCGGGCGGTAGGCGGCGCTGACCGTCAGGCCGTCGAGGTCCTCCGGGACCGGCGGGAGCAGCGCGCCGGAGAGCAGCCCGATGTCGTCGAGCAGCGTCGCCCGCTGGCGCTCGAGCGCCGCGCGCTTACGGGACTGCCAGAACGCGCTCCCGGCCAGCCAGAGGGCGAGCAGCGCCAGGATGGCGAGCGCCCACAAGACCCCGGCGGGCAGCGCCTCCGCCAGCTCGACGAGCTCGTCGGCCAGGCGCTCGGTGCGGCCCGGAGGCTCCGGCGCGGCCGCCGCGGTCACCGGGACGGCCTGCACGGCGCGCACACGGTCGGGGGCGGCGGTGCGTGCCGCGCGCGGCGTGCGCTGGGCCGGGCGGCCGCCGCTGGTCCGCGGGCGGGCAGCGGCACGCTGGCGCCGGGGAGCCGTCTGCCGCGCGGTGGTGGGCGTGCGCGGGGAGCCGGTCACCGGCGCGGGCGGAGCCGCGGACGACGGCGCGGCCGCGGCAGGCTCCGGGGAGCCGCCCCCGCTCGGCGTGGCGGGGACCTCCGGCGTGTCGACCGGGGGCGCGGGCGGGTCGGGCAGCTGCGGCAGCGCGGGGACGTCCGGAACCGCGGGCACCTGCGGGATCTCGACCGCCGGGTCGACCGGGAGCTGCGGGAGCTGGGAGGCGCCCGCCGGATCGACCGGGAGCTGCGGGAGCTCGGCAGCCACGGCCGCCGGGGCGGCGATCAGCGCCGCCCCGAGCACTGCGGTGATCGCCGTCCAACGCATCCGTCCAGGGCCTCGCGGTCGGCATCGGCCGGTGCCGCGCGGCCCTTGACCGCGACGTCAGTTTTCGGACGTGTGCGCTAGGGGATGACCGCCTCGGTCAGCGCCTCCTCCGCCTCGGTCGGAGCCGGCAGCGGGTCGAACGGCATCCGGTCGGGCTGGCAGACGGTGCCCCGTCGCGGCAGCTCGAGCGCAATCACGTAGCGCTCGACGGCCGTCACGACGCACTGGCTCTGCACGAGGGCGATGTGCCCGAACGAGTCGAGGGTGAGCAGCCGCGCATTCGCCAGCCGGCGCTGCGTGGAGACGGCGTCCTCGTACGGCGTCGCCGGATCGCCGAGCCGGTTGGCGACCAGCAGCACCGGGTTGGCCGTCTCGCGGTCCCAGGGACCGGCGTAGCGGTCGGGGTCGCGCACCGGCCAGCTGGCGCACGGGAGCGAGCCGTAGACCCAGGCGGAGCCGAAGTACGGCGCCCAGCGATCGGCCAGCCGCGCCCAGAACGGCCACTCCCACGGGTTCGACGGGTTGTTGGAGTCCGAGCACAGGACGGCGAGCGTCTGCTCGATGCCGAAGTACGGCTCGACCTGCTGCTGGGCCGCCCGCAGCGGCGCCGAGGCCATCAGCCGGCGCACCGGCGCCCGGCGCAGCCACGCGACGCTGCGGCGGTCCTCGGTGGCGAGCCACAGCTCCTGCAGGATCTCCGCCAGCAGCGGCGAGTTCGCTGGGTCGTAGAGCCCGCCGAGCGTCAGGTAGACGACGTCCTGGTACGTGATCGCGAACGTCTCGCCGGTCGTCGGGTCGACGAGCTCGACCGGCTCGCGCCGGATGCGGGCGAGCAGGCGGTCGTACTTGCGCAGCAGGTCCTGCCGGCCCTCGCGGAACGCGCAGCGCTCGTCGCGCCGGCAGGCCTCGAGGAACGTGAGCAGCGCGTCGTAGGCGCCGAAGAACGAGCCGACGCGGATGTCGAGCGGTGCGCGGCGCTCGAACGGCGTCTCGCCGGTCGTCCACTCGACCGGGTCGATCACGGAGTCGAGCATCAGCGCTCGCACCCGGCGCGGGAACAGGTTCGCGTACACCGTGCCGAGGTGCGTGCCGTACGAGAAGCCGAGGTAGGAGAGGCTGCGGTCGCCGACCGCCTGGCGCAGCAGGTCGAGGTCACGCGCCACGTTGGCCGTCCCCATGTGGGCCAGGATCGGCCCGCCGTTGCGAGCGCACGCCGCGCTGCCTGCGATCGAGCGGGCGATCACGTCGCGCTCCTGCGCGGGCGTGATCGGGAAGGGAGGCGCGAGCAGCTCGAAGCCCTCCTCCGGGGTATCGAAGCAGCGCAGCGGCGTGCTCTCGCCGACGCCGCGGGGGTCGAAGCCGACCAGGTCGAACCGCTCGTGCAGCAGCTCGGAGAAGGGCGGCGGGATCTTGCCGCCTCCGCCGGGCCCGCCCGGGTTCCAGAACAGGCTGCCGATGCGCGCGGCCGGGTTCGCGGCCGGCAGGCGGCCGAGCGCGAGCTCGATCTTCGGGCCGTTCGGGCGCCGGTAGGAGAGCGGCACCCGTGCGGTCGTGCACTGGTATGGGCGCAGGTCCTCGGTCTCGTCCGGCGTCGCGCCGACGCACGGGCCCCAGTTCAGGCGCGGCACGGGCGCGCCGTTGGTACCCGGGATCTCGGTGGCTGCCGCGGTGCCCGCGGGTACGAGCAACAGCGCTGCGACGAGCGCGACGATGACCTTCACGGAAGCCTCCTCGGTCAGCCTATGTGAGCATCCTCGCCCGCGCCTGGGCGGGGGTCAAGCCGCGAGGCTCGACTCGGCGGCTTCGCGCGCGAAGTCGTCGCTGAGCGCCTCGACGAGGCCCTCCAGGGTGCCGGCCCGCTCGGCCATCTCGCGCTGCCGTGTCGCGCCCGGAAGCGCCGCCAGCGCGGGCACGTGCCCCAGCTCGGCCACGCAGTCGAGCTCGCGTGCCGCCGGCGCGCACGCGTCGAGCGCCTCGTCAAGGATGTCCGCGATCGGACGCCGGTGCCAGTGCGGAGCGACCATCAGCTCGCTCGCCATCCCGTCGCGCGCGGCGATGAAGCGGTTCTCGCTCAGCACCTCGGGCGGGTCGTCGCCGGCTTCGGCCTCGGTCCGCACCAGGCACTGGACGAGCGCGGCGATCGCCGCGGTGTCCTCGACGCGCGTCTGGGCGTCCATGATCCGCACCTCCAGCGTGCCGAACGCCGGCTGCAGCCGCGCGTCCCACCACAGGAAGGTCGGCTCCGGGATCGCGTCGCTGCGCAGCAGCACGTCGATCGCCTCGACGTACTCGGCGTAGTCGCGGAAGCGGCGCGGCGGCCCCGTTCGCGGGAAGACCTGGAACGCGGGCGTGCGCGCGGAGGCCAGGCCGCTGTCGCGGCCCTGCCAGAACGGCGAGTTGCCCGAGAGCGCGAGCAGCAGCGGCAGCCGCGAGCGGAGCGCGTTCAGCGCCCGCAGCGCCTGCTCGGGGCCGGGGACGGCGACGTGGACGTGCAGCCCGAAGGTCGGCTCGCGGCGCGCGAGCTCGCGCATCGAGGCGTGCACGTACTGGTAGCGCGCGCCGGGGGAGACCTCGATGTGCTCCCAGCGCGCCGTCGGATGGGTGCCCGCCACCGCGGCGCGCACCTGGAGCGTCTCGAGCGTGGCGGCCAGCGCCGTGCGCAGGGCGGCGAGCTCGGCCACGGCGCCGGCGACCGTGTCGTGCGGGGTGGTGGCCAGCTCGAGCGCCGAGCCGTGCGTCTCGGCCCGCGCGCAGTCGGCGACGTCCTCGGGCAGGCACGCGAGCACGTCCTCGCAGCGCGAGACCGGCAGCCACGACGTGGGCGACAGGAGCATGACCTCCTCCTCGATGCCCACGGTCCACGGCGCGGCGGCGGCCTCCTGATTCCAGTCCTCCCAGACGGCCATCGCCACAGATTGTCTCACCCCCGGCGAGCCGGCCTCCTCCGGCGGTACAAATGCGGCCCCCGCGCTATCGCCCGGCGGTCGAATCCACCTGCATCTGCAGCCAAAGCTCGAGCAGCGCGAGCTGCCACAAGGTCGAGCCGTCGAGGTTCGTCCGGTGCTCGTTGGGGTCGGCGAGCATGGCGTCGACCACCGCGGGGCGGAACAGGCCGCGCCCGCGCGCCGCCGCCGACGTCAGCGCGTCGCGAACCATCTCCAGCACCGGCCCCTCGAGGTGGGAGAGGGCGGGGACCGGGAAATAGCCCTTCGGCCGGTCGATCACGGCGTCGGGAACCACGCCGCGCGCGGCCCGCTTGAGGATCCCCTTGCCCCCCTCCGCGAGCTTGAGCTCGGGTGGGCAGGCGGCGGCGAGCTCCACCAGCTCGTGGTCGAGGAACGGCGTGCGGGCCTCGAGCCCGTGGGCCATCGTCATGTTGTCGACGCGCTTGACGGGGTCGTCGACGAGCATCACCTCGGCGTCGATCCGCAGCCCGCGGTCGACCGGGAGCTCGGCTCCCGGGCGGGCGAAGTGCGCGGCGACGAAGGCGTGCGAGGGATCGTCGTCGAGCGCCCACGCGGGCTCCACCAGCGCGCCGATGCCGGCGTGGTCGCGGTCGAAGAACGCGCCCGCGTAGGTGGCGAGCCCGTCGCCGGGCGCCTCGAGCAGCGGCGGGTACCAGTAGTAGCCGCCGAACACCTCGTCCGCGCCCTGGCCCGACTGCACCACCTTGCGCTCGCGGGCGACGGCCTGCGACAGCAGCCAGAACGCCACCGCGTCGTGCGAGACCATCGGCTCGGACATCGCGCCGATCGCCGCGGGCAGCGCCTCCAGCACCCGCTCGGGCTCGACCCGGATCTGGCGGTGCTCGGTGCCGAACTCGCGCGCCACGAGGTCCGAGAACGCGAACTCGTCCCCCTCGCGGCCCCCGGCGTCCGGGAAGCCGATCGAGAACGTCGCCAGGCCGCGCTGGCCCTGCTCGGCGAGCAGGGCCACGATCAGGCTCGAGTCGAGGCCGCCGGACAGCAGGATCCCGACCGGCACGTCGGCCACCATCCGTCGACGCACGGCGGTGCGCAGGGCGTCGCCGACGGCGTCCGCCCACTCCTCCGGCGCCCAGTCGCGGTCGCGAGCGAACGGTGGGTCCCACCAGCGCCGCTCGCGCCGCGTGCCGTCCGGCTCGACGACCAGCACGGTGGCCGGCGCGAGCTTGCGCACACCGCGCAGGATCGTGCGCGGGGCGGGGACGATCGAGTGCCAGCTCAGGTAGTGGTGGAGTGCCACGGGGTCCACGCGCGTGTCGACGCCCCCGGCGCGCACGAGCGCCGGGAGGGTGGAGGCGGCGCGCAGCCCGCCGCCCGGCAGGTCGGCGAGATACAGCGGCTTGACGCCGAGCCGGTCGCGCGCGAGCACCACCCGCCCGGTCCGCTCCTCCACGAGGCAGAACGCGAACATCCCCGCGAGCCGCTCGAGCATCTGCTCGCCCCACTGCGCCCAGCCCTTGAGCAACACCTCGGTGTCGCTCGTCGAGGCGAAGGCGTGGCCGGCGCGCTCGAGCTCGGCGCGCAGCTCGCGGTGGTTGTAGATGCAGCCGTTGAAGACGACGGCCAGCCCGAGGGCGTCGTCGCGCATCGGCTGGGCGCCGCGCTCGGAGAGGTCGATGATCGCCAGCCGCCGGTGGACGAGGCCGGCGTGCCCGTTCAGCCAGAGACCGGCGCCGTCAGGGCCACGCGGGGCGAGGGCGGCGCCCATCCGCTCGAGCGCGTCGCGCTCCGGGCGCGCGCCCGGGCGCAGCTCGAGGCCGAAGCCGCACACGTCACGCGGCCTGCTGCTGCGCCGGGCGCGAGGCGGCGACCAGCGCCTCGAACAGCCGCGCGTGAGCCGGGCCTTCGACCAGCGTCTCGGCGTGCCACTGGACGCCGAGCAGCAGCCCCGTGCGCGTGTCCTCGATCGCCTCGATCACGCCGTCGGGCGACCACGCGACCGCCCGCAGGTCGCGGCCGAGCCGGTCGATCGCCTGGTGGTGGAACGAGTTGACCTCGAGCTCGGTGGCGCCGACGATCTCGGCCAGCCGCGACTCCGGCTCGATCCGCACGGCGTGCGTCGGCATGCGGCCGGACGCGGTCTGGCGGTGCTCGACCGAGCCGTCGGTCACGTCCGGCAGATGCTGGTGCAGCGTGCCGCCGCGCGCCACGTTGAGCGTCTGGCAGCCGCGGCAGATCCCGAGGACGGGGAGACCGAAGGCGTCGGCCTGGCGCGCGACCGCGAGCTCGAACGCGTCGAGCGCGGGCTCGATCGGCCCGAGGTGGGGGTCGCGGTCGGCGTCGTAGGAGGCCGGGTCGAGATCGGGCCCGCCGGACAGGCAGACGCCCGAGAGCTGCGCGACGAGCGGGGCGACGGCGTCCGTGTCCAGCGGCGGGAGCACGACCGGCAGGCCGCCCGCGCGCTCGACCGCGCGCGCGTAGACGATTCCGAGCGCCATCTCCGGCTGCGGCGGGTCGGCCTCGGGGAGCGGCTTGGTGTGCCGCGCGAGCCGCACCTCGGAGGTGGTGACGCCGATCAGGGGTCGGCTCACGCCAGGACCCACGTGTCCTTGAACCCGCCGTTCTGCGTGGAGTTGACGACGAGCGCCCCCTCGTCGACGGCGTAGCGCGTGAGGCCGCCGGGGAGGACGCGGGGATGGTCGGGGCCGTGCATGAAGACGAACGGTCGCAGGTCGACATGACGGGGCGACAGCCGGCCGTCGATCAGCGTGGGGTGGGTCGAGAGATGGACGAGCGGCTGCGCCACCCACTCGCGCGGCGTCTCGCGCACCCGCTCGCGCAGCGCCTCGACGTCGGCGGGCTCGGCGTGCGGGCAGATCATCACGCCGATGCCGCCGTAGCCCGCGCGCGGCTTGACGACGAGGTCCGAGAACGTGTCGAGCGCGTGCTCGAGATGGTCGGGGCGCGCCAGGTCGTACGTGGGGACGGAGCGGATCGCCGGCTCCTCGCCCAGGTAGTAGCGGACGATGTCCTCGACGTACGCGTGCGTGAGCTTGTCGTCGCCGACGCCGGTGCCGAAGACGTTGACGAGCCCGAGCGTGCCGGCGTGCAGCGGGCCGGCCAGCAGCGCGCCGACCGCCGTGTCGAGCATGTCCTCGTTGGTGCGCCGGTAGACGGCGCTCACGCGCGCGTCCCCATGGCGCAGCACGTCGCCGTCGACGCGCAGGTCGCCGAGCTCGACGAGCTCGGCGCCGAGCGCACGGGCGGCCCAGGCATGCTCCCAGTGGGCGCTGTTCTGCGGGCCGTCGGTGAGCACCACCGTCTCGCCGTCGTCTGCCCGGACCGCCTCGAGCGCGCCGCCGAGCAGCGCGGGCAGCTCGTCGAAGGCGCGCGGGCGGTCGGCCTCGGGCAGCTCGAGCTCGGGCAGCACGGCCGCCCGGGCGGCGACCGCGTACGAGAACCCGCTGGGCGTCATCAGGTTGTCCTCGAGCACCCGGAAGTGGCCCTCGGCGTCGCGCACGATGTCGAGCCCGGCGACGCCGATCCACTGCCCGCCGGGCGGCGAGACACCCTGCATCGCGGGCTCGTAGTGCTCGGCGGTTTCGATCACGCGCGCGGGCACGATTCCCGCCTTGACGATCGAGCGCGAGGCGTAGGCGTCGGCCACGAAGGCGTTCAGCGCCTTGACGCGCTGGGCGAGGCCGACCTTCACGACCTGCCACTCCTCGGCGGTCAGCACGCGCGGCACGGGGTCGAGCGGCGCGGTTCCGCCGTCCTCGGCCGTGAACCGCACGCCGGACTGGTCGAGCCGGTCGCGCACGCCATCGACGAGCCGCTCGGGATCCTTGCCGGCGACCGCTGCCAGCGCGGCAGCGGACGCCTCCCGCGGACGGCCGTCGGGATGCAGCGCCTCGTCGTAGCTCATCGTGGCGCGAGGCTACCCGGTGGGCGTCCTCTAAACTAAACCCGACCCTGTGAGTCGGACTTTGGTCGACATCTGCCCGATCGACGAGCTCCCCCTCGGCGCCAAGCGCGTCGTCGAGTGGGAGGACGTCGAGATCGGCGTCGTGAACTGCGGAGGCGAGATCCTCGCGATCGAGGACCGCTGCTCGCACGACGACGGCGATCTGATGGAGGGCGACGTCGACCCCGAGGCGTGTAGCGTCGAGTGCCCGCGCCACGGGTCGGTGTTCGACCTGCGCACCGGAACGCCCCTGAACCTGCCTGCCTACGTCCCGATCGACACCTTCGCGGTGAAGGTCGAGGACGGGCTGATCAAAGTGGAGGTCGACTGAATGGCTACCCCCGAGGTGATCGCCGAGCAGCAGGCGCTGGTCGGCATCAACGCCGACTACAAGGAGAAGTTCGGGTTCCACGACCCGGAGAGCGCGTACGCCTTCAAGGCCCCCAAGGGCCTCTCGCGCGAGCTCGTCGAGCAGATCTCCGAGTTCAAGAACGAGCCGCAGTGGATGCTCGAGTTCCGCCTGAAGGCGCTCGAGCATTTCCTCAGCCGGCCGCAGCCGACGTGGGGCTCGCCGATGCTGGCCGAGGTCGACTACGACAACATCCACTACTTCGTCCGCGCCTCCGAGAAGTCGTCGAAGACGTGGGACGACGTGCCGGAGGACATCAAGAAGACGTTCGACCGCCTGGGCATCCCGGAGGCCGAGCGCAAGTTCCTCTCCGGCGTCGGCGCGCAGTACGAGTCCGAGGTCGTCTACCACCAGGTGCGCGAGGACCTCGAGAAGCAGGGCATCGTGTTCATGGACATGGACTCGGGCCTGCGCGAGCACGAGGACCTCGTGCGCGAGTACTTCGCCACGATCATCCCGTCGAACGACAACAAGCTCGCGGCGTTGAACAGCGCCGTGTGGTCGGGCGGCTCGTTCGTCTACGTGCCGCCGGGCGTGCACGTGGAGATGCCGCTGCAGGCCTACTTCCGCATCAACACCGAGAACATGGGCCAGTTCGAGCGGACGCTGATCATCGCCGACGAGGGCTCCTACGTGCACTACGTCGAGGGCTGCACGGCCCCCGTGTGGACGACCGACTCGCTGCACTCCGCCGTGGTCGAGCTGATCGCCAAGCCGGGCGCGCGGATCCGCTACACGACCGTCCAGAACTGGTCGCAGAACGTCTACAACCTCGTCACCAAGCGCGCGATCGCCGAGACCGACGCCACCGTCGAGTGGGTCGACTGCAACCTCGGCTCCAAGCTCACGATGAAGTACCCGAGCGTGTACCTGATGGGCGAGCGCGCCCACGGCGAGGTGCTCTCGATCGCGTTCGCCGGCAACGGCCAGCACCAGGACGCGGGCGCCAAGATCATCCACGCGGCGCCGAACACGACGTCGAACATCTTCGCCAAGTCGATCTCCAAGGACGGCGGGCGCTCCTCGTACCGGGGGCTGCTCGAGGTGGCCAAGGGCGCGCACGGCTCGCGCTCGAAGGTGGTGTGCGACGCGCTGCTGCTCGACGAGCAGTCGCGCTCGGACACCTATCCGACGATCCGCATCGGCGAGGACGACGTCGACGTCGGCCACGAGGCGAGCGTGTCGAAGATCGGGGAGGAGCAGCTCTTCTACCTGATGGCGCGCGGGCTGTCCGAGGAGGAGGCCGGAAAGCTGATCGTCAACGGCTTCATCGAGCCGATCGTCAAGGAGCTGCCGATGGAGTACGCGGTCGAGATGAACCGGCTGATCGAGCTCCAGATGGAGGGCTCCATTGGCTGAGGCGGCGACTCTCGAGCTCCCGACCTTCAAGGGGCGCGCGGGCTGGGAGTTCACCGACCTCTCGAAGCTCGACCTGACGGCGTTCTCGGCGGTCGACGGCGGCGACCTGGCCGCCGTTCCCGAGGGGCTGTTCTCGCTGGCCGACGCCACGCGGCTGGATCAGGTCGACGGCGCGGTCTCCGACGGCGCGGCGGTCGAGGACGGCCCGGTCGTGCTCCCGCTCTCGGTCGCCCGCGAGCGGCATCCGGAGCTGGTCGAGCCCCACCTCGGCCGCGTGGTCGCGGCCGACGACGTCTTCACGAGCTGGAACGAGGACGCGTGGGACGGCGGCGCGTTCGTGTGGGTCCCGCGCGGCGTGCGCGTCGAGGCCCCGATCCTGCTGACCGCGGTGACCGCCGCAGCCGGGACCGCGCTCCAACGGCGCGTCCTGATCGTGCTCGAGGACGGCGCCGAGGCCGAGGTGTGGGAGCAGTACCTGTCCGGCTCGTCGGACGGCGAGACGCTCCTGAACACCGTCGTCGAGCTGGTCGTCGGCGAGAACGCGCACCTGCGCTACGTCTGCGGCCAGGACCTGAACGAGAAGTCGTGGATCTTCGGCGCGCAGCGCGCCGAGGTCGCCCGCGACGGCTCGCTCGACTGGGTGGTCGTCGGCTTCGGCGGCGGCAACGGCCGCATGCGCACGGAGACGCTGCTCGCCGGCGAGGGGGCCTCCGGCAAGGTCACCGGCGCCTACGCGCCGCACGGACGCCAGCACATCGACTTCGACACCACGCAGGAGCACGGCGCGCCGCACACGACGTCCGATCTCGCGTTCCGCGGCATCCTCTCCGACCGCTCGCAGGCCGTCTGGCGGGGCATGATCAAGGTCGACCCCGGCGCCCAGCAGACCGACGCCTTCCAGGAGTGCCGCAACCTGCTGCTCTCCAAGCGAGCGCACGCGGACGCCATCCCGGGGCTCGAGATCCTGGCGAACGACGTCCGCTGCACCCACGCGGCCGCGATCGCCCAGATCGACAAGGAGCAGCTCTTCTACCTGCGCTCCCGCGGGCTCGACACCGCGGTCTCGACGCGGCTGGTGATCGAGGGCTTCATGGCCGAGCTCGTCGAGCGCTTCGAGGAGGGCCCGATCCGAGAGGCCCTGTCCGGCGCCCTCGAACGCCGCCTCTCGCTGGTCCTTGACTAGTTAGACGCCTGCCTTCCGCCTCCGACTCGGTCTGAACCGGGAGCAGGAAGCCACCGGAAAGATCATCCGGGAGGACGACGTCGGATCCCCCGCCCGGCGGACGACGTACAGCCCGCGTCCGCATACCTTCGCCTCGACCTATCGGCGAGAAAGAGGAGCAACGTGTCCTGCATGACGACCCGCACCCACCTCACGCGGTCCGCGCTCGGGGCGGCGGCGCTCGCAGCCGCCATCGCACTGCCGCTCGCGGCCGCTCCGGCGGCGCGGGCGTACAAGTCGACCTCCGTCGCGCAGCCGGGCTACGAGTCGAGCACGCTGGCGATGAAGGTCAAGGGCAAGCCGCGGGCGGGCAGGATCGTGACGCTCCGGGTGACCGGCTCCAACGCGCTGTTCCCGGTGCCCCTGGATCCGGACTTCCCCGATCGCGAGCCGCTGGACTACACGCTCGACGTCTACGTCCAGGACCGTTCGGTCTACCCGAGCTGCGGGGCGACCGTCGACGAGCAGACCGACCGCGTGGTCAACCTGCCGGACAAGGTCGACCAGATCGGCTTCATCCTGGACGAGGGCCCGTCCGGGCCGTTCGGGCACACCATCAGATACCGGGCGGGATCCAAGCGGAAGCTCATGTTCTGCGCCTACACGCGCTACTCGGCCACCGACGACATCATCCGCTCGTCGCTCAAGCACAACCTGCGCAGGAAGCGGCGGTGAGAGGTGGCTACGTCCGCTAAACGTGGCAATATGTCCACGTTATGCGGACGCAGCCACCGGCCATCGCTCCGTTCTTCCGATCGCAGCTTCAGGCGCGCCTGCTCGCCGCGCTTCTCTTGGGCACCACCGAGGAGGTCGGCGCGCCCGAGCTTCAGGACCGCCTCGGGGCGTCGCGATCGGGCATCAACCAGGAGCTTGGGCGGCTGCTCGATGCCGGCATCCTCACGCGCCGGATGGTCGGCAGGAGCGCGCTGTACCGGCCCGCCGAGGACTCACCGCTCGTCGAGCCGTTGCGGACGCTCGTCGAGCGGACCGTCGGGGTGGAGCCGGAGCTTCGGCGCGCGCTGGCGGCGGTCGACGGTGTCGAGGCCGCGGCGATCTACGGCTCCTGGGCCGCCGGGACGTCCGTCCGGCCTCTCAGCGACGTCGACGTCCTCGTGATCGGCGACACCAACGCCGACGAGCTGGAGCGGGCAATCCGCAGGGTCGAGCGCTTGGCCGGCCGAGAGGTCAACCTCACGCGGTATGACCGCGACGATTGGCTTGAGCGGGTTCGCCTGGGATCCGGCTTCGCACGGACGGTGCTCGATCGGCCCAGGATCGCGCTCGTCGGAGAGATCCCGGAGGACGGGCGTGGCAAGGGCTGAGGTAGACGCGGTACGGCCGGACCAGCGAGCGGCCGTCGCGTTCATCCAGCAGGCGCGCCGTCAGCTGCAGAGCGCGCTGATCGATGGCATGACCCCGAGAGCAGCTTCGGCCTCTCCTACCAGGCAGCGATCAAGGCACTACGGGAGCGCTGATCGCAGTCGGCCGGAGGGTGACGGCCGGGGAATCGGGCCATCTCGTGCTGATCCGCGAGGCCCGCGGGCGGATCGGCGGTGACGAAGCGCTGTTCGACCGCCTCGACCGGATGCGCCGGACGCGGCACGAGGTCTTCTATGAGGTCGCGGAGGTCAGCCGGCGCGAGCTCGAGACGGCCCAGCGCGATGCCCAGGCCCTCATGGACCTCTCGGCACGGTTCGTCATGAGCCAGGCCGAGCGGTCTTCCTAGCCGTCCAGGAAGGGCACGACCATCGCGACCACCAGGTCGGCGCGGTCGAGGACGCCCGATCCGGGCGGCATGAAGTGTGTCGTGCCGGGCAGCACCGCGAGCTGTGATCGCCCGGGCCCGGTCATGTCGCCCGGCACGCCGCCGCCCAGCAGCCGGACCATCTCGACGGCGTGCTCGAGCCGGATGATGTCGGAGTCGCCGACGATCAGCAGGACCGGTGCCTCGACGCCGCTGATCTCCCACGAGAACGGCGTCGTGTCGAGCGCCTTCAGCTTGAGCACGAGATTCGGGAAGTCGTCCGGGTTGGGCGCGAGGCGCTTGTACTCGGCCTCCATCGGCGTGCCCGCGAACATCTCCGGCGTGATCGACGGGAACATGTCGATCACCTCGGAGTACATCCCGTCGTAGCGGAAGGACGCCGACGCGAGCGCGGCCCGGCGCACGAGGTCCGGGTGCCGGATCGCCATCTGCAGCCCGATTCCGCCACCCATGCTGTAGCCGACGACGTCGACCTCGTCGAGCTCCAGGTGGCGAGCGAGGCCAGCCATGTCGTCGGCCATTCCCTCGTAGGTGATCGGGCGGTCGACGATGTCGGGCGTACGCCCGTGGCCCTGCGGGTCGACCGCGATGACCTGGCGCGTCCTCGCCAGCGGCGCGAGCAGCGGCGCCATCGACTCGGTGGTCATGTATGCCCCCGGCAGAAGGAGGGTCGGGGGGCCGTCGCCGTGGATCTCGTAGTACAGGTCGACATCGTCCACGGGCGCGTAGGGCATGGCGTCGTACCGTAGCCTCCCGGGGCGTGCAGTTCGCCGCGCCCGCCGAGCAGTACGACCGCTTCATGGGGCGGTACCTGCCGACGCTCGGAGTTGCGCTTGCAGATGCCGCCGGTGTGACGTCCGGCATGCGGGTCGTCGACGTGGGCTGCGGGCCGGGCGGCCTGACGGCCGAGCTGGCCGCGCGCGTCGGCGCCGCGAACGTCGCCGCGATCGACCCGGCGCCGCAGTTCGTGGCGGCGTGCCGCGACCGCAATCCCGGCGCCGACGTCCGCGAAGGCGTCGCCGAGGAGCTGCCGTGGGGCGACGGCGAGTTCGACGCCGCGCTCTCCTCGCTCGTCGTCGGCTTCATGCGCGACGCCGACCTCGGCCTGCGCGAGATGGCGCGCGTCACGCGGCCGGGCGGCACGGTCGCGGCGTGCATGTGGGACACCGCGACGGGCGGGATGACGATGCTGAGCATGTTCTGGACGGCGGCGCGGCGCGTGCAGCCCGGCGTCGAGGGCGAGCGACGGATGGCCGGGACCGCCGAGGGGGACCTCATGGAGCGGTTCGCGCGCGCCGGCCTCGAGGACGTCGCCGGCCACCCGCTCGAGGCGCGCGCGGAGTATGCCGGCTTCGACGACTTCTGGGAGCCGTTCACGTTCGCCGTCGGGCCTGCCGGGCAGTTCCTGAAGTCGCTGTCGGTGGAGCGGCGGGCGGGAGTGCGGGAGGGGCTTCGCGCCGAGGTCCCCGACGGGCCGTTCACCCTCGATGCCCGCGCGTGGTTCGCGCGCGGCACCGTCGCCTGACTCGTCGGCCTGCGATGAGTTTCTCGCCGCCGCTCGTCCTTAGGACATGAGAAAGCTCATCGTCAACACGTTCATGTCGCTCGACGGCCTTCCCGGTGGTGATCGGGACCGGGAAGCGCTTCTTCGGCGACGGCGCCGTCCCGGCCGCGCGCGGCTGGTCGGCAGCCGGGCGTCGAAGACCGGCGTGACGATCAACACGTACGAGCCGGCGGGCGACGTCGAACCGGGCTCGTTCGAGTTCGAAGAGCCCACCGAGGCCGAGCGCGAGCGGCGCGCGCGTCTCGCAGACGGCTAGTCGCGGGCTCGCGCGACGCGGCGCCGGTAGGCGCGACGGTTCTTCTCTCGCTGCCCGCAGACGGCCATCGAGCACCAGTGGCCCGAGCGGTTCTTGGAGTGGTCGTAGAAGGCCCAGCGACAGACGTCGCGCTCGCAGGCCTTCAGGCGCGGCCAGGTGCCCTCGGCGACGGCCGTGTGAAGTGCGGCGACGATGTGGCCGAGGGCGGCGTCGACGCCGGAGGCCGACGGCTCGAGGTCGCTGTGCGTTCCGTCGAAGACCGGGGCGAGGCGGGCTCGGTGGGCCGCCGCGTTGACCGTGTCGGCGGCAGCCGGATCGTGGGGGAGGCCCGCGTTGGCGGCCGCGAGGTCGCGGAGCGCCTCGCGCAGCGCGATCGCGCGCTCGTGGTCGGCCGCGGTTACGCGCGCCGCGCGCTCCAGCAGCCCGGCGGCCGCCAGCCAGTCGCGCAGCGCCGCCGCGTCGGGCAGCAGCTCCGGGCCGCCCTCGAGGTCGTTGGTGTTCACGAACCGCTGGACGAGGCGCAGCGCTCCCGGCGCCGGGGCGCGGTCACCTGGCTCCGCTCGCATGCGCTCATCATACCCTCAAAACACCATTGTTGGTATGGTGACGCCCGTGGCGTCAAGCACCACCGAGAACGCGACGCTGGCCGACGGCATCCGCGCCGGGCTGCCGCTCGTGCTGCCGACGTTCGCCATCGGTACGTCCTTCGGCGTGCTCGCCGAGCCCGAGATCGGCGCCGTCGCAGCGATCGCGATGTCGTTCATCGTGTTCGCGGGTGCCGCGCAGTTCGCGTCGGTGAGCATCCTCGCCGCCGGGGGCAGCCTGGCGTCGGCCGTCTCCGCCGGCCTGCTCGTCAACGCGCGCTTCCTGCCGATGGGCCTCGCCGTCGCCCCCGCGCTGCACGGCGGGCCGTTGCGACGCTCGGCGGAGGCGCAGACGATGGTCGACGCGTCATGGGCGATAGCCAATCGCGGCGACGGGACCTTCGACCGCCTCTTGATGATGGGCGCCACGATCACGCAGGGCGCGGCCTGGTGGGGCGGCACGATCGTCGGCGCGCTCGCGGGATCACTGCTCGGCGACCCCGAGACGCTCGGGCTCGACGCGCTCTTCCCCGCCTTCTACCTCGCGCTGCTGGCCGAGGAGCTGCGCGACCGCACCGCGCTCGCGAGCGCGCTTCTCGGCGCCGCCATCGCCCTCGCGCTCGTCCCCTTCACGCCCCCGGGCGTCCCGGTCGTCGCCGCGTCGCTCGCCGCGCTCCTGGGGCTGCGCCGGTGAACACGTGGCTGATGATCGGCCTGCTCGCCGCCGGCACCGTCGCCATCAAGTCGATCGGCCCGATCGCGCTCGGCGGCCGTGACCTGCCGCCCCGGCTCGAAGGCGTCGTCGCCAGCCTCGCGCCCAGCCTGCTCGCCGCGCTCGTCGTCGTCGACCTCTTCGGCGGCGAGGATCAGACCCTTGCGGTCGACGAGAGCGCGCTCGGCGTCATCGCCGCCGCCGGCGCGCTCGTCGCGCGCCTTCCGATGGTCGCGGTCGTAGCCATCGCCGCGGCCGTCACGGCGGCCGCTCGAGCCCTCATCTAGCGAGCCGCACGGGGCCGCTTGACGGCCGCGGCGCCGAGCAGGAGCAGCAGCCCGCCGCTCGGGACGACGAGCAGGATCATCGCCTGGCCGATCGACAGGAGCGGCGTCCCGGCGAGTGCTCCCATGGCGAGGGGCGTGAGCAGGCCGGCCAGACGGTTGCCGACGAACATGGCGGTGAACGCCGGCCCCGGCGTGAGGGCGGCCGCCTCGGTCAGCAGCGGCGAGACGACCGAGATGCCGAGGCCGGCCAGCAGGAACCCGGCCGCCACGATCACGGCGCCCGGCACCGAGGCGGCGAGCACGAGCCCGGCGGTGGACAAGACGACGGCGCCGCGCAGCAGGCGCGTGGCTCCCAGGCGGGCGGTCGCGCGGTCGCCGGCGAGCCGGCCGCCCGTCATGCCGACCGTGAAGGCCACGAACGCGAGCGCCGCCTGCGACTGCGCGCCGCCGAGGTCGTCGGTGACCCGGAACGTCGCCCACTCGCCGGGGACGATGTCGAGCGGGACCGCGAGCGCGCTCGCCAGGCCGAGCACGACGACGACGACCCACGTCCGCGACCCCGACGCCGTCTCCGCCTCGCGCTTGGAGGGTCGCTCGTCGGCCGGGAGCAGGCCCGGGCTGACGAACACCAGCGCGACGGCGAGCGCGACGGCGAGCAGGAACAGGTGCACCGAGACGTCGAAGCCGGCCGCCACGATCGCCGTCGCGACCACGCCGCCGCCTACCGTCCCGAGGCTGTAGAGCCCTGACAGCCGGCTCATGGCGGGGTAGTGCCGGCGCGCGCTGAACGTCGCCGACTGCATCGCGATGGCGACGTCGACGAGCGCGTTGGTGACCATCATCGCCACGATCGCCGCGACGAGCATCACCGGCGAGCTCGAGCTTCCGAGCACCGGCAAGGTGAGCACGTACGCCACGCTGCTGACGACCATCACCCGCTTGCTGCCCCAGCGCCGGATGACGGCGGCGCTCGGAAGCATCGCCGCGAGCCCCGCCAGGTTGCCGACGGTCATGACGAGGCCCATGGCGGCGATCGACAGCCCGGCCTCGTCGCGGATGTCCGGCAGCCGCGCGACGTAGGTCGAGTAGACGAACGCGTTGACGACCGACTGCAGCCCGAGCGAGACGAACGTCCGTCGGTCCGACGGCCATGCCGATCGTCCCGTCACGATGCTGCCGCAGGCGCCGAGCTGTGGCGGACCACGAGCTCCGTCGCAAGCCGCGTGTGGGTGGGAAGCGCCGGCGTGCCGTCGCGCGCGGCATCCATGGCCTCGAAGAGCGCGTGCGCTGCTGCCCGGCCCTTGGCGCCGACGTCCTGGCGCACCGTGGTCAGTGCCGGGCTGCCGGCGGCGGCGAGCGGGTCGTCGTCGAAGCCGACCACCGTGAGATCTCGCGGGACGGCCAGCCCGGCGGCGGTCGCGGCGTCGATGACCCCGCGGGCCATCAGGTCGCTGAAGCACAGGATCGCGGTCGGGCGATCAGGCTGCGCGAGCAGCCGCCGGCCCAGCCGCGCAGCGTCGGCGTGGTCGAGCTCCCACGGCCGGCCGATCACGCTGTACGGGATGCCCGCCTGCCGCAGCGGCCCGGACCAGCCGCGCAGCCGCGCGCGCAGCTTGCCGTCCGCGAGCGTGTCGGGGTCGAAGCCGGCGATGCCCTCGGGCGCGTCGAGCCACGGCACGACGATCCCGACCTCGCGATGCCCGAGCGCGAGCACGTGCCGCGACGCCTGCGCCGCGCCGTCCTCGTCCTCGATGTTGACCGAGCTGATCCCCGGACGGGCAGGCTGATCGACCAGCACCATCGGCAGCCGCCGCTTGATCAGCGCCCGGCTCGTGTCGTCGTCGGACAGGCAGGAGTAGACGACGAGCCCGTCCATGGCGATGTCGGTCGCCGGCACGAGGTCGTCCTGCTCGTGGCCGGACAGCAGCGCGAGCGAGAGGGAGCGCGGCGTCAAGGCGCGCGTGATCGCGCTGACGAAGCCCAGCGCCACGAGGTTCTCGAACGCCTCGTCCGGCGCGCTGGTCAGCAGCACGCCCACGAGCCCCGTGCGGCGCCGGGCCAGCGCCCGCCCGGCGGCGTCGGGCCCGCCGTAGCCGAGCTCGTCGGCGACCTCGAAGATCCGCTCTCGCAACGCTGCGGAAACGTGCCGCGGACGCGAGTAGGCGTTCGAGACGGTCATCTTCCCGACGCCGACGACGTCGGCGATGGTCTGCATCGTCACGCGCGAGGCCATGAGTTCTGTATACCGGTATACAACACCGTTCAAACCTCGCTCGAGCAGCACGCCGCTCGTGGCGCCTGATACGTTCGCCTGCGGGCCAACGGAAGGGAGAGGCGAGTGTCCGAGGAGGCATCGAACGGTCACGAGCGGGAGTTCGCCGAGCGCTGGCGCGACAACGCCTACGGGTGCTTCTCCTCGGGGCACAAGTTCTGCCGCGAGGTGTGCCCGGTGATGCAGGTCACCCGCAACGAGAACCACACGCCGACGGCGTTCCACGCCAACATCGTGGCGATGGAGCAGGGCCTCGTCGGCGTCGCGGACGTGGCCGACGACTTCGTCCACTGCACCCAGTGCGGCGCGTGCGAGCTGCGCTGCCCGAACACCCTCTTCACCGGCGACTTCTACCGCCACCGCACGCGCACGGTCGACGTCGTCAAGGCGATGCGCGCGCTGATGGTCGAGACCGGCAACGAGCGTCCCGCGTGGAAGCTGTGGAACGAGCGCCTGGCGGCAGACCACAACGAGCCGGTGCTCGGCGACGTGCCCGTCTCCCAGGAGCACGTGGCCGACTGGGCGGAGGGGCTCGACATCCCGGTCGGCGGCGAGAGCGTGCTGTTCGTCGACTGCGAGGCGGCCTTCTACCGCACCTCGTACTCGCGCGCCTTCGCCGGGCTCCTGCAGCTCGCCGGCGTCGAGTTCGGCCTCATGCGCGAGCAGTGGTGCTGCGGCGGCCCCGCCGCCGAGATGGGGTACGCCGACCTCGCCCGCAAGCACGCCGAGCACAACGTCGCCGACTGGCGGGCGGTCGGCGCCAAGCGCATCATCGCGCCCGACCCGCACGACTACATCGCCTTCACCGAGGACTACCCGCGCCTGTTCGGCGACGAGTACGAGTTCGAGATCGTGCTCGGCGTCGAGCTGATCGCCGAGCTCGTGCGCGACGGCAAGATCGAGCTCACCCAGCCGGTTGAGCGCACCGTCACCTACCACGATCCGTGCCGGCTGAACAAGCGCAAGGGCGTGCACGAGGCCCCGCGCGAGCTGCTGCGCGCCATCCCCGGCCTGACGTTCAAGGACGTCGACCGCGTGACCCAGTGGAGCTACTGCTCGGGCGGTGGCGGCGGGCTGCCGATCGAGAAGCCGGAGATCACGGCCGAGATCGCCCGGCGGCGGGTGGAGCGTGCCAATGAGCTCGAGGTCGACGCCCTCATCAGCGCGTGCCCGTGGTCGGAGCGACCGCTCTCGGAAGTCGGCGCGCTCGAGGTGATGGACCTGTTCGAGCTCGTCGCCGTGTCGGCGGGCGTGACGGTGACGGCATGATCGCGGCCGTCGATGCGTCGGTGCTCGACGAGCTGCGCGCGATCATCGGCGACGAGGACCGCGTGCTCGACAACGTCTCCTCGCGCGCGGTGCGCACGCGCGTGCCGGCGCCGTTCCCCGTCCACCGCTGGGCGGACCACATGCCCGACGTGGCCGTGCTCCCGAAGACGGCGGAAGAGGTCAGCGAGGTGGTCAAGCTCGCCAACCGCCTCAAGCTCCCGATCGTCCCGCGCGCCGGCGGCACCGGGCTCGCCGACGGCGCGGTCCCGCTCCGCGGCGGCATCCTCGTCGACGTCAAGCTGATGAACCAGATCCACGAGATCGACCTCGTGGACCGCACGGTCACGGTCGGCCCGGGCATCAACATGCTCAAGCTCAACGAGCGCCTGCGGCCGCACGGCGTCATCTATCCCGACGACCCGGCGTCGTACCCGTGCTCGCTGGTCGGCGGCCGGATCGGGGCGGGCGGGTTCTCGCTGCTGGGCGCCCGCTACGGCCACACGCGCGACCTCGTGATCTCGATGGAGGTCGTGCTGCCGACGGGCGAGATCGTCGAGATCGGCGACGGCGGCGGGCGCAAGCTGCGCAAGTCCTCCTCGGGGCTGACGCTCAAGCAGCTGTTCACCGGCCACCAGGGGACGCTGGGGATCTGCACGCAGGCGACGCTCGAGCTCGTCCCCCGCCCGGAGACCGAGTTCGCCGCCTTCTTCGCGTTCGCCGACTACATGGACGCCTACCGCACCACGGGGGCGCTCACCAGGTCCGGCCTCGCCACGCTTGCCGGCGTCGTGCTCTTCGACGAGTGGAAGCTGCGCTACCTGCGGCGCGACGACGAGGCCTACATCCCGCAGCCCGAGGACGTGCGCGCGGTCGTGGCGGTGGCGATGTACGGCCGGCGGGTCGAGGTCGAGCCGGCCTCGAAGATCGTGATGGAGCTCGGTCGCGCCGACGGCGGCCGCTACCTCGGCGACGAGATCTCGCAGGGCGACTGGGCGTCGCGGCACGACCGCTACGCGACCCCGCTGCACGGCCGCACGCTCGACGGCCAGGTCGTGCCGATGTCCTGGCACTGCGAGGACGCGGCGCTCAACTACTCCGTGCTCCCGCGGGTGCGCGAGGAGTGGCATGCGATCGTCGACCGCTACATCCGCGAGTACGGGATCTTCGACGACTGGGGGATGTTCGCCTACACGAACGGGGCCTACAAGCCGTGGGGCGACTACCTGGTCGAGATCGACGTCGGGATCTGGGAGCAGCGCATGGACGAGGCCAACTGGGAGGCCTGGGTGCGCTGCAAGCGCGAGATCGCCGAGGTCTCGCTCAAGTACGGCGGCTCGATCACCGCCTGCCACGGAGCCACGCGCGAGGGCGACGCCGAGCTCGTGCCGACCGAGATGGGCTCCTCGTGGGAGGTCGTCAAGCGCATCAAGCGCGCGCTCGACCCCAACAACGTCATGAACCCCGGCAAGCAGATGCTCGACGAGGCCTACGAATGAGCGTCTTCCGCCTGGGCGACCAGCGCCCGCCCGAGCCGCGGCGCATCAACGACGACGTGATCATGCGCTTCGACCACGTCTACGAGGTGGACCCCGACAAGATGCGGGTGTTCCCCCAGCAGGACCTGCCGGCGTGGGACACCCAGCGGATCGTCGCCGCGCGCTGGGACCACCTGGACTGGATGCACGACCACTTCGCGGACGAGGTCCTCTCCACGGGCCTCGAGTCCGAGACGATGCCGGAGGAGGAAGGATGAAGTTCAGCTACTGCATGCTCCCGGACTATCCGCTGTCGGACTCGATCGACATGATCAAGACCGCCGACGAGCTGGGCTACTACGCGTGCTACTCGGTCGACGAGACCTGGCACAAGGACCTGTGGGTCCTGTTCGCCGCGGCGGCCGACAAGACGTCGAAGATCCGCTTCGGCCCGAACGTCACGCACGTCTTCCTGCGCGAGCCGACGCTCATCTGCCAGCAGCTGGCGACGCTCGACGAGCTCACGGGCGGGCGCATGGAGGCCGTGGTCTCGACCGGCAACTTCGGGCTCATGCAGCAGTACCACATCGACTGGGAGAACAAGAAGCCGCTCTCGCGCCTGAAGGAGGCGCTGCACGTCATGCGCACCTTCCTCGACGAGGGCAAGATCGACTTCCAGGGCGACTTCTTCCAGTACACGGGCCTCTTCACCGCGGCCCGGCCGGTGCAGGAGCGGCTCCCGCTGCTGATGGGCGGGATGAAGGGGCCGCGCTCGTTCAGGGCCGCGGGCGAGATCGCCGACGGCCTCCACCACGCGCTCTCGTACTCGCGCGAGGCATATGACTACGTGGTCGAGAACGTCCGCGAGGGCGCATCGAAGGCCGGGCGCGACCTCAACGGGTTCGACGTCGGCGCCTGGGTCGTGACCGTCGTGGCGGAGGACAGTGCCGCGGCCAAGAAGGCCGCCCGCATCATCGTGGCCTTCTACATCTCCTCGATGCCGCCTGAGCAGCTCGAGCGCCACGGGATCACGACCGAGGAGGTCGCGCCGGTCGTCGAGGCGCTCGGGAAGGGCGACGTCGCCAAGGCGATCGAGCTCTTCCGCCCGGAGCTGTCCGAGAAGCTGTCGATCGCCGGCACGCCCGAGGAGTGCGTCGAGAAGATCAAGGCCGACATCGAGCCGGCCGGCGTCAACCACATGATCCTGTGCCTCACCGACTCCCACCTCGTCGAGTTCTTCTCCGGCCAGGCCGTCGACGGCGTGCCGGACATCCAGACCCAGCTCAAGCTGGTGGCCGAGCGGGTGATGCCGGCATTCGGATAGCCGCTGGACGTATGTCCGCCTGAGCCGCGCTCCCCCGTTGCCGATACGACCAGCGGGCGGCACGAACGCCGCCCGCTCGAACATGGCCACGGAGGAGCACCGCTTGACAGTTCGCTACGGGATCCGCTGGGACGGCCGGGGACGGCCGAAGCCGACCCGGATCGCCGCCCTCGCACTGGCCTTGATGGCGCTGCTGGCTCCGGCCGCCGCACGCGCCTCCGTTCCCGTCGACCAGATCGCGGGCGGCACCGGGATCGCCGCCCTGGCGCCCGACGGCACCGGCGTCGACGTCGCCCTGATCGACACCGGCGTGGCGCCGGTGGGCTTCCTGACCAAGCCCGGCCGCGTCGTCCACGGCCCCGACTTCTCGCGCGAGGGCACCAGCCGGCGGCTGGCCACGCTCGACACCTTCGGCCACGGCACGCACCTCGCCGGGCTGATCGCCGCCACCGCCCCGGGAGCCCGCATCGTCAGTCTCAAGGTCGCCGGGTCCCAGGGCGAGACGGAGCTCGGCCGCGTGCTGCGCGCCATGCAGTGGGTGCGCGAGCACCGCTACGACGGCGGGCGCGACATCCGCGTGGTGAACCTCTCGCTCGGCGTCGAGGCCGACCGCGCCGGCTACCGGCGCGACGTGCTCGCCTGGGCGGTCGAGGTGCTGTGGCGCGAGGGCATCGCCGTCGTCGCGGCCGGCGGCAACATGGGCTCGCACGCCCGCACGCTCGACATCCCGGCCGCCGACCCGTTCGTGATCGCCGCGGGCGCGACGGACACGTTCACCACGGTTGATCCGGCCGACGATCGCGTCGCGCCGTTCTCCAGCCGCAGCGTGCGCCGGCCGGTCGACGTCGTCGCCCCGGGTACGTCGATGCTGTCGCTGCGCGTGCCGGGGTCGGCGCTCGACCTCGAGTTCCCGGCTGCGCGCGTCGGCACGGACCTGTTCCGCGGCAGCGGGACCTCGCAGGCGGCCGCGGTCGTCACGGGCGTGGCCGCCCGGCTGCTCTCCGCCCATCCGGAGCTGGAGCCCGACCAGCTCAAGGCGCTGCTGATGCAGGGCGCGGTCGACCTTCCCGATCCGCGCGAGGCCGAGGGCGCGGGCCGGATCGACCTGGCGGGCTCGCTCGCCGCGCCGGTGCCGGACGCCGAGGCGGTCCGCCAGCGCTGGGCGCCCGCGATCCTCGACGTGCGCCGGCTCGAGGCCGCGCTCAAGGGCTCCGATGCGGTCGGTGCGGTCAACGCCGAGTGGGCCGGCCGCCGCTGGTCCGGCCGGAGATGGTCCGGCCGCCGCTGGTCTGGAAGCTCGTGGGTCTCCGACGACTGACGCGAGCCACGCTGGGAGTGCTGATCGCCGCGACGGCCGTCGCGGCGTTCGTGCTGTGGCACGAGGTCGTGCGCGACCTCGAGCCGTTCCGGGCTGACATCCCGTGGTGGGCGCTGGCCGTCGGCTTCGCGTTCACCGAGGTCTTCGTCGTCCACGCGCACGTGCGTGGGAGCGCGCACTCGCTGTCTCTGTCCGAGATCCCGCTAGTGCTCGGGTTGCTGCTCGCCGACCCGAGCGAGCTGATGCTCGCCGCGGTGGCAGGCCCGGCGGTCGTGCTCGTCGTCACGCGGCAGGATCCGGTGCGGCTGCTCTTCAACCTCGCCCAGTTCGCTTTGACGGCGGCGGTCGCGAGCATCACGCTGCACGCGCTGCTCCCGGCTGCCGCCGAGATCGGCCCGGGGGCATGGCTCGCGGTCTTCGCGGCTGTGGTCCTCGCCTCCGTGACCGCTTCGGTGCTCGTCTTCTGCGCGATCGGGTTGGCCGAGGGCGGGATCCCGTCGCGCCGGCTGGCGGGGATGCTCGGCGCCGATCTCGTCGTCGCCTTGACCAACGCGAGCGTCGCGCTCGCGGGCGCGACGGTCGTGGTCAACGACCCGCGGGCGGCGTGGCTGCTGCTGCCGCCGGCGGCGATGCTGCTGGTCGCCTACCGCGCCTACGTGTCCGAGCGGTCCAAGCACCGCAGCCTCGAGTTCCTCTACGGCGTGACGCGCTCGCTGTCGCGCGGCAGCGGTGAGCTGGAGACCGAGCTGCTCGACCTGCTGCAGCGCACGCGGGGTAGCTTCCGCGTGCAGACGGCCGAGCTCGTGCTGCTGTCGGAGGTGGGCGCGCTGCGCACCTCGCGCGGACCGGACGTCGAGGAGGTCATGGTGCCGGTGCCGGGGCCCGACGTCGCGGCGCTGCGGGGCGCAGTCGCCGCCGAGCATGCCGTGCTGGTCGATTCGGACGACGCCGGGGTCGGCGACTACTTGTCGCGGCGGGGAATCTCGCAGGCGCTGATCGCCCCGGTGCGAGGGGAGACGCGGCTGGCGGGTGTGATGGTGCTGGGCGACCGCGTCGGCGCGGCGAGCTCCTTCAGCGACGAGGACCTGCGGCTGTTCGAGGCGCTCGCGACGCACGCCGGACTGTCGTTGGAGCTGGATCGATTGGAGCGGCAGGCGTTGAGCGATCCGCTGACGGGTCTGGCCAACCGCACGCTGTTCCTGCGGCGCGTGGAGGCGTCGCTGGCGCGCTCCTCCGGCGGCACGGCGACGGTGCTGTTCCTCGACCTCGACGACTTCAAGACGATCAACGACCGCTCGGGCCACGCCGCCGGCGACGCGGTGCTGGTGGCCGCCGCGGGGCGAATCGAGTCCTCGGTGCGGCCGAGCGACGTCGCCGCGCGGATGGGGGGCGACGAGTTCGCGGTGCTGCTCGAGGACGTCGACGACCACCACGGGGAGCACGTCGCGGCGCGCATCCTCGACCTGCTGGCGGAGCCGGTGCGCGCCGACGGCGAGCGGGTCGCGGTGCGCGGGAGCGTGGGAATCGCCACTGCGGCGGCGGGCTCGATCGACGCCGCGGGGCTCCTGCGCCGCGCCGACCTGGCGATGTACCGGGCCAAGGACGCCGGCCGCAACCAGCTGCGCGTCTGGTTCCCGGAGATGGAGCCGGCCGGCGAGGGGGAGGCGACGGGGCGCGACGAGCTGGCCGCAGCGCTCGCGGCCGGCGAGATCGAAGCCCACTTCCAGCCGATCGTGTCGCTGGAGAGCGGCGAGGTCGTCGCGGCCGAGGCGCTGGCCCGCTGGCGCCACCCGCGGCTCGGGCTGCTGGGGGCGGGAACCTTCCTCCGCGGCGTCTACGGAGAGCTGGCCCGCGCGGTCGACCGCGAGGTGCTCGCCCAGGCGTGCGCGGCCGCGGCTTCCGGCGAGGTGCCGGCGGTCCACGTCAACCTCGCCGTACTGGACGCGGCGACCGTGCGTGACGTGCTCGAGGCGAGCGGCCTGGAGCCGGCGCGGCTGGTGCTGGAGCTCTCCGAGGACGTCCTGCGGGCGGCGCCGGGCGACGCGCTGGTCGCGCTGCGGGAGCTGGGCGTGCGGATCGCGTTCGACGACTTCGGGGCCGGCCGGAGCGCACTTGCGGTCGCTCGGTCAGTGCCGCTGGACATCGTCAAGGTCGCGCGGCCGTATGTCGAGGGCGCGGGCCGCGCTGGGCACGAGCGTTCGGTGCTGTCGATGGTCGTGGGCGTCGGCGAGCTGTTGGGGGTGCAGGTCGTGGTCGAGGGGGTCGAGCGCGAGGATCAGCGCGAGGCTCTTGTCGAGCTGGGCTGCTCGTACGGCCAGGGGTACCTGCTCGGGCGGCCGTTGCCGCTCGAGAGCAACGTGCTCGCGGCGTAGCTGGAGGCGGTCCGTCGTCATGCCCTCCCGGGGCAGCGCTCGCAAGCTTGCGCTTGAGCGCCCCGGGAGGCCATGCCGCGGCCCGCCCGCAGCCCGCACGGTCGGCCAGCGTCTGCTCTGTGGGAGGCCTCGGTGGGGGTGCCGGAAAGGATGGCCGCGGCAGGTAACACCCTGTGACGCCGCGATCGGAGACCGGTCTCGCCACAACGATAAAAGAGCTCTCCGCAAGCGCCGCGGGGCGAGACCTATCTCAACGATCGCTGCGCCTTCGGCGCTCGCCCGCGCGAACCGTGCGACTCCTTCAGCCGCGCTCCTGGAACGCCGCGCGGGCGGCCCTGGCGCCTCGCTGCGCCTGCGCGCTGAAGCTGTACGTTCCCGTCTCGAGTAGCTCCTGTGCAGCGTCGACGACTGCCCCCAGAGCGGCGAACGCGAACGTGCCGCCGACCGAGATCCGCCGCACGCCCGCCTCGGCCAGGTCGGCCACTACGGGCGCGCCCGAGACGGCGAGCACATTCACGGGCTTACCCACGGACGCGACGACCTCGCGGATCTCCTCGAGCTTCGTGAGGCCGGGCGCGTAGAGCACGTCGGCGCCGGCGGCCTCGAACGCCTGCAGCCGCGCGATCGTGTCCGCGAGGTCGTCGCGACCGTGGAGGTAGTTCTCGGCGCGGGCAGTGAGCACGAACCCTCCATCCGCGGCCTCGACAGCGGCCGCAATCCGCTCGGCGGCGGCTTCGAGCGCGTACACCGGCTCGTCGTCCCGGCCAGTCGAGTCCTCGATCGAGCCGCCGGCGAGCCCGGACCTCCGTCGCCCGCCGGATCGTCTCGGCCACGTCCTCGGGCGAGTCACCGAAGCCGTTCTCCAGGTCAGCGCTCACGGGCACGTCTACCGCGGCGGCGATCGCCGCGGCATGCTCCAGCGCCTCCTCGCGGCTGATGCCGTAGTCCAGCCGCCCGAGCGTCGCGGCGAACCCGCTGCTCGTCGTGGCAAGCGCTTCGAACCCGAGCGACTCGAGCAGCCGCGCCGAGCCGACGTCCCACGGATTCGGCAGCAGCAGCGGCCGCCCTGCGCGCTGATGGAGCTCCAGGAAGTCAGTCATGGCCTAGACGATCCCGCATCTCGTCCGTTCTCGAAGAAGATGTGGCGAGGATGTCGAGAACGGCTCGGTGGCTCCGTCCCAGGGACGGATGCGGCCACCGTGGCCGCGCGACAGCAAGGAGACCCAGCCATGGCCAAGTACCTGCTTCTCAAGCATTACCGCGGCGCCCCCGAGGCCGTCAACGCCGCCCCGATGGACCAATGGACCCCGGAGGAGATCGAGGACCACGTGCAGTACATGCGCGACTTCGCCACCCGGCTCGAGGGCACCGGTGAGTACGTCGACGGCCAGGCGCTCTCGCCCGAGGGCACGTTCGTCCGGTCCGACGGGGAGGGCCGACCGCCGGTCACCGATGGGCCCTTCGCGGAGACCAAGGACCTGATCGCCGGCTGGATGGTGATCGACGTCGACAGCTACGAGCGCGCGCTCGCACTCGCCGGCGAGTTGTCGGCGGCCCCCGGAGCCGGCGGCGAGCCGATCCACGAGTGGCTCGAGCTGCGCCCGTTCTTGAGCACACCGCCGACGGTCACCGAGTGAACGGGCGCTGGCAGATCGGGTGATCGACGAACTGCTGCTGCGGGAGCTGACGCCCGCGGTGATCGGCGTCCTCGTGCATCGCGGAGTTGACTTCGCGACGGCCGAGGACGCCGTGCAGGAAGCACTCATCCAGGCCGCGCTGACCTGGCCGGACCGGCAGCCCGCCGATCCGAAGGGCTGGCTGGTGACGGTTGCCTGGCGCAAGTTCCTCGACGCCCGCCGCTCCGAGGTCTCGCGTCGCGACCGGGAGCAGCGGGTCGAGGCCGAGCCGCCGCGTGGACCGACCGAGACCGCAGACGACACGTTGCAGCTCTTCTTCCTGTGCGCCCATCCGTCGCTGACTCCGGGGTCGGCGGTGGCCCTCACGCTGCGCGCCGTCGGTGGCCTGACCACCCGGCAGATCGCCCAGGCGTATCTCGTGCCGGAGGCGACGATGGCGCAGCGGATCAGCCGGGCGAAACGCACGGTCGGTGACGTGCGGTTCGAGGAGCCAGGCGACCTGGCGACGGTGCTACGGGTGCTCTACCTGGTCTTCAACGAGGGTTACACCGGTGACGTCGACCTGGCGGCCGAGGCGATCCGGCTCACCCGGCAGTTGGCGTCGATGACCGATGACGAGGAGACCGCGGGGCTGCTGGCGTTGATGCTGCTGCACCACGCTCGGCGACCGGCGCGGACCCGGCGCGACGGCAGCCTGGTCCCGCTGGCCGAGCAGGACCGCTCCCGCTGGAACACCTCGCTCATCGCCGAGGGCGTTGCAGTCCTGCAAGCGGCGCTGGGTCGCGACCGACTCGGTGAGTTCCAAGCCCAGGCAGCCATCGCCGCCCTGCACGCCGACGCGCCGCGCGCCGAGGAGACCGACTGGGTGCAGATCGTCGGCTGGTACGACGAGCTGCTCCGGCTCACCGAGAGCCCGGTCGTGCAGCTCAACCGGGCCATCGCGATCGGCGAGGCCGATGGCCCCATGGCCGGCCTTGCGGCCCTGGCGACCGTGGACCCAGGCGTGCCTCGCCACACCGCCGCCTCGGCGTACCTCCACGAGAAGGCGGGCGACCTTCGGACCGCGGCACGGCTGTATGCCGACGCCGCCCGGTCCGCCCCCAACCTCGCCGAGCGTCACCACCTCACCCGGCAGGCAGCGCGGATCAGTCAAGCGCTGCGTGGGTGAGTCTGGGACTGATCACGGCGTCGACGTCAGGGGCGCAGGTGCTCGATCGCGAAGCCGTGCTGGTCGGCCAGACGAGCGGCGATCAGGGAGCGGTGGCAGGCCTCGGGGTCGCGCTCGACGCACAGGAGCGCGGCGAGGCCTTCGGCGGGCACCGTCGTGACGAGGGCGGTGAGGTCGACGCGGTCGAGGATCTCGGCCGTGTAGCGTCGGACGTACTCGGGCGCGAGCTCGACGCGGGAACGCTTGCCGACGCCGAGCCGGGCGTCCTCGGCGTACTGGAGCCGGCGCAGTTCGGTCGTCGGAGCGAGCTCGGGGTGGTGGCGATAGCCGAGCGAGGCGGCGGCGAGGGCGTCCTGAAGGCGCCGGGAGTTGGCCCACGCGTACTGCGGTCCGCGGACGCCGCGGCGCTGGCGGACGTCGAGGACGAGGCGGACATCGGCCGCCGAAAGCCGCTCGAGGAACGAGTCGCCATCAAACCCGTAGACGCCGATCGTGGCGATCGCGGACGGCGTGGATGGCGGGTCGGTGGGGACGTGCATCGGTGGGGCCTGAGCCAAGACGTCATATCACCCGAGTTCACTCCCACGAATCATGCGCAATTTGCGTTGTTTTCCTTATTGATGGCCACATGGGAAAGGCGCAAATCAGCTAGATCACTCAGAAGCCGGCAGGGAGCGTGGCTTCGCTGAGTTGACGTCGAAGCACGGAGGGCCGTCGTGGCAGCAGTTCCGACGCACGGTGTGGCCGACGCGGGTACGGCTCGCGTGGCAGCCGTGGTGAGCCGGCACGAGCGCACGCTGTTGCAGGTGGCCCGCCGCGCGTCGCTCTGTGACGACGACGCGAACGACGCCTACCAGCGCGCGCTCGAGATCTTCATCCGGCGGGTGGACACGGTGGATGCGGCGACGGAGCTGGCCTGGCTGCGGGTTGTCGTGCGCCACGAGGCGATGGCGATCCGCCGCTCGCGCGCCGAGTCGGTGACGAGCGAGGACATTGACGTCGACGGCTTCGTGCCTGGCGGCGAGCGCAGCGTGGACGACGTGATCGCCTCCGGTGAGCGGATTCGCCGATCGGCGGAGGCGCTGCGAACGCTGAAGCCTGACGAGGCCAAGGCGCTGATGATGAAGGCCCACGGGCTCTCGTACGCGGAGATCGGCGAGCAGTGCGGCTGGAGCTACACGAAGGTCAACCGATCCATTACCGAGGGCCGCCGCCGGTTCATGGCGGCGTACCGGGACATCGAGTCCGGCGAGGAGTGCGAGCGCTTCGCACCGATCCTCGAGGCCTTGGCCGGGGGGAAGGCCACGAGCAGGCAGGTCCTGAGCATCCGTCCGCACCTTCGCCATTGCACGGCGTGCCGAGCGACGGTACGCGATCTGCATCTGTCCCTGCTGCGGCGCGCGTCGCTGCTCTGGCCGGGCTTCGCGCTCGCGGACGCGGCTTCCTCGTCCGAGCCGCTCGATGGCTTGAGGTCGCCGTCCGCCGATGACCTTCTCCGCGAGCACGCAGCCGACGCGCCCGCAGCGGTCGAGGCCCCGCTCGACGTCGCCTCGCCCGCAGCGGTCGAGGCTCCGCTCGACGTCGCCGTTCCGATCCCGGAGGTCAGCGACGGCCTCCTACAGATCCCGCTCGAACTGCCGCCGCTGACGGAACCGACCGAACGTGTCGGCCCGCTCGACGCGCTCCGCCACGACGTCACCGCCTTCTTTCACCGAGCGCAAGCCTCGGATCTCGCCACCGGCGTGCACATGGCGAGCACGGGCGGCGGTGGCCGGATCGCCACGGTCGCTGCCGTGCTCGGGCTCTGCCTCAGCGGCGCCGGCGTCGGGACGGTCTGTGTCGTCACCGGACTCATCCAGAGCCCGCTGCCGCTGCTCCGAGACGAGCCGCCGGGACCACGCGAGCCGCGGCGACCGAAAGCCGAGAAACCGCGCGCCGCCCTGCCCACGCCGACACCGGCGCTCGTCCGGGCGACACCGCCGCCCACCCCGACGCCCGCGGCCAAGCGACGCACGGCCAAGCGCAAGCTCGCCCGCGAAAGCCGCGATCCATCCCAGGACACGACCCCCACGAGCCACGAGAGCACGCCGATCGCTACGGCCTCCGACTCACCGAACGGCCAGGACACGTTCACTCCGGAGGACCAGCAGGGCTCCCAACCCGCAACCCGAGCACCCGCCACAGGCGGAAGCGAGTTCGCACCATGAGGAGGCGCCGAATGCAGCTGCCACTGCGCGTCGCACTGGTCATCACGATCATCCTCATCGCGGGAGCAGGAGCGACGCCGGCGAGCGCCGGCGTGTACGCGGTCTACGCCTGCGACCCGGCCCACGGCAACGTCAACAACTCGTGGCAGTCCTACTCGAACCGCCGCGGCATCCTCGTCTACGCGGCTTGTATCCGCCACCGTGGTTCACTCGGTGCCTGGGACCAAGGGCTCGTGACGCGGGCGATGGTCAACCGCAGGAACAAGCAGGCCAAGATCCCACGCGGAGCCTCCGCCCGCTGGATGTTCCGCGCCCCTCCCGGAGCGAAGCTCATGAACCTCAGCTTCGTCGGCTCAGGCTGCGGGACACTTGGTCATGCCTCAGCGCTGCTCGTAGACGAGGCGATGAGGTACTGGTGGTACAACTCGCCCGACCCGACCTGCCGAGCCGCGCCTCGACGGATGCACTTACCGCTGCTCGGCAACACCGCCGCGTTGCGCACGTGGTGCGCCGCCGGTCCCTGCAAGGTCGGAGGCGGAACCGCACGGGGCTGGGCCAGCATGCGATCGATCGCGATGCACGTGATCGACTTCACGCTCCCAGCGATCAGCGTCACGGGCGGCTCGGGCGTCGCGCCAGGGTGGAAGCGCGGGGACGTGACGTTCGAGGTCGCCATGAACGACAACGTGGGCATTCGTCGCGCATCGATCGAGGGTGGCGGGCTCGTGCAGCGTTTCTACGAATCACAGTGCGACCACACTCGCGCAGTGCCGTGCCCGATGATGCAGCAATCCGCCGTCGTAAGCACTCGGATCGCCCCGGACGGGCTGCAGCCGTTCGTCGATCCGCGCAACGGACTCGGCCGGCAACCTCCAAACACACACGATTAGCGTCGCGGCCGACAACACCGCTCCCGGCCCGCCGATTGGCCTGTCGGCGACAGACGGCCCGGGATGGCGTTCGACCAACTCGTTCGGTTTCGAGTGGCGCAATCCCTCGGAGCCGGGTACCGCTCCCATCGAGGGCGTGAACGTGGCTGTGTGTCCCGCGTCAGCGGACGCTGAAGACTGGTCCGGCTGCGTCGTCGAGCCCACCCGGGCCGCTGACGAGACGCTCGCGGGAATCCGTGTGCCACGGGAAGGCCAGTGGATGGCGCGTGTCTGGCTTCGAGATGCGGCCGGGAACGAGGATCGCCGTACCGCGCAGTCTGCGCCACTGAACCTCGACAGCACCCCTCCGTCCGTCGCGTTCGCGTCCCTGGACGAAACGGATCCGACGCGAATCGACGTTCGTGCCGCTGACGCGACGTCGCCGCTCGTCAGGACGGAGATCGAAGCTCGGCGTCGCGGGGATCCGGCATGGACCCCGCTCCCCATCGAGCACGACTACGACGGGCTTCTCGTCGCGGCTCGACGACGAAGCGTTGCCGAACGGCGAGTACTCGCTGCGAGCGCGGGCGACCGACAGCGCGAGTAACGAGCGCTCGACGGATCGCGAGGCATCAGGGAAGGTCGCGCTCCGAAACGTGCCGCTGCGCGTGAGCACGCGCCTTGTTGCCGGCCAGTTCAAGATCGTCAAGGGCCGCCGCTCGCGTGGTGGGCGCCGTCGTACACGGCGGGTGATCGTCGTCCGCCCCAAGGTTCCCTTCGGCGGCACGGTCCCGATCCGCGGGCGTCTCACGATGCCGGGTGAAAACGCCATCGCCGACGCAGGCATCGAGGTATGGGAGCGGCTGTGGATACGCGGTGCAGTGCCTCGGCGCGTCGCGGTCATCGATACCGATGACTCGGGTCGCTTCGTATTCAAGGCTCTGTCCGGACCGAGCCGCACGCTCCGTTTCCGCTACCCGGGCACGGCAGTGGTCCGCGCCCGGAGTACCGAGGTCGACATTCGCGTGCGGGCTGCGTCGACCATCCGTGTCAATCGGCGTCGCGTGGTGAACGGCGAGGACATCGTTCTCAGCGGCCGGGTCCGGGGTGGGCCGCTCCCGACGGTTGGCAAGCTCGTTCAGCTCCAGGCATACTCGCGCGGTAGATGGCTGACGTTTGCCACGCCGCGCGCAGACAGGGGGACGGGTCGCTGGTCGTACCGCTACCGCTTCACGTCGACCCGCGGCACGGTGCGCTATCGATTCCGCGCACGGGTCCCGCAAGAAGCTGGGTTCCCGTACATCGTCGGACACTCGCACCCCGTGCGGAGTTCTGGTGAGGGGCTTATGACCATGCGGTGCGACGAATGAGGCGCTCACTGCGCGAGCGCCTGACGTATGCGAACGTGATGTCCACGATCGCCGTGTTCGCCGCGCTCGGTGGCACCTCGTATGCCCTGACGCTGCCCCGAAACAGCGTCGGAGGCGAGCAACTGCGAAGCAACTCCGTCGGCAGCGCCGAGATCCGTCGACGGGCTGTCGGGTCGATCGAGATTCGAAATCGCTCGATCCGACTGCGTGACATCGCGAGGACGACGCGCGAGTCGCTACAGGATGGCACCGGGACAACCAGGTGTTCCGTTCTTCCAGAGCGTGAACTCTGCCGGCGGACGCGGTGGTGTAGGCAATGCAACCAGCCTCATGCCGTCGGGTGACAACGGCACGCTTGTGCAGTTCACCCGATCGGTAGCAAGCTGCGTCGCGGTGGCGACGATTACCTCTCTACCTGTGGGAACGAATCCCGACCCACCGGGTGGCGGGCAGGTCACTGCGCAGATCACCGAGGACGGCCGTGTGCTCGTGAAGACGTACGACTCGGCCGGCCAGGCGAAGCTCGCGCCGTTCAACCTGATCGTGGCCTGCTGAGGATGGCGCTGCTCAAAGCAAGGCTCACGCAGGACACTGTCGACTATCTCGCTCGGCATTCGCGGCAGGACGAGGTGCTCGCTCGGATCGAGCGGGAGACGCTTGAGATGCCCGAGGCGGCGATGGCTACTCCTCCGGACGAGGGTGCTCTGCTGACGATGCTCGCGAAGCTGGTCGGTGCGGAGCGGGCGTTGGAGGTTGGGACCTTCGTCGGGTACGGGGCGATCTCGATCGCTCGGGGGCTTGGCGAGGGCGGGCGGCTGACGTGTCTTGAGCTCGAGGAGACGTGGGCCGAGGTTGCGCGGGCGAATCTGGAGGATGCGGGTGTCGCCGACCGGGTGGAGATCGTTGTTGGGCCAGCGGAAGAGAGCCTGAAGCGGCTGCCTGAGGACTCGGGCTTCGACTTCGTGTTCCTGGACGCGGACAAGACGAGCTATCCGACGTACTACGAGCTGATCGTCCCGCGGATGCGGCCGGGCGGGCTGCTCCTCATCGACAACGTGCTGCTCGGCGGGGGCGTGGTCGATCCCCAGAGCGAGCGGGAGCGGATCGTCGCTGAGCTGAACGATCGGATCACCGCCGACGACCGGGTCGAGAGCGTGATGATCTTCGTCGCGGACGGCGTGACGCTCGTGCGGCGTCGCGACGTCTCCGCGGAAACGTCCTAGCGCTCCGAAGGCCGGGGGTGGGCGCGGCTGGAGGAGTCGCAAGGCTCGCGCGGGCGGGCGCCGAAGGCGCAGCGATCGTTGAGATAGGTCTCGCCCCGCGGCGCTTGCGGAGAGCTCTTTTATCGTTGTGGCGAGACCGGTCTCCGATCGCGACGTCACAGGGTGTTACCTGCCGCGGCCATCCTTTCCGGCACCCCCACCGAGGCCTCCCACAGAGCAGACGCTGGTCGACCGCGCGGGCTCATGGCGGGCCGCGGCATGGCCTCCCGGGGCGCTCAAGCGCGAGCTTGCGAGCGGTGCCCCGGGAGGGCATGACGGCGGACCGACCCCGACCACCGCTGGCGCGCTCGACCTATGATCAGAGATATGGGCACGCCCGCCACCGGCCGGCAGGCCGAGATCAAAGACTCGATCCTGGACACCGTCGGCGAGACGCCGCTCGTTCGGCTCAGCCGTATCGGCGCCGGACTGACGCCGCAGATCGTGGCCAAGCTCGAGTCCTTCAACCCGGGCGGCTCGATCAAGGACCGCGTGGCGATAAGGCTTGTCGAGGCCGCCGAGCGCGACGGGCGGCTGCGCCCCGGCGGCACGATCATCGAGCCGACCTCCGGCAACACCGGCACCGGCCTGGCGATCGCCGCTCGCCTGAAGGGCTACCGCGTGATCGCGGTGATGCCCGACAAGATGAGCAACGAGAAGATGGATCTCCTGCGCGCGTACGGAGCCGAGGTCGTCGTCGCTCCGACCGACGTGTCGCCCGACTCGCCGCAGTCCTACTACCGGGTCGCCGACCGCCTCACGCAGGAGATCCCCGGCGCCTTCCAGCCGAACCAGTACGCGAACCCGGCCAACCCGGAGACGCACTACGACACGACCGGGCCGGAGCTGTGGCGCCAGTGCGGCGGCCGGATCACGCACCTGGTCGTGGGCGTCGGCACAGGCGGGACGATCACGGGCATGGCTCGCTACCTGAAGGAGCAGCGGGCGGACATCCAGATCATCGGGGCCGACCCGGTGGGCTCGATCTACTCCAACGAGGAGGTGCATCCCTACCTCGTCGAGGGCGTGGGCGAGGACTTCTGGCCGGAGACGTTCGACCCGTCGGTCGTCGACCGCTACGTGACCGTCTCCGACCGCGACAGCTTCCTCACCACCCGGCGGCTGGCGCTCGAGGAGGGCCTGCTGGTGGGCGGCTCGTGCGGGCTCGCCGTCCACGCCGCGCTCGAGGTGGCGAAGGGGATCGACGACCCCGAGGCGATGATCGTCGTCGTGCTCCCCGACGGCGGGCGGGCATACCTGAGCAAGATCTTCAACGACGCGTGGATGAGCCAGTACGGCTTCCTCGAGCGCTCCAGCGACCGCACGGTCGGCGACGTCCTGCGCGACAAGACGACCGCCGGCGAGATCCCGCCGTTCGTGACCGTGCAGACGCACCAGAAGGTCAGGGACGCGATCAGCCTGCTGCACGAGCACCGCGTCTCGCAGCTGCCGGTGGTGAGCGGATCCGAGCCCACGGCCATCGTCGGCTCGGTGGGGGAGCGGGGCCTGCTCAAGCGTGCGATCTCGAACCCGCAGCTGATGGGCGCGGAGATCGTCGAGGTCATGGAGGCGCCGTTCCCGGCGGTCGCCACCGGCGACCCGGTGCGCGAGGCTGTCGAGCTGCTGAGCGGCGAGGGCCAGGCGCTGACGGTGACCGAGGACGGCCGGCCCGTGGGGATCGTGACCCGCGCCGACCTGCTGGAGTCGCTCGTCTCATGAAGCGCTTCGCCACCCGCGCGGTGCACGCCGGCCTCGAGCCCGACCCGGCCTTCGGCGGCGTCGTTCCGCCGATCCACCAGGCCTCCACGTACGTGCAGCCCGCGCCCGGGGAGTTCGTCGAGGAGTACGACTACTCGCGCTCGGCCAACCCGACGCGCAGCGCGCTCGAGCGCGCGCTCGGCGAGCTCGAGGGCGGGCTCGCGTCGGCCTTCTCGAGCGGCATGGCGGCCGAGCACGCGCTCATCACCGCGGTCTGCGCGGCCGGCGATCACGTCGTCATCCCCGACGACCTCTACGGCGGGACGTACCGCCTCGTCGACAAGGTCCTCACCCACTGGGGGCTGCGCTACACGATGGTCGACGAGACCGATCTCGACGCCGTCGAGGCGGCAGTGACCGACCAGACGAAGCTGATCTGGGTCGAGACGCCGACCAACCCGACGCTCAAGGTCGTCGACATCGAGCAGATCGTCGCCCGCCGCCGCGACGCGCTGGTGGCCGTGGACAACACGTTCGCCACGCCCGTGTACCAGCGGCCGCTGGAGCTCGGAGCGCACGCGGCGGTCCATTCGACGACCAAGTACATCGGCGGGCATTCGGACGCCGTCGGCGGCGCCGTCGTCGTCGGAGAGCAGGCGCTGCACGACGCCGTGCGCTTCGTCCAGAACTCGGTCGGCGCGGTGCCCGGCCCGCTCGACGCCTTCCTCGTACATCGCGGCATTCGCACACTGCACCTGCGGATGGCGGCGCACACGGAGAACGCGCGCGCGGTCAGCGAGTGGCTGCGCGGGGTCGACGGGGTGAGCGACGTCCGCTGGCCGGGCTTCTCCGGGATGGTCTCCTTCCGGCATCCGGACGCCATCCGGATCGCGTCTGCCTGCGAGGTCTTCTCGCTCGCCGAGTCGCTCGGCGGGGTGGAGTCGCTGATCGAGGTGCCGCAGGCGATGACGCACCAGTCCGTCGAGGGCTCCTCGGCCGCCGTCCCGGCGGACCTCGTCAGGCTCAGCTGCGGGATCGAGGCGGCCGAGGACCTCGTCGAGGACCTGGCTCGCGCCATCGGCGCGCCGGTCCCCGCCACGGTCTAGCTCCGCTCGCGCAGCAGCGCGCGCAGGTCGCCCACCGGGCCCAGATGCCGCAGCTTGTCCGGGTTGACGATCGCGCTCACGCCCTGGATCTGGCCCTCCGCGATGTCGAGGATCGCCACGCTGATCAGCCTGCCCTCGCGGTCGAAGAACAGCGCACCCGGTTGGCCGTTCACCTCCTCGCGGCGTGTCGTGGAGCCGCCGAGGCGGGCGAGGGTGCGCAGCCCCGCGATCAGCAAGCGCGCCACCTTGGCTCGGCCGTGCACCGCACGTGCGGCGGCGGGCGCCTTGCCGCCGCCGTCGCCGCGGAAGACGACGTCGTGGGCCAGCAGCTCCTCCAGCCCTGCGAGGTCGCCTTCGTCGGCGGCCTCGAAGAAGCGCGTCGCGAGCTCGTCCCGCTGCGCGCGCGAGGCCTCGAACCGGGGGCGCCGCTCCTCGACGTGGCGCCGGGCGCGGGTGGCGAGCTGGCGGGCGTTCTGCTCACTCGTGCCCACGATCTCCGCGATCCGGTCGTAGGGCTCGTCGAACACCTCGCGCAGCAGGAAGGCGGCGCGCTGCTCGGGCGACAAACTCTCGAGCAGGACGAGGAAGGCGAGCGACAGCGAGTCGGCCATCTCGGCCTTGCGGGCGGGATCGTCGTGGGCGCTCGCCACGAGTGGCTCCGGCAGCCACTCGCCCACGTAGGTCTCGCGCCGAACCCGCGCCGAGCGGAGGTGGTCGAGCGAGAGCCGCGAAACTACGGTCGACAGGTAGGCGCGCGGCGACTCGATCCGCTCGCCCCCCGCGCGCGCCCGGTGCAGCCGGAGGAGCCCTTCTTGCACCATGTCCTCTGCTTCGCTGACGCTGCCGAGCATCCGGTAGGCGATGGCGAACGCCGACCGCTGGAGCTCGTCGAACTCCCTCTCGCTCATCCGAGCCCCTGCGCGAAGCCCTGCCGCCAGCTCGCGTAGAGCGGCTTCCAGCCGAGCTCGCGCTTCGCCTTCGCGTTCGAGGCTCCCCGCACCTCGGTCATCATGACGGTCGCCATCTCGCCGGCCAGGAGTCGACCGAGCCAGCGCGGCACGTGCCGCGGCGGCTTGGCATCCAGCGCGGTCGCCAGCACCGGCAGCCACTCTCGCACCGGCGCGGGCTCGTCGTCGACGACGTTGTAGATGCCCGCCCGGCCGCGCTCGACCGCGGCGACGGTCGCCGCCGCGGCGTCGTCGATGTGGACGAGCGAGTGGACGCCACCGCCATCCCCGACGATCGGGAACCGGCGCTTGCGGATCGGCGCCGCCATCACGGCATCCGGGGCGCGGCTGATGCCGGTCCCCGGACCGTAGAAGCCGCCGTAGCGCAACACCAGACCGTCGCCCCACTCGATCGCCGTCACCGCCTGCTCCAGATAGGAGTACCCCGCTTGCGCCGCCTGCAGCGCCCCCGGCGGGTCCGGATGGAGCGGGTCGGCCTCGGTCAGCACCAGGCCGCCTGTGCGGGCGAATCGGAACGCCCCAAAGCTCTGCGCCACGAACCGCCGTGCTCCCACGGCGCGGCCGGCAGCCAGGAGATGGTCTGTCGCCTCGGTACGCAGCCGGTTGGTCATCGTCACCGCGAGCGAGCGCTCGGGGTGCCGCGCCTCACGCATGCTCATCGGCCCGGACAGCGCCGTGAGCTGGTGCACGATCACCTCGGGCTCGGCGGATGCCACCGCCCGGGCGACAGCGTCGGGATCGAGAGCGTCTGCCAGGACCGGGCGCGCTCCCAGGCTGCGCACAAGGTCCTGCTTCGATGCACTCCTGGTCATCCCGACTACCTCGTGCCCTCGGGCGGCGAGCTGCGGGACGAGCTGCCTGCCGAGAGCGCCTGTGGCGCCGGCTACGAATATCTTCATGACTGCTCCTCTCGTGTCATCTACTTCTGAGACGAGAGAGAGGCGTTGCCTGTGACAGCGGCTGGCGCTCGGTATTCCCGGCGCCGGATTCCGACGGGCGCGTGACTCAGCGGAGACGCGCCCCGATCGTCGCTGCGAGCTCCGGCACGTCGAGCTCGCCTCGCGCCACGGCCTGGACGAGCGCCTCGGCCTCGTCGACCGTGTACTCGAGGTCACGGCCGTTGAGCAGGCAGAAGACGCGCGTCGAGGCCCAGGCCAGGCGCTTGTTGCCGTCGACGAGCGCGTGGTTGCGTGCGACGGAGTGCATCAGCGCCGCCGCCTTGTCGGCGAACACGGGATACGCGTCCTCGCCGAGAACAGTAGTTCGTGGCCGGGCCGCCGCGGAGGCCAGCAAGCCGCCGTCGCGAACGTCGAACTCGCCGATCACGCCGGCGGCGATCTCGAGCAGGTCTGCAACGGTCAGGTACTCAATCGGCTGGTCGCCGCCCGTCACCGGCTGAGCCGGTCGAGCAGCTCGGCGTCCTCGGCGCGAACCTTCTCGATCGCCGCACGCAGCCGTGCCGGCCGGTCGGAGACGTACTCGGCGATTGCCAACCTGGCGACCTCTTGCATCGAGCGTCCTTCCTCGGCGGCCTTGCGGCGCAGGGCCTCGGCTTCGCGGTCGCTGAGACGCAGGTTCATGGCCATCGCGGCATGGTACCGCATCGGTACCACCGCCTCACCGCAACTCAAGGGATCCCGTGGGGATCCGATGCAAGTGACGATGCGTCTCCTCCTGACCGTGACCCTGTTCGCGCTGCTCGCCGGCAGCGCGTCCGCCTATCCCCAGCTCCCCGAGCCGCTGCCGCCCGTCAAGGGCAACCCGGCGAACCGGCTGCTCGACGTGCCGATCGAGGACTCGATCTACGATGGCGCGCGCACCTGCAAGCGGCGTGGCCGCGCGGGTGTCGCCGCGCTCAGCGCCTGGCTCGACGCCCGCACGCGCGGTGCGTTCTGGGGCTCTTACCGCTGCGAGAAGTGGGGCAAGGACTCCGCGTCGCTGCACGCCGAGAACCGCGCGATCGACTGGCACCTCGACGCGGCCCTCAAGGCCGACCGCACCGCGGCCGACAAGCTGTTCCGCCTCCTGCTCGCGCCTGACAAGGCCGGCAACCCGCAGGCGCTGGCCCGGCGCATGGGCGTGCAGGAGCTGATCTGGGATTGCGGGTACTGGAGTGCTGGGATGACCGACTTCCAGCCGTACCGCGTCTGCTTCAACGAGAGGGGCAAGCCGCGCAAGCGCGTCGACAAGACGAGCGCGCATCGCGACCACATCCACATCGGGATGACGAAGGCGGGTGCGAACGGTCGCACGAGCTTCTGGGCGGCGCGCTGACCCGGCTCGCCGTCATCGTGGTCGCCGTCTTCGCGGCGGTCGGCGCCGGGGCGTTCGCGCTCAGCGCGCCGAGCGAGAAGGCCGCGCCTGCGCAGGCGAAGGCGAAGGCGCGGGTTGTCGAGCAGCCCGCGGAGCTGCCGCCGCTGCCCAAGCTGCGACCCAAGGTGGTCGAGCCTGTCGCCGGCGACACCGGCACGACGGTCACGACCGACCCGGGGCTCGAGGACGTCGGCCCGAAGCCGACGCGCGCCGCCTCGGGCGCGCGCGTGCGGCGCTCCGTCGGGCGCACCGACATCACGAAGGCGACCGCGCTCTCCAACGGCGTCGCGCTGCCGCCGCTCGAGGCTCCCGAGGAGGTCAAGCAGATCATCGAGGCGGGCAACAGCATCGCCCGCTCGCCGTACCTGTGGGGCGGCGGCCACGGCAAGTGGCTCGACGAGGGCTACGACTGCTCCGGCTCGGTGTCGTTCGCGCTTGCGGCCGCTGGGCTGCTTTCCGGTCCGCTCGCGTCGGGGCCGCTGATGGGCTGGGGCGAGGCCGGTCGCGGCAAGTGGGTCACGATCTACGCGAACCAGGGGCACGTGTTCATGGAGGTGGCGGGGATCCGCTTCGACACCTCGGGCCAGCGTGTCACCGGCTCGCGCTGGCAGAACGCGATGCGCTCCACAGGCGGGTTCGTCGCCCGCCATCCGCCCGGCCTCTGATCCGGTGCGAACCCCATGCGGCGCGCGTCGCGGGGGCCGATGAGATGGGTGTAAGCGTGGCTCTCCTGTCGAACCGGCCCTGATGCTCAGCTCCCCGCTCCCCGAACTCCTCCCCGGACCGCCTCCGGAGGTCCTCGACGAGATCGGCGCTGCGTGGGAGCGGGCTCAGGCACCGATGATCGAGTCGCTGGAGCTGACCTTCGACTCGGCCCCGGGGGTTGCGCGCGCCTGGGGCGAGCTGCGACTCCCGGACGGCACCGTGGTCACGCGGCTGCGCGCGTCCGAGGCCGTCGCGCTCGCCTGCGGCGACATGGTGCTGCAAACCGTGTAAGCGGCGGGCGCCGCGGGCAGGATGGCCGCCATGGCCATCAAACCGAAGCAGCTCATCGACTCGGCCGTGGACCTCGGCAAGTCGGCGGTCAAACGTGGCGTCGAGACCGCCGAGCGCCTGCGCGGGCACGACGAGAAGATCGCCCCGCCCTCGACGCCCGGCACGCCCGCCGCGAAGACGACGCCGTCGCGCGCCACCCGGTCGCGCGCCACGACGGGCGCGCCGCCGACGGTCGGCGCCGCGAAGCCCGGAAAGCCGCGCGGGCCGAAGTCCGCGACCGCCCCCAAGCGCGCGACGAAGTCGGCGGCGGCGAAGCGCGGGACGACGAAGTCCGCGTCGACGAGGGCGAGCAATGCGACGAAGGCCGCGGGAACGGCCGGCGCCTCGACGAAGCCAGCGAAGGCGACGAGCGCGGCGACGAAATCGGCGGCGACGAAGAGCACGGCAACCAAGACCGCGGCGGCGAAGAAGCCCGCGGCCAAGAAGAGCGGCTAGGCCGGCGCTGGCAAGGGTCCGCGCGATGGACCCGGCACAACGCGCGGCGCTGTCGCGGGCGAAGGCACGGCTCGACCGGCTCGACTTCTACCCCGAGCCGGTGCGGATGGCCCGGGTACGGATCCTCCACACGCCATGGCTGTTCCGGATCCCGGGCTTCCGGCGCTTCCACGGCTACGAGGTCGGACCGCTGATCCTGATCCGCAAGCCGCTGGCGCAGACGTCCGACGACCTGATCGTCCACGAGCTGTGCCACGTGTGGCAGGACCAGCACCGGCGCGTGCGGATGTGGCTCTCGTACCTCTACCAGGGCTACCGCAACAACCCGCACGAGATCGAGGCGCGGCGGGCGGCGGCCGAGACGCGCTAGCGTCCCGGTCGGTGGATGGACAGGCGGTCCTGGAGCGCCACGCCCAAGCGGCGGCGACCGTGCGGGCATTCGCGGAGCGTTCGCGCGCCGAGCGCGTCGTGCTGCTCGTCGACGTCGGCGAGGAGCGTCCGCCGGCGATGATCGACTGCGCTCCCGGCGGCGACCTCGAGCTGACCGACGAGGGAGCGCTGTGGCGCGTGCCGGCCGAGGTGGACGTCGGCGCCGAGCCGCGGCCACTGCCCGACCTGCGGCCGCCGCCGGCCACCGCCCTCGCGCTCGACCCCGTGACGGGCGAGCTCGAGGCGCCGCTCGGCGCGGTGGCGAACCTGGCCGGCGGCGTGCTCGCGCTCGCTCGCGCGTTCGGCGGCCGCAGCGTCGCGACCGCCGACTTCGCGACCCGTCACCCGGAGATGCCGCTCACGATCGCCGCGCGCGAGGGCGAGCCGATCGTGGTGGCCGCGGGCGACCATCGCTTCGAGCTCCCCGAGGGCGTGGCGTGAGCGAGCCGTGCACGTGGTGCGGGACCGACGTCGAGGACGCGGGCGGCTTCCGTGCGTACGAGCCGGCCGGCGACCGGCGCGCCGTGTTCTGCCGCCTCGAGCACGTCGTGCCGTGGGCGATCCGCGGCGCCTGGTGGGAGCCCGGCCCCGGCGTCGACGACCCACGGCTGACCACGTGCTCGTGGTGCGACGAGCCGCTCGGCGAGGCGCACGTGCTCGTCGTCCGCACGCGCGGAGAGCACCACATCCCGGACGGCTTCTGCACCGTCGAGCACCTGCTCGAGTGGGCGAAGGCCGGCGGTCGGTACCGCGGCGCGTAAACAGGCTCCAGCGCGCAGCGCGTCACCGCGCTGACGCGGCGATCCGGGCCGCCTCCTCGCGCGTGAAGTCGCCCTCCAGGCGCAGCAGGATCCCGTCAGAGCGCTCGACGAGCAGCGTCGGCCCGGCCAGTCGCTGCGTCTCGAACCGCGCGTTGTCGTCCTCGGCGATGTACGCGAAGCCGTGGTCGGCGCCCGTGATGAAGAACGCCGGGTCGCCGTTGACGGTCAGCCGCTCGATGTCCGTCGCCGAGCCGATCGTCTTCTCGATCAGCGGGGTCACGGTGGCGCGGAACTCGGTGACGAGAAGGCCAACGCCGTTCGAGCCCGGGAGGCCGGGACGGGGCCGGTAGACGAGGTCCACGCGCGGCGGGTAAGCGTCGAAGTAGACCGCGTCCGGCTCGCCCGCGGCCGCCGGCACGAGCACCGGGAAGCCCGCGCGCCGGCGCGCCGCCGCCAGCGGCACCGGTTGGCCGAGCGTGAGATCGGACCCGAAGTCGGACGGCGGCGGCTCGGCCCGCTCGATCCGCACGCTTCCGAAGCCGAGCAGGTCGAGCACGGCCGAGCGCGCCGGCGGCACCGCCATGACGACCGCGACGAGCACCGCGCCGAGGGCGACCGCCACGCGCCACGCCGGCCACTCGAGCCAGCGCCCGCGGCGGCGCGGAGGCTGCGCGGGCAGCCGCGCGGCCACCGCGCCGCTCACATCCGGCGTCTCCGGCCACTCCACCCGCAGCGCATGCAGCTCGCGCTCGAGGTCGAGGTCAGACACGCGGGCTCACCTCCTCGCGCGGCCGAGCCCTAGACATGCTCGCCCACCTCTTCCCGGAGCCGCGCCAGCGCGCGCGAGAGGCGCGACTTGACCGTGCCGGCGCGGACGCCGAGCGCAGCGGCGGTCTCGGCCTCCGACAGCTCGAGCAGGTAGCGGCAGGCGATCACCGTGCGGTCGCGGTCGCCGAGCCGGCCGAGGCCCTCGAGCAGCGCCGCGCGACGCTCGCCCGCGAGGAGCGCCGCCTCCGGGGAGTGGGCCGACTCCCCCGAGGGGCGCCCCTCGCCGGCGGCGCGCAGCGCGAGCGCCGCGCGGCGTCCGGCGGCCCGGCGCCGGTTGCGCGCCTCGTTGGCGACGATCGCGAGCAGCCACGGGCGCAGCGGCTCGCCCGCCCGGAAGCGCCCCAGCGCGCGGTAGGCCTTCACGAACGCCTCCTGAGCGGCCTCCTCGGCGTCGGCAGAACTGCCGCAGATGACATAGGCGATGCGGAAGGCGATCTCCTCGTGGTCGCGGACGAGCGTCGCGTACGCGGCGCCGTCGCCCTCGCGCGCACGCTCGACCAGCTCGTCCTCTGTCAGTGGTCGGCCCACCACCACCGCCTACTACAGCGGTACGCGCGGATCCGTTCCATCTTCTGCCGCCGGGCCGCGCGCGCCGGCCGTGCGGTAGGAGACAATCCGTTCCATGTCGCTGCCGCCCGGGCCGCGCGCCCCGGCCGCGATCCAGACCTACGAGTGGATCGCCCGGCCGACCGCGCTCATGCGCCGCTGCCAGGCCCGCTACGGGGAGCCGTTCACGCTGAACATCGCCTGGGCCGACGCGCCGATGGTGTTCGTCTCGGACCCGCAGGACGTCAAGCGGGTGTTCGCCGCCGGTGCCGACACCCTCCGGGCCGGGGCCAGCTCGACAGTGCTCGAGCCGTTCGCCGGGCCGCGCTCGATCCTCGTCCTCGACGGCGACGAGCACCTGAACGAGCGGCGCCTGATGCTGCCGCCCTTCCACGGCGACGCGCTCGCCCGCTGGCGGGAGACGATCGCGCAGCTCGCCGCCGCCGAGCTCGACGGCTGGACGCCGGGCCGGCCCGTCCACGCGCTCCGGCGCATGCAGGCGCTGACGCTCGAGGTGATCCTGCGCGTCGTGTTCGGGAGCGGCGACCCGGCGCTGCGCGACGCGATCCGCCGCACGCTCGACATGACGACCTCGCTGCCGCGGCTGTGGGCGATGGCGCTCGTGCCGCGCAACACCGGGCCGTGGCGAACCTTCATGCGCGCCGTCCGCGACCTCGACGCGCTGATCTACGAGCGCATCGACGCCGCCGCGGACGACGGCTCGGTGCTCGCGGTCCTGCGCGCCGCCGACCCCGAGCCCGCCCGCCTGCGCGACCAGCTGGTCACGCTGCTCGCCGCCGGCCACGAGACGACCGCGGGCTCGCTGGCGTGGGCGCTCGAGCGGCTCGCCCGCCACCCCGACATCCTCACGCGCGTGCGCGAGGATGAGGACGGCTACGCCGACGCGGTGGTCAAGGAGGTCCTGCGCTGCCGTCCCGTGCTCGCGATCGCCCCGCGCCAGGTCGTCACCGAGTACACCGTCGGAGGCTGGACGCTGCCGCCGGGAACCCACGTGACGCCGTGCATCTACCTCACCCACCGCCGGCCCGACCTGTGGGGCGACCCGACCGCGTTCCGGCCGGAGCGCTTCCTCGACGGCGCTCCGCCGCCGTACGCCTTCATCCCATTCGGCGGCGGCACGCGCCGCTGCCTCGGCGCCGCGTTCGCGACGCTGGAGATGCGCGAGGTGCTGCGCGCGGTCGCGAGCCGCTTCGCGCTCCGTCCTGCGCGGCCCGCAAGCCGAGCGGATGCGCCGGCGGTCGATCACGATCACCCCCGCGCACGGCGGTCAGGTGGTCCCGGAGGCGCTAGCGTCACCTGCCGCGCGATGCCGCTCTTCTGCCGCCATAACCGCCTGACCGCCAAGTGCCCGATCTGCAGCCGCGAGCTGCAGGCCGAGCTCAGGGGTGCGGCCCCCTCCCGGCCCGCGCGCCGCGGCACGGCCCGCACCTCCTCGTCGACCCCGCGGCGCGGCGTGGTCACCCGCAAGCTCGCGCGCGCCGCCGACGACGGCTACCGCAACCCGCTGGTTCCCGGGCTGCGCGCCACGGCCGACGCCGAGCGCCTCGCTGCAGCGCTGGCGGCCGCCACCGCTCGGCTCGAGCCGCCCGGTCCGTACCCCGAGGTGGCCGCCGAGCCCGACCTCGAGGAGGCGACCTGGCTCGCGTTCCTGATCTCCACGGGCATCGAAGAACGCCCGTCGTGGGCGTCGGGAGAGGAGCCGACCCAGACGGCGGGCGCCTACCGCGCCTGGGCCGGCCGCGCCGGCTCCCAGCAGGCGGCGTTCGAGGGCGAGCCGGCGTGGACGCCCGAGCGACGCTTCTCGCGCGTGTTCGAGCGCCTCGCGCTGCCGGGCTTCCCGCGCGCGGCGCGCTTCGACCTGCTGACGGCACTCGGCGCCGCGGGCCGCTACGAGCTCGAGGCCGGCGAGCTGTGGCTGGCCGCCGGGGAGGACGCGACCACCGAGGCGGCGAAGCGACTCCTCGTGTCCGGCGACAAGCTGCTGCTGGAGCGGCGCGCGCGCGAGTTGGCCGAGGCGACCGGCGTGCCGCTGGGCGCGCTCGATCGCGCCCTCGCGGTGTGGGGAACCCCGGGCGAGCACGCCGACCTGGCCGGCGAGGCGCCCGCCCCGATCCGCGCCGCCCTGTCGCTGCGGTGACCGTCTCCGCGCTGCCCCGGCCGGTGGCGTCCGCGGGCGCCGCAGAACGCCGCGTGACACGGATCTGGCCGCTGCTCCCGGTCTGCGTGGTGCTCGCGGCGCTCTCGCTGCTGACGGAGTCGGGGCCGACCTACGACCCGTGGGCCTGGATCATCTGGGGCCGCGAGATCACGCAGCTCGACCTGGTGACGACCGGCGGGCCGTCGTGGAAGCCGCTGCCCGTCATGTTCACCACGCCGTTCGCGCTCCTGGGCGACGACGCGGCGCCGGGCCTGTGGCTCGTCGTGGCCCGCGCCGGCGGCCTGCTCGCGTTCGTGATGGCCTACCGGCTCGGCGCGCGGCTGGCCGGCCCCGTGGCGGGGATCGTGGCCGCCGGCTCACTGGTGCTGGCCGACGCGTTCATCCGCAACTTCGTGCGCGGGAACTCAGAGGGCCTGCTGGTGGCCTTCGTGCTGTGGGCGGTCGAGCGCCACCTCGACGGGCGCCGGACGCAGGCGTTCCTGCTCGGCTTCGCCGCCGCGCTCCTGCGCCCCGAGGTGTGGCCCTTCTGGGGCCTGTACGGGCTGTGGCTGGTGTGGCAGGCGCGGGGCGCAGGACCTCCGTGGCGCGAGATGGCCGTGGTCTTCGGCAGCGGCGCCTTCGCGCTCGTCGTGTGGTTCCTGCCCGAGTACCTCGGCTCCGGTGACTGGCTGCGGGCTGCGAGCCGGGCACGGGACCCCGATCCCAACTCGGCGGCGTTCGCCGACTCGCCGTTCGTGGAGGTCTTCGTGCGCTCGGCGACGATCCTCTCGGGGCCCGTGTACCTCGGCGCGTTGTTCGCCACCGGCGCGGCCGCCGTCGCCTGGGCCCGCCACCGGCGCGGCGGCCTGCGCCTCGCGCTCGCCGCCATGTCGACGATCCTGATGGTGGCCGTGGCGCTGATGACGGAGGGCGGGTTCGCGGGCAACCTCCGCTACGTCGCGCTGCCGGCGTCTGTCCTGTGCGTGCTGGCGGGCGCGGGCTGGGTCGAGCTCGTGCGCGGCGCCCGCGACCGCTGGGGCGGGCGCGGGGCGGCGCTCGTCACCGTCCTGGTGTTGGCGGCGTGGGCGCCGTTCGTCGCGAGCGACTGGGGGACGCTGCGGACCCACTGGGGGCTGGTCGAGGATGAGGCCGAGTTCTACGGCGCGAACCTGCGCGCCGCGATCGACAAGGCGGGCGGAGAGGAGCAGGTCAAGGCCTGCGGACGAGTCTTCGCGGGGCGCTTCCAGGTCCCGGCCGTCGCCTGGTACATGCATCTGCACGCCCGCGACGTCGACATCCTCCCGTTCGGACCGGGCACGACGTTCGCGCAAGGCCACTCTGCGCTCGCGGCCGACCCGCGCTATCCGGAGGTGACGAAGACCCGCAAGTGGATCGTCGGGAGCACGTGTGGCCGCGGGTAACCTGAGCGTCATGGCCACCTATGCCCAGCGCCCGGCATGGGGCCTGAAGGCACGGGCGGTGGCGCGGACGCGCCTCGCGGTGCCCGCGGGGCTCGGCGCGCTGGTGCTGCTCTCGCTGATCCTGCGCACGCGCCAGCTCGGGATCGGCTTCTGGATCGACGAGGGGCTGTCAGTCGGGATCGCCGACCGGCCGCTGGGGGACATCCCCGACGCCCTGCGGCTCGACGGCTCACCGCCGCTGTACTACCTGCTCCTGCACATCTGGATGCGGGTCGCGGGCACCTCGGAGGAGGCGGCACGCTCGCTCTCGCTGACCTGCGCGCTGCTGTGCATCCCGGTCGCTTGGTGGGCGGCTCGCGCGCTGTTCGGGACGCGGGCCGGCTGGATGGCCGCCGTGCTCGCCGCCGCCAACCCGTTCCTCACCGAGTACGCCCAGGAAGCGCGCATGTACGCGCTGTGCGCGCTGCTGGCGGTGGTGGCCTGCGGCCTGTTCGGGAAGGCGATCATCGCCGACGCCTCGCCGCGCGCGCGGCGGCCATGGGCGGTCGGCCTGGCGGTGACGCTCGCGGCGCTGCTGTACACGCACAACTGGGCGATCTTCCTGTGCACGGCGTTCGGGCTCGTGTGGCTGCTCGAGGTGTGGCGGGCGAAGGAGCGGCGCGACCTGCTGCTCAGCGGCGGAGTGGGATTCGGCGGTGCGCTCGTGCTGTACGCGCCGTGGATCCCGACGACGCTCTACCAGGCCGCCCACACCGGGGCGCCGTGGTCGGAGCCCCCGAGCGTGATCGAGTTCTTCGGCGCCCCGGGCGTGATGCTCGGCGACTTCGCGCAGGTCGCACTGCTGCTGGCGGCGGGAGCGGGGCTGGCCGCGCTCTACCCGCCGCGCCGGTCGGCGGTCGCGCGCGCGGCGTGGGCGCTGCTGGCCGTCGCCGTGCTCACGCTCGCGCTCGCCTGGGTCTCCTCCCAGCTCTCGCCCGCGTGGGCCAACCGCTACCTCGCGGTCGCGCTGCCGCCGCTGCTGCTGGCGGGCGCGGCGGGGCTCGCGCACGCCGGCCGGCTCGGCGTCGCGGGCCTGGTGGTCGCCGCGGCGCTCGCCGCCGGCGACACCGCGCGCGACGACAAGAGCAACGTGCGCGACGTCGCCGAGGCCGTCGCTCCGAGCCTGCGGCCGGGCGACCTCGTCGTCTCGACGTGGCCGGAGCAGGTGCCGGTGCTCGACTACTACCTGCCGCCCGGCCTGCGCTACGCGACGCTCACCGGCACCCAGCGCGACACAGGAGTCACCGACTGGCGCGACGGCGTCGAGCGGCTGCGCGCGTCATCGGCCGAGCAAGACCTGCGGCCGCTGCTCGACGACCTGCGTTCGGGGCAGCGGCTGGTGCTGGTGGCGCCGATCATCTTCGACCTCGGGCGCTTCCAGGCGCCGTGGACCGAGCTCGTCCGCCTGCGCTCGGGCGAGTGGCGCCAGTTCGTGTCCAACGACCGCCGCTTCGCCACCAGCGCGGTCGAGCCCGTGCTGCCGATGCAGACGCGCCCGAACGCCGTGCAGGCGACGGTCTACGTCAAGACGAGCGGCTGAGCTGGGGCCGCGCGGGCCGGGCCGGCGCGTCCGGCTCGGCAGCGGGCAGCAGCAGCTCGAAGCACGCGCCGGGCGGGTCGTCCGGCGCCAGCCGGAGCGAGCCGCTCATGCGCTCGGCCAGCTCACGGCCGATCGCCAGGCCGAGGCCGAAGCCGCTCTCCGAGGCAGCGGCGCGGCCGCGGTGGAAGCGCTCGAAGACGTGCTCGCGCTCCTCGGCGGGGATCCCGGGCCCATGGTCGGCGACGGTGATGCCCGCGCGGCCGTCGCGCAGCGTCGTGTCGAGCACGATCGGCTCGCCCGGCGGGCCGTAGCGAAGCGCGTTGTCGAGCAGGATCCGCACAACGCGCGCCACGGCGTCCGGGTCGCCGCGGCCCCAGCATCCCTCGGCCGGCGGGTGGACGTCGAGCTCGATCTCGCGCTCGCGGGCGCGCAACTCGAACTCGGCGGCGACGGCGCGAACGAGCTCGCCGAGCTCCACCGGCTCGGACCGCAGCTGCACGGCCGCGTCGAGCCGGCTGAGGTCGAGCAGCTCACCGGCGAGCGCGGCCAGCCGGCGCAGCTCGCGGCGGGCGTTCGTGACCTGCAGCTGCGCGTCCTCGATGTCGACGCCGCCGTCGCGCAGGTCCTCCTCCAGCAACTCCATCGTGCCCTGGAGCATCGTCAGCGGCGTCCGCAGCTCGTGCGAGGCGGTGGAGACGAACGACCGGCGCGCCGCCTCCTGGCGGCGCAGCTCCTCCTGCATGCGCGCGAGCGCGACCGCGAGGTCGCCGACCTCGTCGCGCCCGGTGTCGCGCGGGGCGGGGGCGTCGGGGCCTTCCTTGGTGATCCGCAGCGCGGCGGCGCGCAGGCGCGCGAGCCGGCGCAGCAGCGTGCCCGAGAGCGTGATCGCGAGCGCGATGGCGACGAGCAGGCCGACGCCGGCGCCGGCCAGCAGCGCGTTGCGGACCTGGTCGGCGGCGGCCGCGACCTCGGTCAGGCGGCGCTGGGCGACGAGTACGCCGTCGGTGTCGGGCGCCGGGTTGCGCAGGCGCAGCGCGATCGTCACCTGGTCACCCTGGACATTCGTCACCAGGCTGTCCTCGCGGATCGCCGTCAGCGCGGCAATCGAGGCGTCCCGTGTGGAGGAGGGCGAGAAGTCCGAGTCGTATGTGAACGCCGGCAGCGTCGAGCTGTCGTCGTCGGCATCGACAAGCACCCGTGTGTCGACCCGCTCGCGCAGCTCGAACGCGACGTTGCTGATGCGCCCGCGGCGCTCGACCGCGTCCTCGGTTCGCAGCGCCACGCTGAACTCGCCAGAGCTCGCCACCAGCGCGTCGTTGAGGGTCTCGACACTCTGCTCGCGCAGCTGGGTCTGCAGCGGTCCGAGGACGATCGCGGCGACCACCGCCAGCGTGATCATGGCCGTCACCACGAAGGCCACGAGCAGTCGCCCGCGCAGGCCGCCGGGAGTCAGGCGCTCCCTCATGGCTCCCGGAAGCGGTACCCGCGCCCCGGGACCGTGAGGATCAGCGCCGGCTGCTCGGGCCGCGCCTCCAGCTTCTCGCGCAGGTGGCGGATGTGGACGTCGATCGCGCGCGGGTCGCGGTAGGCGCTGTCGCCCCAGATCGAGCGCAGCAGCTCCTGGCGGTTGAACGCGTGCCCGGGGCGGGACATCAGGCGGGCGACCAGCTCGTACTCGCTGAACGTGAGCCGGACGGGGTTGCCGTCGACGGCCACCCGCCGCTCGTCCTGGTCGATCGTCACCGGCCCCACGCGCAGGCTGCCCTCGACCACGCGCCCGTGCGCGCGCCGCAGGACCGCGCGGATGCGGCTACGCAGCTCGGCGAGCCCGAACGGCTTGGTCACGTAGTCGTCGGCGCCGGCCTCGAGGCCCTGCACGGCGTCGGCCTCGCTGTCGAGCGCGGTGAGCATGATGATCGGCACCACGTCCCGCCGCCCGCGCAGCAGGCGGGCGACGTCGTGGCCCGTGGGCCCGGCGCCCAGAGCGACGTCGAGCAGCACCACGTCGTATGGCCGGCCGGCGGCGGCGTCGAGCGCCGACTGCCCGTCGGCCACGGCGGTCACGCTGTGGCCCTCGCGCTCGAACGAGCGGGTGAGCATCTCCCGCAGCGGCCGGTCGTCGTCGACCAGCAGGATCTCGAGCTTCGAGGCAGTCTGCACCGGGGCAGAGAGTAGTGCCCGGCCACCCAGTTAAGGGCTGTTAGGAGGGCTTAACGGCAGGCCGGTTTCCGCCGGGGTGCGGGCAAGGATGACCGCATGTCGACCCTTGAATTCGAACCCACTCGCCGCCGTTTCGGGCGGGAGGGGACCGACCGTCCCGTCGCCGTGCTCGGCGGCGGCCCGGCCGGCCTGACGGCCGGCTACCTGCTCGCCCGGCAAGGTCGCCCCGTCATCGTCTTCGAGGCGGAGGACCAGGTCGGCGGCATCGCCAAGACCGAGGTCCGCGACGGCTACCGCTTCGACCTCGGCGGCCACCGCTTCTTCACCAAGTCCAAGGAAGTGGACGAGCTCTGGCACGAGGTCATGCGCGAGGAGTTCCTCAAGCGCCCGCGGATGTCGCGCATCTACTGGAACGGCAAGTTCCTCGACTACCCGCTCAACGGGATGGACGTCGTCAGGCAGCTCGGCCCGGTCGAGCTGATCCGCTCCGGCCTCTCCTACCTGTGGGCCGCGGCCAAGCCCAAGGGCCGTGAGGACAACTTCGAGCAGTGGGTGTCCAACCGCTTCGGCAAGCGGCTCTACCAGCATTTCTTCAAGACCTACACCGAGAAGGTGTGGGGCGTGCCGACGACCGAGCTGCGCTCGGAGTGGGCGGCCCAGCGGATCAAGGGCCTGTCGTTCTTCTCCGCGGCCAAGGCCGCGTTCTTCGGCAACAAGGGCAACAAGATCAAGTCGCTGATCTCCGAGTTCCACTACCCGCGCTTCGGCCCCGGCCAGATGTGGGAGACGATGGCCGACGAGATCATCGCCGCCGGTGGCGAGGTGCGCCTCAATACGCCGGTCACCAAGCTCGAGGTCCGCGACGGCCAGATCGAGGCGATCGAGGCGGGCGGCGAGCGGATCGAGCCCAGCCACGTGATCTCCTCGCTCCCGCTGCGGGCGACCGTCGGCATGGCCGGCGCCGCCGCCTCCGGCGAGGTCCAGTCCGCCGCGCGCGGCCTGCGCTACCGCGACTTCCTCACCGTCGCGCTGATCATCGACGGCGAGGACCTGTTCCCGGACAACTGGATCTACATCCACGACCCGAGCGTGCGCGTCGGGCGGATCCAGAACTTCCGCTCCTGGAGCCCGTGGATGGTCCCCGACCAGTCGAAGGCTTCGGTCGGCCTCGAGTACTTCTGCTTCAGCGGCGACGAGCTGTGGGAGATGGACGATTCCAAGCTCGTCGAGCTGGCCAAGCGGGAGCTCGACCAGCTCGGGCTGGTCGACCCGGAGAAGGTCGAGAAGGGCTACGTCACCCGCGTCCCGCTCGCCTACCCGATGTACGACGCCGACTACAGCGAGCGCGTGGACTCGATCCGCGGCTGGCTCGAGGGCATCGGCAACCTGATCCAGGTCGGCCGCAACGGCCTGCACCGCTACAACAACTCCGACCACTCGATGCTGACGGCGATGCGTGCGGTGGAGAACATCACCGAGCGTGCCGGCCACGACATCTGGGAGGTCAACGCCGAGTCCGTGTACCACGAGGAGACGGTGGCCGACGAGCACCCGTACAAGCGCGCCCCCGAGACGCGTGCGATGCGGGAGCCGCTGGCCGACGCTCCGTTTTCCTGAGTCACTATCCAGACCGCTTGGACGCATGTCCGATGGCCCCGGCGGGGCTGCGCTGCGAGGGTGGACAGCGTCTGGAGGGCGAAGGATTCGGGCTGAGAGGCCCACTCACGGAGGAGGCGCGGACGGATTCGCTTGGAAGCGGCCGAGTGGCGACCCGCCACCCGGCCGTTTCTCTTCGCCGGGCGGGGGTAGCTCGCTGCCATGGGGGAACAAGACACGCATGGCGCGCAGGACGCCGCCCAGCAGCAGGAGCAGGACGTCGAGCAGGCCAGGGAGGAGCTCCACGAGCTGGAGCAGGGCGAGCCGCCCGAGCGGCTCGAGGACTGGCCTGACGGCAAGGCGAAGTACCTGACCTACGGCGGCCCCGAGGGCACGGCCGGCTACGACGAGGGCCCGACCAGCAAGCTCGGCCCGTCCTCGCTCGAGCACCACGAGGATGGGTCCGTGAGCATCGAGGGCGAGCAGGTCGACGACCCCGAGTCCTACAAGGCCGACCCGATCCCGGGCAGTCCCGCGGACGACTGAACCGCCGCGCGGCGGGCGGTTACGATCGGCGGGCCGTGTCCACGCTCGCCATCCGCCTCGTCGGGCCGCCTGAGATCGCGCGTGACGGCGCGGTCGTCGCCCCGCCGCGGGGGCACAAGTCGTGGGCCGTGCTCGCGTACCTGGTGCTGGCCGGGCGGCCGGTGGCGCGGCCGCAGCTCGCGGGCCTGATCTTCGGCGACGCCGCCGATCCGCTCGGTGCGCTGCGCTGGAGCCTGGCGCAGCTGCGCCGCGCGCTGGGGGTGGAGGGCGCGCTCGGCGGCGACCCGTTGGAGCTGCGGCTACCGGGTGACGCCGTGGTCGACGTGCTCGCGCTCGCCGCCGGCGACCCGGACCCCGCGCTCGCGCGCGGCGAGCTGCTCGAGCGGGTCGATCCCGGTGCCGGAAGCGAGTTCGAGGCGTGGCTGCTCGTCGAGCGCCGGCGCTACGCCGGGCTCTGTGAGGCGGTGCTGCGCGACGCCGCGCTCGCGGCGCTCGCCGCCGGTGCGCCGCTCGACGGTGCGGCCCTCGCTTCTCGCGCGCTGGGGATCAATCCATTCGACGACGCCACCCACGAGCTGCTGGTGCGGTGCCTGGCTCGCGCGGGCGACGCCGGCGCGGCGCGCGAGCACGCCGACGCCTGCGAGCGCCAGTTCCGGCGCGAGCTCGGCCGAGCGCCCGATCCGGGCGTGCGGCGGGCGGTCGAGCGCGAGCCGCAGGTGCCGGCCGGCGCCGACCGCGCGGCCGCGGTCGGCCAGCTGGACGCGGGCCGCGCGGCGGTGGCCGCCGGCGCGATCGAGCCCGGCATCGCGGTGCTGCGGCAGGCGTCCGCGGAGGCGCGCGGCGTCGGCGATCCGGCGCTGCTCGCCCGCTCGCTGGCGGCGCTCGGATCGGCGCTCGTGCACCTGCTGCGCGGGAGCGACGAGGAGGGCGCCGAGGTGCTGCACGAGGCGCTGGCGCTCGCCGAGGCGTGCGGCGACCGCGAGGTGGTGTGCAAGGTGTGCCGCGAGCTCGGCTTCGTGGCGGTACAGGCGGGTCGCGGCGTGTCGGCGGGGAGATGGCTCCAGCGTGCCGGCGCGCTGGCGGCCGACGACCGCGAGCGCGCCGCCGTGCTCGGCGTGCGCGGCCAGGCGCTGTCGGACCGCGCGCACTACGCCGCGGCGATCGACCTGCTCGAGCAGTCCGTGGCGGCCGCCCGGCGCTGCGGCGAGCTGCGCCAGCGGGCGTGGTCGCTCGCCATCCTCGGCCGCGCGCTGCTGCTGCGCGGCCAGCTGGCGGACGCGGTCGAGCCGCTCGACGAGTCGCTCGCGACCGTGCACGAGGCGGGCTGGGTGGCGTTCCAGCCGTTTCCCGAAGCGTTACGGGCCGAGGTCGCGCTGCACCAGGGCGACGCCGAGCAGGCGATCGCCCTGCTCGACCACGCGTTCCCGCTCGGGTGCCGGCTTGGCGACCCGTGCTGGGAGGCGATCGCCGCGCGTGCCCGCGGCCTCGTCCACGAGGCCGCCGGCGAGCGGGCGGCGGCGCTCGCCTGGCTGGGCGACGCCGTCGACCGGGCGGTGCGCGTTCCCGATCCCTACGTCTGGATGCACGCCTGGTGCCTGGACGCCTTCGCCGCCGTCGCGATCGACGACGGCGCGGCCGCGGCGCCCGAGCTGGTGGCCCGGCTCGAGACGCGCGCCGCCCGCGGCGACTTCCGTGAGCTGGTGGTGCGCGCTGCGCTCCATCGCGCGCGGCTCGGCGACCCCGGTGGGCTCCAGGCCACGCGCCTGCTCGGTGACTCGATCGACAACCCGGCGCTGCACGCCGCCGTTGCCGCTGCCGCCTGATCACACGCGCCGTCACACGGCTGCCTGATGCACTGGCCGCCATGGACGCCATGACGCAAGCGCAGGCGCTGCCGCAGCTCGACGCGAGCTCGCTGGTCGACGCCGAGCGGCTGGAGCGGGAAGTCAAGGACATGTACCGCCACGTGGCCCGCGCGGACGCTGCGGCGCTGCACTTCGAGGTCGGCAGGCGGGTGGCCGAGCAGCTCGGCTACCCCGCGGAGCTGCTGGATGCGATCCCCGCCGAGGCGCTGGCGTCGTTCGCGGGCGTCGGCCACCACCTCGACCTCGCCGCCCTGCAGCCCGGCGAGGCGGTGCTCGATCTCGGCTCGGGCTCGGGCACCGACCTGTTCTGCGCGGCGGTGCTCGTCGGCCAGGCGGGCCGCGCCGTCGGCGTGGACTTCACCGACGCGCAGCTCGACAAGGCCACGCGGCTCCGGAACGGCTTCGCGCAGGTCGAGCTCGTCGAGGCCCACATCGAGGCGCTCCCGTTCGAGGACGCGAGCTTCGACGTCGTCGTCTCCAACGGCGTCTTCAACCTCTCGCCGCGCAAGGACCGGGTGTTCGCCGAGGCCGCCCGCGTGCTGCGGCTCGGCGGCCGGCTGGCGATCTCCGACGTCGTCAGCGGCCGCCCGCTGAAGGAGCGCACGCGGCGCGACGTCGACCTGTGGGCGGCCTGCATCGCCGGCGCGGTCCCACGTCGCGACTACTTGGATGCGATCGCCGCGCAGGGCCTCGAGGTCCGCGCGGTGCGCACGAACGACTACCGGTTCATCTCCGAACGCGCGCTCGAGGCCTGCAGCACCTACGAGGTCGAGAGCGTCTCCCTGGTCGCCGTAAAGGCGAGTTGACGACATCGATCTCTCTGAAGGAGAGTCTCCCCTATGGCATATGAAGAGCTGAAGCAACGGCAGAGCGTGATGTGGGGCATCGGGCCCTACCAGCGGGTGACCGAGACGCTCGTCGACATCCACGAGCGCGTCGCTGATGCGCTCGCGCCGCGCCCCGGGCAGCGGTGGCTGGACCTCGCGTGCGGCACCGGCGCGATGGCCGAGCGCGCCGCCGCCGCGGGCGCCGACGTGACCGGCATCGACCTCGCGCCGGTGCTGATCGAGACGGCGCGCGAGCGCGCCGCCGAGCAGGGCCTCGAGATCGACTACCGCGTCGGCGACTGCGAGAACCTGGACATCGACGACGGCAGCTTCGAGGCCGTGTCCTCGACGCTCGGGATCATGTTCGCTCCCGACCACGCCGCCGCCGCGCGCGAGGTCGCGCGCGTGACCGCGCCGGGCGGCCGGATCTGCCTGGCGTGCTGGACCCCCGACGGCGGCCTCGGCCGCATGTTCAAGGTGATGGCGCCGTTCATGCCGGCGCCGCCGCCCAGCAGCCCGTTCGCCTGGGGCGACGAGGCGCACGTGCGCGAGCTGCTCGGCGACGCGTTCGACCTCCAGATCGACGAGCACGTCTCGACGCTGCGGATGCCGTCCGGCGAGGCCTACTGGGAGCTGTTCGCGACCAGCTACGGGCCGACGAAGGTGCTCGCCGACTCGCTCGAGAGCGACCGCCGCCAGGAGCTGCACGACAACTGGGTGGAGTTCTTCGAGTCCAACTACCGCAGCAACGGCGAGATCGCCCACGCCCGCGAGTACCTGCTCATCACGGGTACGCGCCGCTAGTGATCGGCGACGGTGCCGTCCGCGGGCTCCAGTGGGAGCCCGCGGTCGTCCCACGCCGTGATGCCGCCGTCCATCGAGTACGCGTCGTAGCCGGCGCGCCGGAAGGCGTTGGCGGCCATGCCCGAGCGCGCGCCGAGGCGGCAGTAGAAGACGACGGGCGTGTCCTTGTCGATCGTCGGCGCCTGTGAGGCGACGCGCTCGAGCTCGACGTGGCGGGCGCCTTCGAGGCGGCCGGCCTCCCATTCGTAGGTCTCACGCACGTCGACGAGCTGGATCTCGCCGGCCTCGTGGCGCTCGCGCACCCACTCGGGGCTGACGTCGACGTCGACGGCGTGGAAGGCATGGTCAGGCATGCGCGGTCACGGTACTAGGGTCCCCGTGTGCCGGATTGGGTCAACTGGTCGCGGACGCAGCGGTGCTCGCCCGCCGTGCTGGAGCGCCCGGCGTCGCGCGCCGACGTGGTCGCCGCGCTCGAGCGCGCGGCGGCCGCGGGGCGGACCGTGCGCGTGGCGGGCTCCGGCCATTCGTTCACGGACGGCGTGCTCACCGACGGAGTGCTGCTCTCGCTCGAGCGCATGGACCGGGTGCTCGAGGTCGACGCGGCTCGCGGGCTGGCGCGCGTGGAGGGCGGCATCACGCTCCACCGGCTGTCGCGCGAGCTCCACGTGCACGGGCTGGCGCTGCCGAACCTCGGCGACGTCGACGCGCAGTCGCTGGCCGGGGCGATCGCCACTGCGACCCACGGGACCGGCGCCCGGCTGCCGAACCTCTCGGCCCAGGTGGAGGAGCTCGAGCTCGTGCTCGCCGACGGCAGCGAGCGGCGCCTGACGGCGGCCGACGGCGACCTCCTGCGCGCGGCGCGGGTGGGGCTCGGCTCGCTCGGGGTCGTGGTGGCCGCGACGCTGCGGTGCGTGCCTTCGTTCCGGCTGCGGGGAATCAAGGACCGCGAGCCGCTCGAGGAGGTGCTCGACACGCTGCAGGAGCGGGCGGATGCCGCCGAGCACTTCGAGTTCTGGACGTTCCCGCACTCCTCGTTCGCGATCACGCGCCTGAACACGCCGACCGACGGCGAGCGCGACGCTCCCGGCCGGGCAGGGGAGTGGCTCGAGGACGTGCTGCTCGAGAACCACGCCCTGGAGGCGTTCAACCGGGTCGCCCGGCGGGTCCCGCGCGCGATCCCGGTGCTCAACCGCAGTGCCGGGCGGCTCGCGTCGCGCTCCGAGCGCGTCGACTGGTCGTTCCGCATCTTCGCGAGCCCGCGCCGCGTGCGCTTCGTCGAGATGGAGTACGCGGTGCCGCGCGCGGCCGCGGTGGAGGCGGTCCGCGGAACGCGCGAGATCCTCGCCCGCCACCCGGTCTCCTTCCCGCTCGAGCTGCGGATCGTCGCCGCCGACGACGCGCTGCTCTCGCCGGCGTCCGGCCGCGACACCGCCTACATCGCCATCCACGTGTTCGAGGGGATGCCCTTCGAGGCGCCGTTCCGGGAGTTCGAGGCCTACATGTCATCGCTCGACGGCCGCCCGCACTGGGGCAAGCAGTCGTTCCTGACCGCCAACGAGCTGGCGCCGCGGTATCCGGAGTGGGAGACCTTCCAGGCCGCCCGCCGCTCACTCGACCCGGAAGGCCGCTTCGCCAACGCCTGGGCGCGCCGCGCGCTCGGCGCCTAGAGGAACGCCTTGCTCTCGCCGCGGTAGGTCGGGACCGTCGCGACCCGCTCGCCGCCCTGAACCAAATGCAGCACGTCGAAGCGCTCGCACAGCTCGCCCGCCTTCGCGTGCCGCATCCACACCCGGTCGCCCACCCGTAGCTCGCGGGCGCCACGGCCGAGCAGCGGGGTCTGGACCTCTCCGGCGCCCTCCAAGGGGTCGAGCCGCAGGCCGCGCGGGAACGCCGGGCGCGGCAGCCGGTCGCGGCCGGCCGCTCCCGAGGCGGGGTAGCCGCCTCCGAGGGCGGTTGCGGCTCGCGGTGACGGCCGGCGGACCACCGGGAGCGCGAAGAAGGCCGCCGGGCGGGGGCTGAACGCGCGGTAGGCGTCGAACAGGGTTGGCGCGAAGAGGCCGGAGCCGGCCGCGACCTCGGTGACCGACGCCTCGGCGGCCGTGGCCTCGACCGAGCCCGTCCCGCCGCCGTTGACGAAGCGCAATGGCGCCACCTCGCGCACGGCGGCGACGATCGCGGCGCGCCGGTCGGCGATCTCGCGCCCCGAGGCGCGCTGCATCGCCCGCAGCGCCGCGCCGCGCAGCGGGTTGCCCGGCGGCGCGTCGCCGACGCCGGCGATCTGCGCCTCGTACATCATCAGGCCGTCGAGCACGAGCTCCGGCCGGCGCGCGACCTCCTGCGCGAGCGCGACCACCTGCGAGACGGTGCGCAGCGGCGAGCGCTTGGCCCCGACCCGCACGCGGCCTCCGAGCGCCCACCAGCTCGCGTCGACGTCCAGGCACACCCGCACCGGCGCCTCCGGCATCGCTCCGGCGGCGTCGAGCGCGTCGAGGTGCTCGCGGCAGTCGGCCATCACCGTCACCCGCTCGCGGGCCGGCCCGGCGACCAGCTCGCGCAGCGCGGCGCGATCGACCGTCGGGTACCCGACGACCACGTCGTCCTCCTCCAGCCACAGCGCCTCCGGGAGCGTGAAGGCGAGCGTGCCCCGCAGGCCGCGCTCGTGCGCCCGCGCGGCGAGCGCCCGGCAGCGGACCGACTTGGAGGCCAGCCGCACCGGCTTGCCGGCCGCGCGGCGCAGCAGATCGTCGGCGTTGGCGTCGAAGGCATCGAGGTCGACGACCGCGAACGGCGGGTCGAGGTCGGCGGTGGCGGCGTTCAAGCGATCGTGCAAGGGGTCGCACGGTATCCGCCGAACGAGTCGCTAGGATGCCGCGCTTCGTAACGCCGAGTCCCGTCCGGCCCGTCCGGAAGGGAGCGGGGGAACCACAGGTCTCTGACCAGGGGCGAATCGCCGCCAGGATGCGGCGTAGCGCGATCTTTCCGCGCGAGCCCGACAGCTAACCCCGTAGGCGCTGGAAAGAAAGGGTCAGTCAGTGCCACGCCGTACAACGCTGCTTGTCGCAGGCCTCGCCGCCGCCAGCTTCGCGCTGCCGACGGTCGCCATCGCCCAGGGATACTCGTTCGGGGAGCGGGTCCTGAAACGGGGCCACAGCGGCGGCGACGTGCGCACGCTCCAGCGCTACCTGACCCGGGTCGGCGTCGAGACGACGGCCGACGGGCAGTTCGGGCCGCGGACCGCGAGCAGCGTGCGCGCGTGGGAGCGGCGCGCCGAACGCCCGGTCGATGCCCGCGTCTCGCGCCCCGACGCGCGCAAGCTGCGCGCCGACGTGAACGCCGGCATGCAGACGCAGTCGCTGCCGCCCGTCGCGCCCGCCGGCGAGAAGGCGACGCTCGGGCCCGACGGCAAGGCGATCGCCCCCGCTTCCGCGCCGCAGGAGGTCAAGGACCTGATCGCGGCCGCCAACCGCATCCACGGCAAGCCCTACAAGTACGGCGGCGGCCACGCGCGCTGGAACGACACCGGCTACGACTGCTCGGGCGCGATGTCGTACGCCCTTCACGGCGCCGGCCTGCTCAAGCGCCCGCGCACCTCAGGCGGCTTTACGACCTACGGCCAGGCCGGCAAGGGGGAGTGGATCACCGTCTACTCCCACAGCGGGCATGGCTACCTCGTCGTCGCCGGCCTGCGCTTCGACACCGGCTGGAACAACGCGGGCAAGGGCCCGCGCTGGAGCAAGGTCATGCGGCCGTCGGACGGCTACACCGTCCGCCACCCCGCGGGCCTCTAGTAGACGTCGCGGCGGTCTTCGCGGACCACGGTGCGGTCTGCGGGACCGCGGCGTGAGGACGAGAGGAAGAACAGCGAGATCACGAGGCCGACGATGCCGACGACCATCAGGATCAGGCCGATCGTCGAAATCTCGATCCCCGAGACTTCCGCGTTGACGGCGAAGTAGAGGATCGCGCCGATGGCGATCAAGAAGAGTCCAGAGCCAATTCCCATGGTCTCTGCATCCCCATGCGCGGCCTGCGCCAAACTAGGTGCATGGAGACGTCCACCGCCCCGACCTACGCGCTGACCGACGAGCAGATCGATTTTCGCGACACGATCCGGCAGATCGTGAGCGAGCGTGTGGCGCCGCGGGCCGCCGAGATCGACGCCAAGGCCGAGTACCCGTGGGACGTCCGCAAGCTGTTCGCCGAGCAGGATCTGCTCGGGCTGCCGTTCCCGACCGAGTACGGCGGAACCGGCACCGGGACGCTGATGCTGAACGTCGCCGTCGAGGAGATCGCGCGCGCGTGCGCGTCGAGCGCGCTGATCCTGATGATCCAGGAGCTCGGCACGCTGCCGCTCCAGCTGTTCGGCTCCGACGAGCTCAAGCAGCGCTTCCTGCCGCGCTGCGCCAGCGGCGAGTGGTCGCCCGCGTTCGCGCTCTCCGAGCCCGAGGCCGGGTCCGACCCCGGCGGCATGATCACGCGCGCGGTCAGGGACGGCGACGAGTGGGTGATCGACGGCACCAAGAACTGGATCACCAACCTCGGGGTCGCCGACTTCTACGTCGTGTTCGCGAAGACCGACCCGGACGCCGGCCGCTCGCGCGGGATCAGCGCGTTCGTGGTCGAGGCCGACCGCCCGGGGTTCAGCGTCGGCAAGCTCGAGCACAAGCTCGGCATCAAGGGCTCGCCCACCGGCCAGCCGATCTTCGAGGACGTCCGCGTGCCGGCCGAGAACCTGATCGGCGACGTCGACCAGGGCATGAAGGTGGCGCTCGGCACGCTCGACCACTCCCGGCTCGGTGTCGCCGCCCAGGCGGTCGGCATCGCCCAGGGCGCGACCGACCACGCCGCCGGGTACGCCCGCGAGCGCCGCCAGTTCGGCCAGGCGATCGCCGAGTTCCAGGGCATCCAGTTCAAGCTCGCCGACATGGAGACCCGCACCGCCGCCGCCCGCGAGCTGCTCTACCGGGCGTGCGCGAAGATCGACCGCGGCGAGCCCGACGCCGGCAAGTACTCCGCGATGGCCAAGCTGTTCGCCTCCGACACCGCGATGGCCGTGACCGTGGAGGCCGTGCAGGTGCTCGGCGGCTACGGCTACGTCAACGAGTACCCGGTCGAGCGCTACATGCGCGATGCCAAGATCACCCAGATCTACGAGGGCACGAACGAGATCCAGCGCCTCGTGATCGCCCGCAGCCTGCGATAGGACTCAACGACGATGCTCGAGGACTTCCCCGCCGCCCGCCGCCTCGCGATGACCGCGCTGTTCACGTTCTGCTGCGCGATCCTCGTGGTGACGCTGCTCGGCGGGCTGTCGAACATCTACGCCGTGCGCCTGATGCAGATCATCGCCTGCGCGCTGGCGGGGATCGTGGTCTTCGCGGGCTTCATGGTCGCGCTCACCGGCCGGCTGGCGAACTACACGTCGCCGGAGGACGAGGAGGAGTTCGAGCAGCTCGTTCGCCGGTCGGAGGAGCTCGCGCGCGAGAACCTCGCGGCCGAGCCCGACGAGGGCGAGTTCCTCGACCTCGACCCCCGCAACCCGCGCGACTTCGAGGAGCTGGTGCGCCAGGCGCTCGACGACCTGCCCGACCTCCTGCTGAAGTCGCTCGACCACGTCGCCGTCGTGATCTCCGACAAGGGCCGCCGCCACCGGGCGTACGGGATCTACCAGGGCGACACCGCGGCGCGCGACGACTACCCCGACCGGATCGTGATCTTCCGCGACACGCTGCTGCGCGACTTCGGGCACGACCCGGACGAGCTGCGCGCGCAGGTCACGCGCACCGTGCGGCACGAGCTGGCGCACCACCTCGGGGCCGACGAGCTCGGGGTGCGGGAGCTCGGCCTGTGATGATCGTGATGACACCCGAGGCCACGGAGGCGCACATCGCCGCCGTGCGCAAGCGGCTCGAGACGACCGGCGTGCACGTGCTCGTGCTGCCGGGCGAGCTGGTCACGGCGATCGGGGCGATCGGCGATCCCGAAGGCGTTCGCGAGCTGGGCCTCGAGGGGATGGACGGGGTCGACCGCGTGGTGCCGATCTCGCGGCCCTACAAGCTCGCCTCCTCGGAGCTGGCACATCACGAGCCGACGACGTTCAGCGTCGACGGGCGCGTGATCGGCGGCGAGCAGACGTTCTGCCTGATCGCCGGGCCGTGCACGGTCGAGTCGCGCGAGCAGACGCTCGAGGTCGCGCGCACGGTGGCGGCGTCGGGCGCGGCGATGCTGCGCGGCGGCGCCTTCAAGCCCCGCACGTCGCCGTTCGCGTTCAAGGGCCTGGGCGTGCCCGGGCTCGAGATCCTCGCCGAGGCGCGTGCTGAGACCGGGCTCCCGGTCGTGACCGAGTTCCTCGACACCACCCACGCCGACGCGATCGCCGAGCACGCCGACGTGATCCAGATCGGCGCGCGCAACATGCAGAACTACGCGCTGCTCGAGGTCGCCGGCAAGCTCGGCAAGCCCGTCCTGCTCAAGCGCGGCCTCTCCTCCTCGCTCGACGAGCTGCTGATGGCGGCCGACTACATCCTCAAGGAGGGGATGGACAAGGTGATCCTGTGCGAGCGCGGGATCCGCACGTTCGAGACCGCGACGCGCTTCACGCTCGACCTCTCGGCCGTCCCGTGGCTCAAGCTCCACACCCACCTGCCGGTGATCGTGGACCCCAGCCACGCGTCCGGCGACCGCCGGCTCGTCGAACCTCTGGCCCGCGCCGCCGCCGCCGTCGGCGCCGACGGGATCATCGTCGAGGTCCACCACGACCCCGACGGCGCGCTCTGCGACGGCCCCCAGGCGCTCTACACGCGCGACTTCGCCGGCTTCGCCGAGCGCGTCGCCGCCCACGCGGTGCTCACAGGCCGTCGCCTCGCCTGACCTCGATTCAGCAGAGCGAGCCGATCCGCTCGACCAGCAGCTCGAGGAACCCGTCGGCGTCGACCTCGAGGCCGACGTGGGCGTTCGGCGCGCGCTCGGTGCGCGACCAGACGTCGACGACTGTACGCCCGCGGCACAGCTCCGACGCGCAGTCGACCTCCACGTTCACGCGCCGCGTCTGCACGAGGTCGCCCCGAACCACGTGGGCGACCGCCATCGCGTCGTGCACCGGCGTGCCGCCGAGCTCGTAGATCCGGCGGTGGAAGCGCGAGTAGAACTCCCACAGCTCCGCGACCAGCGTGCCCACGCGGCCGGCCGCCCGCAGGCGCTCCGCATGCTCGCCGGTCATCAGCGCGCGGTGCGTGACGTCGAGCCCGATCATCGTCACGTCGAGTCCGCTCGCGAACACGCGCGCGGCAGCCTCGGGATCGACCCAGATGTTGAACTCGGCGGCCGGCGTGACGTTGCCCTCGGCGATCGCGCCGCCCATCAGCACGATCCGCTCTACACGCTCGGCCACATCCGGATACGTCGCGAGGAGGAGCGCGACGTTCGTCAGCGGGCCAGTCGGGATCAGCGTTACCGGCGAAGCGCTTTCACGCAGCCGCGCGGCGAGGAACTCGACGGCGTGCTCGCCCACGGGCGCGCCCGACGGCGGCGGGAGGTCGGGCCCGTCGAGCCCGGTCTCGCCGTGCACGTCGGCCGCCACCGCGGGCTCGCGCAGCAGCGGGCGGTCCGCTCCCGCCGCGACGGGCATGTCGCCGCGGTCGGCGAACTCGAGCACCCGAAGCGCGTTCGCCGTGGTCTTCTCGAGCGTCTGGTTGCCGTGCACCGTGGTCACGCCGAGCAGCTCGAGCTCGGGGCTCGCGAGCGCCAGCAGCAGCGCCATCGCGTCGTCGTGCCCGGGGTCGCAGTCGATCAGGACGGGCGTCGCCACGCCCGCAGGCTACTCAGCCGCCCCAGACCACGTGGGCGCGCATGTTCCCCTTGCGGTCGAACAGGTACGCGCCGTCGCCGTTGTGGCGGAAGTCCTTCGAGGGGTTGTTGAACGGCGGCTTGGGCAGGCCCCAGTAGTAGGCCTCGCCGGGACGCTCCGTCCCGTTGCCGATGTAGAGCGTCACCGAGCCGCCCGCCGGCACGACCGCCGAGGCGGGGAAGTGGTAGCGCAGCAGGCTCGAGTCGCGGATCCACCAGCCCGCGAGCGAGACCGGCGCCGCGGACGGGTTGATGACCTTCACCCACTCGCTGTTGAGGTACTTGGTCTCGTCGACCTCGTAGGCGTGGTACTGGGCCTCGAGGCCCATCGTGACCTCCGCGGACGGGCCGGCGCCGCACCCGAACGGGTTCCACACGCCGAGCCCGGCGGCGGCAGCGCCGCGGGCGGCTGCGGCGTAGGACTCGTTCCAGGCCCACTCGTCCGACGCGGGGAACGCGAGCGCGCGGCCCTCGGACAGCATGATCGGCCCGACGTCGACCCACTGGCCGCCCAGCAGTACCGAGACCTGGCGGCGCAGGCGGCCGTTCTGGGCGTGGCTCGACGCGTGCTGGGCGGCGAGCCGGACCTTGCGGCTGCGGCCGATCAGCTGCTGCAGGCGGTTGGCGGCCGCGACGCCGTGGCACTCACCGCGACGGCGGGCGGCGTAGTTGCTGTAGCGCGAGAGCTCCATCGCGTTGTAGCCGGCCATGCGCACGCGCTTCACGGCGCTGGTGCCGTCACCGGCGATGTCGACGTCGATCGTGTCGCCGTCGGCCACGAGCTTGACCGTGCCGGTCCAGAACGAGCACGTCGGGCCGCCGGGGTAGCAGGGGCCGGTCGGCCGGGCGGAGGCCGGGGTGGCGAGGGCCGCCGCGGCGAGGGCCGCGACGGCGGTCGCGAGAAGGAGTCTGAGCGCGCGCACACCGACTAGATCGGCCGCTGTGCGCGCCGGCTTGAAGCGGGCTCAGCCGCCCCAGAGGACGTGCGCCCGCATGTTCCCCTTGCGATCGAAGAGGAAGGCGCCGTCGTGGATGTGGCGGCGGTCGTTCGACGGGTTGTTGAACGGCGGCTTGGGCAGGCCCCAGTGGTAGACGCGGCCCGGCCGGTTCTTCCCGTTGCCGATCCGCAGCTTGATCTTCCCGTGCGGGCGGATCACGGCCGACGAGGGGAAGTGGTAGCGGAGCAGGCTCGAGTCGCGGATCCACCAGCCGCGCAGCGACACCTTGCGGCCGGAGGGGTTGAAGATCTTCACCCACTCGCTGTTGAGGTACTTGGTCTCGTCGCGCTTGTAGGCGTGGTACTGCGCCTTGATCGAGACCGGGACGCTGGCCGACGGGCCGTTGCCGCAGCCGCGCGGGTTCCAGATCCCGATCCCGGCGGCGGCCGCGCCGCGGGCGGCAGCGGCGTAGGTGCCGTTCCACGCCCACTCGTCGGACGCGGCGAAGGCGAGCGCGCGGCCCTCGGCGAGCATGATCGGGCCGACGTCGACCCACGCGCCGTTGATCAGCGCCGAGACCTGGCGGCGCAGGCGCCCGTTCTCGCCGCGGCTCGACTCGCGCTGCGCGGCGAGCCGGACCAGGCGCGACGGCCCGATGAGCTGCTGGAGGCGGTTGGCGGCCGACACGCCGTGGCACTCGCCGCGGCGGCGGTTGGGGTAGTTGCTGTAGCGGAAGAGCTCGGTGGCGTTGTAGCCGGTCATGCGCACGCGCCGGGCGGCGCCGGTGCCGTCACCGGCGATGTCGACGTCGATCGTGTCGCCGTCGGCGATCAGCGTGACCTTGCCGGTCACGAACGTGCACTCGGGGCCGCCGTCGTAGCACGGGGCAATGGTCTTGGCGGACGCCGGAGCGGCGAGAAGGGCGGTGAAGGCCGTCGCCAGGACGGCAGCGATGAGCGATCTGATCACAGGCACAGAGAAGGAATCGAGCCCCGCCACCCAATCCTTGACTCCCGGTATCAGCGAACTGACACCGAGTCGGGCGCCCCCCGGGGCGACCGTCAGGATAGCTAGGCCCGGAGCCCGATCGGGCAGCTCACGCCCGTGCCGCCGATCCCGCAGTAGCCGTTCGGGTTCTTCGCCAGGTACTGCTGGTGGTAGCCCTCGGCGTAGTAGAACGGCCCGGCCTCGGCGATCTCGGTGGAGATCTCGCCGTAGCCCGCGCTCCCCAACTTCTCGGCGTACATGTCGCGGGAGGCGAGGGCGGCGTCGCGCTGCGCCTCGCTCGTCCAGTACACGGCCGAGCGGTACTGCGTGCCGACGTCGTTGCCCTGGCGCATCCCCTGGGTGGGGTCGTGGCCCTCCCAGAACAGCTTCAGCATCTCCTCGTACGAGGTCACCGCGGGGTCGAAGACCACGAGCACGGCCTCCGTGTGGCCGGTGCCCGCCGAGCAGACCTCGTCGTAGGTCGGGTTGGGCGTGAAGCCGCCCGCGTAGCCGACCGCGGTCGTGTAGACGCCCTCGGCCTCCCAGAAGATGCGCTCGGCGCCCCAGAAGCAGCCCATCCCGAACACCGCGCGCTCGAACCCGTCGGGGAACGGCGGGCCGATCGGGGTCCCCAGGACGTCGTGGCGGCCGGGGATCGGCATCGGCTGGTCGCGGCCCGGCAGCGCGCGCTCGGCATCGATCATCTGGGACTTGCGCGAGGAGAAGAGCATGGTCCCTCTCACTGTACGGTGAAGCCCGCATGCGTTACACCCGCGAGGTCTCCGACGCGCTCGAGGCGGGCCGCCCGGTAGTCGCTCTCGAGAGCACGCTGATCGCCCACGGGCTCCCGCGGCCGGAGAACCTCCAGATCGCTCGCGGGATCGAGGATGCCGTGCGCGAGGAGGGCGCGGTGCCGGCCACGATCGCGATCGTCGACGGGATGGTGCGGATCGGCCTCGACGACGCGGCCATGGAGGTGATCGCCGCCGGCGAGGACGTGGCCAAGTGCAGCGCGCGCGACCTGCCCGTGGTCATGGCGCGCCGCGCCACCGGCGCGACGACCGTCGCCGCCACCGCGACGCTCGCCGTGCGCGCCGGGATCGTCGTGTTCGCCACCGGCGGGCTCGGCGGCGTGCACCGCGACGCGCGCGACACGTGGGACGAGTCGGCCGACCTGACGACCCTCGGCCAGACGCCGATCACGGTCGTCTGCGCGGGCGTCAAGTCGATCCTCGACGTGGAGGCGACGCTCGAGCGGCTCGAGACCCTCAACGTCACGCTGCTGGGCTACCGCACCGACCGCTTCCCGGGCTTCTACCTGGCGGACTCCGGCTTCCCGGTGCCCTGGCGGGTCGACAGCGTCCAGGAGATCGCCGACGTCGTCCACGCGCGCGCCGAGCTGGGCCTGGGCGCGATCGTCGTCGCCAACCCGCTCGACGACCCGCTCGACGCCGAGCTGCACGAGCGGGTGCTGGCCGGCAGCCTCGAGGCCGCCGCGCGCGACGGCATCCGCGGCAAGGACGTGACGCCGTTCCTGCTCGAGCGCTTCCACGCCGAGACGGGCGGCGCGAGCCTCGCGGCGAACATCCGGCTCGTGCTCCGCAACGCCGTGCTCGCCGCCCAGATCGCCGACGCCACGGCATGAGCCTGGTCGTGCTCGGCGACGTCAACGTCGACGTCGTCGTGCGCGTGAGCGGGCCGCTGGCCCGGGGGAGCGACACGCCCGCGCAGATCGGCTTCGGCGGCGGCGGCTCGGGCGCCAACGTGGCGGCGTGGGCCGCCTCGCTCGGCACGCCGGTGGCGCTCGCATGCTGCGTCGGACAGGACGAGCGCGGTCGCGTGGCGGTCGACGAGCTGCGGGCGGGGGGCGTGACCGTGCACGCGGAGCGGATCCGCTCGCACGGCACCGGGACGTGCGTCGTGCTCGTGGACGAGAGCGGCGAGCGCACGATGCTGCCCGACCCCGGCGCCAACGACACGCCCGCGGTGGTGCCGGAGGCGGCGCTGCAGCGTGGCGGCCACCTGCACGTGATCGGCTACGCGCTGGTCCGGGCCGGTGCCCGGCCGGGCGCGCTGGCGGCGATCGAGCGCGCCCGCGCGGCGGGCATGACCGTCTCCGTCGACCCGTCCTCGTGGGCGCTGGTGCAGCCGGGCGCCTTCCCCGACGTCGACCTGTTGATGCCGAACGAGGACGAGGCACGGGTGCTCGGGCCGGTGGCGGGCCCCGAGGTCGTGACCAAGCTCGGTGCCCGCGGCGCGCGCTGGACCGACGGGGAGACAACGGTCGAGGTGCCGGCCGAGCCGGTGGAGGTGGTCGACACCACAGGCGCGGGCGACGCGTTCGCCGCCGGGCTGCTCTCGGCGCGGCTCGAGGGTGCGGGGCCGCGCGAGGCGCTCGAGGCGGGCTGTCGCGTGGCTGCCCGCGCGGTGGCGCGGGTTGGCGCGCGGCCAGGCTACGATTGACTGGTCAGTCAACCCATGGAGCCATCAGATGCCTGAAGCCGTGATCGTCGACGCCGTCCGCACGCCGATCGGGCGCGCGGCGAAGGGGTCGCTCAAGGACGTGCGCACGGACGATCTCGCCGCGGTGCCGCTGCGGGCGCTCGTGGAGCGCAACCCGGGCGTCGACTTCGCCGAGACCGACGACCTGATGATGGGCTGCGGCTTCCAGCTCGGCGAGGCGGGCTACAACGTCGGCCGCAACGCGGCGCTGCTGGCGGGACTCGACCACCACGTCCCGGCGACCACCGTCCATCGCTTCTGCGCCTCCTCGCTGCAGAGCCTGCGGATGGCGTTCCACGCGATCAAGGCGGGGGAGGGCGACCAGTACATCGCCGCCGGCGTCGAGTCCGTCTCGCGCTTCCCGGCGGTGGCGCCGTTCGACCCGCACTCCCAGCTCGACGGCTCGGACGGCGCGCCGTACAACGTCTACATCCCGATGGGCCTGACCGCGGAGAACGTCGCGAAGCGCTGCAACGTCAGCCGCGAGGCGCAGGACGAGTGGGCGATGGCGTCGCAGAACCGGGCGGTCGCGGCGCGTGACTCCGGCCACTTCGACGCCGAGATCGTGCCGGTCGGCGAGGTCACCCGCGACGACGGCCCGCGGCCGGGCACGACGATGGAGAAGCTGGCCGAGCTCAAGCCGGCCTTCGACCCCGAGAACGGAACCGTGACCGCCGGCAACTCGTGCCCGCTGAACGACGGCGCGGCCGCCGTGCTCGTGATGTCCGACGAGCGCGCGAGCGAGCTGGGCCTGAAGCCGCGGGCGCGAATCGTCGCCTCCTCGGTCGCCGCGCTCCGCCCCGAGATCATGGGCCTGGGCCCGATCCCGGCGGTCAAGGCCGTGCTGAAGCAGGCCGGCATGACGATCGACGACTTCGACGTCGTCGAGATCAACGAGGCGTTCGCCGCGCAGGTGGTGCCGTGCCGCGAGGAGCTGGGGATCGACGGCGACAAGCTCAACCCGTTCGGCGGCGCGATCGCGCTCGGCCACCCCTTCGGGATGACCGGCGCGCGCATCATGACCACGCTGCTCAACGGGCTCGACGCCCTCGACGGCACGTACGGGCTCGAGACGATGTGCGTGGCCGGCGGGATGGGCCAGGCGATGATCGTCGAGCGACTCCGTTAGCCGAACTGCACGCCGAACCGCTCGCACAGCCCGGGGATCGACTCGAAGTCGAACTCGAGGCCGTAGCGCTCGCCGAGGGCGGCCAGCCACTCGGGCTCCGGCGGTCCGTCGGCGCCGCGGTCGACGAGCTCGTCGAAGAAGTTCTCGAACCCGCCGGGGGCGATGATCTCGAGGATCCGGCAGTGCTCGTCGCCCGCGTTCCAGAACGTGTGCCACTGCTCGCGCGGCTTGTGGACGAGGTCGCCGGCCTCGGCGTAGACGACGGCGTCGCCGAGCAGCGCCGAGCATCCGCGGCCCGACCTCGAGCCGGCGTTCGCCCACGCCGACCCGGCGGAGCGCCTGCACGCGGCGCTGACCTCGCTCTACGGCTGGTATCGCGAGACCGCGCCGATGCAGCAGCGGGTGTCCGGCGAGCGGGCGACGGTCCCGGAGCTCGACGCGTGGCTGGCGCGGTCGCGCGACCCGATGGTCGCCGAGCTCGCCGCGCGCGTCTCCGTTGGCTTCGAGCGCCGCGATGCGCAGGCGCTCGTCGCGCTCGCGCTCGACTTCTGGACCTGGCGGCGCCTGGAGCGCGAGGGGCTCGGCGACGCCGCGGCCGCCGAGCTGATGACCGGCGTCGTCAGCGGCCGATCCCGGGGATCTTGTCCGCCAGCTCGCCGAGCGGAGCAAGCTCCGCGTGCAACCGCTCGAGCCGCTCGTTGACCTGGACGAGCAGCGGCTCGAGCCCGTCGACGGAGAGGCGCACCGCGCGCATGTCCTCGTCGAGCGGCTCGATCCCCTCTCTCACCTGCTTGAGCTGCGAGATGGGCTTGACCTCGCTGCGCAGCGCCTCGAGCTGCCCTTCCATCGTCTGCATGCGTCCGTCGAGCGGCTCGACGGCGGCGCGGACGGCGGCGAGCTCGCGGATCGGCGCCATCTCGCGCTTTAGCCCTTCGACGCCGCGGCGGACCGCCGCGAGGTCGGCAAGCGCCTTGCCGGAGATCGTGTCGATCCGGTCGAGCACCTGCTGCTCGAGGCCGGGGAGGCGGCGGGCGGCATCGGCGATCGCGGAGAGGTCGTCGAGCGCGCGCTTGATCAGCGTCGGGGGGAACAGGAGCGGGTTCATGGGGTAGATGCTTACCTGCCATCCTCGAATCGATGCGCGTCCTCTTCGTGTGCATGGGCAACATCTGCCGCTCGCCGACGGCCGAGGGCGTGATGCGGCGGCTGGTGGCCGAGGCCGGCCTCGAGGACCGGATCGAGGTCGACAGCGCGGGGACGGGTGGCTGGCACGCGGGCGATCCGCCAGATGTCCGGGCGACGGCTGCCGCGGCGCGGCGAGGCGTCACGCTCGACGGCGCCGCACGCCAGGTCCGGCCTGACGACTTCGACGAGTTCGACATCGTGATCGCGATGGACCGCGAGAACCTGCGCGGGCTGCTCGCGATGGCGCCAGACGAGGCGGCGGCGGAGAAGATCCGGCTGCTGCGGGAGTTCGACCCGGCGTCGGCGGGCGCGCCGGACCTCGACGTCCCCGACCCGTACTACGGCGGCGAACGCGGCTTCGAGACGGTGCTCGACATGACCGAGGCCGCATGCCGCGGCCTGCTCGACGAGTTGCGCTCCGCCGACCGGGTGTGACGCTCGCCGAAGCCGTCGGGCGAGCGACCGGCCGCGCCGTCGTCTCGCTGAGTCGCGTGGGAGGCGGGGACATCAACGATGCCTACGCGGCGGAGCTCGAAGACGGCGCGCGGGCGTTCGTCAAGACGCGCGCGGACGCGCCCGCGGGAGAGTTCACCGCCGAGGCGGCGGCACTGCGCTGGCTCGCCGAGCCTGCCGGCCTGGGTATCCCGGAGGTCCTCGGTGTGCTCGACGCCGACGGGCCGCCGCGCCTGTTGGCGCTCGAGTGGCTCGAGCCGAGCGGCGCCGGCGACGAGGCCGACCTCGGCCGCGGCCTGGCGACGATCCACGCCGCCGGCGCCTCCACGTTCGGCGCAGCCGTCCCCGACTCGTCGCCCGCGTCCGGTCGCTCGTCGTCCGCCGTCCTGCGGATCGGGCCGCTGGCGCTGCCGAACGTTTCCGCGGAGACGTGGCCGGCGTTCTACGCCGACTCCCGGCTCCGCCCGCTGCATCGCACCGGCCCGCGACCGCGGCTCGCTCTCCGCGTCGGGCGCCGCGGCGGTCGAGCGGGTCTGCGACCGGATGGCCGACCTCGCCGGCCCATCGGAGCCACCGGCGCGCCTCCACGGCGACCTCTGGGCCGGCAACGTCCTCTGGTCCGGCCGCGGCCCCTACCTCATCGACCCGATCGCCTACGGCGGCCACCGCGAGGTCGACCTGGCGATGCTCCGCCTCTTCGGCGCCCCTGGCCCACGCTTCCTCGAGGCGTACGAATCGATCACCCCGCTCGCCCCGGGCCACGAGGACCGAGTCCAGCTCTACCAACTCTTCCCGCTGCTCGTCCATGCGGTCCTCTTCGGCGGCTCCTACGGCACCTCCGCCGAACGCGCTGCTCGTCGCTACGCCTGACCGCGAACTGGCGCACCGGCTAGCGGTCCAGGATCGACAGGTCGAGCCGTTGCAGGCGCTCCCGGTCGGCGAGGATGTCGATTGCGACGATCCGGCCGTCGCGGACCGTGAAGCCGCCGACCGAGAACGGCTCGCCGTCGAGGGTCGAGACCGCTCCGGCGACGCCGTTGACGAGCGCCGGCCGGACGAGCAGTCCGAGGCTCGAGTACGCCTGCGCCTGGCGCGCCACAACCGTTGCCCCGCGGACCTCCCTCGAGCCGGCCCCGAGATCGGCTCGCAGTACGACGTCGGGGTCGAGCACGGCGACGAGCGCGTCGAAGTCACCGTCGCGAGCCGCCGCGAGGAAGGCGTCGACGACCTCGCGCTGGGCGCTCAGATCGGCGTCCGGAGTGGTGCCGCGGATGCGGCGCCGCGCTCGGCTTGCGAGCTGGCGGGCCGCCTCGGGCGAGCGGTCGACGATCGGCGCGATCTCGTCGAACGGGACGGCGAACATGTCGTGCAGCACGAACGCGAGCCGCTCGGGCGGGGAGAGCGTCTCGAGCACGACGAGCAGCGCCAAGCCGACGGCGTCCGCCAGCAACGCCTCGTGCTCCGGGTCGATCCCCTCCGCGGGGTCGACGATCGGCTCCGGCACGAGCGACTCCTCCGCACGGGTCCGCCGCGCACGCAGCATGTTGAGCGACACGCGGGCGACGACGGTCCTGAGCCACGCGCCGAGGTTCTCTATCTCGTTCGCGTCGGTGCGGCTGAGGCGCAGCCAGGCCTCCTGCACGGCGTCGTCGGCCTCGCTCAGCGAGCCGAGCATCCGGTAGGCGACCGCTCGCAGGGCGGTGCGGTGCTCCTCGAATCGTCCGGCTAGCCAGTCGCGCTCGTCCATCGGTCACGTCGCTCTCTCGTCGCGGGTCATAGCAATAGACCCGCCCACCCGGGGCGATGTGACCAAAGGAGATCACGATGCGCGTATTCGTTGCCGGAGCCAGCGGTGCGATCGGAACCCGGCTCGTCCCCAAGCTGATCGACGCCGGTCACGACGTGATCGGAACGCACAAGTCGCCGGGAGGCGCCGAGCGCGTACGGACGCTCGGAGCGGAGCCGGTCGCGCTCGAGCTGCTCGATCCGCGCGCCGTGCGCCAGGCCGTGCTCGCCGCCGAGCCCGACGCCGTCATCCACCAGGCGACCGCGCTGGCCGACATGAAGGACTTCAAGAACTTCGACCGCACCTTCGCGCAGACCAACCGGCTCCGGAGGGAGGGCACCGACGCGCTGCTGGCCGCCGCGCGCGAGGCGGGCGTGCGCCGCTTCGTCGCCCAGAGCTTCGCCAGCTACCGCAACGCACGCGAGGGCGGGCCGGTCAAGACCGAGGCGGATCCGCTCGACCCCACCCCGGTGCCGGCGATGCGCGAGACCGACGCCGCGATGCGCTACGTCGACCATTCCGTCAGCGAGGCGGGCGGGATCGTGCTCCGCTACGGGGCCTTCTACGGCGCGGCGAACGACGGGCTGATCGAGCCCGTCCGCAAGCGGCTGTTCCCGATCGTCGGCAGCGGCGCCGGCGTAACCTCGTTCGTGCACCTCGACGACGCCGCCGCAGCGACCGTGCTCGCGCTCGAGCACAAGCTGGCCGGCATCTACAACGTCGTCGACGACGAGCCCGCGCCGGTGCGCGAGTGGCTGCCGGTGCTCGCGAAGGTCCTCGGCGCCAAGCCGCCGCGCCACTTCCCGCGCTGGCTCGCGCGCCTGATGGCCGGCGAGGTCGTGGTCATGATGGGAACCGAGGCCCGCGGCGCTTCGAACGCGAAGGCCAAGCGCGAGCTCGGGTGGACGCCGCGCTACGCCAGCTGGCGAGACGGCTTCGCGGCGGCCTACGCGTCGCTCGGGTCGGCGGAGCGGCGCACCTCCGGCGCGGTGAGGACGAGTCACTCGCCGTCTTGACTTTCGGGCGGCGGGTCCGAGAGCATGGGCGTTCAGCGGATGACTTGAAGGAGGCGCGCCATGACCCATCCGTCGCCCTATCCGTTGCGGCTGGACGGCGAGCTCGATGCTCAACTCAGCCGGTGGCTGTGGCTGGTGAAGTGGCTGCTGGTCATCCCTCACATCATCGTGCTCGTGTTCCTGTGGATCGCGTTCCTGATCATGTGGCTGGTGTCGCTGTTCGCGATCCTGTTCACCGGCCGCTATCCGCACACAATTTTTGACTTCAACGTCGGCGTCATGCGGTGGACGTGGCGGGTCTGGTTCTACTCCTACAGCGCGCTCGGCACCGACCGCTACCCGCCGTTCACGCTCGACGATGTCCGCTGACTATCCCGCGCGGCTGAGCGTCGAGTATCCGCAGTCGCTGTCCCGCGGCCTCGTGCTCGTCAAGTGGTGGCTGCTCGCGCTGCCGCACTACCTCGTCGTGTCGATCTTCGCCGGCGGTGCGTGGGCCGGCGCCAATGCGGCGAACGACGACTGGGCGTGGACGTCCGGCGGCGGTCTGACCGCGCTGCTGGTCTTCATCGCCGCCGTCGTGCTGCTCTTCACCGGGCGCTACCCGCGGCCGATCTTCGACTTCGTGATGGGCATGAACCGCTGGGTGTTTCGCGTCAGCGCGTACGCCGCGCTGATGACCGACAAGTACCCGCCGTTCCGGTTCGACATGGGCGGCCATGAGCCAGCGCCGCAGACGGACACGTCCGACGCCACGGGATCGAGTCCCGCGCCCGGGCTCTCGTGAGCCTTACTGACCGCGCCGTCCTCCTCGGGGTCAGGCTCGGTCGGGAGATCGACGGCATCCGCGAGCTCGAGGTCGTCGGCCGGCGGAGCGGCAAGGCGCGCCGGACGCCCGTGAAGGTTCTTGAGGTCGACGGCCAGCGGTACGTGGTGTCGCTGAGCGGGAGCTCCGGCTGGGTCTGCAACCTGCGGGAGCGCGAGACGGCGCGGCTCAGGATCGGTCGCCACGTCGAAGACATGGTCGCGACCGAGCTCCCCGACGCGCAGAAGCCGCCGATCGTGCGGGCCTATCTCGAGGCGGCGACCCGGCCCGGGACGCGCGAGCGGCTCGCGTGGGCGGCCGATGGCGCGCCCGAGGCGGACGTCCAACGTGGAGCGGCGAGCGTGCCCGTCTTCCGGCTCACCGCTCGCTCAGTGATAGCCGAGGCATAGTTGATTCGCGAGAGGGGGATGCAGGCCGGATGAGTAATCACGTCTACAAGTCCGTCGAGATCACAGGGTCATCGCCTGAGGGTGTGACCCAGGCGATCGACCGCGCCGTCACCAAGGCGTCGCAGAGCCTCCGAGGGCTCGACTGGTTCGAGGTCACCGAGATCCGCGGCTACATCGACGAGGGCGCGGTCGCCCACTACCAGGTCACGCTCAAGGTCGGCTTCCGGCTCGAGGACTGAACCAACAGGCCGTTCGGTGCCGTGCTGGCGCGTTGACAGCATCACCGCGGGCGCACTAGGTTCGGCGGACAGCCAACGAGGAGGCGGTCATGAGGCAGCTCAGCCGGTGGTGGACTGTGGGTGCCGTGCTTGCGATCTGGCTGCTGGCGGCGCCGCCGGTGACCGCCGCGCCTCCTCCGAACGACGCCCGCGGCAACGCCACGCCTCTCGTTCTCCCGGCTGCCGTGTCCGGTACGACGGTGGAAGCATCGGTGGAGGGGGACGAGCCGGCGTCAAGCTGTGCGGCCTCTGGGCCGTCGGTGTGGTACGCGTTCTCGTCGCCCGGCAACCGCGCCGTGATCGTCGACCTTGCAGCTGCCGGTGACCTCGACGCTGTCGTCGATGTGTTCGAGCGCCAGCGCTCACAGCTTTTCGGCGTCGGCTGCCGCGCGACCAATCGGCGAGGATTGGCCACGCTCGAGCTCGACGCTGAGGCGAACGCGAGCTACCTCGTCCGCGTCGCGGCGCGGCCGAACTCCGCGCATGACCGGTTCCGCCTGCAAGTCCTGGCACCGAACCCGCCGGCCACGTTCCCGGGGCGGCGTCTCCCGGGCCGCGGCACGAGTGGCGCCGTCGATCGCCTGACGAACCCCGACGACGCATGGTCCGTCCGCCTGCGCCAGGGCACGACGTACCGCATGAACTTCGTGTCGCGAGGCGGGAACTGCGCCAATCTCGAGCTCTACGCGCCCGGGCAGGAGCAGGTGCGATCGGCGCGATGCGACCGCCATTTGCTCTACGTCCCCGAGCGAAGCGGCGTCCATACGCTGTTCGTCAGGGCTCCGCGGGGCGAGCGATCGATAACTCGATACCGGCTGCGGGCAGGCCGGGCAGGCGCAGACGACACAGCCCCCGGGCTACGCGTTGGCAACGACGTCGGCGTCCGTGGCCGCCTGCAGGGAAGCGAGCTCGACGCCCTCGACCTGTACCGCTTCTCGCTGTCGCAGCGGAGCCTGCTGCGACTGACTCTGCGCACCGGCGCGGACCTCTCCCTGACCCTGCTCAGCGAGTCGGGTCGGCGCCTCGCCACGGGCACCGAGATCGAGAGGCAAACAGGAGCGGGGCGGTACTTCCTCGCGGTCCGCTCCCGTGACGGTGCGAGTGGTCGCTACACGCTGCGCCGCCTCGCCCGGGCCATCACCCGTGCGCGGATGCTCGTGAATGGCGAGCGTTCGACGACCGTCTCACCTGGCCGTACGGTGACGCTCGGACTCGACATCGACCCGGACGTGGACGGAGGGCGGGCGACGCTCCTCGTGCAACGCTTTGACCCCTTGGCGGGCTGGCTCTTCCATGCTCGGCACCGGCCGGTCGTGCGCAACGGGCGCGCCGCCGTTGCCTTTCGCCCGACCGGCGTCGGCCGCTGGCGCGTACGCGGAAGCTACGACGGCACGCGGCTAGCCGCACCCAGCGGTGGCGGTACCGCCCACTTCGCCGTCGAGGAGCCAGCCGCGCGCTAGGGAGTCGGCGCCGGGCACGTCCCGGTACGCCGTCGCCGGGACGCGGGCAGATTGAAACGTCGTGGCCAGGAGCGAGAATCACGCTTGGTGGGTCTCATTCCGCGGCGCCCAGGTCGAGCTCGAGCGCCGCGAGGTTCTCGCGCAGGTGCTCGATCGAGAGCGTGCCCGGAATCGGCACGATGGCGGGGGACCGACGCAGCAGCCAGGCGAGCTTGATTGCGTTCTCCGTCACGCCGAGGCGCTCGGCAGCGGCCCTGACGCCCGGCCCGCCGTCGCCGCGCAGCGGGTAGTACGGCACGAACGCGATCCGCTCTCGCTCGCAGAAGTCGACGACGTCGTCGTGCGCGCGGTCGGCCAGGCTGTAGCGGTTCTGCACCGCGGCGATCGGCACGATCCGCCGGGCCTGGTCGATCTGCGTCACGCTCACCTCGGAGACGCCGACGTGGCGGATCGCGCCGCGGTCGACGTAGTCCTTGATCGCGCCCAGGCTCTGTTCGAGCGGCGTCTCCGGGTCGACGCGATGGAGGTAGTAGAGGCCGATCGCGTCGGTGCGCAGCGATCGCAGGCTCTGCTCGATCTGGGCCCCGAGGACCTCCGGCCGCCCCTCACCGGTGCGGTACCCGCCCTTCGTGGCGACGAGAACGTCGTCACGGTCGCCGCCGAGTGCCTCGCCGATCGCGCGCTCGCTCTCGCCGTCGGTGTACAGGTGCGCGGTGTCGATGTGGCGCATGCCCGTGGCGACGGCCTCGCGGACGAAGGTCACGCGCTCGCGCGCGGTCGTCAGGCGGTTGGTGCCCAGGCCGATGCGTGGCACGTCGACGCCGGCGAATCGGGCGGTAGTCATCCATCGAAGGCTAGGAGGCGCCGGCGTGCTATCGATTCCTCAGGAACGGCAGCGATGGAGCCCTACTTCGATCTCGGCACCTACACGCGCGGCACGTCGACCGCGTCGACGAGCGCGCAGACGTGGTTCGACCGCGGGCTGGTGTGGTCGTACGCGTTCCACCATGAGGAGGCGATCCGGTGCTTCGAGCGCGCGGTCGAGCACGACCCCGGGTTCGCGCTGGCCCACTGGGGCATCGCCTACGCGATCGGCCCGAACTACAACAAGCAGTGGGAGGCGTTCGACCCGGTCGACCTCGCGGCGTCGCTCGAGAAGGCGTGCGACGAGGTCGCGGTGGCGCGCGCGTGCGCGGACCGCGCGGCACCGGTCGAGCAGGCGCTCGTCGAGGCGCTCGGCAGTCGCTACCAGGCGAACGACCCGTCGGCCGACCTCGTCGCCTGGAACGCCGCCTATGCCGCGGCGATGCGTGAGGTGTATCGCGCGCATCCCGACGATCTCGATGTCGCGGCGCTGTTCGCCGACGCGCTGATGAACCTCACGCCGTGGGCGCTGTGGGATCGCTACACGGGCCTGCCGTCCGAGGGTGCGGCGACGCTCGAGGCCAAGGAGGTGCTCGAGCGCGCGCTCGAGCGGCCCGGCGGCCGCACGCACCCGGCGCTCGTGCACCTCTACGTGCACCTGATGGAGATGTCGCCGTTCCCCGAGCACGCGCTACCGGTCGCCGACGAACTGCGCTCGCTCGTCCCCGACGCCGGCCACCTCGTCCACATGCCGACGCACATCGACGTGCTGTGCGGCGACTACAAGAGCACGCTCGATTCGAACCTGCAGGCGATCGCGGTCAACGAGAAGTACGTCGCGCAGGAAGGCCGGGTGGGGTTCTATGCGCTCTACCACGCGCACGATCGCCACTTCGCGATCTACGGGGCGATGTTCCTCGGACGGTCGCAGGTCGCGCTGCGCGTCGCCGCTGACCTCGAGGCCTCTCTGCCGGAAGAGCTGCTGCGGATCGAGCAGCCGCCGATGGCGGACTATCTCGAGGCGTTCGTCCCCATGCGCCTGCACGTGCTCATTCGCTTCGGGATGTGGGAGGACATCCTCGCGCTGGCGCTGCCGGGCGATCCCGAGCTCTACTGCACGACGGCGGCGATGAGGCATTACGCGCAGGGCGTCGCGTACGCGGCGACCGGGCGGATCGAGCAAGCCGAGGCGGCGCGCGACGCGTTTCTCGCCGCCGTCGCGCGCGTGCCCGACTCGCGCTACCTGTTCAACAACACCTGCCAGGACATCCTCGCCGTCGCCGGCGCGATGCTCGACGGCGAGCTCGAGTACCGCCGCGGCCGGTTCGACGCGGCGTTCGAGCACCTGCGCCGGGCGATCGCGCTCGACGACGCGCTGCCGTACGACGAGCCGTGGGGCTGGATGCAGCCCACGCGCCACGCCTACGGCGCGCTGCTGCTCGAGCAGGGTCGGATCGAGGAGGCCGAGACCGTCTACGCCGAGGACCTCGGCTACGACCAGTCGGTCCCGCGCTCGTCCTGGCACCCCGGGAACGTGTGGAGCCTGCACGGCTACCACGAGTGCCTCGTCCGGCTGGGGAAGGCCGAGCCGGCCAAGATCGTCAAGCAGCAGCTCGACGTCGCCCTCGCCCGCGCCGACGTCCCGATCAGGTCGTCGTGCTTCTGCCGCATGACGCACCACGCGGCGGTCGCGTCATGACCAGGATCGCGGTGATCGGCAGCGGCAACATCGGAGCGACCATCGGGGAGGCGTGGCGGCGCGCAGGGCACGAGGTGGTCTACGGCTCGCGGTCGCCGGAACCGCCGCGGACGGTCGCGATCACCGCTGCGATCGCGGACGCCGAGGTCGTGCTGCTGGCGGTGCCCGGCGCCGCCGTGCCGCCGTTGCTGGCCGAGCACGGCCCGGGGCTCGACGGGCGGGTCGTGATCGACGCCTCGAACGACGTCGGCGGGGAGCGGCTTCACCACGCCGACACGTACGAGGAATCCGCCCCCGGCGCCCGCTTCGTCCGCGCCTTCAACACGCTCGGCTTCGAGCTGTTCGCCGATCCGTCGATCGGCGGCGAGGTGGCGGACCTGTTCTGGTGCGGGCCCGACGACGCGGGCGTCGAGCAGCTGATCGTGGACGTCGGGCCGCGGCCTATCCGAGTCGGCGACATCGACTCGATCGACGTCGTCGACGGTGTCACTCGGCTCTGGCTGACGCTCGTATTCCGCCAGGGCCACCCGCGCCGGCTCGCCTTCCGCCTGCTCGCCGACTGACGGTCCGGATTAGGGCTGGCCGGCGCTCCGCCGCGCCCGCCGGTACAAGCAAAGCAGCGCGCTCTCGCTGACAAGCCCCACTGTCGCCGGCAGGCTGGTAGCGGCACTCCGCACGTCCGTCGCGGCTCGCGCTGATCGTGCTGGCCGGGCTGGCTTCGTCGTGTCGACGCGTCGGGTTATCGCCGCCCCTTGGGCTGCGACGTGAGGTGCCAGCCACCGCAATGCGGACACGCATACGCGCGCCGCTCACGGCGGCGATGCCGCCCTCGCAGGTAGCGGTCGAGCCAGATGCCCCACAACGACCACTTGGCGCCGGCGGCGGTGCCGTAGCGGATCTTCTCCTCGCAGCGCTTCATCTTCCTCAAGGTCCTATCGGCACGGCGGAGCGCGGCGGTGAGACGACGGGCTTGCGCTTCTCGACGAAACTGAAGCAGCGCCGTGGTGCTCGACCGGAATGTTGGGTTGAGGCACAAGGAGCAGCGCGGCGAATTTCTCGTAGACCGCTCCCTCCAGGCGAAGGAGCAGCGGCGCCTCGTTCCTTTGCATGGCACATAGGAGCAGACGTGCATTTCGCGTGGTCTGGGGGCGACGTGTGCAGCGTCGCGGCCTTGCGGATCTGAAGTACGGCGGCCCGTCGGGTAGTGGGTCAAGTTGACCGCAATTCGGCTGCGCGGATACGTTCACGCCATGCTCAGGACCGCCTTCACGATGCTGCTGATGGTCTTCCTCCTCGGCATCGCGGCCTGCGGCGGAGACAGCGGGGACGAGGGCGGGACGACCGCCGCCCCGGACGACGAAACTCCCGCGACGACCGCCGCAGAGAGCGACGAGGCGCAGCCAGCGAAGGTCAACCTCGAGCGATTCCTGATGCAGGCCGGCGAGGAGCCCGGCTTCGAACCCGTCGAAGAGCCCCGGACGGAGCAGTCGCTTGCCGGCGGGTACTCTGCCGACGAGGTGGAGCGGCTGCGCCGCGCAGGGTTCATCTCGATCACGTTCCAACCGCTCAGCGCCGACAACCACAACGCCGGCGTCACCACCGTCCTTCTGTTCAAGACCGCCGAGGGCGCGCGCGACTGGCTGGAGTACGAGACGAGCGACGAGGGGATCGACAGCATGGTCCCCGGGGCGAAACCAAAGCGCTTCAGGGTCCCCGGCATGCCAGGCGCGCGCGGCTGGACCGGCCGGGACAGGCACGGCAATCGCATCGGCCACGTCTTCTGGGTGCAGGGCCGCTGCGAGATGCTGCTCGGCAACGAGGGCGAGGGCGACTTCGTCAAGCCGCTCTCGATCGGCGCGAAGGCCGTCTACGACCGCACGAAGGGAGTGTGCCCGGCATGACAGGTCGCATGGAGACACATCGTCCCGCTCCCCCTCGTCATCGTCGATCGTCGCAGTCTGGAGCGTGTCGCCTGAGCAGAAACCCCTTGATGACCTCGCGCCAGACCTGGCCGGCGGTCACGTCACCCTCCGCCGTTGAGGAAGGCATTTCGGTCGGGAATCGAGGCGAAATCCTCCTCACCGGCTGAAGCGGCTTGGAGTTCCCCCGGTTTCTCGGACACCTGAGGGCTGGTCCGTCGGACTCGAACGGGAGCCATTCCGATCCCGTGCGGCGAGCCTAGTCGCAGCCTGTTACGCGACCGGACCAACGGCTGACCAGGAAACTGGACCTCCGCCCGGAGCGTGACTGCTCCTTTGAGGGAGGCGCGACACTCGCCGCAGATGGTCGTTGACCGCTGCTCGATGTCGGTAGCGATAAGGCAAACCGCCTCTTGTGGCCCGCACGTCTCGCGCGTAGCGTCACTGCCGTTCGGCACGATCAAGAGGAGACGGGATGTATGCCAGCCTGCGCACCTATCGCATCGGATCGGGCTCGGTCGACGCCGTCCTGCGCCGCGTCGACCGTGACTTCGCCGAGGCGTTGTCGCGAGAACCGGGGTTCGTCGCCTACCACGCGATCGATACCGGCAACGACATGGTGATGACGATCAGCCTGTTCGGCGACCGCGAACAGGCGGAGGCCTCGAACGAACTGGCGGCGCAATGGGTCGCTGCGGAGCTGTCGGACTTCAACGTCACGCGCGTCGGCATCATCGGCGGCGAGGCGATGGTTTCCCGAGCCTCCGCCGAGATCCTCGAGCCCGCCCACCCCTGATCTGGCTCACTTCGCCTGGCCCGATCCGCCGGATCCCGGGCCGGCCGAGCCGAGCACGACTCGGAACCGAGCGTTCCTGCGCCATCCCCCTTGGATGCCCGGAGCACCGGACGAGCCGACCGAGTCGGTGTCGCTCATCGCGCGCAGCACAAGCACTCCGTGAAAGCCATGACGATCGCGGCCAGGCGAAAGCGGCACTCGCGCTGGCGCCGCGGCGCCTGCTGCGCTGATCGGAAGGAGCGCGGCGGTTGCCCTCACGGCGGCTGATGAGGGCGGCGCTTCGCGGAGGCGAGATGGGCTTCGCGCTGCCGTTCCTGACCCGGGGTGAGTGGTTAGGGTCTGCGGTCGATGGTCATCCCCGAAGAGGTAGGGCTGGTTCCGCTATTCGCTGGGCTGGATGAAGCGCAGCGCGAGCGGCTCTCGCGCGCGGCAGCGGACATCAGCCTGGCATCGGGGGAGTACGCGGCGCCGCAGGGAAGCGAAGCTGCGCTCTTCGCTGTGCTCGACGGCCGCATCGAGGCGGTCCAGCGCGCCGAGGGCGTCGAGCGCGTGGTCGGCGCGCGACATCCCGGCGAAATCTTCGGCGAGGTCCCGATCACCCTCGGGACGGTCTTCCCAGTCGGCTTCCGCGCCGCCGTGCCCTCGCGCGTGATGCGTATTGAACCGCGCGACTACCACGCCATCGCGTCCGCATCGCCGGACGTGGCGAAAGAGGTTGGACGGCTCGCCTCGCACCGCATGAGCGGGCAAGGTGGCCTTCAGGGGCTCGCGGCGGACCCTCCTGCAGCCCGCGCGATCGTGGTAGGGCATCGCTTGGATCCGGCATGCAGCGAGCTCCGCCGGTTCCTCGCTCGCAACCAGGTGGTCTTCGAATGGCTGTCTCCGGACACGCCGGCGAGGCTGCAGCGGTGGGACGGTCCTCTGCCGGCCGAACCAGACATGCCCGCTATCCGCGTCGTCGGGGGCAAGACGGTGATCCTGCCCCAGCTGCGGCGCGTGGCCGAGCTGCTCGGCCTCGGGACCGAACCAGAACTCGCCGATTACGACGTGGTCATCGTCGGCGCCGGCCCGGCGGGCCTTGCGGCCGCGGTCTACGGTGCCTCGGAGGGATTGCGCACCATCGTCGTCGAGCGGGAAGCGCCCGGGGGCCAGGCCGGCACATCGTCGCGGATCGACAACTACCTCGGCTTCCCTGCCGGGGTTTCCGGCGACGAGCTCGCCAGCCGGGCGTTGCAGCAGGCACGCCGCTTGGGAGCGGAGATACTCGTGACCCGGTCGATCCTCCGGATAGACCCGGATACGCGCCAGGTTCACCTCGACGGGGGTGACGTCCTCCGCGCTCGGACGATCATCCTCGCCTGCGGGGTGTCCTGGCGACGGCTGCCACTAGACGGCTTCGATCGTCTCGCAGGCAGGGGCGTCTCCTACGGCGCGTCGCGCAGTGAGGCGGCGAGCACACACGGCGAGGACATCCACATCGTCGGCGCCGGCAACTCGGCAGGCCAGGCGGCGTTGTTCTTCTCCACGCACGCGCGGAGCGTGACGCTGCTCTGCCGTAGCGACACGCTCGCCAAGAGCATGTCGCGCTATCTCATCGACCGACTCGCGACGCGCGCGAACATCGCGGTCCGTTTCGGCGCCGAGGTCGCCGGGGTCGATGGCGAAGCGTCTCTGGAGGCGATCGATGTTCGCGACCGCGAGACCGGCGCGGTGACGCGGTTGAGCTCCGGCGGCCTGTTCATCTTCATCGGTGCCGACGCGGAAACAGCCTGGCTTCCGGACGACATCGCGCTCGACCCGAGAGGCTTCGTCCTCACCGGCGCGGACCTCCGGCCGTCGGGACGCTGGACACTGGATCGCGACCCCTACCTCCTCGAAACAAGCGTGTCGGGAATCTTTGCTTGCGGCGACGTCCGGTTTGCGCCGGTAAAGCGCGTCGCTGCCGCGGTCGGCGAGGGCAGCATGGCGATCGCGTTCGTTCACCAGTACGTTCGCGAGACCGTCGTGTAGATCGCCGTCCCGACGAACCTGGCGGCAGACGACGGGCCGGCGCACCGTGAGACTGCAACTCGCTGCCGGTAGACCCGACGCCGGAGCAGCCATGGAGCCGCAATCGACCTCTGCTTCTCCCATGCGTCGACATGTGGCTAATCGCGTGTGCCCGGCGATGGCGCTTGTCGTGCAGAGCAGCTCGTCCGCGCATAGGGTTAGCTGAGTCGACCAGGAGGCTTGAGATGGCTCTCGCGCGAGTGGTGTCCTTTGAAGGAGTCAGTAAGGAACGGATGGAGGAGCTGGCGCGGGAGATGCGCGAGGGCGATCGGCCAGAGGATGTCCCAGCGACGGAGGTTGTGATGCTCCACGACCCCGAGGCCGAGAAGTCTGTCGTGATCCTCTTCTTTGAGACCGAGGACGACTACAGGCGGGGCGATGAGGTGCTTAGCGCAATGCCAGCCGACGACACGCCGGGCCGGCGGACGTCAGTCACGAAGTACGACGTCCCGATTCGTATGACGCCCTAGCCCTTGGCGTATTCCTCCGCCGCTCGCTGCTCGAACTCGAATCCGACGAACCGCTCGTCGCCGACGACCCACGCGTCGTGGCCGGGCTCGATGACGTACGCGTCGCCCGCGCCGATCTCGACCTCGGTCCCGTCCTCGTGCTTGACGGCTATCCGGCCGGAGCGGGCGACGCCGACGTGGCGGGCCTGGCAGCTCTCGGTTCCGGCGACGGGCTTGACGCATTCCGACCACCGCCACCCCGGCTCGAACGCGAACCGCGCGGCGGTCGTCCCGCCGATGCGCACCACGTCCACCTGCGTCTTGTCCGGCTTCCGCGTTTCGTCAGGCGAATCGAAGTCGCGTGTTTCCACACCGGCCACGGCAGTCTCCTCTCATCGATCGACGGCGAGATCGTCGCGCTTTTTGGGGTCGCAATGCAAGCAACAGGGCCGGTGCGGCGCAGCGCCTCCTCGAAGTCGGTCGGGCTCGGCTGCGGCAGCTTCCGCTGGTGGCGACTCAACTTGTCCAGGCACCCTCCGTTGACGGCCGGCCCGCTGCCGGTACGGACGCGGAGCGGCAGCCGAACGCCGAGCGAGTGGCCTTGCGCGCGTATTCGCGATCCGCGAGGATGATCGCTCTGTCCTAACACTTCCAGCCCAGCGGAGGCTTTGCATGCCGCTTTACCTCGGCCGCTTCAGCTACACGACGGACGCCATGAAGGCGCTGCTCGATGACCCGCAGGACAGGAGCGCCGCGGCGCGGGAAGTGGCGGAATCACTTGGCGGCAAGCTCGTGGGCTTCTGGTTCGCGTTTGGCGAGTTCGACGGAGTCTTTCTGATGGAGGCACCCGACAACGCGTCGGCGGCGGCACTGGCTATGGCCGTCGGCGCCGGCGGAGCGTTATCGGAGGTCGAGACCACCGTTCTGCTCGACATGGACGAGGCCCAGGATGCGATGCGGAAGGCCGCCGCAGCAACGTACCGGCCGCCAGGTTCATAGAGAGCACTGCGCCGTCCAGATCGGCGAATCGGCAAGCGAACGAAGCAGTCGTAGCGTACGCGGTCGCTGCATCACGTGGTGGTCCGGTGGATTGCGTGGCGCCGGGCAATCGGTCCCGGGCAGGAGCGCCTGAGTCCGGCCGGGAGGCCCTCGCCTACGCCTGCACATGGGCGTGGCGCGGTCCCGGTTGTCGTCCCCTCACCGGCACACATCACCGAACCAGTGTTACGGCACACCGCCGTCGGCCAGTGCTCTCCGGGACGGGCTCCACGCGACGGTGTGCCGGCCCGGTTCCTTTCCGTACGGAGCATCTGCTTGGCGTCGTGGTCAAGTGGCCCTCGGTGGGCCTGACCGATGATTTTTGCGCGCCGTGCTGGTCTGTACGCCGAATACCGACTCACGGGAGGCTGACGTCATGCGGAAACTGACCTTCGGCATGAACCTGAGCCTGGACGGCTACATCGCCGCGCCCGGCGACGAGCTCGGCTGGAGCGTGCCGAGCGACGAACTGTTCCAGTGGTGGTCTGACCGGGTGGGGGCGACAGGCCTGGCGCTGTACGGGCGCAAGCTGTGGGAGACGATGAGCTCTCACTGGCCGACCGCCGACCAGCAGCCGGGCGCCACACCGGCGCAGATCAAGTTCGCCCGCCGCTGGCGGGACATGCCGAAGGTGGTGTTCTCCTCGACGACCAGCACGGTCGACTGGAACACCCGCCTGGTCACCGGCGACGCGGTCACCGAGATCACCCGGCTCAAGGCCGACGACGGCGGCCCCATGGACATCGGCGGTGCCACACTCGCCGCAGCGGCCATGCGGGCCGGGCTGATCGACGAGTACGTGCTGGCCACCGCACCGGTCTTGGTGGGCGGCGGCACGCCGTTCTTCACCGCCCTGGACAACTGGGTGAACCTGAGCCTGGTGGAGACCCGGGCGTTTCCCGACGGCGTGCTGCTGACCAGGTACGAGACCAGGCGCTGAGTGCCCGACGTCGGATCAGCGCGGGCTTCGGGCCACCCAAGGATCTCGTGGCGCTGTGTCCCGAGGCGATCGTGACGTCCCTGCCCGATCCTGTTCTTCACCGCAGACGATCCGTCCGGACAGGGATCCGCTTACGGCATTCCGCGCCCCGCTCTCTCATCAATGCGGGCGTCCTAAGGCGGTGCCGACGAGGTGCTCGCTTGGCGACGACCACGGAAGCGCCACTTGGTCGGACGCGTTGCGTCCCGTGCATAGGCACAATGAGGGCGCGCGTGAGCTGCCGATCGGATGGAGGTCGAGCGCCATCGCTGTCGCCTTGAGGCACAGGCGTCAGTGCATGCTCCAGGCGAATGCGGCAGTCATGCGTCGACGAAGACGACGCCTGGGAACGCGAACAACGCTTGGGCCTCGGCAGCCGCGAGATCCTCGTGGTACGTGTCGTTGAGGCAGTTCCACTCGGTCGTAGTAGCAGTGGTACGTGCCCGGATCATCGTCCTAGTTCGCCAACGCGAGCCGTTCGAAGGGGGCCGCTGTGGCACGACGATGTTCGCCTACAAGGCGACGGCTTCACCGCCCGCGACACGATCCGCGTCCGCCTCGAGGGCGCCTGACGCGGGCCGTGCTGCGGTTCGACCTGGCCCCGGACGCATACCTGTGGCTGCTCGTTCGAGCATGCCCGCAACGGTAGCCTCGGCGGGGTGTTCGATCACGTCGGCATCGCCGTCTCGGACCTCGCCGCGTCCGAGCGCTTCTACCGCACTGTCCTCTCCGTGCTGGGCGTCGAGCCCAGCCACGCGGACGCCGAGCTCGTCGAGTGGGCCGACTGGGACATCATGCCGACGGACCGCGAGCACCCCGTGACCCGCGGCCTGCACGTCGGCTTCCGCGCGCCGTCCCGAGCGGCCGTGGACGCGTTCTGGCAGGCGGGGATCGACGCGGGTTACGGCGACGACGGCGCGCCCGGCCCGCGCACGGTCTACGGCCCGGACTACTACGGCGGCTTCCTGCTCGACCCGGATGGCAACAGCGCGGAGGCGGTGCACACCGCGCGCGAGGATCCCGTGCCCGACGGTTGCATTGACCACCTCTGGATCCGCGTCCGCGACCCCGCCGCGTCCAAGCGCTTCTACACGACGATCGCCCCGCACGCCGGGCTGCGGGTCGGCGTGGACGAGCCGGACCACGTCCAGCTGGTCGGCGAGAACTTCAGCTTCTCGCTGATCGACGACGAGCGGCCGCTCACGGAGCACGTCCACCTTGCGTTCCCGGCGCAGGACGACGCGACCGTGCGGGCGTTCCACGCCGCCGCGCTCGCCGCGGGCTACGAGGACCACGGCGGTCCCGGCGAGCGCGCCGTCTACCACCCGGGCTACTACGGCGCGTTCATCCTGGACCCCGACGGGCACAACGTCGAGGTCGTCAACCACAACCGCTGAGCCGTGCCTGTCTTCGGTCCCGCTGGCTAGCGCTCCTCGCGCAATGCGGCGCTGCGCTCGGCGACGAGCCATGTCGCTCGCCGCCGGCGTGCACGTTCGCTACTTGCCCGTCTCGATCCCGTTCCCGGCGGCCGAGAGCACGTACCATGCGGCGCCGAATCCATTGCTTCCCTGTCCGGTCGCTTGACCCGGGGTGGTGTCGCCGGCGTACGTGTACAGCGGGTGCCCGTTGTAGGTCACCGCGGTCGTCCCGTCGCTGCGCTCCGTCGTGCCGAGCTTTGAGGCTGACACTCCGGCCGCGGCGATCGGCCGTCCCGCGGTGGTCAGCGGGGGCCACGCGCTCGCACATGCGCCGTCGCACGTGCTCGTCGCGCCCGTGTCGGCCTGGAACAGGTACAGCGTCCGGCCTTTGCCATCGACGAGGATCTTGCCGAGGCTCGAGTCCGCGAGAGCGACGGACGCTGGGGCAGAGCCGCCGGCGGCCGGACTCGGCGCGCCGTAGCCAGCCCTGGGCTCGCCGCCATATCCGGCCGTGTCCTCGCCGCCGGACGTGCCGCCGCAGCCGGCCGCGGCAAGCGCGACCGCGGCCATGCCGGCAACGGCCAAGGTGCGTGTACGGGCAGCGGTTGACCGCCGCTTGAGAATCGTGGTCACTGAGACCTCCTGCTACGGGCCCTGGCGCCGCGGTGAAACTGCGCCCGGGCCGGCTTCGATGTCGTGCGCCAAAGTTGCGCGGTCAACCATTAGGACGCTTCGGTGCGCAGACAAATTCCCGAGGCTCCCTGGATTCACCGCCAAGGATGTGAGCTAGACCCGGATCCGGGCTCGAAGGGGAAGTGGCGCATCGTCGCGACCTTCTCTCGAGGGCGGTCATACACCGCGTCGATGAAGCGTTTCGCGCAAAGCAGCAGCGCCTCGACGCGTTCCCGCGCGAATGCCTGACTGCTGCATCTCGCACGGAACGCAGCGTCGTCGGCGGTGGCCTCAGAAGCGCAAGCAAGGCGCGCCTGCGGCTCGGCGCCCGCAACGCCGAATACGGTCACCGCACCCGGCATCAGTGCGAGTGCGCCAACGCCCCTGTCAAGCGCGACCCGCACACGCTGCTGTCCCGCGGTTCGAGTGCGGGAGTCGCCGTTTGCTCGGCCGCGCGGCCTTTCGCCCCGGCTCTCAGACGCCGCGCGGCGCCGTGTCCTCGAGTAGCAGTGGCACCAGGTCGCGGATCGAGATGACGCCCACGAGACTGTCGCCCTGGACAACGGGCAGATGGCGGAAGCCGCCGTGAAGCATCAGGACGGCCGCGTGCTCGGTCGTGTCGTCGGGCGCAATCGTCTCCGGATGCGCCGTCATGCAGTCGGCGACGCGCGTGGTGTCGCGGAGACCACGCGCGACGGCGCGCAGGACGTCGCGCTCGGTCAAGATCCCGGCTAGCCGGCCATCGTCCAGCACCAGAACCGCGCCTACGTTGCGGTCGACCATCCGCTGGGCGACTTCCAGGATCGACACGCTGGTCTCGACGGACAGCAGGTCGCTCGACATGTGATGACGAACCGCGGGCATGGCGGGACTGTACGGAACGCTGCGTCTCGGACGGATCGTCGCTTGCCTAGAGCTACTCAGACGGCGATGACTGCGATGACTGCGACGATGTCACAGCGCAGCCGCTGGGCCAATGGCCCGGCCGGCGGCGAGCAGCTGTGCCGGCTGCTGCTCGTCGTCCAAAGCGACAGCGCGAGTTGGCGCCGACGGCACTGCTCCCTATGTCTCATTGCGATAGCGACGATCGTCGCGCCCGGTTTCGATAGCGAGCACGTGTGCGGTCGACCTCGTGCCTAGGCAGCGGATGCAACGGGTCGGGCCAAGCACCCCGTGCGTTTCGTCCTTGTGAGCACTCGGTGCTGGAGGCGTCTTTCAGCCGAGCTCGAACGGTGGCGGTCCGAGGAGTTCGATGTGCTCGGATCGCGCGGCGGCGGCGCGCAGGCGCGCGAAGTCCGGGGGGCGGTCGGCGTCCTCGGGGCGGGTGATCGGCTCGATGCAGTCGCGGTAGAACGACTCCCCGACGCCGGGCGTGGCGATCGCGAGGATGTGCGCGGTCTCGGAGGTGACGAGGAAGGCGTGCGGGGCGTTGCGCGGGAAGAGCGCAACCCCGCCGCTGTCGACGGTGTGCTCTTCGCCATCGGTATGGACGAGGATCTCGCCTTCGAGGACGTAGATCGCCTCCTCGAAGGTGGGGTGGTGGTGCAGCGGCGTCGTCTTGCCGCGCAGCATGTGGTCTTCCCAGAGCGTGACCGAGCCGTTGGTCTGGGCCGAGGTGGCCTTCATCGTGAATGTCCCGCCGCCGGCGAACCAGAAGCGCTCGCCCTCGCCGGCTTGCCTGATGATGGTTCGCGGTACGGTGGTGTCCATGAGGGGAACTGTAGTACCATGTCGCGGACTTGTCCAGCGGATATGAACAAACCGGCCGCATCAATCAGAAGCGGCGCACCCGCGCGGCGCTGATCAGCGCCGCGCGCGAGCTGTTGGCCGCCGGCGAGTCGCCGACCGTCGAGCGGGCCGCCGACCGCGCCGCCGTCTCACGCACCACCGCCTACCGCTACTTCACCAACCAGCGCGAGCTGATCGTCGCCGCGTATCCGCAACTCGACGCGCCGAGCCTGCTCGACGGCGATACGTCGGACGACCCGCTGGCCCGTCTCAGCATCGCGCTCGAGCACCTCACCGAGCAGCTGCTCACATACGAGCACGAGCTGCGCGCGCAGCTGCGGCTCTCCCTCGACGTCGGCCACGACGCCGAGGACCTCCCACTGCGACAAGGTCGCGCCATCGGCTGGTTCGAAGATGCCCTCGCGCCGGCCCGCGACCGCCTCAGTGCAAGGGAGATCCACCGCCTCGCACTGGCCATCCGCGCCGCCTGCGGTATCGAGGCGCTCGTCTGGCTCACCGACGTCGGGGGGCTCAGCCGCCAGGGCGCAGTCGAGCTCATGCGCGGCTCTGCGCTCACCGTCGCAGCCGCCGCTCTCGCCCCACCGCAGCGCCGCTAACACCCAGCGCTCACGACGTGTCCGGTGCCCGCGACCCGGCAGTGCCACGGTTCCCTCTCGTGTCCTGCGCTCTCTCTTTCGCCTGGGCCCGACAGCGCTCGCCCACGACGTGGCGAGTGCCGCGTCTCGTCCGAACCGGAAGCGAGCGCGCGCCGACTAGGCCTCGTCCACGACCGCGAGTACGTAGGCGCAGGTCGTGACCACGGCCTGCGTGGCTTGGCGTTCCCGACGGACTTGCACGGTGTTGGCGTCGCGCGCCTTCTGCTGGGCGGCCCTGCGCCTCTGACGAATCGTGTACGCGACAGCTCCACCGGCCACAAGTCCCAAGGGGGCCGCGGCGAGCTTCGGCGGGAGGGCGCCGACGGCCGGGGCTGCCGACGAGGCGCGGGCGGCCACCTTCTTGCGCGCCGCGCTGTAGACGATGCCGGCGACGTCCGCCGCGATGCGCAGTGCTGTGTCGTCGGCGGAAGACTTCTCCTTGGCGGCATCGGCCGCGTGTTGCGTAGCCGCTTCGTCGGGTTCGGCGGCGTTGGCGGCCAGCGCTGCTTTACGCAGCCACGCCGCCCGTCGGTCCTGCGACATCGTTTTGAAGGTCTTCGCGAAATCCACCATGAAGTCGCCGTTGGCATCGGACGAGAGCGCGTTCGCCTGCAGGCGGACCTGCTCCAGGATCTCCTTTGCGATCGCTCGATCGCTGCGGAAGTCGTTGTAGCCGTCGGGGTGTGGTTCAGGGCCGAGTTCCTCCGCGATGCGGATCATGCGGCGCCGGAAGCCTTCGGCCAGGTCCGTCGCAGCGCCGAGGCTCAGTTGCCGGCGAAGTGTTTCTGACAGTTCGGCGAGGATCTCCTCGTCCGTCTGGAGATCAGTGCTCTCATGGGTCAGCAGAGTTAAGAGTTCGCGCTGCTGGTACGGAGCGAGATCTGAGACGTGTCCGACCATGCTCCTGACTCAGGCCGCCGCGAGGAGGCGGTCGCCGACGCGCTCGGCCAGCGCAGGTACTGCGGCCAGCAGGCGCTCGAGCGGGTCTCCCTTGCTCAGGATCACGGCCGCGCCGAGCACCAAGACCATGAGGGCCTCCGGGCTCGCGCGGACGTTTCCCTTCGCCGTGCCTGAGTCGCCCCCGTTGAGGGGGATCTCGAAAGAGGCTTCGAGTCCGTCGAACCGACCGTCGCCGTTGTGCTGTGCTTCCATGCTCACCAAGCTCCTCTTGTGTGTAGGTGTGCAGACTCTAGTACACCTACACACGAGAAGCAAGCGCTTGCGATGAAGCTCGTGACGTTGCGGCTTCTGCGCTCGCCTGCCACCGGCTGTCTCGGGCTGATCCGCCGAGCTGTGCTGCCCCCATGCGACTCGACACGCAGGGCCGACCGGTCATTGCTCCTGCTTTCCTGCGAACGGCGGTCAGGGCAGCGCAAGAAGGCCGCTCACAACGGTCTGTGCGCGGTGACCTGAACCGCCGTCGCTCGGCCGAAGGAGGCGTCCGGGTTGCGCGGGCGGGCGCCGAAGGCGCAGCGATCGTTGAGATAGGTCTCGCCCCGCGCGTTCCTCGGAGAGCGCTTTCATCGTTGTGGCGAGACCGGTCTCCGATCGCGTCTCCGAGATTGTGGCGGTGTCGCGGCCGTCGAGTCATGCCAATGGCATGGCCTCGATGGAGGGCACCTTGGTGAATCGCAAGTCTGGACGGCGGGCCGCGGCATGGCCTCTCCGGGGCGCTCAAGCGCGAGCTTGCGAGCGCTGCCCCGGGAGGGCATGACGACGGACCGCCCCAGCTACTCGCCGGCCGGCGGGATGTTGTGGTTGGCCCGGAAGAGGTTGTCCGGGTCCCAGGTGGCCTTGACCTCGGTCAGGCGGCGGTAGTCGTCTGGTGTGTAGGCGTCGGCGATGCGGTCGGGGTCTCCGAGGAAGTTGAGGAACGAGCCGCCGGTGGCATGCGGCCGCACCCGGGCGGTGAAAGCGTCTACGGCCGCGACGAGGTCGTCGGTCGCTGAAGGGTCGGGGGACTGCGCGGCCGCGACGACGGAGAACGGGACGTCGCGGTGGCCGATCGGGCCGGCGTTCTCGTCCGGGCGCGACATGGCCCCGCCCCAGTGGCGCAGCTCGACGCCCGCGATCGCGCCGTCGGCCTCGACGGCGGCCGCGATCACCTCGTCGGGGACGGTGCGGAAGAGGTCGAAGCCCATCACGCTGACCGACGGCGGCGGCGGAGGCATCATCGCCGCCGCGTCCGCGAACGGCGTGGTGCGGAGGCCGTCGAGGAGCGGCGGTCCGGCGGCGTCGCGCAGCGGTGCGAGCAGCGCCTCCGCCTCCTCGGCGGCGCCGAGGCAGAAGGCGCGCAGCATGAGGACTCGCTTGCCGCGGACCGGCTCGGGCACCTGCGGCACGGGCGGCATCTGCGCGACCACGAGCGCGGTGTTGGAGGCGTCGGGCTCGTCGAGCGCCCAGTCGCGATACACCGCCATCGCGTCGGCGGCTCGGTCGGCGTCGAACATCGCCATCCCGGCGTAGACGTCGCTCACGGGGAACAGCCGGAACTCGAGCGCCGTGACGACGCCGAAGTTGCCCCCGCCCCCGCGCAGCGCCCAGAAGAGCTCGGGATGCTCCTCGGCGCTCACCAGCGAGCCGTCGGCGGTGACGAGCTCGGCCCGGACGACGCTGTCGGCGGCGTAGCCGTACGCGCGCGAGAGCCAGCCGGTGCCGCCGCCGAGCGTGTAGCCGACGACGCCGACCGTCGGCGACGAGCCCGACAGCGGCGCGAGGCCGTACGGCGCGGCGGCGGCGATCACGTCGCCCCACAGCGCGCCGGCGCCGACGCGAGCGGTGCGGCGTGTCCGATCCACTTCGACCGACGCCATCGCCGCGGTCCTGAGCAGCACGCCGTCGTCGGCCGGCCGCGCCATGCCATGACCCGTCGCCTGCACGGCGAGCGGGAGGTTGTGCTCGCGCGCAAAGCGGATCGCGGCCACGACGTCGGCGACCCCGCGAGCGTCGACGATCACCGCCGGCCGCGGGTCGTGCCGGCGCTGCCACGGCATCCGGGCGCTGTCGTAGCCGTCGTCGCCAGGGGCGAGCACGCGCCCCGCGACGCGCTCCCGTAGCGCCGAAACGTCGGTCCTCTCGAGCCTCGTCACGTCAGTCATGACCCTCCAGGCTCTCAGCGCGCAACACAGGCCGACAGCGAGTCACCCGACATATCGGCTCGGGGGCTGGCCTCAGTAGTCGGGTACGGGTACCCGAACCCTCACTTGAGATCGCGATCTGCGATCTCAAACGCGCGTACCCTCTCGCGCCATGGATCTCGGGATCGCGGGGCGGGTGGCGGTGGTGACCGGGGCGAGCCGGGGGATCGGGGCCTCGACCGCGGAGCTTCTCGAGGCCGAGAGCGTGAGCGTGATACGCGCCTCGCGCGGTGACGGGATCGACGTGACGGCTCACGACGCGGCGGAGCGGATCGCCGAGCGGGCGGGCGGCGCGCCCGTCGACATCCTCGTGAACAACGCGGGGACGAGCTTCGCGCGGGACCTCACCGAGCTGACCGACGAGGACTGGAACGCGCAGTGGGAGCTGCACGTGATGGCCTCGCTGCGCCTGATGCGCGCCTTCGCGCCCGGCATGGCCGAGCGCGGCTGGGGGCGGATCGTGAACGTGACCTCGTCGGCCGGCAAGCGGCCGTCGCTGACCAACGCCGCGTACTCGGTCACCAAGGCGGCGCAGGCGTCGCTCTCGCGCGTGTTCGCCGACGCCTACGGCGATCGCGGCGTGCTCGTCAACTCCGTCGCGCCCGGGCCGGTGAGCTCGCCGCTGTGGGTCGACGACGGCGGTCTCGGCGACCAGACAGCGGCTGCGCAGGGCCTGGCCACGCGCGAGGAGTCGATGGAGCTCCAGGCGGCCAAGACGACACTCGGCCGCTTCGCCGAGCCGCGCGAGATCGCGGCCGTGATCGCGTTCCTGTGCTCGGAGGCGGCCTCGAACGTCACCGGTGCGGCGTGGTCGGTCGACGGCGGGGCCGTGGCCACCATCGTGTGAGCGCGACGCCCAGCGCCAACGCCGCCGCGGCGGCGAACCCCGCCTGAGAGCCCAGCGGCGCCGCGAGCGTGACGATGACCGCGAGGCCGAGCGCGGTGCCGATCTGGGCGGCGGCGTTGAGCACCCCGGAGGCGATGCCCTGCTCCTCCTCCGGGAGCGCGTCGGTGCCCGACGCCGTCGACGCGACGGCGGCCGCCCCGAGACCCGCGCCCATCAGCACGAAGGACAACGCGAAGCCGGCGCTCGAGAGCGTGACGAGCACGAGCGCTCCCGCGGCCACGGCGACGAGGCCCGCCGGCATGACGAAAGACGGGCGACCGCGCGCGCCGAGGAACGAGCCCGCGATCACCGCGACGTTCAGCGGCGCGCTCCAGAGGCCCGCCTCGAGCGCGGAGCGCCCCATCTCCTCCTGCTGGTACAGCAGCGCGAGGAACATCGCCGACGACGTCGACCCGGTGAGGGCGGCGGCGGTGACGGCCGCCGGGATGAAGCCAGGCCGGCGGATCGCCCACGGCGGCAGGATCGGGTGCGGCGCCCGCCGTTCCACGACGACGAAGCCGGCCAGCGCCACGGCGCCGCCGCCCAAAGACGCGAGGGCCCAGGGGTCGGCGATGCCGCGCGACTCGACGAGCGTGAAGCCGAGCACGGTCAGTGCGAGCCCGATCGTCACGGCGACCGCGCCGCCGAGGTCGAGCGACGTCCGCGGGCCGCGGCTCTCCTCGAGCACGCGCGCGATCAGCGCTACGGCCACGAGGCAGAGCGGCACGTTGACGAGGAAGACGGCGCGCCAGCCGAGCGCCTCGGTGAGCACGCCGCCGAGCACCCAGCCCGAGGCGCCGCCACCCGCTGCCGCCGCCGTCCACCACGCCACCGCGCGCCGGCGCTCGGCGGGCTCGGCGAACGCGACCGTCAGCAAGGCCAGCGCGGCCGGGGCGGCGAGCGCGGCGCCGACGCCCTGCACGCCGCGGCTCGCGACGAGCACCGCGGGGGAGTCCGCCAGCCCGCAGGCGAGGGACGCCGCCCCGAACAGCGCGAGGCCGAGCGCGAACAGGCGCCGGCGGCCGAACAGGTCGCCCGCACGGCCCGCCGCCACGAGCAGCCCGCCGAACGCGAGCGTGTAGGCGCTGACGACCCACTGGAGGCCGGCCGCGGTGAAGCCGAGCTCGCGTCGCACCGTCGGCAGCGTCACGGCCACGATCGTCACGTCGAGGACGAGCAGGAACTGTGCGCTGCACAGCAGCGCGAGCGTCGCCCCGCGAGCTGTTACCGGTGTCACGCTTGTGGTCGGTATACAGCAACTCTCACCGTCTCGTAACGGGTCTAAACTCGTTTCGGTGGTAATCAAGCCGGCAGCCGAGCTGGAGCTCGTGGGCGGCGCGCCCGTGCTCGAGCTCGTCAACACCCAGGAGGGACCGCGCGACGGCGAGCCGGGCCACGACTTTCTGCGCGACTACGGCGAGCTCCTCGCGTGGGGCGAGCACGTCGGGATCGTCGACGGCGCCGCGGCCCTCGCCGCCGAGGGACGCCGCCGCCCGGAGGCGGCTGCCCGGGTACTCGACGACACACGCGCCCTGCGCGCCGCCGCCCACGCCGTGTTCAGCGCTGTCGCCACCCACGAGCCCCCGCCCACCGAGCCGTTGGCCCAGCTCGACGCCGCCTACGCCGAGGCGATCCGCCACGCCCGCCTCACACCCGCCGGACCGGAGCACTTCGAGCATACGTGGGACGACTCCGCGCTCGAGCGGCCGCTCTGGCCGCTCGCCGTTTCCGCCGTCGACCTCCTGCGCGCCGGCCCCCTCGACCGCCTGAAGGCCTGCGACGCCTGCCGCTGGCTGTTCCTCGACCTCAGCCGCAACCACAGCCGGCGCTGGTGCACGATGAACATCTGCGGCGCCAGCGCGAAGATGCGCCGCTACCGGGCGCGCATCGCTACGGCAGGTCGATGACCAGGTAGCGGAACCCGCCCATGAACCCGTTGACCTGGGTGGTGGTCGGGTTGCAAGCGGTGAGGACGAACCGCCCGCGGTTGCCCGAGCTGCTCGCGGTGAACGAGAGCTGGTCGTCTGGCCACGCGGCTCCCGGGGTCACGACGATCAGGTCTTGCGAGATGTCGGCGCCGGCCGCCTCGGGCGCGAGCCCGGTCGGCTCCGCGGACCAGCACTCGTCCGCGTCGATGTTGGGCACGTTGACGCTGAAGCGCCCGTGGAAGGGCCCGAGGTCCTGAGCCTGGAGGGAACCGTCGGCGATGTCGCTCGCGTCGATCGCGCCTGCGCGGATCTCGGCGCCGCCGACGGCGCTCGGCGCGAGGTCGAGCGTGCCGATCGAGCGGTCGGCGAGCGCCGCCGAGCCTACGGCGCCGCGCGCGAGCTTGCTCGCCGTCACCCCGCCGTCGCGGGGCGTCTTGAGCGAGCGGACGGCGCGACGGTTGATGTCGCGCTCCTTGATCGAGCGATCCTTGATCTGCGGGCTGCCGATCAGCCGCGCCGCCTGGGCGGGACCCCCGAGGGCGACGAACAGCGCGACCAGCGCGAGCACCGTGGCGAGGGACGGACGCCGCACGTTTACTAGCGTAGGCAGTCAGTCGGATGACCAAACCTCCCTCAACGGATGTACGAGGGCTAAGCGGTCAGCGAGACCCCACCGTCGCGCAGGACGAGCTCGGCGTAGCGCCCGCCGGCGGCCAGCAGCTCGTCGTGCGTGCCCCGCTCGACCACCGCGCCGCTGTCGAGCACGGCGATCTGGTCGGCCTCGCGCACGGTCGACAGCCGGTGGGCGATGACGATTGTCGTGCGGCCCTCCTCGAGCCGCTCGAGCGCCTCGCCGACCGCTCGCTCGGTCTGCACGTCGAGCGCGCTCGTGGCCTCGTCGAGCACGAGCACCGGCGGGTTGCGCAGGATCGTGCGCGCGATCGCGATCCGCTGGCGCTCGCCGCCGGAGAAGCGGAAGCCGCGCTCGCCGACCACGGTGTCGAAGCCCTCCGGGAGTGCCGCGATCGTGTCGTGGATCTGGGCCGCGCGCGCGGCCTCCTCGATCTCGTCGTCCGAAGCGTCGGAGCGTGCGAAGCGCAGGTTCTCGCGCACGGACGCGTGGAACAGATAGGTCTCCTGCGAGACGACACCGACCGCGTCGGCGAGCGACGAGAAGCGTAAGTCGCGAACGTCGACGCCGTCGAGGGTGATCCGCCCGCGCTCGGGGTCGTACAACCGCGCGGCCAGGTAGCCGACCGTGGTCTTGCCCGAGCCGGTCTCGCCAACCAGGGCGAGCTTCGAGCCCGCCGGCACGTCGAAGTCGACCCCGCGCAACGTGGGCTCGTCCTCGTACGAGAACCACACGTCCTCGAAGCGCAGCTCACCCCGGACGTCGTGCAGCCCACGGCGCCCCTCGCGCAGGTCGACCGGCAGGTCGAGGTACTCGAACACGCGCTCGAACAGCGCCATCGAGGTCTGGATGTCGACGCCCACGTTGAGCAGCGACTGGATCGGCCAGAACAGCCGCGTCTGCAGCGTCGTGAACGCGACCAGCGTGCCGATCGTGACCGCGCCGGGGGAGAGCCCCGCGAACAGGTACACGAGCGCCGGCATGACCGCGAACGAGGTCTGGATCGAGGCCATCACCCAGCGGCCGGCCATCCGCGAGCGGACCTCGAGGTCGGCCAGCCGGCCGCTCTCCCGCTCGAAGCGATCGGCGAGCTCGTCGCCGCGGCCCATCGTCTTGCCGAGCAGGATCCCGGAGACCGACAGCGACTCCTGCACCAAAGAGGAGATGTCCGCCATCGCTCCCTGACGGGTGGCCGCGATCCGCCGCCGCTGATCGCCGACCCGCCGCGCGAGCAGCACGAAGAACGGCGTCAGCGCGAGCGAGAACAGCGCCAGTCGCCAGTCGAGCAGCAGCATCGCCACCACGGTGGCGAGCACCGTGGTGACGTTGGACACGATCGACGTGGCGGTCGAGGTCACAACGTTCTGCACGCCGCCGATGTCGTTGGCGATCCGCGACTGGATCTCGCCCGTGCGCGTGCGCGTGAAGAACGCCAGAGACAGCCGCTGCAGATGCCGGTACACCTGCGCGCGCAGGTCGTGCATGACCTTCTGGCCGACGACGTTGGAGAGCCAGGTCTGGCCGACGCCGATCACGCCCGTGGCGACGGAGATGCCGATCATCCCCGCCACCAGCACGGCCAGCAGGCCGTCGTCGTTCTCCGGGATCGCGACGTCGAGCACGTCGCGCAGCAGGAACGGGGAGATCATCCCCAGCCCCGCCGAGATGACTATGAGGCCCAGCACCGCCCCCAACCGCCCCCGGTAGGGGCGGAAGAGGGCGGTGATGCGCTTCGTCAAGCGACGGCCTCGGTGCGGGCGGGCTCGAGCGCGACCTCGAGCACCTCGTCGATGCTCATGACCGGGTGGAAGGTCATCTGCTCGCGCACGTCCGCGGGGACGTCGTCGAGGTCACCGCGGTTGCGCTCCGGGAGGATCACGTCGGTCAGCCCGGCGGCGTGGGCCGCCAGCACCTTCTGCTTGAGCCCGCCGATCGGGAGCACGCGGCCCTGGAGCGTGACCTCGCCGGTCATGCCGACAGTGTGCTTGACCGGGCGACCGGACAGCAGCGACGCCAGCGCCGTCGTCATCGTGACGCCCGCGCTCGGGCCGTCCTTGGGGATCGCGCCCGCGGGCACGTGGACGTGGAACTCGCGCCCGGCGAAGGCCGCCGAGTCGATCTCGAGCTCGCCGGCGTGGCCGCGCACGTAGGAGAGCGCGATCCGCACCGACTCCTTCATGACGTCGCCCAGCTGGCCGGTGAGCACGAGGTTGTCCTTGGACCCCTCCATCGAGGTCGCCTCCACGAACAGCACGTCGCCGCCGGTGCCCGTGACCGCGAGGCCGGTGGCCACGCCGGGGACGGCGGTGCGCAGCGCCGCCTCCTGGAACACCTTCTGGCGCCCGAGCGCGTCGCGCAGCGTCTCCACCTCGATCGCCACCGGCGCGGTTGCCTTCCCGGACGCGATCTGCGTGGCGGTCTTGCGCAGCACCGTCCCGAGCTCGCGCTCGAGCTGGCGCACGCCCGCCTCGCGGGTGTACTCGCTCACCACGGTCCGGAGGATCTCGTCGGACACCGTGACCTCGTCCTCGCGCAGGCCGTTGCGCTCACGCTGGCGCGGCCACAGGTAGTTGCGCGCGATCGCGGTCTTCTCGGCGGTCGTGTAGCCGTCGAAGCGGATGACCTCCATGCGGTCCAGGAGCGGGCCGGGGATGGTCTCCGCCACGTTCGCCGTGGCGATGAACATGACCTCCGAGAGGTCGATCTCCACGTCGAGGTAGTGGTCGCGGAACGTGTCGTTCTGGGCCGGGTCGAGCACCTCGAGCAGGGCCGCCGAGGGGTCGCCGCGCCAGTCGGCGCCGACCTTGTCGACCTCGTCGAGCATGATCACCGGGTTCATCGTCCCCGCGTCGCGCAGCGCGCGCACGAGGCGGCCCGGGAGCGCGCCGATGTACGTGCGCCGGTGGCCGCGGATCTCGGCCTCGTCGCGGACGCCGCCGAGCGACATGCGGACGAACTCGCGTCCGGTCGCGCGGGCGATCGACTCGCCGATCGAGGTCTTGCCGGTGCCGGGCGGGCCGATCAGGGTGAGGATCGCGCCGGAGCGCTTGTCCTCGGCGATCTCGCGCTCCACGCGCAGCTTCTTGACGGCCAGGTACTCGACGATGCGGTCCTTGACGTCCTCGAGCCCGGCGTGGTCGGCGTCGAGCACCTCACGCGCGTGCACGGGATCGAGCACCTCGTCGGAGCGCTCCTTCCACGGCACGGAGATCAGCCAGTCGAGGTAGGAGCGGATCATCGAGGACTCGCCCGACTGCTCGCCCATGCGCTCGAGCCGGCCGAGCTCCTTCGTTGCCTGCTCCTCGACCGCCTCGGGCATGCCGGCCTCGGCGATCTTGGTGCGGTACTCCTCCACGACCGAGCCGGAGTCCTCGCCCAGCTCGCGCTGGATCGACTCCATCTGCTTGCGCAGGAAGTACTCGCGCTGCTGCTGGTCGGCGCCCTCGCGGACGTCGTCGCGGATCTTGCGGCGCAGCTGCAGCTCGGTCATCCGCTCGCGCTGGAGCTTGACGGCGAGCTCGAGCCGCTCGGTCACGTCCAGGGTCTCCAGCACCCGGACCTTGTCCTCGAACGAGACGTCGGGGGCGTAGCCGATCGTGTCGGCCAGCGGGCCGGGCTCGCCGATCGCGCGCAGCCAGGCGCCGACGCGATCGTCGACGCCGCGCAGCTCGAGGATCTCCTCGACCACGGCGCGGTACTCGCGCTCGAGGTTGCGCGTGCGGCCGTCGACGGGAACGTCGTCGGTCGACTCGGTCACCTCGATGCGGAGGCGGCCGAGCTGGTCGGTGTGCGCCGCGCCCGCGATGCCGCGGGCGACGCCGGAGAGCTGCACGGCGCGAGCGCCGCCGGGCAGGCGGACGGTGTCGGTCACCTCGGCGATGGTGCCGACCTTCGCGAACGCGCCGTCATGGCGCGGGATTACGAGAACGCGATCCTCGTCACCGACGTCGACGGGAAGCGTGACGTCCATGGTGGGGAAGACCACGGTGTCGTCCAACGGGACGAGAATCAGCGGGGTCATCGAAGCTTCACCTTCTGTAGGGACTTACTCAAGGTACGTAAGTCTAGCGCGGGCGGGAGTCGCTGGCTAGTCCCCGATCTTAGTGGGCGCGACTGAGATCGTTGAGCGGGAGCGGCGCGCCCGACTTGACCGTCCGGAGCGCGAAGTTGGACTGGATGTCGCCGAGGTTCGGGAGCTTGAGCAGCGTGTCGAACATGAACCGCTCGTAGCCGGCGAGGTCGGGGACGGCGACCTCGAGCCGGAAGTCGGCCGATCCGGAGACGATGTGGGCGGAGATGACCTCGGGGGCGGCGAGCAGGACCTTGCTGATCGCGGCTGCCGTGTGCTGGGAATGGCCGTCGACCTTGAGGTCGATGAAGACCGTCAGGCCGAGCCCGAGGCGGGCGCGGTCGAGCTCCGCGCGGTAGCCGCGGATCACGCCCTCGCCCTCGAGCGCCCGCAGTCGCCGCAGGCAGGGCGAGGGGGAGAGGTGGAGCTGCTCGGCGAGCGCGGCGTTGGAGATGCGGCCGTCGTCCTGGAGGATCTCGAGCATCCTGCGGTCGACGAGGTCGATGGGCATGTTCGTCTCCTGAGATCGACTGTGGGGGCAGATCATTGCGCAGGACGCGCCCGACGGGGTGCAAGTGGGCACCAAACACCCCGGAATCGGCGGCACACTGTCGTCCATGCTCTCCACCCGCGCTGCCACCGCTCTGTACGTCGGCGCCGTGCTCGGCCCCGGCGTCCTGATCGTCCCCGCGCTCGCGGGCGAGGCCGCTGGACCCGCGTCGGTGCTCGCCTGGGCCGCGCTGCTCGCCCTGTCGGCGCCGCTGGCGGTCACGTTCGCCGGCCTCGGCGTCCGCTATCCGGAGGCCGGCGGGACGGCGGCGTACGCGCGGGCGGCCTTCGGCCCCCGCGTCGGCGCGATCACCGGTTGGTGGTTCCTCGCCGGCGTCGTGCTCGGCGCCCCCGCGGTTGCGCTCGTCGGCGGCTTCTACGTCTCCGAGCTGCTCGGCGTCGGGCGGGAGGCGGCGGTGCTCGCCGCGGCGGGCATGATGGCGACGGTCACGGTCGCCAACGTCGTCGGGCTGCGGGCCTCGGCGCGGTTGGGGCTCGGCCTCGCGGCGGTGCTCGCCGCGCTCCTGCTCGTCGCCGTCGTGACCGCGCTGCCGGAGAGCCGGGCCGAGAACTGGACGCCGTTCGCGCCCCACGGCTGGGCGGCCGTCGGGACCGCCGCGAGCCTGCTGATGCTGTCGTTCATCGGCTGGGAGGCGGTCTCGCACCTGGCCGGCGAGCTGCGCGACCCGGCGCGCCAGCTCCCGCGCGCGATCTTCGGCGCGCTGGCGGTCGTCGTCGTGCTCTACCTCGGCCTGGCGATCGCCACCGTCGGCGTCCTCGGCACCGCCAAGCCGACCGACGTGCCGCTCGCCGACCTGATGGCCGCCGGGCTCGGGGAGGCCGGCCGCATGACGACGGCGGCGATCGCCGTCCTGCTCACGATGGGCACGATGAACGCCTACGTGGCGGCGGCGGTCAAGCTCGCCGGCGCACTGTCCGAGGAGGCGTCGGCGCCCGCCTGGATGGCCCGCCCCGACCGTGCGCTCGCGGCCTTCGCGGTCGTCGCCGGGGCGCTGCTCGCGCCGCTGGGCGCGGACGTGCTGAGCCTCGACGGGCTCGTGCGAGCGTGCAGCGCCGCGTTCGTCGCCGTCTACGTGACGGCCACCGCCGCGGGCGTCCGGCTGCTCCCGAGGGCGCCGCTCGCCGCGCCGCTGCCGTGGCGTTCGCGGCCGTCGTCGTGGTGCTGGCCTTCTCCGGCCCGTACCTCGCGGTCCCGACCGCGATCGCGCTTGTTGGCGCCGCGGTCCGGCGCACGCGCACGCGCGTGCCCGCCTGCGAAGGCGTGGCCTGACCGCCCGGTCCTCTTCGCACGCGCGTGCGAAAGAGGTTCCGAGCGCCAGTTTCCGGGGCAATGCGGTGAGCATGATGAGACGACTCGCAGCTTTCGCCGTGACGGCGGCCTCACTCGTGCTCGCCGCCCCCGCGGCGGCCACCACCGATGAGCACTGGAGCCTGCAGTGGGGCCCGCAGCAGGTCCGCGCCGAGCAGGCGTGGGCGACCTCGACCGGCGCCGGAGCGACGATCGCGGTCGTCGACTCGGGCGTCGATCTCTCCCATCCCGACCTCGACGGCAAGATCGTCGGCGGCGCCACCTTCATCGACTGCGCCGCTCAGCCGAACGGCTGCGGCAACGGCGACTGGGAGTCCGGCGGCGCGGCCGCCGGCGCAGGCGACCCGCACGGCACCCACGTGGCCGGCATCGCCGCCGCCGAGACCGACAACGGCATCGGCGTGGCCGGCGTCGCGCGCGACGCCAACATCCTCGCCGTCAAGGTGCTGGGCGAGGAGGGCGGCTCGTTCGAGGACATCGCCGCCGGCGTCCGCTGGTCGGTCGACAACGGCGCCGACGTCGTCAACCTCAGCCTCGGCGCGCTGCCGGGCGTCCAGGCGCTCACGATCACGGGCGTGATCGCGGACGTGCAGGAGGCGATCGCCTACGCGCGCGCCAACGGCGTCGTGGTCGTGGCCGCTGCCGGGCAACGACTTCGCGTCGATCTGCGGCACCCCCGGCTTCGACGAGGGCGCGCTGTGCGTCGCCGCCGCCGACCGCAACGAGCTGCGCGCGGCGTACTCGAACTTCGCGATCAAGCCGGGCCTCGAGACCGTCGCCGGCCCGGGCGGCGCGGCGTTCCTCTCGTGCCAGGACGACATCATCTCGACCGTCCCGCTCGACGCCGAGGACGGCTCGTGCGAGACCTCCGAGGGCACGCCGGGCTACGACTTCTACGCCGGCACCTCGATGGCCACCCCGGCCGTCGCGGGCGTGGCGGCGCTGCTCACCGCGCAGGGCCGCACCGACGAGCAGGTGATGGACGTGCTCATGAGCACCGCCCGCACGCCGGCCACCGGCGCGCGCGGGACCTACACGCCGACGTACGGCTACGGCATCGTCGATGCCGAGGCCGCGGTCGCGGAATAGGGGTTTCGCCTGCCAGGCGAGTAGCTCCTTCGTCGCACTCGCCTTCGGCGACGTTACTTCGGCGGCATTCTCAACGCGCCGTCGAGGCGAATGACCTCGCCGTTCAGCATCGGGTTCTCGACGATGTGGGCGGCGAGGTCGCCGTACTCCTCGGGGCGGCCGAGGCGCTGCGGGTGCGGGACCTGCTGCCCGAGTGCGGTGCGCGCCTCCTCGGGGAGGCCGGCGAGGAGCGGCGTGTCGAAGAGCCCGGGCGCGATTGTCACGACCCGGATCCCGCTGCTCGCGAGATCGCGCGCGGCGGGCAGCGTCATGCCGACGATCCCGCCCTTGGACGCCGAGTAGGCGAGCTGGCCGATCTGGCCGTCGTAGGCCGCGATCGACGCAGTCGTGATGCAGACCCCGCGCTCGCCCTCGGCGTCGGGCTCGTTGGCGAGCATGGCGGCGGCGGCCAGGCGCAGCACGTTGAACGTGCCGATCAGGTTCACGCGCACGACGGCCTCGAAGGGCTCGAACGCGTGCGGGCCGCGCTTGCCCGCCGTCTTCTCCGCCCATCCGATGCCGGCGCAGCAGACGGCGATCCGGAGGCCGTCGGCGGCACGCACGGCCGCCTCGACGTCGTCCGCCTTGGTGACGTCGCACGCCACGAAGCGCGCGCCGAGCTCTGTGGCCAGCGCCTCGCCGCGCTCGGCGTTGAGGTCGGCGATCGTGAGCTCGGCGCCGGCCGCCCGCAGGCGGCGCGCGGTCGCCGCCCCGAGGCCGGAGGCGCCGCCGGCTACGAGCGCTCGGGATCCGTCGATGCGCATGGGCGCGGACCCTATAGCCGGTAGCGCAGGAACAGCTCCGACTCGGCTCGTAGCGTCCACAGCAGCTCGAGCTCGGCGGCGCGGGAGAGCTTGGCGCCGGCGAGGATCGACGGCTCGGCGGCATCGCCGGTGAGCAGCGGCGCGATCGTCAGGAACAGCTCGTCCGCGAGCCCGTCGGCGACCAGCGCGCGCAGGAGCCGCGGACCGCCCTCGCACAGCAGCGCTCGGACGCCGCGGGCGCGCAGGTCGGCGAGCGCCGTGGTGGGCGTGGGGTCGTCGAGGCGCACGAGCTCGACCGGCGCCGCCGTGGCGGGAGGCTCGGTCGCGTCCGGGCCGGCGTACACGAGCACTGGTTGCTCCGGCGCGGCGAACAGGCCGGCCTCCCACGGGATGTCGAAGCTGCGGCTGATAATGACCGCGAGCGGGTCCTCGGCGAGGCCGGCCGCCTGCCGGCGAGCGCGCCGCTCCGGGCTGCCGACGAGGCGGGCGTACCCCTCCACACGCACAGTGCCGGTGCCGATCAGCACGGCGTCGGCGAGCGCCCGCAGCTCGAGCAGCAGCTCGAGGTCGGCCTCCGCGCCCAGCGCCTCGGTCCGGCCGTCGTGGGCGGCGCGGCCGTCGGCCGTGGCGACCATGTTCACGAACACGAACGGCCGATCGTCGGGCGCGCGCTCGGCCGGGCGGACCTCGGCGAGCAGCTCGTGCGCCGGGCGTGGATCGTTCGAAACCAGGCGGGACAGCGGCACCGGGGCACCGTACAGTGGGCCAATGCTCCGCGTCGCTCTCGTTTCCGGGCTGCTTGCGCTCGGCCTCGCGCCGGTTGCTTCGGCCGACGTCCTGCTCCCGCCCCGCGGCAAGGTCTACACCGGCCTCTCCGGAGAGCGCACCGCGGGCTCGTTCACCGCGCAGGTCGGCAAGCGCCCGTCCGTGTTCGGCTTCTTCACCCAGTGGGGCGAGATCTCCGAGTTCATCTACGAGTCCGCCGACCGTGCGGGCGCGCGGCCGATGCTGCACATCTCGACCCAGGACGGCTACGGCACACGCGAGCGGATCACGCCGCGCGGCATCGCGCGCGGCGGCGGCGACCGTTACCTGGCCCGCCTCAACCGCCGTCTCGCCGACTACGCCAAGCCGGTCTACATCCGGCTGATGGCGGAGATGAACCAGACCAACAACGGCTACTGCGCGTACAACGCCAACGGCAGCTCGCGCGGCCCGGCGCACTCGACACGCGCGTTCCGGCAGGCGTGGCGGCGCTCGACGCTCGTGCTCCGGGGCGGTCCGGTCGACGCGATCAACACGCGCCTGCGCAAGCTCGGGCTGCCGGCGTTGAAGATCGCCGACACGTCGCTGCCCCGGCCGCAGCTCTCGATGCTGTGGGTGCCGCAGACCGAGGGGACGCCGAACACCTACGCCAACCGCGCCCGCGCGTACTGGCCAGGGGCCGGCTACGTCGACTGGGTCGGCACCGACTTCTACTCGCGGTTCCCGAACTTCCGAGGGCTGGAGAGGTTCTACGCCGACTTCCCGCGCAAGCCGTTCGTGTTCGGCGAGTGGGCGATGTGGGGACGCGACGACCCGGCCTTCGTCCGCCGCTTCTTCTCCTGGATCAGGAGCCACAAGCGCGTGCGGATGGTGCTCTACAACCGCGGCAACTCACCCGACTCGCCGCTCAAGCTCAGCCGCTATCCGGCGAGCCGCGCGGCGATCAAGCAGGAGCTGCGGCGCAAGCGCTACCTCGGACGTCCCTGAGCGGCGCGGCCGACGAGGCAGCCCTCGAGGTGGTCGTCGACGAGCCCGCACGCCTGCATCAGGGCGTACGCAGTCGTCGGGCCGACGAAGCGGAAGCCGCGGCGCTTGAGCTCGCGGGCCATCGCCTTCGACTCGGGCGTCGAGGCCGGCACCTCGTCCCCCGACCGCGGGCGCGGCCGTGGCGGAGGGGCGAACGACCACAGCAGCTCGGCGAGCGGCACGTCGAGCTCGAGCGCCGCCTGCGCGTTGGCGATCGTGGCCTCGATCTTCGCCCGGTTGCGGACGATGCCGGCGTCCTCCAACAGCCGCGCGACATCGTCCTCCCCGAACGCCGCCACGCGCTCGACCTCGAAGCCCGCGAACGCCGTCCGGAAGCTCTCCCGCTTGCGCAGGATCGTCAGCCACGAGAGGCCCGACTGGAAGGCCTCGAGCGAGAGCTTCTCGAACAGCGCCCGGTCGTCGCGCACCGGCCGGCCCCACTCCTCGTCGTGGTAGGCGATGTACTCGGGCGTCGACCCGGCCCACCAGCAGCGCCCGTCCACGAGGGTCATCGACCGCCACCGTATAGGCTCGGGTGCGGATGCACGTCGACCGGCTGGGAAGGGGTGAGCTCGTCGCGGCCGTGGGCTCGATCCTCCTCGCCGTATGCCTGTTCCTGCCGTGGTACGAGACCGCGTCCGACAACCCGAACGCGGTGATCGACGGCGCGCGCGGCGCGCTCAGCGGCTGGGAGGTGCACGGCACGGTCCGCTGGCTGCTGGTCGCCGCCGCCGCGGCGCCGCTGATCCTGATCTGGATCGTGATCCGCGACCACGAGCTCTCCTGGCCGCGCGGCGAGCTGACCGCCGTGGCCGCGATCGCCGCCTTCGGCATCGTCGCCTACATCGGCTTCCTCGACCGGCCGGGCACGCCGAGCGGCGCGATCTCGCTCCAGCCCGGCTACTTCGGCGCGCTGCTCGGCACGATCGCCATGATCGCCGGCGGCGCGATCAGCGCCGGCCAGACCGAACGAACCCGCAAGCCTCCGGGAGTGCTGTAGATGAGCGACGTCCCCGTCGACCGCAACCTCGCGCTCGAGCTCGTGCGCGTCACCGAGGCCGCCGCGCTGTCGGCCGCCCGCCTCGTGGGCATGGGCGACAAGGAGGCGGCCGACCAGGCCGCGGTCGACGGCATGCACGCGGTGCTGCACACCGTGCACATGGACGGCATCGTGGTGATCGGCGAGGGCGAGAAGGACGAGGCGCCGATGCTCCACAACGGCGAGCGGGTCGGCGACGGCTCGCCGCCGGAGGTCGACATCGCGGTCGATCCGCTCGAGGGCACGCGGCTGGCCGCCGACGGGCGCCCCAACGCGCTCGCCGTGATCGCCCTCTCCGAGCGCGGCACGATGTTCGATCCCGGGCCGTGCGTGTACATGGAGAAGATGGCGGGCGCCGAGCACCTGGCGGACCTGCTCGACCTCGACCGGCCGCTGGGCGAGACGATCGGGCTCGTCGCCGAGCGCAAGGGGAGCGACGTGCGCGACGTCATGGTCGTCGTCCTCGACCGGCCACGCCACCAGGACGGCATCAAGGCGATCCGCGAGGCCGGCGGGCGCGTGCGGCTGATCCCCGATGGCGACGTCTCCGGCGCCCTCCTGGCGGTCTCGCCGGACCGCCCGGTCGACCTGCTGTGGGGCATCGGCGGCACCCCGGAGGGCGTCATATCCGCCGCCGCGCTCAAGTGCTACGGCGGCGGGCTGATCGGCCGGCTGTGGCCGCGCGACGACGACGAGCGCCGCGCCGCCGAGGACGCGGGCTACGACATCAAGCGCGTGCTCACCCAGGACGACCTCGTGAGGGGCGACAACTGCTTCTTCTCGGCCACCGGCGTGACCGACGGCGACGTGCTCGAGGGCGTCCGCTACCAGGGCCTGCGGGGAGCGAGCACCGAGTCGCTGGTGATGCGCAGCCGCTCGGGCACCGTGCGGCGGGTCGCCTCGCGCCACGATCGCACGAAGCTGCGGGCACTCACCGTGCGCTACGGATAGCGCGCACGATCAGCGCGACGGCCACGCCGAGCACGGCGAGCAGGCCGGCCACGACCGCCCACGGCGTGTCGCCGACGTTCTCCGGGCGCCGGGGCGGCGGGCCCCCGGGAGCGAAGCGCCCGACGGCCGACATCTCGAGCTCGCGCCGCGCGAGCGAGCGCAGGAACCCGTACGTCACGAGCACGTGGATCCGCGACTGCGTCGCCTGGTAGAACCAGCGCGCCACCCAGGTGGCGATCCGCGGGTAGAAGTTCGCGACCTCGATCTCGATGTGGGCCTGCTCGTAGCCCGGGCGGTCGGACGCGCAGCGCCGCACGTCGATCTCCAGATGGCCCTCGTCGCGCTTGGCGACGAGCACGCCGTCCTTGATCCGCCAGCGCACGATGCCCCGGTCCTCGGCCGTCTCGTAGTCGGGCGCGTGGAAGCGCAGGAGCACGAACGGCCGCCGCAGCAGCACGACCCGGCGCTCGCTCTCGGTGTACTCGACGCGGATCAGCCCGAGCGAGACGCGCGAGAGGAACTTCCAGTACGTGCGCGCGAGGCGCTCGAGGTACATCGGCGTCCAGTACTCGGGCATCTCGCCCTCGGGCATCGAGACGTTCGCCGCCTGGATCGACCGCACGCCGCCGCGCGTGTCCATCACGGTGTGGTCCTCGGGCTCGGAGATGATCGCGTCGGAGATCCCGCGGTCGGCGCGGTGCAGGAGCTTCATGCAAGCGCGGCCCGTACCGCGTCGTCGAATCCCAGCGGCTCGTCGTTGACGCCTGGCGGCGGCGGCTCGACGACCAGCATCTCGCTGCCGAGCCCGTCGATCAGCGGCCGCGCGAGGTCGGCCTCGACCGGGGTCACGAGCGCCACCCAGAGCGACGAGAGCCGCGGCGTGAGGACCGGCACCCGGACGATCCGGGGCCGGCGGCGCCCGAGCAGCCCGGCCGTGCGCTCCATCATCTCCTGGTAGGTCAGCACATCCGCGCCGCCGAGCTGCACCTCGTCCGGCACGCCGTCGGCGCTCGCGACGTCGGCGAGCGCGCGCACGACGTCCACGACCGCGATCGGCTGCGTGCGGGTCTCGATCCAGCGCGGGCAGATCATCACCGGGAGCCGGGCGGCGAGGGAGCGGAGCATCACGAACGACGCGCTTCCCGCGCCGATGATCATCGCGGCCCGAACGTGCACGAGCGGGACGCGCTCCGCGAGCAGCTGCGCGACCTGCGCGCGCGAGCGCAGGTGCTCGGAGTCCTCGGCGCCCAGCCCGCCGAGGTAGATCACGCGCTCGACGCCGGCGGCCTTCGCCGCCTCGCCGAAGTTGACGGCCGCCTGGCGGTCGCGGGCGGCGAAGTCCTTGCCGGAGCCGCGGCCCATCGAGTGGATCAGGTAGTACGCGGTGCGGGCGCCTTCGAGCGCCTCGGGCAGCCCGGCACCCGAAACGGCGTCACCTCGGCGCGCATCCACCTGTGTCGGGAGGTCGGCGCGCGCCGGGTCGCGCGCGAGCGCGCGCACGAGTAGGTCGCGGCGCAGCAGCTCGGGGATCAGCTCGGAGCCGACGTAGCCCGTCGCTCCGGTGACGAGGACGGGTCCGGGATCGCGTGGCATCGCGCCTTGATAGCTGACGCGACGCGCCGTTGCGCGCCAGGGTGACGATCCTCACCCGGTGGGCGCCCGTATCCGGCCCGACGATGCGAAAGGGACATTGAACGCCGTGTGGAAACCTGTATCCGCACCGTGAAGGGGCTTGCCATCAGCGACGTCGCCGAGCAGACCGGCCTGGCCGCCGGGACGATCCGCGTGTGGGAGCAGCGCTACGGCTTCCCGGAGCCGGCGCGGACCCCCTCCGGCTACCGCATCTACCAGCCCGAGGACGTCGAGATCCTGCGCCGAGTGGTCGCGTACCGCGATCGCGGGCTCTCGGTGCCGGCGGCGCTCGGGCGCGCGCGAGCGGCCGGCGGGTCGACGGACCGGCCGTCGCTGTTCGGCGCGATCGTCACGGCGGGGGAGCCGGTCGGGTCGCAGCGGCTGCGCAAGTCGACGCTGTTCGCGATCTCGCGCGCGATCGAGGACGAGACGCTGGCGCGGGCGGCCGGCCCGATCGTGATCGGCGCCTTCCAGGACGCGAGCAACTACCGCGCCGTCGAGCACCGCTACCGGCGGCTGGCGAGGGTGGCCGACCTGTGCGTGGCGTTCGGGAGCTTCCCCGAGGTGTCCGGCGGCGACGGCGAGCCGGTGCTGCTGCCCGTCGATCCCGACGAGGCGCTGGGCGCCGAGTGGGCGGTGGTGGTCGACGCCCCGGGCTACGCCGCATGCCTGCTTGGGTGGGAGACGCCGGAGTCAGAACGCGATCGCGACCTCCCCGATCGCGAGCGCTGCTTCGAGGCCCTCTGGACGCTCGACCCGACGACCGTGCGCCGGGCCGCGCTCGTCGCCTCCTCGCTGGCGCGCCGGTCGGCGCCCGAGGTGGGGGCACGGCTCGAGGAGCTGCTGCAGGACCGCCCGCTCGCGGTCGAGGCACCTGCGCCGGGCCTGACCGCGCTCGCCAACCGGATCGTCGGCTACCTGGACTGAACCCGCACGGCGCCGACGCGGTCCGTGTGGGTGAAGCGCAGCGCGGCGGCGGTGGCGGCCGTGAGGTCCCAGTCCTTGCCCGCGGAGTACGGGCCGCGGTCGACGACCGGCACGGTGAGTCGCCGGCCGCGGTAGAGGAGCGAGACCTTGGCGCCGCACGGGAGCGTCTTGTGGGCCACGCCCTGCAGCGTGCGGCTCATGCGCTGCCCGCAGGCGGTGCGGCGGCCGTAGAAGCCCGGTCCGTACCAGGTCGCCATCGCCGGCCGGTGGACGGTGATGCCCAGCTCGGGCGCGCTCGCGGCGGCGGAGGCGTCGCCCTCGCGCGCGAGCACGGTGCGGACGCGGTGCGCGCCGAGGCCGCTCGTGCGCCAGCCGGCATCGTAGGTGCCGTCGGCGGCGGCGGTTGCACGCGCGAGCACGGTCCAGGCGCCGGTGGTCGCGTCGAGGCGCTCGACGGCGACCTCGCGGCCGGCCGGCGCGGTTCCGCGGAAGCGCGTGACGCGGCGGTGCATCGAGCCGGCGCGAGCGGCGAGCGTGACCTGCGCGCCGGCGGCCGAGATCACGCCCTGCGTGGCGGGCGAGGGCGGCGCGACGGTCCCGCCGGTGCTCGGCGGGTCGGCGGCGGCCACCGGCGCCGCCGTGGCGGCCACGGCGAGCGCGGACAGGAAGAGTCGAAGGGACACGAATGCTTTCTCCGGCGCCTACGAGGTGAGCTGACGGGCTCGCGCAGAGAAAGCAGCGCTACGGTCCGGACCCCCGATCCGATTCGCCCCCGCGGCGTCCCTGCCGCATTGGTTCCCCCGTCCGCCGGGGTCAAACCCGGCGATTCGGCGCCGGGCAAGCTAGCAGACCCCGCAATTTGGGGCCCGTAAAGGAATAACTGACGCGTTTGGAGGCCGTCTCGCGGCGCCATCGCCACCCGCGATGCTCAACGGGCTGACGCCCGCCTGCGCTCGCGTGCGGCGTCTGGCATCCACGATCCGGACCCCAAACCCGCCACTTATTCCTCCACGGACCCCTACGGGCGCGGAAGCCGATCGGTGGCTCGTTTGAGCACCTGGCGGCCGACCGTGAGGCCGATCTGGGCGAGCTCGCCGGCCGCCTGGACGGCGGTCGTGACGACCTCCGTGGTGCTCGGGCGGCCGCCGTCGCGCGGAGGCTCGGGCCGCGGGGGCGGCGGAGTCGCCGGGCGGGCCGCAGCGGCGGGCTTCGCCGCCGTCGCCTGGGTGGTCGCGGCGCGCGCCTTCGGCTTTGGCTTTGCCGCGGCCTTCTTGCTCGCCGGGGCCTTTGCCTTCGTCGCGGGCGCCTTCGGCTTCGCCCCCGACCCGCCGCGGTCGCCGCCGATGCGGGACGCGCGCGTTGCGCGGAGGTTCCCGAGGACGCTCGGGTCCGACGACGCCTTGGCGGCCTTCTTCGTCTTCTTCTTGGCGGTCTTCTCGGCCATGCGAAAGAAAGTTGCCCGCGCTCGCGTCGTCACGGGATACAGTGATGCGGCGACGCGGTCGGTCACCGCGCCGGTCCGGAAAAAATAGCGCCTAGACTCCCAGGACCTCGATGTCAGTCGTTGATCTCCAGGAACTCGAAGAAGTCAAGACTCTGCTCCTGAAGGGGCAGCAGGTCGGTGTCCTCACGTTCGCCGAGATCGCGACGGCGGTGGCGGAGATCGACCTCGACGAAGCCGACGTCGAGGAGCTGCACGGCTACCTCGAGAAGTCCGAGATCGAGCTCGTCGAAGAGGTCGACCCGGCGCTCGAGGCCGCGCAGGTCGAGCGCGCGCCCGACAAGCGCGGGCGCCGCAAGAAGGCGACGCTCGACCTCAAGCCGGACATGACGACCGACAGCCTTCAGCTGTTCCTGAAGGACATCGGCAAGGTCCGCCTGCTCACCGCGCAGGAGGAGGTCGACCTCGCGCGCCGGATCGAGCGCGGCGACCTCGACGCGAAGCAGAAGATGGTCGAGTCCAACCTGCGGCTCGTCGTCTCGATCGCCAAGAACTACCGCAACCAGGGCCTCCCGTTCCTGGACCTGATCCAGGAGGGCACGCTCGGCCTCGTGCGCGCGGCGGAGAAGTTCGACTACCGCAAGGGCTTCAAGTTCTCGACCTACGCGACGTGGTGGATCCGCCAGGCGATCGCCCGCGCGCTGGCCGACAAGGCGCGCACGATCCGCATCCCGGTGCACGTCGTCGAGAAGCTCAACAAGATCGGCCGCGCCGAGCGCAAGCTCGTCACCGAGCTCGGCCGCGAGCCGACCGCCGAGGAGATCGCGCACCACACGGGCATCGAGCCCGACGAGGTCGAGTCGATCAAGCGCTCCGCCCAGGCCCCGGTCTCGCTCGAGAAGCCGGTCGGCGACGAGGAGGAGTCCGAGTTCGGCCAGTTCATCGCCGACGAGCGGGCCGAGTCACCGTACGAGCGCGCCGCCGAGATCCTCACCAAGGAGGCGCTCCGCGAGGCGCTCGAGAACCTCTCCTACCGCGAGCGACGCGTGCTCGAGCTGCGCTACGGCCTCGGCGGCGAGCACCCACGCACGCTCGACGAGGTGGGCCGCACGTTCAACGTCACGCGCGAGCGCATCCGCCAGATCGAGAACCAGTCGCTGAAGAAGCTGCAGAGCCTCGCCGAGGCGCAGAAGCTCCGCGACGTCGCCTAAAGGCATCAAGGAGCGGCGCGGCGTCGCGCCCGGACGCTGTCGATGGGTCCGGGCGTGCGTCATCCCGCGTCGTAGAGCCATCGGGTCGCGGACCCGACGGACTCAGGGCGGCGCAACGGTTGGGCTCCGGTGTCGACCTCACGACGGCGAGGGAGCACACGAGCGCCGAGCACGTCGAAAGCGGACGCCACGCGACGACTGAGCCTGCTTCGACGAGCAGGTCGGCGGGCGTTTCCGCGCTTGGCAGTCCGAGTTAGCGAGCGTCCACAGAGCGACTACGGGCCGCTGGGCTGAACCGCAGCGCGGAGCTCGCCGACCGTGCCCGCGGCGCGCAGATCCTCCCCGCGGCGCGCCCGCGCACGCTCGGTCAGGCCGTCAAGGCGCTGGTCATCACCTCCCAGCGCCTCGAGCAACACGCGCCGCAGCAGCTCGGGCCGCGCGTCGCCGGCGCTGCCGGCGAGCCGCACCCTGAAGACAGGCTCCGTCGCGAGGCGGAGCGGCCGTCCAACCGCATCGAGCGCGACGTACTCGCCGGTCTCGACGTCGTTGGTCTCGAGTCCGTTCTCCGTCTCAGCGACGGAGTCGAAGACCGAGATCCAGCCCTCCCGATCGAGGACGAAGATTGGAGCTACCGCTTCCATGGCTTGCCGAAGCCGCCTTCCCACGGCCGATGAGCACGCGTCCCTGGCTGGGGCGGATTCGAACGGAACGCTTCAGGACTCGTCGAACACCGAGGCTGGCCGGGGGGCCGCCTGAGGCCAGGCGTGGTCGCGGCGGCGCATCATCGTTGTGCGCTCTGGTGTCGATGTTCTCCACGCGCACACTCGTGGCTTCCCGGCCCCGCGTCCCGCGCACGGGGCTCCACACCGCGTCGCGCTCAAGCGGTGGCGCGGGAGCGCCGATCTAGGTCGGAACATGGCTTTCGATCTCGATCGCGCTCTGCGCTACCTCATCGCCGCGGAGGGCTCTGACCTTCACCTCAAGGTCCCCTCGTATCCGCTCATCCGCCTCCACGGCCACCTGGAGCCGATTCCGGACACGGAGCGGCTGTATCCCGAGGACACCGAGCGGGCGCTCGGCGAGATGCTCGGCGACAACGAGAAGGTCAACGAGTTCAACGCCGAGAACGAGGTCGACTTCTCGTACGCGGTCGAGGGCCTCGGGCGCTTCCGCGTCAACGCCTTCCGCCAGCGCGGCTCGGTCTCGATCGTGATGCGCGCGATCCCGGTGATCATCAAGTCGGTCGACGAGCTCGGGCTGCCCGAGGTCGTCACCAAGCTCGCCGCCGAGGAGCGCGGCATCCTGCTGCTCACGGGCACGACCGGCTCCGGCAAGTCGACGACGCTGGCGGCCATGATCGACCACATGAACCGCACGATGGCCAAGCACATCGTGACGATCGAGGACCCGATCGAGTTCCTGCACCGGGACCGCGAGTCGATCATCAACCAGCGCGAGGTCGGTGCCGACACCGCCTCCTTCAAGCGCGCGCTGCGGCGCGTTCTGCGCCAGGACCCGGACACGATCCTGATCGGCGAGATGCGCGACGAGGAGACCGTCCACACCGCGCTCAGCGCGGCCGAGACCGGTCACCTCGTGCTCTCGACGCTCCACACCGTGGACGCCTCGGAGACGATCAACCGCATCATCGACTTCTTCCCGCCCCACCAGCAGCAGCAGGCGCGGGCGATGATCGCCGGGACGCTCAAGGGGATCGTCTCCCAGCGGCTCGTCCCGACGGCCGACGGCCAGGGGCGCGTGGCGTGCTGCGAGATCCTCGTCATGACGGGCCGCGTGCACGACATGATCATCGATCCGCAGCTCACCGGCCAGCTCCCCGAGGTGATCGGCGAGGGCGCCTATTACGGCATGCAGACGTTCGACCAGCACCTGCTCCAGCACCTGCAGGCCGGCCGGGTGACGATGGACGCCGCTCTGCGCGCCGCCACGTCGCCGCACGACTTCAAGCTGATGGTGGCCGCCGCGGCCAAGGGCCGCGACGACGACCTCGAGACGACCCTCGGCGGGGCGCGCGAGCCGATGGAAGCCGCCGAGCCGGTCGGCCCGTCGGCGCCGCCGCCGCCGGTCCACTACTAGTTCAACGTCTCGGCGAGGACGGCGCGGTGGGTGGGGCGCGCCGCCTCGTAGCGCTCGCGCCCGCCTTCGGTCAGGCAGGCCATGATCCCGCGCCGGTCCTCGGGGCACATGCCGCGCGTCACGAGGCCGTCGGCCTCCAGGCGCGCGACCACGCGTGAGAGCGCGCTCTGGCTGAGGTACACGGCGTCGGCGAGCTCCTGCATCCGCGCGTCCTTGTCGGCGGCGGCGAGGCGCTCGAGCACTTCGTACTCGCTCACGCCGAGAGCGTGCTCCTTTTGCAGGCGGTGCTCGAGCACTGACGTCGTGCGAGCGTGGCGCTCGAGCATCTCACGCCATTTGCTCACCAGTTCGCGCTCGGCCGTCCCCATATCAGCAGCCATTATACCGAGCGTGTGCATTTTATTCCCATTCAAATCATGAATAGGAAATCTTTGCACGTGCATGTACCATCCCGGTGATGCGCTCCTCCCCAACTCCGGCCGCTCCCCACTGGGAGGCCCGCACCTGGGCGCTCCTGGCGGTGCTCTGCGGCGTCCTCTTCCTCGACGGGCTCGACGTGTCGATGGTCGGCATGGCGCTGCCGTCGATCCGCGAAGAGCTCAGCCTCACCAACTCGCAGCTCCAGTGGGTCGTCTCGGGCTACGTGCTCGGCTACGGCGGGCTGCTGCTGCTCGGCGGCCGCGCCGCCGACCTGCTCGGTCGAAGGCGGGTGCTGATCGTCGGGCTCAGCGTCTTCGTGGTCGCGTCCGCCATCGGCGGCCTGGTCAACGACGGCACGCTGCTGGTCGTCACGCGCGTGCTCAAGGGCATGAGCGCGGCCTTCACCGCTCCCGCGGGCCTGTCGATCATCACCACCACGTTCAGCGAGGGCCCGAACCGCAACCGGGCGCTCGCCTTCTACACGGCCACCGGGGCGAGCGGGTTCTCGCTCGGCCTCGTGTTCGGCGGGCTGCTGACGGAGCTCGGCTGGCGCTGGACGTTCCTGCTGCCGGTGCCGTTCGCGCTCGCCATCCTGCTGGTGGCGCCGCGGGTGATCCCGCGCGACCGGCTGATCCCGGGTACGCGGCGGCGCTACGACATCGCGGGCGCGGTGACGATCACCGCCGCCATGATGCTGCTCGTGCGCACGGTCGTCGAGGCGCCCGCGAGCGGCTGGGGCGACCCGCTGATCGTGGCGTCGTTCGCCGCGGTGGTCGCCCTGCTGGTCACGTTCGTGACGATCGAGATGCGCGTGCCGCAGCCGCTGGTGCGGCTCGGCATCCTGCGGAACGGCTCGCTCGTGCGGGCCAACCTCGGGATGGCGGCGATGTTCGGCGCCTACGTCGGCTTCCAGTTCGTCGGCACGCTGTACCTCCAGGAGATGCACGGCTGGTCGCCCGTCGAGACCGCGCTCGCGTTCCTGCCCGGCGGCCTGCTGGTGGCGCTCGGCTCGCCGCGGATCGGGCCGCTGGTGGACCGCTACGGGACGCCGCGGATCATCGCCGCCGGCATGCTCGCGTTCGTCGTGGGCTTCGCGCTCTTCCTGCGCCTCGACGGCTCGCCGTCGTTCGTCGGCCTGATGCTGCCGACGATGCTGCTGATCGGCGTCGGGTTCGCGCTCTGCTTCCCGGCCCAGAGCATCCAGGCGACGGCCGGCGTGGCCGACCACGAGCAGGGCCTCGCGTCTGGCCTCGTGAACACGTCGTTCCAGCTCGGCGGCGCGATCGGCCTGGCGATCGTCACCGCCGTGGTGGCCGGCGACACGTCGGTCGACGCCTTCCGGCCCGCGATCGCGGTCGTGGTCGGCTTCGCCGCCCTCGGTCTGCTGGTCTCGCTCGCCGGGCTGATCCCCGCGGCCCGCGACCGGCTGGCCCGCGCCGCGGCCTGACCGCCCGTCAGATGTGGACGACCTCGTCGGAGTCGGCGGGGTCGTCCACCACCAGCTCACAGGACGGGCACCACCAGCGCGCCTCGAGCGCCGTCCCGCACGTCTCATGGCGATAGGGCTCGCCGTCGCCGGTGCGGGCGCCCCAGTCGGCGAGCAGTCGCAGCGCGCCGGCGAGCTCGCGCCCCGGCTCGGAGAGCTCGTACACGAACCGCGGCGGGCGATCGGAGTAGGGCGCCGCGACCACCAGCGCCTGCTCGGTGAGCGCCTTCAGGCGCGCTGAGAGGACATTGGGAGCGATCCCCTCGAGCTCCTCCTGCAGCTCGTTGAAGCGCCGTGGGCCGTCGAGCAGCGCGGCGACCACGAGCAGCGTCCAGCGATCCCCGACGCGCTCGAGGGCGTCGGCGAGCGGCGACGAGTGCGCACGGCGGGCCACCACCCGAGCTTAGGGGTCAGACCCCTTGAGTCCCGCTCACTCAAGGGGTCTGACCCCAGCCCGCGTCTTGCTACAGTCGCTTGCAGATTGCAAGTGACTGGAGTCTGGATATGAGCGAGGTTCTCGCGGCGCTGCAGCAGGCGGTCGTCGATGCGGCCGAGAAGGTCGGGCCCGCGGTTGCGGGGATCGGCCGCGGGTGGGGGCGCGGGTCGGGCGTGGTCGTCGCTCCCGGCCAGGTGCTGACGGTGGCGCACGTGCTGCGCGGCGACGAGGTGGCGGTCTCGCTCGGCGGCGACGTCGCCGAGGGGCGGGTGCTCGGGGTCGACTCCGACCTCAACGTCGCGCTGCTCGCGGTCGACACCGGCGCGATCGAGCCGGTGCAGTGGGCGCCCGAGACGCCCACGGCGGGCGCGCCCGTGCTCGCGCTCGCGAACCCCGGCGGCCGCGGGCTGCGCACGACGTTCGGCCTCGTGTCCGCGACCGGGCGCGGCTTCCGCGGCCCGCGCGGGCGCCGCGTGCACGGCTCGATCGAGCACACCGCGCCGCTGCCGCGCGGCTCCTCGGGCGGCCCGCTGGTCGACACCGAGGGCCGCCTGCTCGGCCTCAACGCGGTCCGGCGGGACGGCGGGTTCATCCTCGCGCTCCCCGCGGACGCGGCGCTGCGCCGGCGCGTGGAGGAGCTTGCGCGCGGCGACGCAAGCGAGCGCCCGCGGCTCGGCGTCGCGCTCGCGCCCCCGCGGGTCGCGCGCCGCCTCCGATCGGCGGTCGGGCTCGCCGAGCGCGACGGCCTGCTCGTGCGCGCGGTCGTCGACGGCAGCCCCGCGGCGGCAGCCGGGCTCGAGCGCGGCGACCTGCTGGTCAAGGCCGGCGATCGCGAGCTGACGACGATGGACGATCTCTTCGACGCGCTCGACGACGGCGGCGACGACCTCGCGCTCGTGGTGGTCCGCGGCACGGAGGAGCGCGAGTTGCGCGTGCCGCTCGGCCGGTCGTAAAGCAACTTCAGTTCCTGAAGTCTTGCGGTATCCTGGGAAGTCGTGTCGAATGCCGACTGTCCCGTCTGCCGTACCGCCGACGTCGTCTGCGGCAAGTGGACGATGCTGGTGATCCGCGATCTCGCGGAGGGCCGGTCGCGCTTCTGCGAGCTGGAGCGCTCGCTCGAGGGCATCTCGCCGCGGACGCTCTCCCTGCGCCTGCGAGCGCTCGAGGAGGAGGGCATCGTGGCCCGCGAGACCTTCCCGGAAGTCCCGCCGCGCGTCGAGTACGCGCTGACCGAGAAGGGCCGCGCCCTGGTTCCCATCGTCGAGTCGATGCGGGCCTATGGGCGGGAGTGGCTGGGAGCCGACGACGACGCCTGCGTCGCGGACGCCGCCGCCGAGCCCGTCGCCGCTTAGCGTTCCGTCCGACCCATGTGCAAGCGCGCGTGCGCGTGAGAGGAACCTCCTCCGGCGGGGCGAACGACGCGGCCATGCACAACCGCGCCCTGCACGACTCGTTGGCCGCGTTCGTCGAGGAGGCCGCGTGGCAGCTCGCCGAGGAGGTCTCCGGCGGTGCCGAGGTCCCCTTCGAGCTCGTCGACGCCAGCCTGTCCGGCCGCGCGTCCGCCCCGCTGTACTGCTACCGCCCGCTGACCGGGCGCTTCCTCGCCGAGCGCTCGAGCGAGCTCGCCAAGCTGCCGTCGTACGCCCCCGCCGTGCAGGGCCTCACCGCGCTGCCGGAGCTCCCGGCGTACCTGCAGGCCCGCGGCCGGCGTACCCCGTCGCCGGACCGTCGCCTGCAAGCCGACGCCGCGCTGCAGGCGTTCCTCACCTCGGTGTGGGTCGAGTCGAGCGACTTCAGCTTCGACTCAGGCCGCTTCGAGACGGCCTTCAGCGAGCTGGAGGAGACCGCCTACGGCGGCCGCGCGCTGTCCGTGGTGGTCGCCGCCGTCGAGGGCCTCGTGCTCGAGAACGAGGAGGTGCCGCTGGGCGACGGCCTCGCGCTCGTGCGCGTCGAGTCGCTCGCCGACGCCCCCGCCGAGCTGCGCGAGGACGAGATGGGGACCGTCGCCGTGCTCGCGCTCGACGCCGACGACGGCTACGGCCCGGCGCTGGAGGACGCCGGCCGCCGCCTGCGCCGCCTCCAGACCGCGCTGCGCCTGTGGGACGACGCCGAGCCGTCGCTCGGCCCGACCGCCTGGGCGAAGACCGACGGCGGCACGTGGAGCGCGGTCCCGCTCGCCACCGGCGTCCGCCGCGACGCCGGCGAGTGCCTGCTCGCCGCCGACGAGGAGGATCCGCTGCGCGCGTTCTGCTCGCTCGTCACCCGCCGCACGCCGCGCGGCGGCGAGCTGGCGTGGGCGCTGCGGCGGTTCGAGCTCGGGTGCGAGCGCGCGTTCGCCGTCGAGGCGCTGACCGACTGGCTGCTCGCCGGCCGGGCGCTGCTGGCCGACGAGGACAGCCAGGGCTACGACGGGCTCGCCGAGCGGCTGGCGGCGATCTGCGCGACCGCCGAGGAGCGCGACGCGCTCGAGGCGCAGCTCGACGAGACGATCCGGCTCGAGCGCGCCGCGATCACGGGGCGCCTGCGCCCCGAGCCGCGCGTCGAGGACCTGATCGCCGACCTCGGCGGCAACCTCCGTGCGGTCCTCCGCGACGTCCTCTGCGGGCACCTCGATCCGCAACTTCGCCGCGTCGCCGACGAGATGCTCGGCGAGGAGCGGGTAGGAGCAACGGATGACTGGTGACGAGAAGGGCGAGTGGGCGAAGACAGCGGACGAGGGAGTCGTCCCCGACGAGCTGAGCGGGGAGGACGAGTCCGGCCCGGTGGGGCGCGAGGCCGCCTCGGACGAGCCGGCGACCGACAAGGGCATCGACCTCGCGGCCGGCGACGACGCGGACGCGACGCAGGACGGCGGGGTCGAGCCGCCCGAGGGCGCCGAGCCCGACCTCAAGGACGCCGCCGCCGCCGCGCGCGAGCAGCAGAAAGACTAAGGAGCGTCGGTCCTTAACCGACCCCGGGTTTCGCCCTCTGGGCGAACACCCGCAAGGGAACCTGGCCCCCTGGGGCCAGCGTTCCCCCTAGTCGTCCTCGAATAGGTGGGCGCGCACGAGCGCGAGCCCTTCGACGTCGTGGATGTCGCCCTCGAGCTCGGGGACGATGATCGTCGGGGGGTCGCCGAGCCGCGTGCGCAGGTCTTCGAGGCTCGCCGCCTCGCGCTCGGCGAGCGCGGCCAGCTCCTCCGCCGCCGTCGTCACCCGCGCAGCGAGGTCCTCTCCCAGCTCGGCGGTGAGGTCCAGCGCGCCGTTCGTCGCGGCCGTGTGCAGGCGGTTGACCACCAGCCCGCCGAACGGCATCCGCGCGTCGGCGAGCTTGCGGTGGAAGAAGATCGCCTCTTCGACCGGGTCGTGGCGCGGCGCCGTGACGATCAGGAACGTCGTCCCCGGATCCTCGAGCAGCGCCCCGACGCGGCGGGCGCGCTCCGTGAAGCCGTCGATCATCCCTCCGAGGGCGCGGAAGAAGACCGACAGGTCGTGCAGCAGGTCGACGCCGGTGAGCCGCTCGAGCAGGCCGAACACCACGCCCGTCCCGCGACCGAGGATGCGACCGCCGATCCCCGCCGGCCGCAGGAACATCTTGATCGCCCGCCCCTGGAAGAAGCCGGTCAGGCGGCCGGGGGCGTCGAGGAAGTCGAGCGCGTTGCGCGACGGCGGCGTGTCGAGCACGAGCAGGTCGTAGTCGCCCTCCTGGTCGAGCTCGTAGAGCTTGGCGATCGCGGTGAACTCCTGCGAGCCGGCCACCGCGCTCGAGAGCTGCTGGTAGATGCGGTTGGAGAGCACCTCGTCGCGCGTCGCCGCGTCGGGCGCCAGGCGCTCGATCAGCGCGTCGAAGGTGCGCTTGGAGTCGAGCATCAACGCCCACAGCTCGCCGCTGATCTCGACGCCGTGCTCGGAGAAGCGCTCGGGATCGACGAGCCGCGGCTCGTTGCCGAGCTCCTCGAGCCCGAGCGAGTCGGCCAGCCGCTTGGCGGGGTCGATCGTGACGACGGCGACCTTCAGCCCGCGCTCGGCCATGCCCATCGCCAGAGCGGCCGCGGTGGTCGTCTTGCCGACGCCGCCTGAGCCCGCGCACACGACGATCCGGCGACCCTCCAGCAGCGACAGCATCCGCGGAGATTATGGGGCGCGCCGCTACCTGATCCTGATCGGAGCGCCCTTGACGTCGGTGTCGGCGACGTTGACCGTGCGGCAGCGGCCACAGCGGATGCGGACCTTGAGCGTCATCTGCATCTCGCTCATCGCCTGCGCGAGCACGTTGCCGCACTCGACGCATACGTAGTCGTCCGGGCCGTTGGCGCGGAAGACCGGGCGGTCGGGGTCTTCCTGGATCGCCGTGCCGCCGTCGGGCGGGACCTCGCCCTCGCGCACCCGCCGCATCGCGACCGTGCCCATCAGAGCCGGGAGAGCTTCTGCGTGAAGTCCTTGATCAGCGCGTCGAGCACGCCCGCGACGACGCCCTCGCCCATCGACGCCGCCTTGCCGGTGATCTGCGCGTTGGTCGTGAGCGTGCCGCTGCCGCCGTCGGCGAGCGCGAACACCGCGGTGGCGTTCGCGTGGCCCTGCCCGCCCACTTCGCGCGACTTGACGGCGAGGACCGCGCGGTGCGCGGCGGCGTCCTTCTCCGTGACCTCGACGGTGCCGGCGAACTTCATCGACATCGCGCCCATCTTGACCACGATCTCGGCCTTGACCGCGTCGTCGCCGGTGCGCTCGACCACGCGGCCGCCCTCGACGCACGGAACGACCTGCTCGAGGTCGGTGATCGCGGCGAAGCCCTCGTCGAGCGGCTTGTCGAGCGAGAACGGGTGCTCGAGCTGTACGGCCATGGTCTCTCCTTGCTGGATAGGGTGCGCGCGTGACGACCTACGCGCTCGGGCCTGACGACGGGACGCTGGCCGTGCGCACGGAGCGAACCGGCGCGGCCGCCAAGGCGGGGCACGACCTGCTGCTGCACGTCACCAAGTGGAACGCGACGCTGGACATCGGCGACGAGCCGAGCGTCGCGCTCGACGCCGACGCGACCTCGCTGCGCGTGCGCGAGGGCACGGGCGGGATGCAGAAGCTCGGCGACGACGACCGCGCCGAACATCGAGAAGACGATCGACGACGAGGTGCTGAGCCGCCGCGCGATCGGCTTCCGCTCCACCCGCGTCGAGCGGTCCGGCGACCGGCTGCATGTGGAGGGCGACCTGACGCTGGCGCGCGCGACGCGGCCGATCGCGTTCGAGCTCGAGCTCGCCGGCGGCCGCGTCACCGGCGCGGCGGTCGTCAAGCAGACCGAGTGGGGGATGAAGCCGTACTCGGCGCTGTTCGGCGCGCTCAAGGTCGCCGACGAGGTGCGCGTGGAGATCGACGCCGCGCTCCCTCAGTCGCGATAGACGGTCTGCGCGTCGAGCCCGCCCTCGACGCCCGGCGGGAGCGGCCCCGTGCCGTGCGCGTACAGCGCGAGGTCCTCGATCGTCTTGTGGCTCTCGCCGGCCGCCCACGCGCCGTTCGACCACGTGAGCGACTCCGGCGGGGCGTCGAGCGCCATGCCGGCGAGCAGCTGCGCCTTGTCGCGGATCTTCGCGCTCGCGCTCGCGATCGCGGCCGCCGTCGCGTCCGACGGGCTCGTGTTGAACCCGTGGCCGTTGCCGAAGCGGTCGGTGTCGGCGGGCACGACCTTGACGTCGAGCGGTGGGACGCCGAGCTCGCCGGCCACGAGCTTGGCGTACTCGGCCTCGCGGCCGTCGGCCTCGGTGCTCAGGCTGAGCACCATCTTGCCCGTCGGGTGCACGCGCAGGAAGACCGCGCGGTACGCCTCATCTGCCATCGGCTCGCTCCTTCTCCAGACGCCGGCGCTCCTGGTGGGCGGTCAGCGCGTTGTGCTCCTCGAGGTCGCAGAAGGCGGGCTGCGGCCCGCCGAGCGGGTGCGGCGGCACCGCCGGCCGCTCGCAGCCCGGGTAGATGCACGTCTTCTCCTCAGCCACCGATGCTCCAGCCCGGCGTCGTCCGCCCGCGGCTCGGGCCGTAGCCGCTCGGCATCGCCACCGAGCTGCCGGCGACCGGCGTCGCGCTCGCCCACTCCTCGGGCTCCGGCTCGGCGGCCGGCGCCGGCGCCTCGACCGGCTCGCCGGCGATCGCGGCCACGACCTCGCCCAGCGCCTCGAAGCTGTGGCCGCTGACGAGCGCGTCGCAGTGCGGCAGCGCCGCCACCATCCCGCCGGCCTGCACCGTGAACGCGCTCGCGCTCACGCGCGGGTTGACCCACACGATCCGGTGCGCGAGCCGCGCGAGGCGCTCCATCTCGCGCGCGACGAGCGCCGGGTCGCCGCGCTCCCAGCCGTCGGACAGGATCACCACGACCGCGCCGCGTGCCATCCCGCGGCGGCCGTGGCGGTCGTTGAACGCCTTCAGCGCGTCGCCGATCCGGGTGCCGCTCGACCAGTCGGGCGCCGCCTCGGCGGCGCGCTGGATCGCCCGCTCCGGGCTGCGCGATGCGAGCGCGCGGGTGAGCCGCGTCAGCCGCGTCGCGAACACGAACGCCTCGGCGCGCGGGCTCGCGCCGGCCGCGCAGGTGAGGAACTGCAGGTAGGCGCGCGCGTACGGCTCCATCGAGCCCGAGATGTCGCACAGCAACACGAGGCGGCGAGGCACGACGCGGCGGTGCCGGCGCGCGAGCCGGATCGGGTCGCCGCCGGTGCGCAGGCTGCCGCGCAGCGTGCGCCGCATGTCGACGCGCTGGCCGTGCCGCCCCTTCTCGTAGCGGCGCGTGCGGCGCGGCGGGGTGGCCAGCCGCAGCCGCGACATCAGCGCGTAGAGATGCGCCAGCTCATGCGGCTCGAGCGCGTCGAAGCGCTTGTCGGAGAGCCGCTCCTCGGCGCTCGCCCTCGCCATCGGCATGTCGATCTCGCCGCGCTTGACGCCGCCGGTCGAAGGCACATGGCCGCGCTGCTCGGGCGCGACCTGAGCGGCGGGCGGCTCAGCTGCCTCGGCGGGCGTGTAGCCGCGGAACACGCTCGCGAAGACGGCGTCGAAGGCGGGCACCTGCGAGGGGTCGGTCACCACCACCGCGCGCGCGGTCCAGTACAGCCGCCGCCGCGCCACCGGCCGGACGAGCTCGAGCGCCCGCGCGAGGTCGGCCGACCGCGCCGGCGGCAGCGGCACGCCCGCCTCGTGCAGGCGCCGGGCGAAGGCGCCGACCGTCGCCGGCAAGTCGAGCAACACGGTCTCGACCCCTCGATGTTCGCGAAGCGAACTCGCAAGGCCAAGCTTGCTTGGCCCACTCATCGCACGAGCTGCCCGAGGCCGGCGGCGCGAATCACCTCCTGGTCCTCGCCGTACTTGAGCACCGCGCCGAGCGTGCGGTCGATCGTCCGCTCGTCGAGGGCGTCGACGCCGAGCAGGTCGAGCGCCGCCAGCCAGTCGATCGCCTCGGCGATGCCGGGCGGCTTCTGGATGTCGCTCTCGCGCATGCGCGAGACCGCGGTCGCCACCTGCACGGCCAGCACCTCGGCCGCGCCCTTCACGCGGCGGCGGATGATCTCGACCTCGCGCTGCGCGTCCGGGTACGCGATCCAGTGGTACAGGCAGCGGCGCTTGACCGCGTCGTGCAGATCGCGCGTGCGGTTGGAGGTCAGCACGATGATCGGCGGCACCGTCGCCTCGATCGTGCCGATCTCCGGGATCGTCACCGCTGCGTCGGCGAGCATCTCGAGCAGGAACGCCTCGAAGTCGTCGTCGGCGCGGTCGATCTCGTCGATCAGCAGCACCGCCGGCCGCGGCCCCGGATGCTCGAGCGCCCGCAGCAGCGGCCGCCGGATCAGGTAGTCGGGCCCGAACAGGTCCTCCTCCCGCACCGCCGCTCCGCCGGCGTCGGCGAGCCGGATCGCGATCAGCTGGCGCGGGTAGTTCCACTCGTACAGCGCCTCGGCGGCGTCGATCCCTTCGTAGCACTGCAGCCGCACCAGCGGCGTGTCGAGCACGGCCGCCAGCGCCCGTGCCGCCTCGGTCTTGCCGACGCCCGCGGCGCCCTCCAGCAGCAGCGGCTGGGGCAGTCGCAAGCCGAGGAACAGCGAGGTGGCGAGGCCCTCGTCGACGAGGTAGTCGACGGCGCCCAGGCGCTGCGCCAGCGTCTCGATGTCGGGAGCGAGGTGGGCGACCTCATCACGCTCATGGACAACCTCGTCGCGATGTTCGCCGCAAGCGAACTCGCAAGGCCAAGCTTGCTTGGCCCGTTCACTGCGGCGGCTCGGGGCGTCCCTGCATCGCCGCCCAGACGCGCGCCGGCGTGCACGGCATGTCGAGGTGGTCGACGCCGTGCGTCGCGTGCAGCGCGTCGATCACCGCGTTGACGATCGCCGGCGGCGAGCCGACGTTCGGCGACTCGCCGACGCCCTTGGCGCCGAGGGGGTGATGCGGGCACGGCGTGACGGTGGCGCCGAGCTCGAAGTCCGGGCACTCGAGCGCGGTCGGGATCAGGTAGTCCATGAACGACGAGTTCAGGCAGTTGCCCTCCTCGTCGAAGCTGATCAGCTCCATCAGCGCGATCCCGACGCCCTCGGCGAGCCCGCCGTGGATCTGCCCGTCGACGATCATCGGGTTGATCCGCACGCCGCAGTCGTCGACGGCGATGAAGCGCCGGACCGTGACCTGCGCGGTGTCGGGGTCGATGTCGACGACCGCGATGTAGGCGCCGTAGGGATACGTGAGGTTCGGCGGGTCGTAGATGACCTGGGCGTCGAGCCCGCCCTCCATGCCCTCGGGGAGCTCCTCGCCGGAGTACGCGCGCTCCGCGATCTCCTCGATCAGCGCGCCCTGGTCGGGGTCGCCCTTGACGTACCAGCGGCCCTTCTCCCACGCGAGGTCCTCGGGCCGCGTCTCCAGCATCGTCGCCGCGATCGCGCGCGCCTTGTCGCGCACCTTGCGGGAGACGATCGCGACGGCGCCGCCGGACACCGGCGTCGAGCGGCTGCCGTAGGTCCCGAGCCCGTAGGGCGACTTGTCGGTGTCACCGTGGCGGACCTCGACGTCCTCGGGCGGGATCCCGAGCTCCTCGGCCACGATCTGCGCGAACGTCGTCTCGTGGCCCTGGCCCTGGGTCTGCGCGCTGATCGACACCACCGCCTTGCCGGACGGGTGCACGCGCAGGTCGGCGCCGTCGTTCATCGCCAGCCCGAGGATGTCCATGTGCTTGCGCGGCCCGGCGCCGACGCCCTCGGTGAAGAACGACACGCCGATCCCCATCAGCTCGCCGCGCGAGCGCTTCTCCGCCTGCTCGCGCCGCAGCTCCTCGTAGCCGGCCATCTCCATCGCCACGCGCATCGTCTCGGCGTAGTTGCCGGAGTCGTACGTCCAGCCGGTCGTGGTCTCGTACGGGAACTGCTCGGGCGCGATGAAGCTGCGCATCCGCAGCTCGATCGGGTCGGCCTTCAGCTCGAGCGCGAGCGCGTCGACCATCCGCTCCACGAGGTAGACGGCCTCGGTGATGCGGAACGAGCAGCGGTACGCGACGCCGCCGGGCGCCTTGTTGGTGTAGACGGCCTTGACCTTGACGTGCGCCGCCTCGAGGTCGTAGGAGCCGCAGACGATGTGGAAGAAGCCGGCCGGGAACTTGGTCGGCTGGGCAGTCGAGTCGAACGCGCCGTGGTCGGCGATCACGTCGACCCGCAGGCCGGTGATCTTGCCGTCCTTGGAGCACATCTGCGAGCGCATCACGTAGTCGCGTGCGAAGCCGGTGGAGACGAGGTTCTCGGTCCGGTTCTCGACCCACTTGACGGGCACGCCGGCGACGATCGAGCCGGCGATCGCGCATACGTAGCCGGGATAGACCGGCACCTTGTTGCCGAAGCCGCCGCCGATGTCGTTGCACTTGATCCGGATCATGTGCTCGGCGAGGCCCGCGACATGGGCGTAGACCGTGCGGTGCGCGTGCGGCGCCTGGTTGCCGTTGTAGAGGTCGAGCTGGCCGGTCTGCGGGTTGAAGTCGGCGATGATGCCGCAGGTCTCGAGCGGTGCCGGGTGGCAGCGCGGGTAGATGATGTCGCGCTCGACGACCGTGTCAGCCTCGGCAAACGCGCGGTCGGTCGCCTCCTCGTCGCCGGCCTCCCACAGCGGGCTGGCGAGGTTGTCGACCTGGCCGGTCTTGTCGTCGCGGATCAGCGGGGCGTCCTCGTCGAGCGCCTTGCGTGCGTTCACCACCGCCGGGAGAGGCTCGTACTCGACGTCGATCAGCCCCAGCGCGTCCTGTGCCGAGTACGGGTCGGTCGCGATCACGAACGCGACCTCCTGGCCCTGGAAGCGGACCTTGTCGCCGGCCAGGACGGCCTGCGTGTCGTAGGAGATCGTCGGCATCCAGGCGAGGCCGAGCGTCTCGAGGTCCTTCGCCGTGACGACCGCCGCGACGTTGGGGTGGGCGAGCGCGGCCGAGGTGTCGATCGAGACGATCTTCGCGTGCGCGTACGGGCTGCGCAGCACTGCGCCGTGGACCATGCCCGGCAGCTTGATGTCGTCGAGGTAGGTGCCCTCGCCCCGGATGAAGCGCGCGTCCTCCTTGCGCTTGAGGCGGCCGAAGCCGATCGGGCGTTCCTCTTGGGTGGCGGCCACCTCAGACCTCCTGCCTGGAGTGCTCGGCCGCCCAGCGCGCGGCGGCGACGATGTTCTTGTAGCCCGTGCAGCGGCAGATGCCGCCCGAGATCGCGACCCGGATCTCGTCCTCGGTCGGGTCGGGGTTCTCGTCCAGCAGCGCCCGGATCGTCATCATCATCCCCGGCGTGCAGAAGCCGCACTGGAGCGCGTGCAGCTCGTGGAAGCCCTGCTGCACCGGGTCCAGCTCGCCGTTGCGCGCGAGCCCCTCGACGGTGCGGACCTCGTGCCCGGAGCACATGACCGCCAGCGTGGTGCACGACTTCACGGGCTTGCCGTCGAGCAGCACGACGCAGGCGCCGCAGTTCGACGTGTCGCAGCCCCAGTGCGTGCCGGTCAGGTCGAGCGTGTCGCGCAGGAAGTGCACGAGCAACTGCCGCGGCTCGACGTCGCGCGTGACCTGATCGCCGTTGACGGTGATCGAGACGTCCATGCTCAGGCCTCCTGTCCGAGCGCGCGCGCCGTCGCGCGGCGCAGCGCCCGCGCCGTGAGCACCCCCGCGAGGTGTCGCTTGTAGTCGACCGGGCCGCGGCCGTCGGCCATCGGCGTGCAGTCCTCCGACGCGATCTCGCCGGCTTGGGCGAACAGCTCGTCCGACGGCGCGCTCCCGCGAAGCAGCTCCTCGGCGCGCGTGAGATGGATCGTGGTCAGGCCGACGGCGCTGAGTGCGACGCCGGCGTCGGCGATCGTGCCGCCGTCGATCCAGATCGCGGCCGACGCGGCGGCGATCGCCCAGTCGCCGGCCCGCCGCTCGACCTTCTCGTGCGCGCTCCCGGCCCCCGGACGGACCCGCAGCCGCACCTCGGTCAGCAGCTGGCCGTCGCCGACCGCGGTCGTGTACGGGCCGACGTGGAAGTCCTCCATGCTGACCGCGCGCTCGCCGTCGCGGCTCTGGATCACCACCGTCGCCTTGAGGGCGGAGCAGACCGACGACAGGTCCTCGGCCGCGTCGGCCTGGCAGAGCGAGCCGCCGAGCGTGCCGCGGTTGCGCACGACCGGGTCGGCGATCACGCGCTCGGCGTCGCCGAAGACCGGGAAGTGCCGCGCGAGCAGCTCGGAGTCGAGGAGATCGGCGTGGCGGGTGAGCGCTCCGATCCGGATCTCGCCCTCATGCTCGCGGATGTAGGCCAGGTCCGAGAGGTCGTTGATGTCGACGAGGTGCTCGGGGTTGGCCAGCCGCAGCTTCATCATCGGCAGCAGGCTGTGCCCGCCGGCGATCACGCGCGCCTCGGGCCCGAGGCGATCGAGCGCCGCGAGCGCGCCCTCGACGCTGCTCGCGCGTTCGTACCCGAAGGGCGCGGGTGTCTGCATCAGGTGCTCCTCATCCGCTTGCGCGGCTTGCCGATGTCCTCGCGCCGCTCGTACTGCTCGGGTGCTTCGGAGCCGATCACCGGCGAGCGCTCGAGCTTCTCCGGCCGCGACTGGCGTGCCTCCGGGTACAGCAACCGGGCGTTGAGGCTGCCGTACTCGATCGCGCGCAGCACGGGGCCGGCGGGGTTGGCGGTCGCGATCGGCGCCTCGCGGCCGAGCCGCGCCAGCGTCAGCGTCCCGCGCGTGTAGACCTCCCCGATCCGCGGCGGCGCCAGCTCGCGGCTCTCCGGGAACGCCCGCAGGCCGGTGGCCGCCGCTCCCGGATAGAGGCCGTCGACGAGGCCCATCGCGTCGCCCATGCCGGCCTTCTTGACGAGCAGGCCCTCGAGCAGCTCGACGCCGGCGTCGAGCTGCGCGTTGATGTCGGCCACGACGTCGTTGACCGGCGCGCTCTTGTCGACGATCTCGCCGACGCTCGCGATCACCTCGTCGAGCCCGGACGCGATCCGTTGAAGCTGGACGATCGTGGACACGAGGTAGAAGACGAGCGCCAGCACGATCAAGACGATGATCGCGAGGGTCACGACGCCGGCGGCGGGCATCGCTCAGCCCTCCGGAGCGTCGTCGAGGATCACGTCGAGCGAACCGCCGTAGCCGGCCACCCCGGCGACCGTCTGGCGGACCTGGTCCTGCGTGGTCAGCAGCAGCGGCACGGCATCCAGGTCACGCGAGCCGGCGGCTGCGGCGCCCGCGATCTTGCGCACGCTCGGGACGATGCTCGTCGCCTCGCGCAGCACCGCACGCAGCAGCACGATCACGACCACGAGCACCACCAGCAGCACGGCGTTGCCGATCCACCAGAGCGTCATCGCGGCCTTCTCTCGGCCACGATCGACGCCTTGCGGCCGATCCCGGGGAGCGCGCCGAGGATCGTGTCGAACTGCGCGTTGATCGCCTTCACGGCGGGCTCGAGCGGGCGCAGGTGCTCGGCCTCGACGGTCTCGAGGGCGGAGCCGAGCGTGGCGAGCCCCTCGGAGATGGTGGCCAGGCCGCGCCGGACCAGGATCAGGGCGACGGCGAGCACGCCGACCACGACGAGCCCGAGCAGCACGCTCAGCAGCAGCAGGACGTCCTCGGTGCTCATGGCTGGTCTCCTCCGAACCCGTCGGTGAGCGCGTTCATGTAGCCGTCCTGGACGACGGCCTCGTCGACGATCAGCGCCAGCACCGGCGCGGTGGCCTCGAGCTGCGGGATGCTGGCGGTGTTGCCGGCGACGCTCGTCGCGGTCGTGAGCAGGCCGCCGACCGATCGCTCGATGCTGGCGACCGAGCGCAGGAGCATGAACAGCAGCGCCGCGACGATCAGCGCGGCGGCGAGGCCGATCACCAGCGCGACCACCCAGGACGTGGTGTCGCTCATCTGCCCACCGCCACCTTCCGCAGCGCGCGCGCCGCGTGCAGGATGCGCACCCCGGAGTCGTTGATCCGGGCGATGCCGTCGAGCCCGTCGGTCTGCGCGCGGACGACCTCGACGGCGCCCTCGGCCGTCCTCGCCTGCGCGGCGATCCGGGCCGCCAGGCGCACGACCACGATCACGATCGCCGCAGCGACGAGCACCACGACGATCCCGAGGATCAGCCCCACGGTCCATCCATCCATGTCTACCTCCTCATCCTCCTCGGGCCTGCTCACTCATGGCAGTGGTGCCCATGGTGCTCCTCGACGACCGGGAGCGGCGGCGTCAGGCGGTGGCGGCGCGTGGAGACGAGCTCGGCGAGGATCGAGAGCGCGATCTCCTCCGCCGTCCGGGCGCCGATGTCGAGCCCGGCCGGCGTGTGCACGCGGTCGGCGTCAGGCGCCTCGAGGCCGGCGAGGACGGCGGCGCCGCGGCGCGGGCTCGCCACCAGGCCGACGTAGTCGACCCCTGCCTCGAGCGCCGCCTCCAGCACCGGCTCCTCGTCGCGCCCGTGCGACGCCACGACCACGGCGGCGTCGTCGGGCGCGGGGCGGAGGTCGCCGTCGGCGCGCACGACGTCGAAGCCGACGCCGGGCCCGAGCGCGGCCAGCGCGTGCGCGATCGGCGTGTCGCCGACGACGTGCAGGCGCGGCGCCGGCAGGTGCGGCTCGAGGAAGATCTCGAGCGCGCCGCCGCTGATGCACGGGTTGTGGACGGTGATCGCGCCCTCGCTCGGCTCGCTGTCGCCGTCGCCGGGCTCGATCCGCAGCAGCAGCGGCTCGCCGGTCTCGAGCGCGCGCAGCGCGTGCAGGCGAACGCTCGGCTCGGCGCAGTGGCCGCCGACGAAGCCCTCGATCTCGCCGGTCGAGGAGACCCTCGCGGTCGCGCCGACCTGCACGCTCGCGGGCCGCCCCGCTCGCACCACCGTCGCCTGCACGTACGGCGTCCGCTTGTCCACGCAAGCAGTTTTTCACATCACGGCTTGCCCGCGACGAGGGCGAACAGCACGGGGAGGCGCTCGCCGTCCACGCGCAGCTCGTAGCGGCCGTCGTCGGTGGCCGCGAGCAGGTCGCCACGGGGATCGAAGTCGGCCTCCAGGTGCTCCTCGAGCCGCTCGATCCGCAGCCCGGCGGCGAGCGCGGCGTTGACGATCTCGGCGAGCGAGTGGGCGTAGACGACCGTCTCGCTCGAGGAGACCCGCGGGCCGGCGTAGGAGGTCGGCTCGTCGAACGTGCGTGCGCCGTCGTCGGCGTACGGGAAGTCGAGCTTCAGCGGCGCAGGCGAGTCGACCATGTTGTAGAGCGGGTGGATCTCGACCAGCAGCAGCCGGCCGCCGCCGCGCAGCGCCGCCGCGGCGGACCGCATCCAGGCCGTGACGTCGTCGATCCAGCTGATCACGCCGATCGTCGAATACACGAGGTCGAAGCGGTTGTGCAGCTCGACCGGCAGGGCGGTCGCGTCGCCCTCCACGAACTCGACGTCGACCTCGCAACGGCGCGCCAGCGCGCGCGCCTTCTCGAGCGACGCGGGCGAGAAGTCGACGCCGACGACGCGTGCGCCGCGACGGGCGAGGGAGATCGAGTCGAAGCCGATGTGGCACTGCAGGTGCAGCACGTCGAGCCCGGCGACGGCGCCGACGGCCTCGCGCAGCCCGGCGGCCTCAGCCTCGCGCAGCGAGTCCGCGCCGGCGACCAGCGCCTCGGTGTCGTAGTAGGCGTCCTGGCCGTGGACGGCTGCGAGCGCGTCCCAATGCGCGCGATTGATGCGGCGAGCGGTGCTGCGATCCATAGGGCGCGCGGGAGGATAATCATGCGCGGGCGCGAACAGGCAAGGCCGATGGGTTTCCCCGACCGTGATCGGAGCACGACGTGACCGGCCAGGCCAAGGTCATCGCCTTCGCCAACCAGAAGGGCGGGGTTGCGAAGACGACCACCACGCTCAACCTCGCGGCGGCCTTCGCCGAGCAGGGCCACCGGGTCCTCTGCGTCGACATGGACCCGCAGGGCAACCTGACGATGTCGCAGGGCATCGACCCCGACACGCTCGAGCAGTCGATGTTCGACGTGCTCGTCCACGACCTCTCGATCAAGGAGGTGATCAAGCGCCGCGAGATCGACATCGCGTGCGCGTCGATCGACCTCGCTGGGGCGGAGATCGCGATGTCGACGAAGATCGGTCGCGAGCGGTCGCTGCTGAAGGCGCTGCGGACCGTCGACGGGGATTACGACTGGGTGTTCATCGATACGCCGCCGTCCCTGGGACTATTGACCGTGAACGCGCTGACCGCGGCCGATCAGGTGATCGTCCCCGTGCAGTGCGAGTATCTCTCGATGCGCGGGCTGCTGCAGCTCCAGAACACCCTCTCGATGATCCGCGAGAACCTCAATCCGGACGTGCAGATCGCCGGGATCCTGCCGACGATGGTCGACACCCGTACCCTGCACGCCAAGGAGGCGCTCGAGATCCTCGAGGAGAACTTCGGAGACCGGGTGTTCGGCGCCCGCATCAGGAAGACGGTCCGGTTCGCAGAGGCCCCCGTGAAGGGCATGTCGGTGCTCAAGTACGACCCCAAGGGCACGGCGGCTGACGCATATCGCCAGTTGGCGAAGGAGGTGCTCTCGAATGGGAAGCGGTAAGCGGGCGAGCATGCGGGAAGGGCCCCTGGCGGCGCTCTTCCGCCGCACGGACGAAGGGCAGCAGGCCGCACCTCCGGCGCCCGCCGTCGAGCCCGAGGCGCCCGCGCCCGAGTCTTCAGCGCCCGAGGCTTCCGCGCCCGACGCTCCCGCGCCGCGCATCCCGACGCCGCAGGAGCGCCTGCGGCACGCCTTCTCCTCCGACCTGCCGGACAACATGATGGCCCCGCCGGCTCCCGCGCGGGCTGACGATTACCAGTGGTCGTCTGCCGGCACGGACATCACGCGCGAGCCCGTGCTGCGCGTGGTCGGCGTCGGCGGTGGCGGCGTGAACGCCGTCAACCGCATGATCGAGGCCGGCGTGACCGGGGTCGAGTTCATCGCTCTGAACACCGACGCGCAGTCGCTGCAGTCCTCGTCGGCGCACGTCACGCTCCAGCTCGGCGCCGACGTCACGCGCGGGCTCGGCTCGGGCTCCGACCCCGATCGCGGCCGCTCGGCCGCGATGGACGACTCGGACCGCATCAAGTCGCTGCTCAAGGGCTCGGACATGGTGTTCATCACCGCGGGCGAGGGCGGCGGCACCGGTACGGGCGCGGCGCCGGTGGTGGCGCGCGTCGCCCGCGAGATCGGCGCGCTGACCGTGGGGATCGTGACCAAGCCGTTCGGCTTCGAGGGCTCGCGCCGCATGCAGGCGGCCGAGATCGGCATCGAGTCGCTGGCGGAAGAGGTCGACACCCTCATCGTCGTCCCCAACAACCGGCTGCTCTCGGTCCTCGACAAGCAGACGTCGATGATGGAGGCGTTCCGCGTCGCCGACGACGTGCTGCGCCAGGGTGTGCAGGGCGTGTCCGACCTGATCACCCTTCCGGGCCTCATCAACCTCGACTTCGCGGACGTGCGGACGATCATGTCCGACGCCGGAAACGCGCTGCTGGGGATCGGCATGGGCACGGGCGACAAGCGGGCGGTCGAGGCCGCGTCGGCCGCCGTGTCGTCCCCGCTGCTGGAGACCACGCTCGAGGGCGCGAAGTCGATCCTGCTCTCGATCACGGGCGGGCGGGACCTGTCGCTGTGGGAGGTCAACGAGGCCGCCCGGGCGGTGCAGGAGGCCGCGCATCCCGACGCCAACATCATCTTCGGCGCGATGCTCGACGAGAAGCTCGAGGACGAGGTCTGGATCACGGTGGTGGCGACCGGCTACGGCGAGCGGCGCGCGCCGCGCGAGGAGCACTCGCCGTTCCGCGAGCCGGCCGGCGAGCCGCGCGTGCGCCGGACGGCCCCGGAGCGCCGCCCCGCCCGCGTGAGCGCCGGCGAGGTCGAGGTCCCTGAGTTCATCCCACGGTTCTAGTAGTCGCGGCATAGTCGCCGCGGGACACCCGCTGACCGCCCGCGCGGGGGCCGACGTCCTCCGCGCGGGTGGCAACGCCGTCGACGCGGCGATCGCCGCGATGCTCACGTCGTTCGTGACCGAGCCGCTGCTCACCGGGCTCGGGGCGGGCGGCTACATGCTCGTCGTGCCGCCGGTGGGCGAGCCGGTGCTGCTGGACTTCTTCGTGGCGGCTCCGGGGCGGGGAGCCGATGTGTCCGTGCGGTCGCCGCTGGAGGCGGTCGACGTGTCGTTCGGCGACGTCGTGCAGGTGTTCCACATCGGGGCATCGTCGGTGGGCGCGTACGGCACTCCCGCGGGAGTGTGCACGGCGGCGGATCGGTTCGGCACGGTGCCGCTGGCGGAGCTGGCGGCGCCCGCCGCGCTGCTGGCGCGCGACGGCGTGGAGGTCAACGCGCAGCAGGCGTACCTGTTCGAGATCCTGGCGGTGATCTACTCCTCCACGCCGGAGGCGCGGGCGCTGTACATGCCCGAGGGCCGGATCCCGCGGGCGGGCGATGTGTTGTTCGACCCGGAGCTGGGGCTTGCCTTGGAGCGGCTGGGGGAGGAAGGGGCGGCGCCGTTCTACTCGGGCGACATCGCCTCGTCGGTGTGCTCGCGCGTGCTCGAGCTGGGCGGCGCGTTGACGATGGACGACCTGGCGGGCTACGAGGCCGAGCCGCGGGAGCCGGTGCGGGTCCGCTATCGCGGCCACGACGTGGTCACGAATCCGCCACCGAGCGCGGGCGGGACGCTGTTGGCCTACGCGCTCGCGTTGCTGGAACGGGGGGAAGGCGCGCCCGGGGCGGCGGAGTTGGTGGCGGCGATGGAGCGCGCCCAGTCCGAGCGCACGCCGGAGTTCCTGAGCGGGCTCGCCTCGCCCGGCTTCCTCGAGCGTTTCATGGCCTCGCGGCTCGGCTCCACGACCCACATCTCGGTGCTCGACGGCGACGGCTGGGCGTGCTCGGTGACGTGCACGAACGGCGAGGGCTCGGGGATCGTCGTGCCCGGGACGGGGATGCACCTGAACAACATCATGGGCGAGGAGGACCTCTCCCCGCTCGGCTTCTTCAACCACCCGCCGGGGCGGCGGCTGCCGTCGATGATGGCGCCCACGGTCGTGCTGGGAGCAGAGGGCGCGCCGCCCGAGCTGGCGCTCGGCTCGGCGGGCTCGAACCGCATCCGCTCGGCGCTGCTGCAGGTGATCGTCAACGTGCTCGACCGCGGGATGGACGCGGCCGAGGCTGTCTGCGCCCCGCGGCTGCACTTCGAGGACCGCACGGTCTACGCGGAGCCGGGGATCGACGGCGCGGCCTTGGAGGCGGGCGGGTACACGGTCGCCTGGTTCCGCGACCTGAATCTGTTCTTCGGCGGCTGCCAGGCGGTCGAGCACGATCCGGTCACAGGCGCGTTCGCCGGCGGCGGCGACCCGCGGCGGGGCGGCGCGGTCGTCGCCGCTTGACGCCGGCGAACGTCAACGTCAACGGCGGCTGGGTAAGGGAGAGTGAGGGTGTCGGCCGGGTCGGTCTGCCGCGGGCGGATGGCGGTCAAGCCGGGATTGCGTGCATCTCGATGCGCGCCGGTTCCGCCCAAATCCACCTAAATGCTCTAGACGAGCATCTACGTGTCAATCGGTGATCGCCGGCTCGCCGAAATCCACGTAACACCGCCTTGAAACGGCACATTCGGTGTATCTCGACGATCCGCTCGGCGCCGAGATACACCTTGCGCTCCCAGACGAGCATTAGGTGTATCTCGATGATCGCGGCCACGCCCGGATACACCTAACTCCCCTAGACGAGGAGAAAGGTGGATCTCGGCATCCGCGCCCGCGCCGAGATACACGAAACTCCCCTTCCTCGCGCCGCGGAAGGCTCCCAACCTCCCTACCCAGCGCAGTTGACGTTGAAGTTCTCGGATCTACACGCGCGCGGCGGCGATCAGCGCCTCGAGCAGCGTGCTGCTGAGCGGGTGGGCGCCGGCGGCGGGCGTGAGCGCGTAAAGCGTCCGGCGCGGCGGGTTCTTCTTGAGCGGTGGCATGACGATGCCGGGCAGCTCGACCCGCGAGAGCAGCTGGGGGGTGAGCGAGACGGCGAGCCCGGCGGCGGCGATCGCGCGCGAGGAGAGCGGGTCGCGGGTGAGGATGATGACGTTGGGCTCGAAGCCCGCCGCGCGGCAGCCGGCGACGATCAGGCCGTCGGGAGACGGCGCCATCCACCGCTCGTCGGCCAGCTCGCGTAGGTCGATCGCGTCGTGGCCGGCCAGCCGGTGGTGCGCTGGGAGGAGCGAGACCATCGGCTCCTCGAGCAGGTCGGTCCGGCGCAGGCCCTCGGGCTCGCGCCGCGCCGCCGACGCATCCTGGAAGCAGACGGCGGCGTGCAGCCGCCCGCTCTGCACGGCCTCGGTGAGGTCCGCGACCGGGCCTTCCTCGATCGCGACGTCGAGGTCGGGCTCGTGCTGCCGGATGGCGACGAGCGCGCTCGGCACGATCGTGGCCAGCGCGCTGGGGAACGCGCCGACCTTGAGCGAGCGCCGCTCGGCGCTCACCAGGGCGTCCATCTGCGTGTCGGCCAGCTCGAGCCGACCGGCGAGCGCGTCGGCATGGGCGAGCAGCAGGTCGCCGGCCGGAGTGGGGACGGTGCCCGCACGCCCGCGGACGAGCAGCGCGGTCCCCAACTCGCGCTCCAGCGCGCCGACCTGCTGGGACACGGCGGGCTGGCTGAGGGCGAGCGTCTCGGCAGCGCGCGAGAACGAGCCCTGGCGGGCGACCTCGCGGAACGTGAGCAGGCGGCGAGGATCGAGCATTGCCTTAGCTTATCGATAACCCACATCGACTATTTGAACTTATGCCCATGACGGCTCACTCTGAAGCCATGCACGTCATCGCATTCATCGAGTCCCGCCACGCAACCACGCACGCGCTCCAGGGCGCGCGCCGAGACGACCCCGTCCGCCCCGCGCCGCCCCGCAAGCGCCACGACCCGCCCACGCGCCCGCCCCGCCGCGACCTGCTCCGGTTCGTGCCGGCGCGTGCGCGGTGACCGGCCGTCGTCGCCGCGCCTCGGGGCCTCGCGCCGCCGGGTGCCATGACCGGCGGGCGTCGCCGCGCCCCGCAGCCTCGCCGCGGGCGCGATGATCTGGGTGTGACGCTTCGCTGGGGCATCCTCTCGACGGCCGCCGCGGCGCGCCCGATCGTGCGCGCCGCACGCGCCGTCGAAGGCGCCGAGGTCGTCGCGGTCGCTTCGCGCGACGTCGCTCGTGCCGACGCGTTTGCCGCCGAGCACGGGATCCCGCGTGCGCACGGCTCCTACGAGGCGCTGCTCGATGACGCGGAGGTCGACGCCGTCTACGTGCCGCTCCCCAACGCGCTCCACGTGCCGTGGTCGATCCGCGCCCTCGACGCCGGAAAGCACGTGCTCTCCGAGAAGCCGCTGGCGCGCCGGCCGGCTGACGTGGAGGCCGCGTTCGACGCCGCCGAGCGAGCCGGGCGCGTGCTGATGGAGGGCATGATGTGGCGCCTGCACCCGCGCGTCGAGGCCCTCGGCCGCCTCGCCCGCGAGGCCGTCGGCGAGCCGCGCACCGTCCGCGCGACATTTCGCTTCACACTCCCCGACGGCCCGGACGTCCGCCGCGACCCCGAGCTCGACGGCGGCGCGCTGATGGACGTCGGCTGCTACTGCGTCAGCGCGCTGCGGCTGCTGTGCGGCGAGCCTGAGCGCGTGAGTGCCGAAGCCGTGACCGGGCCGACCGGCGTCGACGAGCGCGTCGTGGCCACGCTCCGCTTCCCGGGTGATGTGCTCGGCACGCTGGACTGCGCGATGGATGCCCCTCAGCACGCCTCGCTCGAGCTCGCAGGCACCGCCGGACGCCTGCTCGTCGCCGACCCGTGGCCCGTCCCAGGGGCGATCACCGTCGACGGCGACGAGGTCGCCGCGCCCGGCACCGACCTCGACCCGTTCGTCGTCGAGCTCCAGGTGTTCGGCGACGCCGTGGGGGAGGCGCGAGAGCCGCGCCTGGGCCGCGCCGACGCGGTCGCGCAGGCGCGCGTGCTCGACGCCCTGCGACGCTCGGCGGACACGGGAGAGCCCGTGGCCTTGACAGAAAGGTGAGTGCTCACTACCTTACGTTCGATGCCGACCGACCCGCTCATCCCCGCCCCCTACGAAGTCCTCGCCTCCGACCCCGAGCGCGAGCGGGTGGCCGAAGCGCTCCGCGAGCACGCCGCGGCGGGCCGGCTGGACACGGACGAGCTCGAAGAGCGCCTCGGCGCGACCTACGGCGCCCGCCTGCGAGCCGACCTGCTCCCCCTGCTGGCCGACCTTCCCACCCCGACGACGGCGCCGCGCCCCCGAGCCCGGCGCCGCCAGCTGCCCAATGTCGCACCCGCCGTCGCCCTCGCGATCCTCCTCATCGCGATCTGGGCGCTCACCGGCGCGGGCTACTTCTGGCCGATCTGGCCGATCGGCGCCGTCGCGCTCAGCACCGTGAAGCACCGCCGCGGTGGATGCATGCGCACCCACCGCATGCATCCGTCGCTGCGCGTCTAGGGAGCCCGAGGCGACCGCAGGATGGTGTCGGCGCTCACCGTGTCGAGCACGCGGTGCGCGCCCGCGAGCGTCGCCTCGGTTCCCGGCACGCGGCAGACCGCGAGCGTGATCATGCCCGCCGCCAGCCCGGCCTGCACGCCGGGCGGGCTGTCCTCGACTACGACGCAGGCACTCGGCTCCACGCCGAGCCGCTCGGCGGCGAGCAGGAACATGTCCGGGGAGGGCTTGCCGTGCTCGACCTCGTCGCCCGCGACCACCGCGTCGAACGCGTCGAGCAGCCCCGCGCGCGCGAGCGTGCGGTGCAGGCGATCGCGGAAGCTCGACGACGCCACCGCCACGGGCACGCCGCGGGCGCGCAGCTCGCGGGCGGCGTTGACGGCGTCGTCGAACGGCTCGAGGTCGGCGTCGATCAGCTCGTACAGCTCGGCCGACAGCTCAGTCCAGAACTCGTCCGCCCCCGGGAGCGCTGCGCGCTCCGCGTAGAACGCGTGCACGCGTGGGTACGGCAGGCCTACGGACGCCTCCGCGTCGGCGTCGGTGATCACGTAGCCGTACGGCTCGAGCGCGCGCTCCCAGGCCGTGCGGGAGAGCGGCTCGGAGTCGACGAGCGTGCCGTCGCAGTCGAAGATGACGGCGGTCAAGCCGGCATTCCGACGGGCTCGAGTCGCAGGTCGTCGGGGAAGCAGTGGCCCCACCGCTCGCCGGGCTCGGCGGAGCGGATGATCGCGTGGCCGGTGTCCTCCCAATGGCGCCGGCCATGGCGGTTGGGGCTCGAGTCGCAGCAGCCGACATGCCCGCACTCCATGCACAGCCGCAGGTGCACCCAGTCGGTGCCGTCGCGCAGGCACTCCTCGCAGCCGGGTGCGCTGGGCACGACCGCGCGCGTGTCGGCGACGTGCCCGCACGCCTCGGGGTCGAAGTCGGGGTCGACGAGGCGCTCGGTGTCGACCACCGTGCGCGCGAACCGCGGCTGCGTCTGCGTCGCGTGAACGAGCGCGGGAGCGCGGAGGTTGAAGAGGTGCTCCTCGATCTGCTCCGGCGCCACGTCGTAGTGGATGAGCAGCTTCTCCGACAATGTCGCCATGCCTTCGGTCTCGTCGCTCAGCACGTACGTCGCGCCGGCCGCCTTCACGTCGCCCGTGTCCGAGTGGTAGCGCGTGCGGACGACGACCTTGGCCTCCGGGTTGAGCGCGCGGGCCACGCCCGCGATGCGCGTCGCCATGTCCGGCTCATCGTCGGCGATGACCACGAAGCGCGCGCGGCGGATGCCGGCCTCCTCCATCGTCCGCGTGCGGCTCGAGTCGCCGAGCAGCACGCGCAGCCCGCGGCGCTGCGCCTCGTCGGCGCCGTCGGGGCTGAGCGTGGTCACCACGTGCGGGACGCCGCCGCGCAGGAGCGCGGTGGCGAGCACGCGAGCGACGCGCCCGTAGCCGGCGATGATGACGTGCCCGTCGAGGCCCTCGGCGACGCCGGAGCCGGCCTCGGGCTCGGTGCCCTGCGGCGCGCGCGGAGCGGCGAGCGCGGGCGCCATCCGGCCGCCGATGCGGACCCCGCCCTGAGCGAGCCACGGCGTGGCCACCAGCAGCAGGACCGCGGCGGCGATGAAGCCCTGCGAGCCGTCGGCGCCGAGCCCGGCCGGGCTGAGGCCGACGTCGGAGCCCGCCCGCTCGAGCACGAACGAGAACTCCCCGACCTGCGCGAGCAGCAGGCCGGACGCGGCCGCGACCGCGAACGACTCCCCGAGCGCCCGCGCGGCCACCCCCGCCGTGATCGCCTTCACCACCAGGACCGCGAGGATCGCGCCGACCACCGCCGCCATGTTGTCGACCAGGTAGCCGAGGTCGAGCAGCATCCCGATCGACACGAAGAACAGCGCGCTGAACACGATCTGCAGCGGCAGGATCTCTCCCAGCGCCTGCTGGTCGAAGCGGCTCTCGGACACCAGCAGGCCGGCGAGGAAGGCGCCGAGCGAGACGGACACACCTGCCAGGCTCGTACCGTACGCGGTGCCGAAGCAGACGGCGACGACGGTGAGCAGGAACACCTCCGGCGAGCAGGTGCGCGCGACGACCTCGAGCAGCCGCGGCATCAGCCGGCGCGCGACCAGTACGACGCCGGCGATGATCGCGCCGGCTGTGCCCAGCGCGACGACGAAGTCGCCTGCCGAGCCGGCGTCGCCGCCGAGCATCGGCACGAGCAGCACCATCAGCACGACCGCGAGGTCCTGGAAGAGCAGGATCCCGAGCGCCACCTGGCCGTGGCGGGCGTTGGTCTCGCTGCGGTCGGCGAGCAGCTTGAGCACGATCGCCGTCGAGGAGAGCGAGACGAGCAGGCCGGTGTAGAGCGCGGTGCGGGACTCGACCCCGGCGGCGGTCAGCACCGCCGCCGAGAGCCCGGTGGCGAGCACCACCTGCAGCCCGCCGGCGAGGAAGATCACCCGGCGGATCCGCAGCAGCCGGTCGAGGCTGAACTCGAGCCCGATGGTGAAGAGGAGCAGGATCACGCCGATCTCGGCGGCGGCGTCCACGAGCTCCCGGTCGGCGATGATCCCGAGCTGGTTCGGCCCGATCAGGACGCCGGCGAGCAGGAAGCCGACGATCGGCACCAGCCCGGCGCGAAAGGCCAGGTACGCGACAACCGCGGCACCCACCACGAGGCCGGCGACCTCGGCGAGCCACGCGGGCGCCTCACCGGCGGCAAGCGGTAGCCAACCCACGCCGGACAGCCTACGCACCGCGTGGTCAGGTCAAGCGGGCCAGGGAGACCCGCCACTCGTCGCCGGACCCCTCCGCGGCGAACGTCAGGCCTTCGTCGGCGGCGAGCGCGGCGAGGTCGATCGGCGCCTCGGGGTCGGTGGCCAGGACGACGAGCGTGTCCCCGGGCGCGAGGTCGGGGAGCTCGCGGCGGGCGCGGATCAGGGGGAGCGGGCACGCCAGCCCGCGGGCGTCGAGGGTTCGTAGGATCAGAGCATGATCGCGGCCTTCCTCGAGTCGGGCGAGCTGCAGCGGCTATACACCGGCCTGTCGATGCTCGTGTCGGCGGCCGCTGAAGGGCAGTCGGCGCGAGCGCTGGTCGGCTTCGGGGCGCTTGCGCCGATGCTCGACGAGCGCCTCTTCGCCCGTGCGTTGCGGCCCGACGCAGCGCCCGACGTCAGCGACGTCAGCCGCGAGACGTTCGCCCGCACGCTCGCCGAGCTGCGCGACACCGCGCTCGAGCTGGAGCACTGCCGGGTGTGGGCGTGCGCGGCGGCGGTCGAGGCGACCGGCGTCGAGCGCGCTGCCGTCGAGGCGCGGCTGGCGGGCGTGCTCTCGACCCCGCGCTTCCTGCGCGAGGTGGAGGGCGCGCAGCTGGTGGTGGTGTGAGGGCGCTCGCGGTGGCAGCGCTCGCGATCGTCACCGTCGCCGGCTGCGGGACGGAGTCGCCGGACCTGTTCGCCGTCGAGCGCAGTGGGTCCGACCGGCCCGCCAACCTGAGCCTCGTGGTCAACGACGGCGGCTCGGTGACGTGCAACGGGAAGGAGCACGCGCTCGACGCCGACACGCTGCTGCGTGCGCGCGAGCTGAGCCGCGAGATCGCCAAGCAGGCCGAGCTCGGTCTCGAGCTGCCGCGCGGGCCGGGCGCCAACCTCAGCTACCGCGTGCGGATGGAGGAGGGCACGGTCGCGTTCTCGGACACCTCGCGCGGCAATCCCCCGAGCTTCTTCCAGCTCGCCGCGTTCACGAAGGACGTCGCGGAGGACGTGTGCGGCATCCTCCGCGAATGAGCAGCGCGCCGCACGGGGAGATCACGCCCGGCGACGAGTGCGGGATCCTTCACCCATGATCGAGACGCTGATCGCTGCGATCACGTCCGGCGACGAGTGCGGGATCCTTCACCCATGATCGAGACGCTGATCGCGGCGATCACGTCCGGCGACGTCGACGGCGTTCGCCGGCTGGTCGCGGATGATCCCGCGCTCGCGTCCGCGCGCGACGGCAACGGATTGCCCGTGATCCTGGTTGCGCTCTTCCACCAGCAGCGCGAGGCCGCCGACGCGCTGCTCGAGGCGCAGCCCGAGCTCGGCATCCTCGAGGCGGCCGCCGCGGGCCGCGCCGAGCGGGTGCGCGCGCTGCTCGCCGCCGACCCTGAGGCCCGGCACGCGCGGACTCCAGAGGGGTTCACGACGCTCGGCCTGGCGGCGTTCCTCGGCGGCCCGGAGGTGGTCGCGCTGCTGCTGCAGCATGGCGCCGACCCCGACGACGACGCCGACAACCCGGCGCGCGTACGCCCCGTGCACGCGGCGGCGGCCGCGCGCGACCCGGAAAGCCTGCGGCTGCTGCTCGAGGCCGGCGCCGATCCCGACGTTCGCCAGCAGGGCGGGCTCACGCCGCTGCAGGCGGCCGCCCACGCGGACGACGAGGAGATGGCGCGGCTGCTGCTCGACCACGGGGCGGACCCGGCCGCGCAGGCAGACGACGGCCGCGACGCCGCGCAGATCGCGGCCGACGACGGCAGTCGGCGGGTAGCCGCGCTGCTCGCCGGCTAGAACTCCCGGCGTGGCCGGCGCCGAAGCCCTCGTCTTCCTGCTCGTGGCCGTCGCGCTGCTGGCCGGCTTCGGCCTGCGGTACGACGTGCCGTATCCGGTCGTGCTCGTGCTCGGCGGCCTCGCGCTCGGCTTCGTGCCGTGGCTGCCGGCGCCCGACCTCGATCCCGACCTGGTGTTCTTCGCCTTCCTGCCGCCGCTGCTGTACGCCGCGGCCTTCCAGGCGTCGGCCTACGAGCTGCGGGCGCACGCGACGCCGATCGGGCTGCTGGCGATCGGCCTCGTGATCGTGACCGTGGTGGCGGTCGCGGCGGCCGCCCACTGGGTGGCGGGCGTGCCGTGGGAGATGGCCTTCGTCCTCGGCGCGGTGGTCGGGCCGACCGACCCGGTCGCCGCCAGCGCGGTCCTGCGGCGCATGGGCGCCCCGGCGCGGATCCAGACGATCCTCGAGGGCGAGGCGCTGGTCAACGACGGCACGGGCCTGACGCTCTACGGCGTCGCGGTCGGCGCGATCGGGGCGGCGAGCGTCACCGCCGGCGGCGTCGCGCTCGACTTCTTCTTGACCGCCGCGGGCGGGATCGCGATCGGCCTCGCGGTCGGATGGCTGATCGGCCGGCTGCGGGAGGCCACGACGGAGCCGTCGATCGACGTGGTGCTCTCCGTCCTGACGCCGTTCGCCGCGTACGTGCCCGCCGAGGAGGTCCACGTCTCCGGCGTGCTGGCGGTCGTGACGGCGGGGGTCTACATCGGCACGCGCTCGCTCGAGATCTCGCACGCCGGCGCGCGGCTGCGCGTGCTGGCGTTCTGGCAGGCGTCGGAGTTCCTGCTCGAGTCGCTGCTCTTCCTGCTCGTCGGCCTCCAGCTCACCAACCTCGTCGACGGGATCGAGGGCGCGCGGCTGCTCAGCCTGGCGAGCGACGCGCTGCTGCTCGCGATCGTCGTCATCGGCGTGCGGATGGTCTGGATGTCGGTCGTGCCGGCGATCTCGCACCTGCGGATCGTCTCGCGCGAGGTCACTCCGCCGAAGGAGCGGGTCGTGCTCGGCTGGAGCGGCATGCGCGGCGCCGTGTCGCTCGCCGCCGCGCTCGCGATCCCGGCCGACGCCCCGTCGCGCGAGCTCGTGATCTTCCTCGCCTACGGCGTCGTGCTCGTCACGCTCGTGGCGCCCGGGCTCACGCTCGCCCCGCTGCTCAGCCGGCTCGGCCTCGTGCGCGACGAGGAGCGCCGGCGCGAGGAGGTCGAGGCGCGGCTGCGACTCACCCATGCCGCGCTCGAGCGGCTCGAGAAGGTCACCGACGACCCGACCGACGTGGTCGAGCGCCTGCGCGACCGCTACCGCGATCGCGTCGAGCGGCTCGAGGACCGCCTCAACGCCGCCGGCGGGCATCCGGACCACAACGTCGACGCCGCCGAGCTGCAGATCGAGGCGCTCGAGGCCGAGCGCGAGGTGCTCGCCGGCCTCCGCCGCGAGCGCGAGTTCCCGGCCGAGCTGCTGCGCGAGCTGGAGGCCGAGATCGACGTCGACGAAGCCCGCGTCAGATCCCGCGGCCGCTAGGAGTGCCGAACGGGACATCGCTCCGAACGTCTTCGCCCGTCGGGCAGGCCCCGTGCACTATTCCCCGAAGTGGACCTTGCCGTTGGAGCGGGCGCGCGCCTGGGCGCGGTTCACGAAGTCGAGCCGCTTGATCGCGGCGCGGAACAGGCGGGTCACGAGCCGCAGGCGCGCGGCCTCGGAGCGCAGGTCGAGCAGGCCCTGCTTGGCGTCGAGCCCGAACTCCACCGTGGCCGCCATCTCGTAGGCGCTCATGGCGCCGATCTCGTCCAGGTCCGGGGTGCGGTCGGTCGCCTCGTTGACGAGGTTGGCGTACGCGGCGTGCGCAGCCTCGGCGGCCGAGTCGTCGGCGTCCTCGGTCTTGTCGTCGAGGAACTCGACGGTGCCGGCGGGGTACGGCAGCTCCTCCTGGCGCGTCTCGATCCGGAACGGGCGCGTGCCGCGGGCGATCAGGTTGATGCGGCCGTCGTCGAGCCGCTCCACGACCTCCGCGATCTCGCACGCGCAGCCGACCGGGCGCAGCCCGTCGTCGGCCATCCAGACGATCCCGAACTCTGACTCCTCCTCCAGGCAGCGGCCGATCATCGTCTTGTAGCGATCCTCGAAGATGTGGAGCGGGATCAGCTCCGACGGAAGCGCGACGAGGCCGAGCGGGAACAGCGGGAAGTCCTGGACCAGCGACACACAATCAAGTCTACGTGTGACCTGAGGGCGCCCCGGCGCCGTATCCGCTGAGATGTCGAGCACCGCGATCGTCTGGTTCCGGCGCGATCTGCGCGTCCACGATCACCCGGCGCTGATGGCCGCGGCGCGCAGTGCCGAACGGGTGGTTCCGGCGTTCGTGCTCGACGAGCGGCTGCTCGGCGGGCGCTTCCCGTCGGACGCCCGGGCGTGGTTCCTGTTCGAGACGCTGCGGGAGCTGCGGGAAGCGCTGCGCGAGCGCGGCGGCGACCTGATCGTGCGGCGCGGGCCGCCCGAGCGCGAGCTGCCCGCGCTGGCCGAGGAGACGGGCGCGGACGCGGTGCACTTCGCCTCCGACGTGTCGCCGTTCGCGATGGCGCGCGACAAGCGCGTGGAGGCCGCGCTGCGCGACGCGGGCGTCGAGCCCATCCGCCACCCGGGCAACTTCGTGGCCGACGTCGGGGTGCCGCGCACGTCGGGCGGCAAGCCGTTCGCGGTCTTCTCGCCGTTCTGGCGCGCGTGGGAGAAGCTCCCCCGCCGCGAGGTGCACGGCGCGCCGCGCAAGCTGCAGCTGCCCTCGGGCCTGCGCGCGGGGGAGATCCCGCGCGCCGGCTGCCCGCTCGACGCGCCGATCGGGCAGCCGGGCGAGGAGGCCGGGCGCGCGCGGATGAACGCGTTCGTGCGCGACGGGCTCGGCGCGTATGCCGACAACCACGACCGCCTCGCGGGCGGCAGCTCCGAGCTCTCCCCTTACCTGCACTTCGGCTGCGTCAGCGCGCGCGAGCTCGCCGACCGCGCGTCGGCGTCGGGCGCGTTCGTGCGGCAGCTGTGCTGGCGCGACTTCTATGCCCACGTGCTCCTCCACAACCCCCGCAACGCCCACGGCGCCTACCAGGAGGCCATGGACAAGCTCGAGTGGGAGGACGACGAGGACGCGTTCGCCGCCTGGTGCGAGGGCCGCACCGGCTACCCGGTGGTCGACGCCGCGATGCGCCAGCTGCGCGCCACCGGATGGATGCACAACCGCGGCCGCCTGATCGTCGGCTCGTTCCTGACCAAGGACCTGCACATCGACTGGCGGCGCGGGGAGGCGCACTTCATGCGCTGGCTGCTGTGCGGCGACGAAGCGCAGAACAACGGCAACTGGCAGTGGATCTCGTCGGTCGGCGTCGATCCCGCGCCGTACTTCCGGCGCATGTACAACCCGGCGACGCAGCAGGAGCGCCACGATCCCGACGGCGAGTACGTGCGCCGCTGGGTGCCCGAGCTGCGCGAGGTTCCGCTCGACAAGCTCGCCGAGCCGTGGACGATGAGCGAGGACGAGCAGGAGGCGGCCGGCTGCCGGATCGGGACCGACTACCCGGAGCCGATCGTCGACCACGCCGAGGAGCGCAGGCGGGCGATGGACCGCTACCGGGCAGCGAAGGCGGGCTAACGTGGCGGCCCGTGGCCGACCTCTACGTCCAGCGCGACCAGCCGCCGGGCGTGCCGCCGCTCTCGCTCACGGGCGAGCGCACGCTGCCCGACGTTCCTGAGGAGAACTACTGGTTCCGGCGGCACCTGGCGGTCTACGAGTGGATCGCGGCGCGCGCACACGGCCGCCGCGTGGTCGACCTGGCCTCCGGCGAGGGCTACGGCTCGGCGGTGCTCGCGCGCACGGCCGCGTCGGTGGTGGGTGTCGAGGCCAACCCCGAGGCGTTCGAGCACGCCCACGCGAGGTACCCGGATGTGCGCTTCGAGCGCAACATGCTCGAGCTGTGGACCGGCGACGTGGACTGCGTCGTGTTCCTGCAGACGATCGAGCACGTGCAGGACCCGGACGCGGTGCTGGCGCACGTGCGGGAGCTGATCGGGCCGCGCGGCGTGGCCTACGTGTCGACGCCGAACGTGCTCACCCTGGCCCCGCCGGGCGCTGCGAAGTCCGGCAACCCGTGGCACGTGCGCGAGTACCGGGCGTCCGAGTACCGCGAGCTGTGCGCGCGGCACTTCGGGTCGGTCGATCTGCTCGGGGTGTTCCACGCGCGCAAGCTGCGCGCGCACCAGTGGGCGATCGAGCACGCCGGCTGGGACGCGATCCACTCCCGGCTGGGTTTTACGCGGCCGTTCTACGACCGCTTCACGCCCGCGATCTCCACGCGCGACTTCGCGCTGCGGCGGCGTGGGCTCGAACATGCGCTCGACTTTCTCGCCGTCCTCCGCCCTTAAGCGGTAAAGGACGCGGGCCGTCCCGCCGATCACCCGTCTGAGGCGACGCGTATAGTGCTCGCCTCGCAATACCGAAAACACTGCCGAGTCCCTGCCGCCCTGGTGGCGGGGAGCGGGGGAACCGATGGAGCCGTACGGCTCCCGGGGCGAATCGCCGCGTGCACCGCGGCGTAGCGCAGGTCTTGGCGCGAGCCCGTCAGCTAACCCCGTAGGCGCAGAGACCAAGGAGTACCGCTGTGCCCACAATCGAACGACTGACCTGGCTGCGAGCCGCGCTCGCTGTCGTCTGCCTGAGTTGCTGCTTCGCCGTCGTCGTCGCCAACGACGCGACCGCCCGCGAGTCCAAGGGCGCCAAGGTCGTCCACGCCGCCGGGAGCACCGTGAAGGCGCTCCAGAAGGCGCTCGGCATCCCCGCCGACGGCATCTACGGCCCGCAGACGCGGCGCGCCGTGCGGCGCTTCCAGCGCTCGCACGGGCTCACCGTCGACGGCCTCGCCGGCCCGCAGACGCTGCAGGCCCTCGGCGTGAAGGCGAGCACGTCGCGGCGGCCCCGTAACGCCTCCGCCGTCCTGGCCCGGATCGCCCAGTGCGAGTCGGGCGGCAACCCGCGCGCGGTGTCGGCCAACCGCCGCTACTTCGGCAAGTACCAGTTCTCCAGGGCCACCTGGCGCTCGGTCGGCGGCAGCGGCAATCCGGCGAAGGCCTCCGAGGCCGAGCAGGACCGCCGCGCGCTGATCCTGTACCGGCGCGCGGGCACGTCGCCCTGGCCGAGCTGCGGTCGCTAGCTTCTCGCGGGTGAGCCCTTCGCGAGCGTTGCGCCTGGACCCGATCCCGGGCTTCGGCATCGACCGCGTGGCGGCGGCGGCCGGCGACGACCCCGCGGTCCTGCGGCTCGAGAACCTCGACACCGACATCGCGCCGCCCGCAGCGGCGATCGAGGCGACGCGGGCGGCGGTGGGGAAGGACGACGCCAACTCCTACCTGCCGTTCACGGGGCGTGACGATCTCAAGGACGCGGTCGCGGGGCTGGTGGCGCGACGGAGCGGCACGCCGGTGGAGCGCTCCCAGGTCACGATCACGTGCGGCGAGGGCGACAACATGCTCGACGCCCTGCTCGCGGTCGTCGACCCGGGCGACGAGGTCGTGCTCACCGACCCCGTGTACGCCGGCATGCTCAACCGCGTCCGGCTCACGGGCGCGGTGCCGCGCCTCGTCCCGCTGCACGTCGCGGACGGCTCGTGGCGGCTCGACCTCGACGCCCTGCGAGCCGCGATCGGCCCGCGCACGCGTGCGATCTTCCTCATGAACCCGTCGTTCCCCACGGGCGCGGTGCTCTCGGCCGCCGAATGGGACGCGGTCGCGGCGGTCTGCGTGGAGCACGACCTGTGGCTCCTGTACTGGTCGGTGATGGAGGGGATCGTCTTCGACGGCGCGCCGGTCCGGCATCCGCTGGCGCTCGAGGGGATGGCGGAGCGGACGATCGTGATCGGCACCGTCTCCTCTGAGTGGCGCATGATCGGGTGGCGCATCGGCTGGCTCGTGGGCCCGCCGTACGTCGCTCCCGACCTCGCGCTCGTGCACATCTACAACGGGCTCACGCCCGGCGGGATCGGCCAGGCGGGAGCGCTCGCGGCGCTGGCAGAGCCGGAATCCGCGCTGCGCGAGAACGTCGCCGAGTGGCAGCGCCGCCGCGACGAAGTGCTCGAGCAGCTGGCCGGCTATCCGGCGGTGCGCGCCGACGGCGGCTGGTCGCTGCTCGTGGACACGGCGGAGATGGGGATCGACCCGGCCGACGCCTCCTCGCGGCTGCTCGAGCACCGCGTGGCTGCGACGCCGATGCACGGCTGGGGCGGCGACGTCGCCGCTCGCCACCTGCGGATCGTGTTCTCGAACGAGCCGGTCGCACGCCTGGCCTCGCTCGGCGAGCGGTTCCGCGCCGCCTTCCCGCGCCCCTGAGCCGAGCGCGGCTGGCGCAGCGGGCGGCCCGCGGTTATGGTCGGCGGGTGCGGAACGGCAAGCGTGTGGCGATCGGCCTCGGGCTCGCGCTGGCGGTCGGATGCCCCGGCGTCGCGTTCGCGGGATCGGTGCTCGCCCGCTCCGAGGTGAGCGACTTCATCAGGTTCGACGGCGTCGGCTGCGGCACCACGGACTCGGTGGACATCGCGCTGCCGGCGAACGCGATGAACGTCGATGTGCGCAGGCCCGCGATCGGCACCACCGGCTCGGAGTCTCGTCTGATCGACGTAGCCGTCGTCGGCGCGAGCGTGCGCCTGACCGCGGTCGGTGAGGGAGCGGAGATCTGCGATCAGGATGCGGATACCGACATCCCGCCCGCCGAGCGGGAGTGGTCGGGAGGCTACGACTACACGATCGCGTTCCGGCAGCGCGTGAGCGTCCGCTACTGGGGCGGCTCCGAGGTGCGCCGGACCAAGCCGAAGGCTCGCCCCAAGAAGGTGACGATGCCGTTCGTGGCGCATGTCCTCAAGATCCGCTGGCGGAGCTTCGGTGGCCGCACGGCGGTCGGCCATGGCCGCGCGCGCAGCCTCTCGCTGCCCGGCATCAGGTGTGACGCCCAGACCTGCCCGGGCAACGGCGGCCGCGTGAAGGTCGTGCTCAGCCGTCCGCGCCGCTGTGGCGACATCGACGGCGCGGTCTTCTACAGCCGCATGAAGTTCTATCCGAGGAAAGGCCGCGTCCTCAGCCCAGGCGAGGCGACCAACCCCGACTACGAGCCGTTGTGCGTCTCCGGCGCGCGTCCGATCTGATCGCTCCGGCGAGGCGTCGCATATTGATGCGCAACAAGCTGATGCTAGGATGCGACTGTGCGCACGACGATCGATCTCGCCCCGGACGTTGACGCGCGGCTGCGGGCGGTGGCGCGGGAGCGGGGCGTGCCGCTGCGCGTGGTGATCGACGAAGCGATTCGCGCCGGACTCAGCCCTGGTCCGGGCGCCGCGAGCACGCCCTACGTCCTGCCGACACGGCGCCTCGGGGTCCGACCCGGGCTCGACCTCGTCAAGGCGCTCACGCTCGCCGGCGAGCTGGAGGACGGGGAGATCGTGCGCAAGCTCGAGCTCCGGAAGTGAAGCTTCCCGACGTCAATCTCCTGCTCTATGGGATCGACGAAGCCTCGCCGCGCTTCGAGCACGCCCGCGGCTGGGTTGAAGGGCTGTTCGGCGGGCGTGAGACGGTGGCGCTCGCCTGGGTGGTCCTGCTCGCGTTCGTCCGGCTGACGACGAGGCCGCAGGTGATGGAGTCGCCGTTCACCGTCGACGAGGCGCTGGATGTCGTAGACGGCTGGCTCGCGCGGCCGAACGTGGTCGTCATCCATCCCACCGATCGCCACGCAGCCGTCCTGCGCGAGCTGCTCGGGCCGCTCGGCTCCGGCGGCAACCTCACGATCGACGCCCACCTCGCGGCACTCGCCATCGAGCACGGCGCCGAGCTGTGCTCCAGCGACGCCGACTTCTCCCGCTTCCCCGGCGTCCGCTGGCGCGATCCTCTGCGCCCGGCCTGACGCCGCCCGTCGATGAGATCTCGCGGGTGGCACGGTCTACACCGGCATGCCCTCCGTCCAGCTCGGCGACGTGCACGCCTACTACGAGGAGGACGGTGATGGTGAGCCGCTCGTCCTCCTCCATCCCGGTCTCGCCGACTCCCGCGCCTTCGAGGAGTACGTGCCGGCCTTCGCCGAGCGCTTCCGCGTGTTTCGGCCCGACCGTCGCGGCCACGGGCGCACGGCCGACGTCGAGGGCCCGATCACGTACGACGTCATGGCCGACGAGACGATCGCCTTCATCGAGCAGGTGGTCGGCGGGCCCGCGTACCTGCTCGGCCACTCGGACGGCGCGCCGGTCGCCCTCCTCGCTGCCCTGCAGCGCCCCGACCTCGTGCGGCGCCTCGTGTTCAGCGCCGGCGTGTTCCACCACGACGGGTGGACGCCAGGCTCGATCGACCTCGACGAGGAGACGGAGGCGTTCTTCCACGACTACTGGGGCGCTGTCGCTCCGCAGGGCCGCGACCACTTCCACGTCGTCAAGGCGAAGCTCGACCGCATGCACCGCGAGGAGCCGACGCTCACGGTCGACGACCTCGCCGGCTACCCCGGCCCGGCGCTCGTGATGGTCGGCGACCGCGACCACGAGATCCATCCGTCGCACACGCTCGCGCTCTTCAAGGGGCTGCCGGATGCCCAGCTCGCGGTCATGCCGGGGACCGGCCACGGCGGGCTCGACACACGGATCGTGATCGACTTCCTCACGCGATAGCGCCGGCGAGCGCGTGGGCGAAGCGAGCGACGTCGGAGCCGTCCGGGGCGCCGTGGTGCGGGTTGAGCTCGGTGACGGTGATGGCCAGCGGGGCGTCGCCGGCGGCCAGCACCTCGAGCGCGAGGAGCGCGGCGGCGAACGGCACGCCGGTGCCGCGGCCCGTGTTCTCCGAGAGCGGCACGTCGGAGAAGTCGATGACGTCGACGTCGAAGTGCACGAGGAACGAGCGTCCGCCGGCGGTCGCGTGCCCGAGTGCTCGGCGGGCGGCGTCGCCCGGGTCCGCCGCGAGCGCGGCGACGTCGATGGTCGCCAGGCCGCGCGTCGCGATCAGCTCGGTCTCGGCCGGCGTGCTCTGCTCCGGACCGTGGCCGAGAATGACGACGTCGTCGTCGCGCAGCAGCGGCTGCCGCGCTCCGGCGCCGGCGACGCGCGGGTCGGCGCCGGGCACGTCGAGCATGTGCGCCATCCCGGTCCAGTCGAGCGCGCCGTCGGGCACCGAGGACGGCGTGTTGAGGTCGGCGTGCAGGTCGAGATAGACGAGGCGCGGCTCGGCCCCCGCCGCCACCGCGCCGGACACCGTGCCGATGCCGACGGTGCAGTCGCCGCCCAGCACCAGCGCGAGCTCGTCGGCGCGCACCGCCGCCTCGACGCCCGCCGCGACCTCCCGCACGCCGCGCACGACCGCGTCGGCGTTCATCGCCCGCGGCTCGTCGTGGTCGACACGCCAGCGGAAGTGCGGCGTGTCGCCGCGGTCGCGCACCTCGCGCCCGGCGGCCCGCAGCGCGTCCACCAGGCCCGCGGCGCGCAGAGCGGCCGGAGCGTCCTCCTGGCCGGGAGCGAAGGCGCCGGCGCTCGTCGGCGCGCCGATCAGCGCGATGGGTCGGCTCACTCTTCGCCGGAGGGTGTCAGGTTCTCTCGTTCCACATGAGCGATCGCTACGACACGATCGGCGAGGGCTACGCCGCGACGCGCCGCGAGGACCCGCTGATCGCCCGCCGGATCCACGCCGCGCTGGGCGACGCCCGCAGCGTCGTCAACGTCGGCGCGGGCGCCGGCTCGTACGAGCCGGACGACCGGTACGTGATCGCCGTCGAGCCGAGCGACGTGATGGCGGCGCAGCGCGCGCCCGGCCGCGTCCCGGCCCTCCGCGCCGCGGCCGACGACCTGCCGCTGCGCGACGGCAGCGTCGACGCCGCGATGGCCGTGCTCACGCTGCACCACTGCCCGCGGCGGTAGGTTGCGTCGGTGGAGGTCGTGCGAGCGAACGGGCTCGAGATCGCCTACGAGCGCGTCGGCGACGGCCCGCCGCTGGTTCTCGTCCACGGCGCGGCGCAGGACAGCCGCGCGTGGCGGCCACAGCTCGACGCCTTGGCCGACGAGTTCACGGTCGTGGCCTGGGACGAGCCGGGCGCAGGTCGGTCCTCGGACGTCCCGGGCGACTTCGCGCTAGCCGACTACGCGGCGTGCCTGGCGACGCTGATCGATGCGCTCGCGTTGGCCGCTGTGCACGTCGCCGGCCTCTCGTGGGGCGGAACCGTCGTGCTCGAGCTCTACCGTCGGCATCCAGAGCTGGTGGCGACGCTGCTCTTGATCGACACGTATGCCGGCTGGAAGGGTTCGCTGCCCAAGGAAGAGGTGCGGGCGCGGCTGGCCGGCGTGCGGGAGATGCTGGAGGCGCCGCCGGAGGCGTTTGATCCGACGCTTCCTGGCCTGTTCGCGAACGGGCCGCCCGCCGAGTTCGTACCGCTGCTCGAGCAGATCGACGCCTCGGTCCGCCCTCATAGCCTCGGGACGCAGCTCGCCGTGATGGCGGAGACCGATCAGCGCGACCTGCTCCCGCAGATCGCCGTGCCGACGCTGCTGCTCTGGGGCGAGCACGACGCGCGCTCCACGCTCGCCGTCGCCCGCCAGTTCGACCGGGCGATACCGGGGGCCGAGCTGGTCGTGCTCCCGGACGCCGGCCACGTCAGCAATCTCGAGCAGCCCGAAGCGTTCAACGATGCGGTGCGCCGGTTCTGCCGCGCCCACGCGACACGGCCGGGCTAGCCGCCCATACATTGCCGGGGTGAACGTCCGCGCGCCCGAGCCCGACGATGCGCCCGCGGTGCTCGAGCTGATCGTGGCGCGCGACGTCGCGGATCTCGGGCGGCCCGACTACACGCTCGACGACGTGAAGGGCGACTGGGGCTCGCCGGACATCGACCTCGCGCTCGACGCCTGGCTGGTGGAGGACGGCGACGGGCCGCTGGGGTACGCGCTGCTGGACGACAGTGCGACGGCCCTCATAGCCGTGCCTCCTCCAAGCGAGGGGCAGGGCATCGGGACGCTGCTGCGCGAGGCCGCCGAGGGTCGGGCGGCCGCCCGCGGCGAGCGGCGCGTGTCCCAGTACGTCGTGCCGACCAACAAGGGGACCCAGGCGCATCTCCGCGACGCCGGCTACCAGCCCGCGTATCGGTACCTCCGCATGCGGATCGATCTCGCGGACGCGCCGGAGCCGCCGCTCGAGGTTCGCGTGCGCACCTTCGTCCGCGGCGAAGACGACCGAGCGGTCCACGAGCTGATCGACGCGGCGATGGCCGACATCCCCGGCAACCTGCGCTCCTCCTTCGAGTCGTGGCAGGCCGGGAAGATGACGACGGAGAGCTGGGATCCGGCGCTCTGGCTCCTCCACGAGGACGCCGGCGGCATCGCCGGCGTCGCGCTCTGCGATCGCTGGCAGGACGGCGTCGGCTTCGTCGACTACCTCATGGTCGGGGCGCGGGCCCGCCGCCGCGGCCTCGGCCGCGCCCTGCTGCTGCACGGTCTCGCAACCCTGCGCGCAGCGGGCCTCACAGTCGGCGAGCTCTCCGTCCAGGCCGAGAACGCCAGCGCGACGCGGCTCTACGAGTCGGTCGGCATGCGCACAGTCTGGTCAATCGAGCGTTGGGACAAGGCGCTCAGCTGAAATCTCGCGCGGCGCGGATCAGCGCCTCGTTGCCCGCGGTGGGCGAGCCGTCGGGGTCGTGGACGGTGTCCTCGAGGCCGACACGCGTGTCGAGCCCGCGGCGGGCCGCATCCTCGATCAGGATCCAGGTCGCCTCACCGTCGCCGTGCTGGAGTCGCGGCGCGGCGATCCCGGCGCGATCGAGCACCTCGTGGATCGCGTCGACGAACACGACCGCCTCGTGGGCCTTGAGGTCCACGGGCTCGATCAGGACGCGCGTGATGCCGGCGTGCGTGTCCCACTCGGCCAGTTGCCGCGCCTCGTCGACGGTCCACACCGCCGCCTCGATCCCGACGCCTGCCTCGAGCAGCGCCCGAGCCACCTCGCGGGCGCCCGCCTCGGACAGGTTGACCGACGCGTAGTCGGGCGCCGTCCAGCCGCGGATCAGCTCGATCCGGCGCTCAAGGTCGGGTTCGATCCAGGCACCGGTGGAGACGCCCACCGGCACGCCGCAGGCATCGCGCACGGTCATGGTCACGCGATCGACGAGCTCGGGATCGAGCCGCTCGCGACCCTCGACGTCGCGCGGGTGAAGGTGGATCGCGCCGGCGCCGGCGGCGACGCACGCGACCGCGTCGCGCACCAGCTCATCCGTCGAGGTCGGCACGGCTGGATGGTCGGCCTTCGTCCACGGCCCGTTGAGGGCAGCCTGGAGGAGCATCCGCCTACCGCCCGGACTGGGGTCGGACCTCGTCGGCGATCTCGTAGTGCGTCACCGTCGACTCGCCGCCGACGAGGTAGCGCTCGTCCTCCGGGTAGAGGACCGCGGCCTCGATGTCGTCACCCGCGAAGGCCCGGATCGCGTCGACCGACTCCCAGTGCGAGAGCGTGATGAACTCCGTGCGGTCGTCCTCGTCGCGGCGCAGCATCCACGCGCCGTGATTGCCCGCCGTGTCGGCGTATTCGGCGAAGCCCGTCTCACGGATGTAGTCCGCGTACGTGTCGGCGTCGGCACGCCGCACGACGCCCTTCCAGATGCGAGCGATCATCGGTCGTCTCCTGTCATCGCGTTGCTGAACCAGACCTTGGCGGGAGCGTCGACTCATCGGTCATCCACTCGAGCGGGAACGGCGGCTGCTCGAGCGGCCTGACGGCGATCTTCATCAGCGCGTGCGGGTTGTCGTCGCCGGCGATGCGGTTCAGGCGCACGCTGGCGCACCCGCCGCAGCGGTGGACGAGCGCCCATTCGCCGTCGTCGCGGACGGTGACGGCGATCGGCTCCATCGACCCGGCGCAGCCCGCGGCACGGTCGCCGGGGAGACGGTCGTCGAGGTGCCGGCTCCAGAGGCAGCTCGGGCAGTGGTTGCGGTGTTCGGTGCCCGGCGCGTCCAGCGACACGTCGAGCCGGCAGTTGCGACATCGGAATGTGTCCGGGCCTCGGCGCCGGACACGGTTGCGCTGTACGCGCGACACGGGGACCTCCAGGGAGAGTGCTCTACAGGACGGAAGCGGCGTCGCGCGAATGGCCGGACTAGGTCCGGCAGGCGCGACGTGGCTTATTCCGTGGCGGCACTCACACGCGGTTTGTACCACTTCGCCCGGGGCCCGAAGGTGGTGCTGGCTTCACTCCGTTTACCGTTCGGGGGCGACATGGCGCGTTCGTCGGTCACCCGCTTCCGGCCCCGCGGCCTGCTCCGGACGGCGGCCTCCGGGCTGTCTCCCGTCGCCGTCGCGGCGGGCGGCGTGGCGCTCGAACGGGATGTCGGCTTGCGGGCGCGGCGGCTGCGCGAGGCCGCGACCGACCGGCTTCGCGAGCGCCGCCGGCCGACCCGCGCGAAGATGCGGGCGCTTGTGGCGTCGCCCGGCGGGCGGCTGCGCTGGCGCAGCCTGCCGGTTCCGCCGCCGCCCGGGCCGGACTCGGCGATCGTGCATCCGATCGCGGTCGCCACCTGCGACCTCGACCGCGCGCTGGTGCTCGGGCGGACGCCGTTCGCGCTCCCGCTGTGCTTCGGGCACGAATGCGTCGCCGAGGTGCTCTCGGTCGGCGAGCGGGTGACGACGGTGCGTCCCGGCCAGCGCGTCGTCGTCCCGTTCCAGATCAGCTGCGGGAGCTGCGCCGCCTGCATGCGCGGACACCCGGGGAACTGCACCAGCGTGCCGCCGATCTCGATGTACGGCTTCGGCGTCGGCGGCGGGCACTGGGGCGGCGCGGTCAGCGACCAGCTCGCGGTGCCGTTCGCGGACGGGATGCTGGTGCCGCTGCCCGACGGGGTCGATCCCGTTGCCGCGGCGAGCGTCGCCGATAACGTCGTCGACGGCTTCCGTCACGTCGGGCCGCACCTCCCGCCGCTGCTGGCGGAGGACCCCGACGCCGCCGTGCGGATCGTCGCGTCGGTCGACCGGCGGTCCGTCTACAGCGCGAGCGTGCCGCTCTACGCCGGCGCGAGCCCGATGAGCCTGCGCGCCGCCCTGCGGGCGACCGCGCCGGACGGGACCTGCTCGAGCAGCGGCATGCTCCACCGCACGGCCGGCATCCCGATCGGGACGATGTACGGCCGCAACGCGACGCTGCACGTGGGGCGCACGCACGCGCGGGCGTTCATCCCGGAGGTCCTCGCGCTCATGGCCGCCGGCCGCCTGCATCCCGAGCTCGTCACGACCGAGCTCGCCGACCTCGACGACGCCCCGCGCGCGCTCACCGCCCACGTTCGCAGCGCGGCCACGAAGACCGTGCTCAGCTGAGCCCATGCCGCAGCACCTCGCCGCCATCACGCTGCTCGTCCCCGCGTACGACGAAGCGATCGCGTTCTTCCGCGACGTCCTCGGTTTCGAGCTGGTCGAGGACACGCCGCTCGGCGGCGACAAGCGCTGGGTCGTCGTCCGGCCGCGCGGCGCGGGCGCGACGGGCCTGCTGCTCGCGCAGCCCGCCGACGACGCCCAGCGGGCTCGCGTCGGCGACCAGACCGGCGGCCGCGTGTTCCTCTTCCTCCACACCGACGACTTCGCCGGCGACCACGAGCGGTACGTGGCCGCGGGCGTGCGGTTCCTCGAGCAGCCGCGCGAGGAGGAGTACGGCATGGTCGCCGTCTTCGAGGACCCGTTCGGGAACCGCTGGGACCTGCTCGGGCCGCCGTGAGTGCTGGGCGGTAGGCTCGGATGCATGTTCTGGCGACGCCGTGCTCCGGTCGCCGAGGTCGACTCGCGTGACGAGCTGCGCCGCGCCGTCTCCGGCGTGCGGGTCGTGCGCGAGGACGAGCCGGACCCGCGAGCGCGGCTGCTGCGGGTGGTCGCCGAGGCCGTGATCCTGCAGGACCAGGCCACCGAGCTGCTGTACGAGATCCGCGAGCGGCCGCCGCTCGGTCAGGTGGCTCCGCGCGGCGGGTCGCTGGCGCATCGCTTCTTCTCGCTGCGTGGCGAGCTTCCGCCCGCCATCGGAGCCGAGATGGAGCGCCAGTGCGAGATCGTGGGCACGGTGCTCGACCATCACGGCCGGCTGATCGTGACCGCGCTCGACATGCTGGCGACCGACTGGCGGTCCGAGCGGATCGTGGAGCAGATCGAGCGGATCGACGGGCTGGGGGCGCCGGCCGAGCGGCTCGACGCGGTGTACGCCGAGCTCGCGCGGTGAACGTCGTCGAGACGACTGATTTCCACACCGCCGGAGAGCCGTTCCGGATCGTCACCGGCGGTGGTCCCGAGATCCCGGGCGCGACCGTGCGGGAGCGGCGGGAGCACGCGCGCGGGAGCGAGGAGGTCGACCGCGTGCGCCGGCTGCTCTGCCACGAGCCGCGCGGACACGCCGACATGTACGGGTGCTTCCTCGTGCCGCCCGACGACGACGGCGCCGACCTCGGCGTCCTGTTCTGGCACAAGGACGGCTTCTCGACCGCGTGCGGCCACGGGACGATCGCGCTCGGCGTGTGGGCGAGGGAGACGGGCCTCGTCGACGGCGACCTGACCCTCGACGTCCCCTCGGGGCGGGTGGTGGCGCAGCCGCACGGCGACGCGGTGGCGTTCCGCAACGTGCCGGCGTTCGTGATCGCTCGTGATGTGGTGGCTGCGGGGGTGACCGTCGATGTGGCCTACGCCGGCGCGATCTACGCGAGCGTGCCGGCTGCCGCGTTCGGGTTGTCGGTGCGCGGCGAGGACCTGGGGGCGCTGATCGCCGCCGGCCGCGAGGTCAAGCGCGCGCTCGAGGGATCCGACGCTGCCCGTCACCCGAGCGACGACCGCCTCTCGGGGATCTACGGCACAACGCTCTACGAGGAGCTGGGCGACGGCCACCAGCGCAACGTGACCGTGTTCGCCGACGGCGAGGTCGACCGCTCGCCGTGTGGGTCGGGCACGTCGGCGCGCGTGGCGCTGCTCGACGCCGACGGCCGGCTCGACGGCGACCTCGTCCACGAGTCGATCATCGGGACGACGTTCCGCGGCCGGGTCGTCGAGCGCGTGAGCGCCGAGGGCCGCGACGCGGTGATCACCGAGGTCGAGGGCATGGCGTACCGCACGGGCGAGCACCGCTTCACGCTCGACCCCGACGACCCGCTCGGCACCGGATTCGTGCTCCGGTGAGGCGCGGCGGCGAAGACCCTCCGGGCACCGGGTGCGTGTGGCGATGACGCTGCCGATGCTTGACGCCGGCGCGTTGACGGTGCTCGAGGCGGCCGACGCGCTCGAGGCGGCGCTCGCCGCCGGTCTCGACCCGGAGACTGCGGCCCCTCGCGCGATCGTCCCGGTGGGAGCGGGCGAGCTGCTCGTCATGCCGGCGGCGGTGGGCGCCCACGCGGCGGTCAAGCTCGTCACCGTCGGGCCGGGGGAGCCGCGGGTGCAGGGCGTGTGCGTGCTGTTCGACGCGGAGTCGCTGGCGCCGGTGGCGTTGCTCGACGGCATCGCGCTCACGAACCTCCGCACGGCGGCGGTGTCCGCGCTCGCCGTGCGGCGGCTGGCAGCGCCCGACGCCCGGCGCCTGCTCGTCTTCGGCCGCGGCCCCCAGGGCCGCGCCCACGCCGATGCCATGCAGGCGATCCGCCCGATCGAGCACGTCGAGCTGGTCGGCCGCGAGGGCGCCCCGGACGAGCTCGTCGCGGCCGCCGACATCATCTGCTGCTGCACGACCGCTCGCGAGCCGCTCTTCGACGGCGCGCTCGTCGCCGATCACGCCTGCGTCGTCGCCGTCGGCTCCCACGAGCCGGACGCGCGCGAGGTCGACGAGCGCCTGGTGGCGCGCGCGACGGTCGTCGTCGAATCGCGCACGGCGGCCCTGCACGAGGCAGGAGACGTGATCGCCGCTGGCCTCGACGGCGACGCTCTCGTCACGCTGCCCGAGCTGGTCGCGGGCTACGAGCCGCCCGCGGGGAGACCGCGGCTGTTCAAGAGCGTCGGGATGGCGTGGGAGGACGCCGTGGTCGCTGCCGCGGTGTTCGATCGAACGTCAACTGCGGCTGGGTGAGGAGGCGAGGGGGCCTTTCGCGGCCGTCGGCCTCCGGCGAACGTCAACTGCGGCTGGGTAGGGAGGTGAGGGTGCCGGCCGGGTTGGTCGGCCTCGCGCGCTGGCGGGCGGTCAAGCCGGGATTACGTGTATCTCGATGCGCGCCGGTTCGCCCAAATCAACGTAAATGCTCTAGACGAGCACTTACGTGTATTTCGATGATCGCCGGCTCGCCGAAATCCACGTAACACCGCCTTGACGGACCATCACCTGTCCTCGACGACCCGCTCGGTGCCGAGATGCACCTTTTGCTCCTAGACGGAGCATTGGGTGTATTTCGATGATCGCGGCCGCGCCCGAATACACCTAACTCCCCTAGACGAGGAGAAAGGTGTATCTCGACGCCCCGCCCCGCGCCGGAATACACGAAACTCCCCTTCCTCGCGCCGCGAAAGGCTCCCCTGCCTCCCTACCCAGCCGCCGTTGACGTTCGCCGGAGGCCGACGGCCGCGAAAGGCTCCCCAGCCTTTCTACCCAGCCGCCGTTGACGTTCGCCAGAGGCCGACCGCCGCGAAAGGCTCCCCAGCCTCCCTACCCAGCCGCAGTTGACGTTCAAGAGGCCGGCACCGTCACGACCTCTCCGTCATCCTCGCCTCCATGACCGACGTCCGCGAGCTGGAGACCCCGCACGGGATTGCGCGGGTCCACCTGCACGAGGTCGACAACGCTCGCGCTGCGCTGATCCTCGGCCACGGGGCGGGTGGGGGCGTGGCCGCTCCCGACCTCGTGATCGCGACCAAGGCCGCCAACGAGTTCGGCGTGAGCGTCGCGCTCGTCGAGCAGCCCTACCGCGTCGCCGGGCGCCGCTCGTCGCCGCGCACGCCGCAGCTCGACGCCGCCTGGACCTCCGTGGTCGAGCAGCTCTCCCTCGACCGAGTCGTCACCGGCGGGCGCTCCGCGGGCGCTCGCGTCGCGTGTCGTACCGCGGCTGAGACCAACTCGGTCGGCGTCCTGTGCCTCGCGTTCCCGCTGCTCCCGCCCGGCGCCGCCCCCGAGAAGACCCGCCAGGGCGAGCTCGACGCGGTGACCGTGCCGATGCTCGTCGTCCAAGGCGAGAGCGACCGCTTCGGCATGCCCATCGCCGCGAACACCCGCGAGGTCGTGAAGGTGGCCGGCGACCACGGCCTCAAGAAGGATCGCGAGCGGATCGCCGCCGCCGTCGGCGACTGGCTCGACCGCCTGCTCTAGCGGTCAGTCCCAGCGCAGGGACTCGGGCTCGGGGCGCATGCGCAGCACGCGCGCGGGAGCGCCTCCGACGACCGCGTTGTCCGGCACGTCGCGGGTCACGACCGCGGACGTCCCGATGATCGCGTTGTCGCCCACCGTGACCCCGCGCAGGACGCAGGCGCCGTAGCCGATCCAGCAGTTGTGCCCGATGCGCACGTCGCGCTTGTAGATCCCCTGCAGCCGGACCGGGCGCTCGCTCTCGGATGCCCCGTGGTCGAAGTCGATCAGCATCACGCGGTCGGCGACCACGCACTCGCGGCCGATCGAGACGTGCTGGAACGCCGAGATCGTGATCTCCTGGCCGAGCACGGTCTTGGCCCCGATCTCGGCCTCGCCCTCGTGCACACGGATCTTGCTGCCGTGGCCGATCCACGACCAGCGGCCGAGCCGGAGCACCGCGCCCCGCCCGATCTGGAGCTTCACGCCCGGTCCGATGAAGCAGATCCCGTCGGTCTGCAGGCGGCCGCGCCAGCGCACCCGGAGCCACGCCCAGCGGGCCAGCAGCCGCCCGTACTTCGGCGTCAGCATCCGGTGCGCGCGCAGGAAGCGCAGCAGCTCGAGCGGCCCGCCGCGCAGCGGTTCCGGGGCGCCGCGAACGTGCAACGGAGTCGGCGGCCTGGTCACCGTCGCCATGGGGATGATCCTAGGGGGTGCCCAACGGGACGTCGCTCCACGCGGAATGGCCCGTTGGGCGGGGTCCCCCCGGATCTCCCTGCGATCATGCCGCGCCCATGACGACCCCGAGCCTCGCGGAGCGCCTCCTCGCGGGAGACAAGCGCGCGCTCGCGCGCGGGATCTCGCTGGTCGAGGACGACGACCCCGAGGGCTGGGAGCTGGTCAAGGAGGTCTACCCCCACACCGGCAACGCGTCGGTGGTGGGCTTCACCGGCCCGCCCGGCGCCGGCAAGTCGACGCTGATCGGCGCGCTGATCCGGCTCCAGCGGGCGCAGCAGCGCGAGGTCGCCGTGCTCTCGATCGACCCGAGCTCGCCGTTCCGCGGCGGCGCGCTGCTGGGGGACCGCATCCGCCTGTCCGAGCACTTCCTCGACCCGGGCGTCTTCATCCGCTCGATGGCCACCCGCGGCGCGCTCGGCGGCCTCGCCGAGGCCGCGCTGCAGGCCGCGCTGCTGATGGACGCCGCCGGCAAGGACGATGTCTTCCTTGAGACCGTCGGGGTCGGCCAGGCGGAGGTCGACGTGATCGACCACGCCGACTCGGTCGTGCTCGTGCTGATCCCGGGCTCGGGCGACTCGATCCAGGCGCTCAAAGCGGGCGTGATGGAGATCCCCGACGTGATCGTCGTCAACAAGTCCGATCACCCGCTGACCGACACGATGGTGCGCGAGGTCCGCGGCGTGCTCTCGCTCTCGCCGCAGAAGGGCTGGCGCGTCCCGATCGTCAAGACGGAGGCCGCGCGCGGGACCGGGGTGGAGGAGCTGGCCGCCAAGATCGCCGAGCATCGCGCGTACGTCGAGGCCGAGGGCACGCTGTCCGAGCGGCGCCGGCGCAACCTGATGGGCGAGGTGCTCGGCCTGGCGACGATGCGGCTGCGCCGCGCGCTCCAGGCGTCGCTGCGGGACGACCCCGAGGTCGCCGAGCTGCTCGACGAGGTCGTCGCCCGGCGGCTCGACCCCGCGAGCGCGGCGAGCGTGATCCTCGCCCGCGGGGCGATCGACGCGAGCGACGCCGCCCGTCCGGAGCGCTGATGCGCCGGCTCGCGCTCGGCATCGTCGTCGCGGCGGCGATCGGCGTCGCAGCGTGTGGCGAGGAGGAGCAGCCGCCAGCGCAGCCGCCGGCGGCCGCACCCACCGCCACCGCAACTCCTCCGCCGGAAGCCCGCCGCCGCGACGTCCGCCGCTCCCGCTGCCCGCAGGGCGTGCTCGGCTGCCGCGCGGTGCGCGGCACGATCGTCTTCGTCGAGCGCATCGATCCCGACGGCGACGGCGATCTCCACGTGGTCCTGAACGCCGGCTCGATCACCGGGCCGGGCCTCACCGCGGTCGACGTCGCACCCGAGCGCCGCCCGCACCGCGACCCCCGGGTCGGCGACCGGGCCAGCGCCGCCGGCCCGGTCCAGACCGGCTCCTACGGCCAAGCGCAGATCCACGCGCTCGAGTTCCGGGTCAGCGCACGACGCCGTACCTGACGTGGGTGGCGGCACGACCGTTTAGGTTCATCCCGCCACCACCCAGACGGTCAGACCAACGGTGACCGCGCCGAGCAGCGACCCCGCCCGCGGCGCGTGCCGCAGGCCCCATGCGACGAGCGCTGCGCCCACCGGCAGCAGCGGGGTGAGGTCGCGGCCCGGGAACGGGTCGCCGGCGGGCTCCGTCGACAGGAACAGCGCCACCAGCAGCTGGGCGACGACCACCGCCAGCGCGAGGCCGGCGGCCGCCTCGGCGGCCGCGCGCGCCGGGATCGCCCGGGCGAGCTGCTCGCGCCGCGAACGCCACAGTCGCCAGGCGGCCAGCGCGGCCAGCGCCAGCACCGGGGTCCAGATCAGCCCGGCCGCGCCGTCCACCCCGCCGATCATCTCGTCCGGGAGCGGCTGGCCGTAGAGACGGTCGTTCACGGTCGCGTAGACGACCAGCGACCCGGTGACCACCTCGGCGGCGATCAGCGCCAGCGTCGGGCGCCGCGCGCGGCGGCACCACAGGTACAGGGCGGCGACGACCGGGAGCGCCGGGATCACGAGCAGCGGATCGAGCCACGGGAGCACGGCGAGCAGGAGCGCGGCGCCGAGCACGCGCGCGGCGCCCGCGTGCTCGCGCACACCCGCGGTCAGGACCACGGCGCCGGCGAGCAGCGCACCCGCCGTCGCACCGGGCGCGATCGCCCCCGCGTGGGCCACGGCCGGCGCCGACAGCCCGACGAGCGCGGCGCCCGCGCTCGCGTACGGCTCCGGGACGATCCGGCGTGCGAGCAGCGCCCCCAGCACGAAGCCGAGCGCGGCCACCGCGGCGAGGAACGGCTGGACCACCCCGAGCCCTTCGGCGGGCGCGATCAGCAGCGGGAAGCCGATTCCCTCGGGCTCGCGCACGAGCGTGCCGTCCTCGATCAGCGCGTTGGCGATCAGTGCGTAGGTGACCTCCTCGCCGCCCCGCGGGTCGACGCCGAGCCCGATCAGGTAGACGCCGAACAGCAGCGCTCCGAGCGCGAACAGCCTCAAAACCGCTCCCGGTGGTCCGGTCGCCCCTCGCGATGTTCGCGAAGCGAACTCGCAAGGGAATCGGCGCCAGCCGATTCCCCCTCACGATGTTCGCGAAGCGAACTCGCAAGGCCAAGCTTGCTTGGCCCGCTCACGCGCCGAGCGCGCGGGCGATCACCATCTGCTGGATCTCGTCGGTGCCCTCGCCGATCGTGAGGATCTTGGCGTCGCGGTACATGCGGCAGACGGGGTATTCCTCGATGTAGCCGTAGCCGCCGTGGATCTGGACGGCCTCCTCGGCGCAGCGCACCGCCAGGCGGCCGGTCTTGAGCTTGGCCTGCGCGGCGGTGAGCGTGAAGTTGCGCTCGGCGTCCTTGAGCCGCGCCGCCTTGTAGGTCAGCAGCCGCGCGGCCTCGATCTCGGTGGCCATGTCGGCGAGCTTGGCCTGGATCGCCTGGAACTTGGAGATCGGCTTGCCGAACGCGCGCCGCTCCTTGGCGTACGCGAGCGCCTGGTCGAGCGCCCCCTGGGCCAGACCGACGCCCATCGCCGCCACCCCGATGCGCCCGATGTCGAGCACGCGCAGGAACTGCTTGAAGCCGGCGCCGCGCGGACCGACCAGCGCCTCCTCGGGCACCCGGCAGCCGTCGAACGTCAGCGGCCGCGTGTCGGACGCGTTCCAGCCCATCTTGCGGTACGGCGCGCCCTGCTCGTAGCCCGGCGTGCCGTTGGCCACCAGCAGGTTCGAGACCTCGTCCTCGCCGGTGCGAGCCGTTATCACGACCATCCCGGAGATGTCGGTCCCGGCGTTGGTGATGAACTGCTTGGCGCCGTCGATCACCCACTCGCCGTCGTCCAGCCGCGCGCGCGTGCGGACGTTCCCGGCGTCCGACCCCGCCTCCGGCTCGGTCAGCCCGAACGCGCCCAGCCGCCGGCCCGCGGTCAGCTCCGGCAGCCAGTCGCGCTTCTGCTCCTCGCTGCCGAACAGGTAGATCGGCTGGGTCCCGAGCGAGGTGTGCGCGCAGACCGTGATCGCCACCGACGAGTCGACCCGCGTCAGCTCCTCGACCGCGATCGCGTAGGCGAGCGTGTCGGCGCCGGCGCCGCCGTACTCCTCCGGGAACGGGATTCCCATCAGCCCCAGCTCTCCGAGCTTGGCCACGATCTCGTACGGGAAGCGCTTCTCGCGGTCGAGCTCCTCGGCCGCGGGGGCGATCTCCTGCTCGGCGAAGTCGCGTACGGTGCGGCGGATGAGGTCGTGGTCGGGGGAGAGGTCGAAGTCCATGGCCGACGATTCTGACGCGGCCGTGCCCGCATGACCGTCGTCGAGGTCCTGGCCGTGCTGGCGGCGGGGACCGTGGCCGGCGGCGTCAACGCGGTCGTCGGCTCCGGCTCGCTGATCACGTTCCCGACCCTGCTGGCGGTCGGCTTCTCGCCGGTGACCGCGAACGTCTCCAACTGCGTCGGGCTCGTCCCGGGCGGCGTGAGCGGCAGCTTCGGCTACCGGCGCGAGCTGCGCGGCCAGTGGCGGCGCTGCGGGATCCTCGCGATCGGGACCACGCTCGGCGCCGTGCTCGGCGGGATCCTGCTGCTCGAGCTGCCGGACGCGGTGTTCGACGCGGTCGTCCCTGCGCTGATCCTGCTCGCCGTCGCGCTGATGGCCGTCAAGCCGTCACCCGGGCAGCACGCGGGCGGGCCGAACATGACCGGCGGCGTGGCGTCGTCGTTCGCGACCGGCATCTACGGCGGCTACTTCGGCGCCGCCCAGGGGATCATCCTCGTCTCGCTCCTGCGGCTCTCGTTCCCGTTCGACCTGCAGGTCCTGAACGCGATGAAGAACGTTCTCGCCGGCGTGGCCAACGCGGTCGCCGGCCTGCTGTTCATCGTCGTCGCCGACGTCGCCTGGGACGCCGCGCTCCTGATCGCCGCCGGCTCGCTCGTCGGCGCGGCGGTCGGAGCACGCTACGGCCGAAGGATCCCCTCGGAGATCCTCCGACGCATCGTCATCGTCTACGGCACGATCGTGGCGCTGGTCCTGCTCATCACGTGAAGACCGTCCAGTCGGATGGCGAATTCCTGACATCTGGCGCGCCGGAGTGCTTGCGTCGCGAACGATGCGCGGGATACCTTCGCCTCTGTCAGGCGCAAGGGAGGCGCCATAAGTCGGAGGACACATGCCACGCCGTATTACCGTCCTGCTCTTTGCCGTCGCGGGGCTCTGCCTCGTCGCAGCCGCCCCTGCCACCGCCGCTACGAAGCGACTGCGGATCGTCGGCGGCCTGGACTTCAAGCCCGGCAAGTCGGTCAAGGACACGCAGCGCTTCGCGCCTGGGGTCCTCACGGTCGACAGCGGCGACCGGGTCGTCCTGCGCAACCGATCCAAGACCCAGGATCCGCACACGATCTCGGTGGTCCGGCGCCGCGCGCTGCCGAACTCGTTCGAATGCCCGGCCTGCGACGCGATCTTCGAGGCCCACGGGGAGGATCCCAACACGGGTGAGCCCGTTAACCCGGTGGTTGACGTCGGCGACCCGGGATTCGACCGCCCGGGTGACTCGATCTTCATCCCGCCCGGACCTCCGGGCAAGAAGAAGGTCATCTTCCGCGTGAGCGCCGACGAGGGCGACAACCTGAGCTACCTCTGCGGCATCCACCCGTGGATGCAGGGTCGCCTCAGGGTGAGGTAGCGCGCCCCAGTCAGTGAAGGTTCGGCGCTTCGGTGTTCGCTCGCGCGAGTTCGACGAGCAGGCGGACACCGAAGCCCGCTCCGCCCTTGGGCGTGTACGGCTTGCCGTTGTCCCAGGCGATGCCGGCGATGTCCAGGTGCGCCCACGGGACGTCGCCCGTGAAGCGCCGCAGGAACTCGGCGGCGGTGATCGAGCCCGCCTTGCGCGCCTCGACGGCGTTCATGATGTCGCCGTAGCGGCCCTTGATCAGGTCGGCGTACTCGGCGTGCAGCGGGAGCCGCCAGGCAAGCTCGCCGCTGCGCGTGCCGGCGGCCTCGACCTGCGCGCACCAGTCGTCGTCGCTGCCGAACAGGCCCGCGTAGGTCGAGCCGAAGGTGGTGACGATCGCGCCGGTGAGCGTGGCGACGTCGACGAGCCGCTCGGCGCCCTGGTCGATCGCGTGGGCGAGGCAGTCGGCGAGCACGAGCCGGCCCTCGGCGTCGGTGTTGATGACCTCGATCGTCGTGCCGGTCTTCGCGCGCAGGATGTCTCCCGGCTTGAGCGCATGGCCGCTGGGCAGGTTCTCGGTGGCGCCGATCACGGTGACCAGGCGGGTGGGGAGGCCGAGGCGGGCGATCGCCCCCGTGGCCTCGAGCACGGCGGCGGCGCCCGACATGTCGAACTTCATCTCGCTCATCTTCGCGCCGGGCTTGATCGAGATCCCGCCCGAGTCGAAGGTGACGCCCTTGCCGACGAAGCCGAGCAGCGGGCCGGCGACGTCCGGCGGGTCGTAGCGGATCGTGATCAGCTGCGGCTCCTCGTGGCTGCCGCGCGCGACGCCGGCGAAGGCGCCCATGCCGGCGTCCTCGATCTCCGCGCGGCCCCAGACGTCGACGGTCACGCCCTCGAGCTCGCGGGCGCGGGCGGCGAGCGCGCGCGGCGTCAGCGCGTTGGCGGGGGCGTTCTGCAGATCGCGCGCAGCGTTGGCCCCCTCTGCCGCGATCGCGGCCTCGCCGACCTCGACGCTCGTGTCGTGGTGAGCGGAGATCACCAGCTCCTCGAGCCGTGGCGCGGCGTCCTCGTCGGGCGCCTTGAAGGCGCGGTACTCGTACGCCGCCAGCACGGTGCCCTCGACGAAACCGGGTGACTCGATGTGGTGAGGAACCTCCCAGCACAGCGCGCGCGTGCCGAGCTCCTTGGCGCGGCCGACGACCGCGGCGGCGGCCACACGCGCCGCCTCGTCATCGAACTTCTCGCGCGAGCCCAGCCCCGCGAGCACGTAGCGGCGGCCGCCGGCGTGGGCGACCGCGACCTTGCGCAGGCCGCTGCGGGCCTCGCCGGAGTCGACGAAGCCCTGCAGCACCCCGTCGACGTCGTGGGCGATCGGCTCACCGTCGAACACGCCGACGGCGATCGTGTCAGCGCCGGTGTCGGGCGGTGCCTCAGTGGTCGAACGTACGCGCAACGAAGTGCCACCTTAATAGACTCGACCGATGCCTCGAACCGTGATCCTGGGTAGCGCCCGTACGCCGGTCGGCAAGCTCGGCGGCGGCCTGGCCTCGCTCTCGCCCACCGAACTCGGCGGGATCGCCATCAAGGCCGCGCTCGAGCGGGCGGAGGTCGCACCGGAGCAGGTCGAGCACGTCGTCATGGGCCAGGTGCTGCAGGCGGGCACGGGGCAGATCCCTTCGCGGCAGGCCCAGATCAAGGCCGGGATCCCGAAGGAGGTCTCCTCGGAGACGATCAACAAGGTGTGCGCGTCGGGCATCCGCGCGGCCGGGATGATCGACCAGGCGGTGCGCGCCGGCGACCTCGAGCTGGCGGTCGGCGGCGGCATGGAGTCGATGTCGCAGGCGCCGTACCTGCTCCCCAAGGCGCGCTTCGGCTTCCGCATGGGCGACGTGCAGGCGCTCGACGCGATGGTCCAGGACGGCCTGCGCAACCCGTTCACCGGCAAGCAGATGTTCGAAGAGGCGACCGAGGTCGGCGAGCAGCTGGAGATGACCCGCGCGGACCTCGACAAGTGGGCGCTGCGCTCGCACGAGCGCACGATCGCCGCGACCGACGACGGTCGCCTGCCCGAGGAGATCGTCCCGGTGACGATCAAGGGCCGGAAGGGCGACACCGTGGTCGAGGTCGACGAGGCGCCGCGACGGGACTCGTCGCTGGAGGCGCTGTCGAAGCTGCCTGGGCTGAGCGGCAAGGAGGGCTCGCACACGGCCGGGAACTCGCCGGGCGTCAACGACGGGGCGGGCGCGATCGTGTTCGCCTCCGACGAGTGGGCCGAGCGCGAAGGCCGCGAGGTGCTTGCGACGATCGTCGCCCAGGCGGCCGTGGCCGACGACTTCGAGTGGCTCGCCCGCACGCCCGCCAACGCCGCGCTCAAGGCGCTCGACAAGGCCGGTCTCCAGCCCGGCGACATCGACCTCTGGGAGATCAACGAGGCATTCGCCTCGGTCACCCTGAACTCGATGCGCATGCTGGGGATCGACGAGGACCGCGTGAACGTCAACGGCGGCGCGGTCGCGATCGGGCACCCCATCGGCGCCTCCGGCGCGCGCATCCTCGCGACGCTGGTGCACGAGCTGCGGCGGCGCGGCGGCGGCTACGGCTGCGCGGCGATCTGCTCGGGCGGCGGCCAGGGCGACGCCGTGATCGTCCAGGTTTAGTGAATCCGAGCGCACGTCTCCGCACCGCCCGACGGCCGACGGCCGATCGGATTCGCCTGTGACGGAGCGCCCGCACATCCTCCCGCCCCCTCCCGGGGGCGGTGCGCTCCGGCGAGAGGACGAGCCGGGAGCAGCGTTCTTCGACCTCGACCGCACCCTGATGGCGGGCTCGTCGGCGTTCCAGTTCGGGCGGGCGGCGTACAAGGCGGGGCTCGTCTCGCGCCGGCGGCTGATCGCCGACACGCTCGAGAACGTGCGCTTCAGCCTGCGCGGCTCGACCGACAAGGGCACCGACGCGCTGCGCGAGCGGATCGCGCAGCTGCTCGAGGGCGTGCGCGTGCGCGACATGCAGCGGCTGGCGCCCGACGTGCTCGCGGGGGTGCTCCCGCGCCTGTACCCGCGGATGCTCGACATCGCCTACGAGCACCAGGACGCCGGCCGCCCGATCTTCATCTGCACCGCCGCCTCGCAGGAGATGGCCGAGTTGATGGCGATCGTGCTCACGTTCGACGGTGCGGTCGGCTCGGTCTCGGAGGTCGTCGACGGGCACTACACCGGCCGCGCCGGCGGGCCGTTCACCTACCGCGAGGGCAAGGCGCAGGCGATCCGCGAGCTGGCCGAGCGCGAGGGCATCGACCTGACCGCCTCCTGGGGCTACTCCGACTCCGAGTCCGACCTGCCGATGCTGCGCGCGGTCGGCCATCCCGTGGCCGTCAACCCGGATGCGGAGCTGGCCAGGGTCGCGCGGCAGGAGGGGTGGGAGATCCTGCGCTTCGACCGCCGCCGGCTGCGCTTCGCGGGCGCCGCCATGGCGGCCGCGGCCGCCGGCGGGCTCGGCTCGGTGGCGATCCAGCGGGCGCGCACATGAGCGAGCTGACCGCCGAGCAGGAGGAGATCCGCGAGCTGGCGCGGCGCTTCGCCGACGACCGGATCGCCCCGCGCGCGGCCGAGTGGGACCGCGACCACATCTTCCCGCGAGAGCTGTTCGGCGAGCTCGGCGAGCTGGGGCTGATGGGCGTCTGCGTGCCCGAGGAGCACGGCGGCGCCGGAGCCGACTTCCTCTCGTACATCCTCGTGCTCGAGGAGCTCTCGCGGGCGGACGCGGGCGTCGGCGTCACCGTCGCCGTGCACACGAGCGCGTGCACGCTGCCGCTGCTCGCCCACGGCTCGCCGTACGTGCCCGCGCTGGCGGCGGGGGAGGAGATCGGGGCATTCGCGCTGACCGAGGCGGGGTCCGGCTCGGACGCCTCCGCCATGCGCACCCGCGCCGTCGACGATCGGATCACCGGCACCAAGCAGTGGATCACCAACGGCTCGCACGCCGCCACGTTCATCGTGTTCGCGCGCGAGGGCGACCGCGGGATCGGCGCCTTCGTGGTGCGCGCCGGCGCCGATGGCTTCGCGGTCACGCGCGAGGAGGAGAAGCTCGGCCTCAACTCCTCCTCGACCGCCGACCTGGCGTTCGAGGACACGCCGGGAGAGCGGCTGGGCGAGCCGGGCGGCGGCATGCGGATCGCGCTGTCCACGCTCGACGGCGGGCGGATCGGGATCGCCGCGCAGGCGGTCGGGATCGCCCAGGCCGGGCTCGACGTCGCCACCGCCTACGCCAAGGAGCGCACCGCCTTCGGCGGGCCGATCGCCCGCTTCCAGGCGATCCAGCACAAGCTCGCGGACATGCAGACCGAGATCGAGGCCGCCCGCGCGCTGACCTGGCGGGCCGCGCGGCTCAAGCAGGCCGGCCGACCGCACACCGTCGAGGGCGCGCAGGCCAAGCTCTTCGCCTCCGCCGTCGCCCGTCGCCAGACCGGCGAGGCGATCCAGGTCCTCGGCGGCTACGGCTACACGAAGGAGTTCCCGGCCGAGCGCTACTACCGCGACGCCAAGGTCACGGAGATCTACGAGGGCACGAGCGAGATCCAGCGGCTCGTCATCGCCCGAGCGCTGCTCGGCGAGTCCATGCGCGGCTAGGCATCGCCGGCCCGTACGAGGCCGGACTCGTACGCGAACACCACCGCCTGGACGCGGTCGCGGAGGTCGAGCTTGGAGAGCACGTGGCGGACGTGGGTCTTGGCCGTGGCCTCGCTGACGACGAGCTCGCGTGCGATCTCGGCGTTCGAGCGGCCGCGGGCGAGCAGGCGGAGGACCTCGCGCTCGCGTGCGGTGAGCGAGTCGAGCGCGGCGCGCAGGCCGTCGTCGGCGGCGGGGATGCGGGCGAAGGCCTCGACGACGCGGCGCGTGACGGTCGGCGCGAGCACGGCCTCGCCCTCGGCGACGACCTGGATCGCCGCGATCAGCTGCTCCGGCGAGGCGTCCTTGAGCAGGAAGCCGCTGGCGCCGGCCCGCAGGCCCTCGTAGACGTACTCGTCGAGGTCGAAGGTGGTGAGGATCAGGATCCGGGTGGCCAGCCCCGCGGACACGATCCGGCGGGTCGCCTCGAGGCCGTCGACGTTCGGCATCCGAATGTCCATGAGAGCAACATCAGGCCGGAATCGGCGGACGGCGGCGACGGCCTGCTCGCCGTCGGCCGCCTCGCCGACGACCTCGAGGCCGGGCTCCTCGTTGAGCAGCGAGCGGAAGCCGGCGCGCACCATCGACTGGTCGTCGGCCACCACCACGCGCAGGCTCATGTCGGCAGCCGTGCCCGGACCTGGAAGCCGCCGTCCGGCACCGGAGCAGCCTCGAGCGAGCCGCCGTAGAGCGAGACGCGCTCGCGCATGCCGACGAGGCCGTGGCCGCCGCCGTTGACGCTCGGGCCGGGCCCGCGACCATCGTCGGTGATCTCGAGCCTCAGCTCGCGGTCGTCGTAGCGCAGCGCCACGCGGGCGCGCGCCGGCCCGGCGTGCTTGATCACGTTGGTGAGCGACTCCTGCACGATCCGGTACGCGGCGAGGTCCACGCCCGGCGGGAGTGGGCGGCGCTCGCCCTCGACAGCGACCTCGACGGCGAGGCCGGTCTCGCGCACCTGCTCGACGAGCCGGTCGACCTGGTCGAGCCCCGGCTGGGGCGTGAGGGCGAGGCCGTCCTCGTCGCTCCGCAGGAGGCCGAGCATGCGCCGCATGTCACCGAGCGCCTGCCGCGCGGTCTCCTCGATCGCCCGCAGCTCCTCGGCCTCGTCCGGCCGCTCGTGGCGCAGCCGGCGGCGCAGCGAGCCCGACTGGACGGCGATCACGCTGACCGCGTGGGCGACGACGTCGTGCAGCTCGCGCGCGATCCGGGCGCGCTCCTCGACGACCGCCTCGCGGGCGCGCACGTCGCGCTCAACGACCAGGCGGTCAGCGCGGTCGGAGCGCTCGCGCAGCACGGCGGCCAGCACCCAGGCCGAGCCGAGGATGCCGCCGATGAACACGAGGTCGCCGACGAACGTCGACTCCGCCTCGAGCAGGAACACGGCCGTCAGCAGCGCGAGGCCGAGCGCCAGCCCGGCGATTGCGCGCCGCCGGTCGGGAACGCTCCCAACCGAGACGAAGGCCACGATCAGCGCGAGCAGGATGTAGCCGGCGTCGGCCTCGTTGCCCACGAGCTCCATCACGCCCAGCGGCGCGATCACCAGCGCCAGCACCACGAGCGGCGCGATGCGCCGCCACGCGAGCGGCACGGTCATCGCGAGCGCGGTCGCGGCCTGGGCCGCCTGCGGCTCGTAGCCACCGAGCCACGTCTCGAGCTGCGCGATCACCGCCACGGTGGCGGCGATGGCGACGTCGATCCGTCGAGGCATGGTGCGAGCGTAGTCCGGCGATTCGCTCGCGGCCTCGCCTGCGCGGACGATCTTGCGCGCCTCGAAGATCGTCCGCGCGGACGATGCCCGCGCTCTCGCGGGGCGACGACGCGCCGGAAAGGCGTGCGTACGGTCGGCGCATGACTCGCCACCTCACCACCGCCATCGCGCTCGTCGCCACCCTCGCGCTCGCCGCCTGCGGCGAGGACGACACCGCGCAGACGAGCGCCCGTGCCACCGCCACGCCGCCGAGCGGCGACGCCGAGCGCTACTGCGCGCTGACCCGCGAGATGGACGCCGCCGGCACGAAGTTCTTCGCCCGCCTCGAGCGCGAGAACGCCACCGCCGAGGACTTCGAGGCCGCCGAGCGGCGCTTCGTCGAGCGCTTCGCGCCGCAGTTCGAGCAGATCGAGCAGGCCGCGCCGGCCGAGATCCGGACCGACATCGAGCTCCTACTCGCCGGCCAGCGCGCGCGAGCCGGGCTCGGCGACGCCGTCGACGAGCAGAAGGTCGGCGCGGCCGAGCGCCGCGTCCGCCGCTACGAGCGCCGGAGCTGTTGAGGGGGTGGACAAGGGTTCTCCCCGATGCGCGGCCGCGGCGGCTCGCGCAGACTCGTCGACCATGACGCTGCGCAGATACGAAGTCGCGGCCCTCGCCCTCCTCGTCGGCGCCGTCCTCGCGGCGCCGACCGCGACGGTCCCCTCCGATCCGGGTGGCTCCAAGGCGCCCGGTGCCCACGTCGAAGAGAGGGCATGATGCGCGCCAGCGTGCTCGCCGCACTCATCCTCTCCGACCTCGCCGAGCAGCCGCGGATCCGCCCTCGCCGGCGCTTCCGCCTGAAGGTCAAGCGGTGAGCTGGGTGGCGGCGAGCTCGCGATAGAGCTCGTCGCCTTCCACCAGCTCGGCGTGCGTGCCGATGGCGCGCACGCGGCCCCCGTCGAGCACGACGATCCGGTCGGCGGCCACCACCGTCGAGAGGCGGTGCGCGATCGCGACGACGGCGCGCTCCTCGGCCGCGCCGGCCACCGCGTCGCGCAGCGCCATCTCGTTGACCGCATCGAGCTGCGAGGACGCCTCGTCGAGCAGCAGCAGGCGCGGCGAGCGCAGCAGCGCGCGGGCGATCGCGACCCGCTGGCGCTCCCCGCCCGACAGCGTCGTGCCGCGGGCGCCGACCTCGGTGTCGAGCCCGTCGTCGAGGGCTGCGACGAAGCCGTCGAGGCGCGTCGTGGCGATCGCGGCGCGCAGCTCCTCCTCGCTCGCGTCGGGCTCGGCGTAGAGCAGGTTCGCCCGCAGCGTCCCGGCGAGGACGGGAGCCTCCTGCTCCACGTACGCGATCTCCGCGCGCAGCTCAGCCCGCGGCCACGCCCGCAGGTCGCGACCGGCGAACGCAACCACGCCCTCGGTCGGGTCGTAGAAGCGCTCGAGCAGCGCGAACAGCGTCGTCTTGCCCGCGCCGGACGGCCCGACGATCGCGACCAGCCCGCGCGGCGGGATCGTGAAGCTCACGTCGTCGAGCACGGGAGGGCCGCCGTCGCGATAGCGGAAGCCGACCTCGTCGAAGCGCACGAGCGGCCCGTCGGCGGGCGTGGCGGCCATGACGCCGTCGTCCTCCTCCTCGACCGCCAGCTCCTCGATGCCGCCCAGCCGCTTGACGGCAGCGAGGCCGGCCTGCAGCTGCGTCGCTCCCGAGGCGATCCCCGAGATCGGCTCGGACAGGTAGAAGAGGTACAGCAGGAAGGCGATCAGGTCGCCGACCTCGAGTGAGCCGTTGGCCACGCGCGCGCCGCCCAGGCCGAGCACGGCGAGGAACGAGAACTGCACGGCCAGTCCGGTCGAGGTACCGATCAGCGCCTGGTAGCGGGCGTTGCGCATGCCCTCGGCGTAGGCGTTGCCGGCGGCGGCGTCGAGGGCGGCGGCCTCGCGCGACTCGGCGCCGCTCGCCTTGACCGTGCGGATGGCGCCCAGCGCGCGCTCGAGCACGGCGCCCAGGTCGCCGACGGCGGCCTGCGCCCGCTCGGTCGCCCGCATGACGCGCGGCAGCACGAACCCGACGGTCGCCGCGACGACGGCCAGCACGAGCAGTGTCACGAGCAGCAGCGGGATGTCGAGCACCGCCATCAGCACGATGGCGCCGATCAGCGAGACCACGCCGTTGAAGGACTGCACGAGGCCGGTCGACGCGACCTCGCCGAGCAGCGTCGTGTCCGAGGTCGCACGGGCGACCAGGTCCCCGGGCGCGAGTCCGTCGAGCTCGGCCATCCGCAGCCGCAGGACGCGGCCCGTGAGGCCCCGCCGGGCCCGCAGCACGATCCGCTGCGCCGTGCGCTCCAGCACCCAGAAGTGCACGGCGGTCACGAACGCCGCGCCGATCACGAGCGCCGTGAGGAGCACGATCGCCCGCCACACCGGCTCGTCGTCGGCCAGCGCCTCGATCACCTCGCGCGCGGCGAGCGGCTGGGCGAGCCCGGCCGCCGCGCCGAGCAGCCCGAGCACGCCCGCCACGATCAGCGCGCTGCGGTGCGGGCGGACGTAGGCGAGCAGCGCGCGCATTCCTCGCACCCTAGTCAGGCGCATGTCGAACCTCGCGGCGTCCGCGCGCGTACTGCGTCGTGATGCGCAGCCTGCTCCTCGCCGCGGCGGTTCTCCTGGTCGCCGCCGTCCCTGTGAGCGCCGCCACGCGCACCGTGCGGGTCGACGACAACTACTTCGTGCGCAGCGACCGCGTGGCGACCGTGACGGTGTCCAAGGGCACGGTCGTCGAATGGCGCTGGCGCGGCGCGCGCCGCCACAACGTCGCGGTGGACAGCGGGCCGCGCTCCTTCAGCTCGAAGACCAAGCGCAGCGGCGAGTACAAGAAGACGATGCGGACGCGCGGCAGCTACCGGATCGTGTGCACGATCCACGAGCCCGACATGCGGATGCGGCTCGTCGTCGAGTAGTCGGGCGCTACGGCCAGGCGACGACGAGCAGCGCGATCGCCACGAGCGCGGCGACGGCCACGAGCACGAGGTCGACGACCACGGCGGTGCGTATGAGGCGGCTCGGCGTGCGGGTCTGCGCGCCGGGCGCCGACTCCTCGCCGTCACGGTCGGCGAGCACGCCGGTGATGTACGCGTTGAGGCTCTGGCCTTCACGGTCGGCGGCCTCGGCGAGCTCCGCATGGAGTGCCGGGGGCATGCGCAGGAGCAGCCGCCCGCTGTGGCTCGACTCCTTCTCCGCGCGCTTGGACTTCGCGGGCGCCGTCGCCATGCCGTTGAATCTACGACGCTCGGGCCTCCCCGGCAATGGCAGGGCTCTGACCTTCGGTCGAGGACGAGGTGAGCTGGACCGCCAGGCGGGCGAGCGCACCGCGCAGCGTGCGGGACACGTGGACCTGCGAGAGCCCGGTCCGCACCGCGATCTGCGCCTGGCTGAGGTCCTCGACGTAGCGCAGGCCGACGACCTCGCGCTCTCGCCGCGGGAGCGATCGCATCGCCGCCGAGAGGTCGAGCCGGTCCTGGGCCGCCGCGACGGGGTCGGCCGGGTCGTCGGGCACGGTCTCGAGCCCGACGGCGTGCACGCGGATCCCGTCGGCCCGCACCCGCCGCGGGACCCGCACGGGCGCGCACCGGTCGCGCAGGTGATGGCGGATCTCGCCGGCGATCGCGGGGGCGGCGTAGGCGCTGAGCGGCACGCCGCGAGCGCCGTCATAGCTGTCGACGGCCTTGATCAGGCCGATCGCGCCGACCTGGACGAGCTCCTCGACCGACTCCTCGCCGGCGTACCGCCGGGCCAGCGCGCGGACGAGCGGGAGATGGCGCTCGATGAGCTCGCGGCGGGCGGCAGGGTTCACTGCCCGACACTACCAGCAATTGCGCAGCGGATGGCTCGGATTCACCTGATTTGGGCATCGAATAGATGTGAAACGCGCGCCGGCCGCCGCTGCCCTCGCCGCCGCCCTCGGGCTGGCGGTGCTGGCGCCCGCGGCAGTGGCCCAGGATCCGGCCGCGATGCTCGAGGCGATGCCCGCTGTGCCCGCGAACCCGCCTGAGAGCGTGGTATCGGAGCAGTATCGCGAGATCGAGGTCGTCGTGCGGGAGGCGCTGCCCGCCGCAGCGGCCGCAAAGCCCGCTGCGGCGCCGGTCGCGCCCGCCGCTCCGCCGGCGGCGCCGAAGCCGGAGTATCAACCGGAGCGCGAGCAGTATCACAGTGAACAGGCTCCGGATGTGACAGTGACACAGCAGAATCCGCAGAACGTCAACGTCTCGATCCGGATCAACAGCCCGGGCGACGATGGCCCGGTGACCCAGACGAACAACGCCGTCGTGGTCCCGACGCCCGCGAAGGCCGAGTCGCCGAGCACCTCGCCCGGCGGCGCGGCCGCGGGCGGCAGTCCGCCCGGGCCTGAGGCGGCCGCGGGCGGCGGTCCATTGGCGGCGGGTGGCGTCCTCGACCCGGCCGCGGGCGGCGGGATGCCCGACGCGTGGGAGTGGGTGTGGACGTCCGCGTGCTTCGGCGGCGATGGCGGCGGCCCCGCGGCGGCCGCTGCGAGCGCGGGCTGGGTGTGGCGCTGGTCGTGCGGCGCGGACGCGCCCGGCGCGTTGGCCCCCAATCTCGCCGAAGGGCTCGGCGCGCTGCCGGCGGCCGACACCCTCGCGTCCTGGCCGTCGATGCCGGCCGTGCCGCCCGAGGTCGCCGAGCTCCTGGCGCCGCTTGCCGGCGAGCCGGAGGCCGCGGCACGACCTGAACCCGAGCGCGGACGATCCGGCGACGCCGCGGGCCCCGCCAGCCGGGAGCGCCCGCCGCCTCCGACGGCCGCGATCTCCCCGCTCGACCTCGGCGCCGCCCTGGCCGCTCCGCCGGACCTGCGGGTCGACGCCGCCCGCGCGGCGCCGCACGCCCGCCCTGCCGCGCAAGCGCGCCCGCGTGACGCGGGCCGCGCCGCCGGCCCGTCCCTCCCTTCGGGCGCCGACGGCCCTGCCGCCGGGCCCGCGAGCGGCTTCGGCGGAGCAGCCTCGCTGCTGCTCGCCGGCTGGATCGCGGTGCTCCTGAGCGCCCTCGGACTTGTCCTACCCCGCCTCTGGCTGCGCCGGTGGACCGGCCCCGCCTGGCGTCTGCCGTGGCCACGGGGTCCACGGCTCGAGCGGCCTGGCTAGCGCCTGCGCGCGACCTCAAACGCCAAGCACCGGGCGGATATCGCCCGGTGGTATCGCTCGATATCAACGGAGGAAGTTCGACGTGAAACGACACCTGATCGCGCTTGTGGGCGCGCTCGCGGTGCTCCTCCTCCTCGGATCCGGCGTCGCTCAGGCGCAGTCGGTCCAAGGGGTGGAGCAGCTCGCGGCGACTGGCCAGTCGGCCAGCTCGAGCGCGTCCTCGACGCAGACCAACCCAAGCAACAGCAACATCTCTGTGCGGATCTTCAGCCCTGGCGACAGCGGCTCGGTCTCGCAGAGCAACAACTCGGCGGCCGTCTCCGGCGCCGTGAACAAGGCCTCGACCCAGCAGGCGGTCACCCAGTCGGGTGCCGGCGCCGGCGAGCAGGCCGTCGGTCAGATCGGCCTGACGGGCCAGAAGGCCGACTCGAAGGCCACCTCGGAGCAGGTCAAGCCGAGCAACAGCAACATCTCGGTCCGGATCCACAGCGGCGGTGACGACGGCAAGGTCGAGCAGTCGAACAACTCGTTCGCCGGCAGCCTCGCGGCGAACAAGGCCGAGACGGATCAGAAGGTCGACCAGAAGCAGGATGGCTGCGGCTGCCCGACCGGCAAGAAGGATCACGGCTCAGGCGGAGCCGGGGTCCAGGCGGTCGGTCAGAAGGCGGTGACGCTGCAGGACGCGAAGTCCGAGGCCACCTCCAAGCAGTACTCGCCGAGCAACGAGAACATCGGGGTCCGGATCCACAGCCCCGGCAAGAACGGCTCGGTGGAGCAGTCCAACAACTCCGAGGCGCTGTCGTTCGCCGGCAACCACGCCTCGACGACGCAGGACGTCAAGCAGTCGCAAGCCGGTTGCGACTGCCCGGGCGACCGCGTGCAGGCCGTCGGCCAGCTCGCCTTCACGGGCCAGCATGCCGACAGCGACGCCACGTCGATCCAGAAGGGCGCGAAGAACCTCAACGCGCCGGTCCGGATCCACAGCTACGGCGACGACGGCAAGGTCGAGCAGTCGAACAACTCGGCTGCATTGTCGGGCGCGATCAACGCGGCCGACACGAGCCAGACCGTCGACCAGTCGCAGCACGGGTGCGGTTGCCCCGCCCCCAGGAACGGCGGCTATGACAGCCATGGCGGCTATGGCGGCCACAGCGGCGCCAAGGTCCAGGCCGTCGGTCAGTGGGCCGAGACCTGGCAGAAGGCCGATTCGGACGCGACGTCCGAGCAGTTCTGGGCCTCGAACACCAACGCCCCGGTTCGCGAGAAGAGCTATGGCGGCGGCGGTTCGGTGGACCAGTCGAACAACTCGTTCGCGGCCTCGGCATCGCTGAACCTGGCGCGCACCTTCCAGTGGGTGCGTCAGGACCAGTGAGGGGCCAGACCCGCTGACGGAGCGGGGGCGCCGGACGGTCGGCCGGACCGTCCGGGCGCCCCGCCCGCCACTTGTTTCTGCAACGAAACTGAGCGGTTGACGATTGGTGTTCGCGTCAGCTACGGTCGGCTTTCGGACTGGACGCGCGGCGACCATGACACGACTTCGGCCAAGGAGGCCCGGGCGCGGACGCGCCCCACGCGGTGGAGCACTTCTCCTCCTGGTCCTCGTCGTGATCCTCGCGCCCGCCGGGCGCGCCGCGGCTCAGAGCCCGGACGCCGCCCCGCCGGCTTCTGGGCCGGCCCCGGATCCCGCACCGGGAGCCGCCCAGCCCGCCGCCCCGTCCCCGCCGGCACCGGCCCAACGCGCTGCTCCCGCGGCCACGCCGCCCGCCCCGACGCCGGCACCGACCCGGCCCGCCGCCGCGCCGGCGCCACGTCCCACAGCCGCACCGAACCCGCCGAAGCCACGACCCCGCCGAGAACCCGAACCACTGCCCGAGTCCCAACCGCCGGCGTTCGACCTCTCGCGCCCGCCAGAGCTCAGCGCGGCCCCGACGCTCGACAGCCCAGCCGCCCGAGCAGCCGCCCTCGCACTCCTGCTCGCCGCCGCGGGCTCATTCGCGCTCCTGACCCCGATGCGCCGAGGGCTCGTCCGATGAGGCGCGCAATCCTTATCGCCTCCCTCGCTGGCGCCGCGTTCGCCGCCTCGGCGGGCGCCGCCGCGGCTCAGACCGCGTCGCCGCGCTGCTCAGTCGCTCCGGTCGATTGCAGCGGCTGGTACGCGGTCGACGTGCGCCTGTCGTGGTTGTTCACAGCCGACTTCACGCAGAACTGCGACAGCTTTCGCTTCACGCAGGACGGACTTCATCCGCGAACGTGCCTCGTCAGCAACGACAACCTGAACTGGACGCCGTTCCCGGTGACCGTTCGCGTTGACAAGACCGCGCCCGTCGATCACCGGCGCTGCGGCGAGTCGCGGCGCCGACTCCAATGGTTGGTACAGAACTCCCGTAGAGATCAGGTTCTTCGGCGACGATGCGACTTCGGGTGTTGTTGGATGCAGTTCCGGCACGTACAGCGGTCCAGATGCAGCCGCGGCGCAGGTGCTCGGCCGCTGTTGGGACCGCGCGGGCAATGTCGAGCGCGCCCGGGACGCTTCGATCTTCGCTACGACGCCACCGCTCCGTCGCTCGCGCGCGTGACCGCGTCGGGGCGGGATCACAAGGTGCGGCTCGAGTGGGCGGTGCCGGATGCGGTGGACCTTGACGTTCGGCGGGACGGTCGGCGGTTGCTGTCGGGCGGACCGAGCGGGAACATGGTGGACCGGAGGCTCCGCAACGGCCATCGCTACCAGTACCTCGTCGCTGCGACGGACGCCGCCGGCAACACCGCGAAGCGAACGCTGACCGTCGTGCCGGGGCCGCGGCTGCTCGGACCACGGGCGGGCGTCGCCCTCGACCATCCGCCGCTCCTGCGCTGGACGCGGATCCGCGGCGCCGACTACTACAACGTCCAGGTCTTCCGCGGCAAGCGCAAGGTCCTGAGCGCGTGGCCGACTCGGCCCAGGCTGCGACTCCCCGCGACGTGGCGGTACGCCGGCCACAAGCGGCGGCTGAAGCCGGGGCGCCGCTATCGCTGGTTCGTCTGGCCCGGGGAAGGCGCGCGGGAGCGGAGCGAGTACGGCCGCCTGATCGGTGCGCGGACGTTCGTGATCACGCCATAGAATCCGGCCACATGGCCGAACGCAAGATCCGCGTCGTGGTCGCGAAGCCGGGCCTCGACGGGCACGATCGCGGCGCCAAGATCATCGCGCGGGCGCTGCGCGACGCCGGCATGGAGGTCATCTACACCGGCCTGCACCAGACCCCCGAGCAGATCGTCGAGACCGTGCTCCAAGAGGACGCCGACGCCGTCGGGCTCTCGATCCTCTCCGGCGCGCACATGACGCTCGTCCCGCGCATCGTGGAGCTATTGCGCGAGCAGGATGCCGGCGACGTGCTCGTCACGGTCGGAGGCACGATCCCGTCGCAGGACATCCCGGAGCTGAAGGAGCTCGGGGTGGCCGAGGTCTTCACGCCCGGCGCGCCGACCCAGGCGATCATCGACTTCATCCAGGGCGCGGTCACCCCGTAGGCGTCTCCGCGGAGACGCGCACGGCAGATACCCGCGAGCTTGCAACTGTACCGTCCAGACGGTATAGTCAAGCGGCATCATGCCCGTCTCGCTTCTTCTCTCCCTCGCCATCGTCACCGAAGTCGCCGCAACCATCGCGCTGCGCTCCTCCGACGGCTTCACGCGCCTGCTCCCTAGCGCGGTCGTCGTCGTCGGCTACGGCATCTCGTTCTGGCTGCTCGCGCTCGTGCTCAAGCACCTCTCGATCGGCGTCACCTACGCCGTCTGGTCCGCCGCGGGCACGGCGCTGATCGCCACCATCGGCTTCGTCGCCTTCGGCGAGCCGGCCACGGCGGCGAAGCTCGCCAGCCTCGGCTTGATCATCGCCGGCGTCATCGGCCTCAACCTCGCGGGCGCGCATTGAGAGACACGCGCGCCAAGCTGATCTCGGCGGCCGCCGCGGTCATCCGGCGCGACGGCGCGCAGGCGCTCACCCTCGACGCCGTCGCCGCCGAGGCCGGCGTCTCCAAGGGCGGGCTGCTGTATCACTTCAAGTCCAAGCGGGAGCTGCTCGACGGCCTCGTGGACCGCTGGCTCGACGACTTCCAGCACGACATCGACCAAGCCGCCGACCGCTTCCCGCACGGCTATGTCAAGGCCTCCGACGGCGCCAAGGCCGAGGAGGCCGGACTGCTCGCGGCGCTTGTCGCCGATCCGGCCGTGCTGACGAAAGTGCGCGAGCGGTATGCGACCTGGCAGGATCGCGTCGCCACGGAGGGGGGCGATCCCGTGGAGGCCACGGTGGCCCGCCTGGCGGCCGACGGTCTCTGGCTGGCCGACCTCCTCGGGATGGCTCCGCCCCAGGGTGAGCTGCGCGAACGCGTACTGGCGCGCCTGCTCGAATTGTGCGATTGACTCGTCAGTCAACGCGGTAGGATCCGTCCGAGAGTCCGACAAAGAGGTGTCCTCAGTGAAGATCTGTGTGCTGGTCAAGGAGGTGCCGGACGCCGCCGTCGAGAAGCGCATCGATGCCTCGACGGGACGCCTGGACCGCAACGGGGAGAAGAACCTGAACCCGTTCGACACGCACGCCATCGAGGCGGCGATGCAGCTCAAGGAGGGCGGGGCGATGGAGGTCGACGAGGTCGTCGCCGTGACCATGGGCCCGGCGTCCTCCGAGCGCGCGCTGCGCAAGGCGGTCTCCCTCGGGGCCGACCGCGCCATCCAGCTGACCGACGACGCCCTCGCAGGCTCCGACGTCAACGGCACCGGCTACGCGCTCGCCCAGGCGCTCGCGCAGGAGTCAGCCGGACCTCGTGCTGCTCGGCCAGCAGTCCGACGACGGCGAGTGCTACACGATCGGCGCCGTCGTCGCCGACCACCTCCAGATGCCCTCGCTCACCCAGGTGATCAAGGTCGATGTCGACGACGGCAAGCTGCGCTGCGAGCGCCAGGCCGAGTACGGCTACGACACCGTGCTCGTCGAGCTCCCCGCGGTGATCTCCGTCGGCGACGCCATCAACGAGCCGCGCTATCCGAGCCTGAAGGCGATCATGGGCGCCAAGAAGAAGCCGCTCGCGACGCTGAGCATCGGCGACGCCGGCATCGACGCCGGCCGCGTCGGCTTCGACAACGCCCGCGCGCACTGCAACGAGTTCGCCGCGCCCCCCGCCAAGGAGGCCGGCCGCATCATCGAGGACGAGGACACGACCGAGACGGTCGAGCAGATCGTCGGCTGGCTCGAGGAGAGGAAGTTGCTGGCATGAGCATCCTCGTCTACGCACTGCACTACGAGGGCGAGTTCAACAAGAACTCGCTCGGCGCCGTCTCCGAGGGCGCCCGCCTCGCCCAAGAGCTCGGCGGCGAGTGCCACGCGATCGTCGTCGGCGACAAGGCCGGCCTGCCGGACGACCTGCTCGCCTCGCTGGGCTCCTATGGCGCCACGAAGGTCTTCCGCGTCGAGGGCCCCGAGGGGCTCGCGCAACCCGTGGTCGACGCCATGGCCAGGGTCGCGCAGGACAACGGGCACAAGTACCTGCTGTTCGGCGGCGGCCTGCTCGGCTTCGAGATCGGCGCCGGGCTCGCCGCGCGGCTCGACGCCGGCGTCTGCATGGAGGTCACCGAGGTCAAGGTCGACAACGGCAAGCTCGTCGCCCGCCGCCCGATCCTCCAGGACTCGCAGGTGTCCGACGTCCACTACCGCTCCGACGTCGGCGTGATCATCGGCCGCCTGAACGCCTTCGAGGCGACCCAGAGCGGCGACAGCGCGGCCACCGTCGAGGATGTCAACGTCGAGTTCGCGCCGCACAGCCTCAAGGCGAGCATGGTCCAGCGCGGCGAGCAGCGCGGCGCCGACGTCAACATCGAGGACGCCGACATCCTCGTCGCCGGCGGCCGCGGCCTCGGCAAGGCCGAGGGCTTCGACGCGCTCGAGCAGCTCGCGGGCGCGCTCGGCGGCGCGGTGGCGGCCACCCGCGCGGTGGTCGACGCCGGCTGGTACCCGTACGCCGCCCAGATCGGCCAGACCGGCAAGACGGTCGCGCCGAAGCTCTACCTGGCGGCCGGCATCTCGGGCGCGATCCAGCACAAGGTCGGGATGATGAGCTCCGAGAACATCGTCGCGATCAACAAGGACTCGAACGCCCCGATCTTCGAGTTCTCCGACCTCGGCATCGTCGGCGACCTGAACAAGATCGTGCCCAAGCTGACGGAGGCCGTGAAGGCCAAGAAGGAATGAGCGCGGCTCCCAGCCAGTTCCCTCCGCCCGTCGACGCGGCGGCCGAGTTCGTCGGCCCGCCGACGGACGCCGAGGACGAGCGGATCGAGGTCGGCGTCGCGATCGTCGGCGGCGGGCAGGCGGGGCTGGCGTGCGCCATCCGCCTGCTGCGGCTGCTCGAGGACGACCCCGAGCTCACCGAGCGGCTGGGAGAGGTACCGGTCGCGGTGATCGAGAAGGGCAAGGTCGCGGGAGCGCACCAGCTCTCCGGCGCGGTCATGAACCCGTCGGCGATCAACGAGCTGTTCCCGGACGACGACTCGTGGCCGACCTACGGCCCCGTCGAGGGCGAGACCGTCTACTTCATGCCCACGCGCAAGCGCGCGATCCCGCTCAAGCCGACCCCGCCGCCGTTCCGCAACCACGGCAACCACGTGGTCGCGCTCGCCGAGCTCAACCGCTGGCTGGCGGAGAAGGCCGAGGAGGCCGGCGCCTACCTGCTGACCGAGACCACCGGCCACAAGCTGCTGGTGGAGGACGGGGTGGTCAGGGGCGTGCGCACCGGCGACAAGGGGCGCGACAAGGAGGGCGGCGAGAAGTCGAACTTCGAGCCGGGCTCGGACGTCGTCGCCCGCGCCACCGTGCTCGCCGAGGGCTGCTGGGGCCATCTCACCGGCGCTGCCCTCAAGGCGCTCGACCTCGCCGGCGACGACCCGCAGGTCTGGGCGCTCGGCGTGAAGGAGATCTGGGAGGTCGAGGAGCCGTTCCAGAAGGTCGTGCACACGCTCGGCTGGCCGCTGCGGCCGCAGGCCAAGTACAAGGAGTTCGGCGGCTCGTGGATCTACGGCATGAACCGCGAGGGGGAGAAGCCCAAGGTCTCGATCGGCTTCGTGATCGGGCTCGACCACACCGACGCCCGGCTCTCCGTCCACGACGTGCTGCAGGAGTTCAAGCAGCACCCGCTGGTGCGCAAGATCCTCAAGGGCGGCAAGCGGGTCGCCTGGGGAGCGAAGGCGATCCCGGAGGGCGGCTACTGGGCGATGCCCAAGCTCCACGCGCCCGGCCTCGTCGTCTGCGGCGACTCGGGCGGGATGGTCAACGTGCCGCGGCTGAAGGGCATCCACTACGCCATCCGCTCCGGGATGCTCGCCGCCGAGACGATCTACCGCCAGCTCAAGGCCGGCTCGAGCGACTTCTCGTCCTACGAGGAGGCCGTCTACGACTCCGAGATCGGCAAGGACCTCTGGCAGTCGCGCAACATGAAGCAGCCGTTCGGCAAGGGGCTGATCATCGGCGGCGCGATCACCAACGCGATGGTCGTGACCAAGGGCCGCTTCCCGGGCGGTCACTGGGCGACCCACCGCGACGCCGAGAGCCCGGTCGAGGTCTCCGACCGCGACAAGCGCTACCCGAAGCCGGACGGCAAGTACTTCTTCGACAAGCTCTCCGGCGTCTTCCTGACCGGCAACGCCACCCGCGACGACGCGCCGAGCCACATCCGGATCGAGAAGCGCGTCCCGCGCGAGGTCGCCGAGGCGTGGGCGTGGATGTGTCCCGCCGGTGTCTACGAGGTGCCCGAGGACGCGCCGGCCAACGGGACCGTCGACCTGATCGTCAACCCCTCGAACTGCGTCCAGTGCGGCGCGATCACGGCCAAGGGCGGCCGCCTCACCCCGCCCGAGGGCGGCGACGGGCCGATGTACCTGGTTACGTAGCCGACGTCCGTGTCCGGCTTTCTGATGAGGACGGAACCATCCGGGTTCCGATGGGAGCGAAACTCGCGGGCGGCACGAGCGTTATGGGGTTCCCATGCTTCGCGCCGCGCTTGCAACCGCCGTCGTCGTGCTCGCCCTCCCGGCCACCGCCGCGGCGGCCGAGGGCAGCGTGGCGCTGACCATCTGCGCCCCTGACGAGCGGGCCGCGAAATTCGATGCCCGCATGACGCGGGTGCCTGGCACCGCGAAGATGAAGATGCGCTTCCTCCTCGAGAGACGTGCCGCCCGCTCGCTCCGCTATCGCCGCGTTTCGGCTCCCAGTTTCAGCCGGTGGATGCGCTCGAAGGCGGACCGCTATAGCGTCGAGCGCGAGGTCGACGGGTTGAAGGGTCCGGCTCGCCACCGCGCACAGGTGCAGTTCCGCTGGATCGACGCGACCGGGCGCGTGATCGCCCGCGACCGCGCCTGGTCCCGGGCCTGCTGGCAGCGCGACCACCGGCCGAACCTCAAGCTCTCCGCCTTCCAGCGCGACGCCAAGCGCTACCTCGCGACGGTGAGCAACACCGGTCGCAGCGCCTCCGAGGCCTTCACGCTGCAGCTCACCGTCGACGGCATGCCACAGTCGCGGGCCGTCGCGAGCCTCGAGCCGGGCGAGAGCCGCCAGGTCGAGCTGCAGGGGCCGAGCTGCACGGGATCGGCGAGCGTCGTCGCCGATCCGCTCGACGAGATCGACGAGCGCTCGGAGCGCGACAACGCGCACACGATCACCTGTTGAACGCGCATCTATCCTCATAGGGACCATGAAGACCGACATCCACCCCGAGTACGTCGAGGCGACCGTGACCTGCACGTGCGGGAACACGTTCACCACGCGCTCGACCAAGGGCGACATGCACGTGGAGATCTGCTCCAACTGCCACCCGTTCTACACGGGCAAGCAGAAGCTGGTCGATACGGGTGGTCGGGTCGAGCGCTTCCAGCGCCGCGCCGCCAAGCGCGCTCGCGGCAGCTCCTCCTAGTTCAGCCTCCAGCGCTCACTGCCGATGCATAGGGAGTGAGCAGCGAATCGCCTCTCCTGATGGCCGGTCGCGACGCTCCCGTCGGCGGCCAGGCCGTCATGGAGGGCGTGATGATGCGCGGCGTGTCCACCTGGGCCGTGGCCGTGCGCACGCCCGACGGCGAGACCGACGTCCAGTCGTTCCCGCTCGTCTCGTGGACCAAGCGCCACCGCGCGCTGCGCTGGCCGGTCGTCCGCGGCGTGGTCGCGCTCGCGGAGTCGCTCAACATCGGCTTCAAGGCGCTCGGCATGTCCGCCAACGCGCAGCTGCCCGAGGACGAGGAGCCGATCTCCGGCGTCATGTGGGCCGGCACGATCGTCGTCGCGCTCGCGTTCGCCGTCGGCCTCTTCTTCGTCGTCCCGGTCGCGCTCACCAGCCTGTTCAAGGACGAGCTCGGCTCAGCCTTCCTGTTCTGGCTCGTCGAGGGGATCGTGCGCACCGCGATCTTCCTCGCCTACCTCGGCCTGATGTCGCGCCTGCCCGACCTGCGTCGCGTGTTCGAGTACCACGGCGCCGAGCACAAGACGATCTCCTGCTTCGAGGCGGGCGAGGAGCTGACGCCGGAGAACGCGCAGCGCTACTCGCGTCTGCATCCCCGCTGCGGCACGAGCTTCCTGCTGATCGTGATGATCGTCGCGATCTTCGTCTTCGCCCCGCTCGGCCTGCCGGCGTGGTACCTGCTGCTCGCCTCGCGCATCCTCGGCGTCCCGCTGATCGCCGGCCTGAGCTTCGAGGTCATCAAGTGGGCCGGCCGCAACCGCCACAAGCGCGGCGTGCAGCGACTGATGTGGCCCGGGATGCAGCTCCAGAAGCTCACCACGCGCGAGCCCGACCACGCCCAGCTCGCCGTCGCGATCGCCGCGATGGAGGCGGTTCTCGCGGTAGAAGACCCGCGCGGGGCAAGCGCTGAGGACCGCGTCGGCATGGAAGTAGTCGCCTAGACTCGGTCGCGTGATCGAGTCGCTCGTCGAGCAGATCGAGGCCCGCTACGCCGAGGTCTCCGAGCAGATGTCGGACCCCGTGGTGATCGCGGACCGGCAGCGCTACGCCGACGCCGGGCGGCAGTTCAACCACCTCGCTCCGGCGGCGCGCCTCGCCGAGGAATGGCGCCGCGCGGTGTCCGACGCCGAGGGGGCGCAGGAGCTGCTCGACGAGGGCACAGAAGACGCCGAGCTGCGCGACGAGCTGCGCGACTCGCGTGCGCGGATCGAGGAGCTCGAGGAGGAGATCCGGCTCGCGATGGTCGAGCCCGATCCCAACGACGACAAGAACGTGATCGTCGAGGTCCGGGGCGGCGCAGGCGGCGACGAGGCCGGCCTGTGGGCCGGCGACCTCTACCGCATGCTCACGCGCTACGCCGAGCGGCTCGGCTTCCAGACCGAGACGCTGGACGCCTCCGACGGGTCGTACACGTTCGAGGTCCGCGGCGACAGCGCGTTCTCGCGCTTCAAGTACGAGGGCGGCACCCATCGCGTGCAACGCGTGCCGGCGACCGAGTCCCAGGGCCGCATCCACACGTCGACGGCCACCGTCGCCGTGCTCCCGGAGGCCGAGGACGTCGAGGTCCAGGTCGACCAGAACGACCTCGAGATCGACGTCTACCGCTCCTCGGGGCCAGGCGGGCAGTCGGTCAACACGACGGACTCCGCGGTGCGCATCACCCACAAGCCGACCGGCCTCGTCGTCTCGATGCAGGACGAGAAGTCCCAGCTCCAGAACCGCGAGCGGGCGATGAAGGTGCTGCGCGCGCGGCTGTACGAGATGAAGGCCGCCGAGCAGCAGGCCGAGCTGGCCGCCGACCGCCGGTCGCAGGTCGGCACGGGCGAGCGGGCGGAGAAGATCCGCACGTACAACTTCCCCCAGCGCCGCGTGACCGACCATCGCGTCGAGGGGCTCACGGTCCACAACCTCGAGTCCGTGCTCGAGGGCGAGCTCGACGCCATCACGGGCGCGCTGCAGGACGCCGAGAAGCGCAAGCGGCTCGAGTTGCAGGCCTCCGGCTAAGCGCGTTTGCGCCCCCGCAGGCGGGGGCACGACTCCGGCATGGGGAGGGTGCTGGCCGCTGCGCTGCTGGTCGTCGCGTTCGTCGCGGCGTGCTCGCCGAACGACCCGCCCGGCGGCGAGGGCCGGCTCTCGATCGCCACCGGCGGCTCCGGCGGCGTCTACCAGGTCTACGGCGGCGGCCTCGCCGACCTGCTGAGCGACGAGCTGCCCGACTCCCCGACCACGGCCGAGACCACCTCGGCCTCGGTCGACAACCTGCTGCTCGTCGCCGGCGGCGATTCGGACGTCGGCTTCTCGCTGGCGGACACCGCGATCGACGCCGTCGAGGGCAACGAGAGCTTCGAGGAGCCGCTGCGGCTGCGCGCGCTGGCGAAGCTCTACCCGAACATCACGCAGGTGGTGGTGCCGGCGGACTCCGGCATCGAGACGATCGAGGACCTGCGCGGGGAGACCGTGTCCGTCGGCTCGCCGAACTCGGGAACCGAGGTCATCGCCCTGCGCCTGCTGCGGGTTGCCGGGCTCGACCCCGAGGAGGACGTCACCCAGCGCGGGCTCGGCGTGGGGGAGTCGGTCCAGGCGCTGCGCGACGGCTCGATCGACGCGTTCTTCTGGTCCGGCGGCGTTCCTACCGGCGCCGTCACCGACCTGGCCACGACCGACGACATCCGCCTGCTCGCGCTCGACCAGTACCTGGCCGCCATGCGGGAGCGGTTCGGCGAGGCGTACACCGAGGCCGAGGTCGAGGACGACGAGTACGAGGGCGTGGCGGGCACGACGACGATCGGCGTGCCCAACCTCCTGATGGTCAGCGAGGACATGCCCGACGACCTCGCCGAGCGCATCACGCAGGCGCTGTACGAGGGCAAGGACCGGCTGGCGACGATCGTCCCCGCCGCCGAGTCGCTCGACCCCGCCGACGGCCAGGAGGTCGTGACGCCGGTCGAGCTCCACCCGGGCGCGCAGCGCTACTACGAGGCGCAGCGGTGAAGCTCCTGCTCGCCGCCCTGCTCGGCTCGCTGGCGAGTGGCCGGAGGCTCGCCGCACGTCGTCGCACGCGCTGCCGACGGCGCGGTGGTGGCCGACCTGCGGCTGGTCGAGCCCGCGTTCGGACTCGAGTACCGCCACTCGTACTACCGCGTGCCCGCGCGCGAGAGCTTCCGCGTGCGCGACGACGGCTCGTTCGAGCTCGCGGCGGTCAGCTCGCCGAGCGAGGCGGTGCTCGACTACTACGAGATCGAGGGCACGCGGGAGCGGCGGGGCGGCTGGTGGACGCTGCGACCCGCGCGACCGGCGCGCTTCGACGGGATGGCGCTGGCGGCGACCGCCACCGGGCGGCGCACGCTCGTGGCCGGCGGTCGCCGGGTGGCACTGTGGGGCGACGGCGCCGTGCACCTGCGCCTGGCGGTGGAGCGATGACCGCGCCCATCGACACGACCGCGGACCCGCGGACCGAGGAGCGGCTGCTCGAGGAGTTCGAGGCCGAGCGCCCCGGGCGCCGGTTGTCGGGCACGCCGGCGGTGATCGTGTCGGTCCTGGGCGCCGGGCTGACGCTGTTCGCCGTCTACTGGGTGTTCAACCCGATCGGCGCGCAGCAGTACCGGCCGGCGTTCCTCGCGGTCGCGTTGCTGCTGACGTTCCTCGTGTTCCGCGCGCGCGGGCGCACGAGCGCCGCCGAGCACCCGGCGGAGCGACCCTCGGCGGTCGACTGGGCGCTCGGGCTGCTGGCGCTCGTCGCCGTCGGGTACGCCGCGGTGACGGCCGACGACCTGTTCCGCCGCGCGGCGGCACCCGAAGGGCTCGACGTGGCCGCCGGTGTCGTGGCCGTGCTGCTCGTGCTGGAGGCGACACGCCGCACGGTGGGGTGGATCCTGCCGGCGATCTGCGTCGCCTTCCTCGCGTACGCGTACCTGGGCGGGCTGATCCCGGACTCGCTCGGCATCGCCCATAAGGGCTACGGGGTCGACCGCCTCGTCGGGCAGTCGTACATGGGCCTGGAAGGCCTGTTCGGCATCCCGCTCGACGTCGCCGCCACCTACATCATCCTGTTCACGTTGTACGGCGCGGTGCTCGAGTACTCGGGCGCCGCACGGTTCTTCGTGCAGCTGTCGTACGCCGCGTTCGGCTCGAGCAGGACGGGCCCGGGGCGCACGACCGCGCTCGCCGGGTTCCTGCTCGGCAGCGTGTCGGGCTCGGGCGTGGCGACGACGGTCACGCTCGGCTCCGTCACCTGGCCGCTGCTGCGCAAGGCTGGATACCCCAAGGACGCCGGCGGCGGCGTGCTCGCGGCGTCGGGCATCGGCGCGATCCTCTCGCCGCCGACTTTGGGCGCTGCCGCGTTCATCATCGCCGAGTTCCTGGAGGAGAGCTACCTCAAGGTGCTGCTCTACGCGATCGTGCCGTCGCTCCTGTACTACCTCGGGGTGCTGCTGGCGATCGAGGCCGACGCGCGGCGCTTCGGGGTGCGCGGGCTGTCGCTCGAGACGCCGGGAGTGGGGCGGCTACTGGCGCGCTGGGGGTATCACTTCTCGTCGCTGATCGCGATCGTGGGGCTGCTCGCGATCGGCTTGTCGCCGTTCCGCGCCGTGCTCTACGCGACGGTGCTGGCGTTCCTCGTGTCGTTCCTGGACCGCCGCGACTGGATGGGGCCGCGGAAGGTGTGGGATTCGCTGGTGGCCGGCGCGCGGGGCGTGCTGCCGATCGCGGCCACGACGGCGGCGGCCGGGATCATCGTCGCGGTCGTCTCGTTGACGGGGCTCGGGCTGGAGCTGTCGGGGCTGATCGTCGACGCGGCCGGCGGCGAGCTCGCATGGACGGCGATCTTCAGCGCGGTCGCGGTGCTCGTGCTCGGGCTGGCGGTGCCGGTGACGGCCTCGTTCATCATCGCCGCGGTCGTGATCGCGCCGGCGCTGATCGCTTTGGAGGTCGAGCCGTTCGTCGCCTACATGTTCATCTTCTACTACGCGGTGCTGAGCGAGGTGAGCCCGCCGACGGCGCTGTCGGCGTTCGCGGCGGCGGCGATCACCGGCGGCGACGGCTTCCGCACGATGATGCTGACCGCGCGGTACACGCTGCCGGCGTTCCTGGTGCCGTTCGCGTTCGTGCTGTCGCCCAACGGCGAGGGACTGCTGCTCGAAGGCGGGTTGGGCACGGTGCTGCTCGCCTCGGGGGTCTCGGCCGTCGCGGTGGCAGCGCTGGCGGTCGCGCTGGGCGGCTGGCTGCGTGGCCCGGTGGCGACCCCGGTCCGGGTCCTGATCGGGGCGGGTGCAGTCGTGCTGCTGTACCTCGAGCCGCTGTGGATCGGCATCGGCCTGGCGCTCGTCGCGGTGGGGGTTGCGGCGCACCTCGTACTGTCACGGCGTGCCCCGAACGCCGCTGGCCCGGACGACCGTCCGTGACGCGCTCGACTCGTCGCTGATCGCGCTCACGGCCGCGGGCTGCGACACGCCGCGGCTCGACGCCGAGGTGCTGCTGGCGGCGGCCATGGGCGTCGATCGGGCGGTCTTGATCGCCGATCCGGGGCGAGGTTTGGAGCCGGAAGAGGCACGGGCGTTCCAGGACTTCGCCCGCCGCCGGGTGCAGCGCGAGCCGGTCGCGTACATCCTCGGGCGCAAGGGCTTCCGGCGACTCGAGCTGGCCGTCGACCCGCGCGTGCTGATCCCGCGGCCGGAGACCGAGCACGTGGTGGAGGCGGCGCTGGCGCTGCCTCGTGGCGCTCGCGTGGTGGACGTCGGCACCGGTTCGGGAGCGATCGCGCTGGCGCTGGCCGACGAGCGCCCCGACCTCTCGGTGCTGGGAACCGAGGTGAGCCCGGGCGCGCTGGCCGTCGCGCGGGCGAACGCCGCCCGGCTGGGTTTGAGCGTCGAGTTCCTCGAGGGCGACCTGCTCGAGCCGGTCTCCGGCCCGATCGACGCCGTCGTCGCCAACCCGCCGTACGTGCGAGCGGGAGAGCGGCTGGCGCCCGAGCTGGGCTACGAGCCGGTCGAGGCGCTGTACGGGGGAGAGGACGGCCTCGACGTCTACCGCCGCCTGATCCCGGCGGCCGCGCGGGCGGCATCCATCGCGCTCGAGATCGGCGCCGGCCAGGCCGCCGACGTCACGTCGCTGGCGAGGGAGGCCGGCTTCGGAGCGGTCGAGGTCATCCCCGACCTCGCCGGCATCGAGCGCGTTGTGGTGGGCCGGCGATGAACATAAGGGGTCTGACCCCTCATGTTGAGGCCGCCGAACATAAAGGGTCTGACCCTTTAGGTGTTTGAGGTGATGAACGCGTTCGAGGCGTGCATCGCGGGCGGCGGGGTTGCCGTGTTCCCCGCGGACACGGTCTACGGGCTCGCGTGCGACCCGGAGAACGAGCAGGCCGTGGCGCGGCTGTACGCGCTCAAGGGACGGGCGCCGCACAAGCCCGCGGCGGTGATGTTCTTCGACCGCGACCTCGCGCTCGCCTCGGTGCCCGAGCTCGGCCCCCGCACCCGGGGGTTGCTCGAGCGGATGTTGCCCGGCGCCGTCACCGTGCTCGTCGAGAGCGACCGCTTCCCGCTCGCCGGCGGGGCCGGGACGCTCGGCCTGCGGGTGCCGGAGCTCCCCGCTCTCGCCGGCGTGACGCGGCCGGTGCTCCAGACCTCGGCGAACCTCGCCGGCGGTCCCGACGCGCGCCGGATCGACGAGGTGCCGGACGAGATCCGGCGCGGCGCCGACCTCGTCGTCGAGGGCGGCGAGCTGGGCGGGACGCCGTCCACGGTCGTCGATCTTCGGAGCTACGAGGACGGGGGTGAGTGGCGGATCGTGCGCGTTGGAGCGGTGCCGGAGGCGGTGCTACGTTCCCTCGCATGAGCGACCTCCCGAGCGACTACTTCGAGCGCCCCCTCGCCGACGTCGACCCCGAGGTCGCCGAGGCCATGCAGGCCGAGCTCCACCGCCAGCAGACCACGCTGGAGATGATCGCGTCGGAGAACTTCGTGCCGCAGGCGATCCTCGAGGCGCAGGGCTCCGTGCTCACCAACAAGTACGCCGAGGGCCTGCCCGGCAAGCGCTACTACGGCGGCTGCGAGCACATCGACGTGATCGAGACGCTCGCGATCGAGCGCGCCAAGGCGCTGTTCGGCGCCGAGCACGCCAACGTGCAGCCGCACGCCGGCGCCCAGGCCAACGCGGCCGTCTACCACGCGCTGCTGCAGCCGGGGGACACGATCCTCGGGCTCGCGCTCCCGCACGGCGGCCACCTCACGCACGGGATGAAGCTCAACGTGTCCGGCCGGCTGTACGACATCGCGCCGTACGAGGTCGACCGCGAGACGAGCCTGATCGACATGGACGAGGTCGAGCGGATCGCCAAGGAGCGCCGCCCGAAGCTCATCCTCGCGGGCTGGTCGGCCTACCCGCGCTTCCTCGACTTCGACCGCTTCCGCGCGATCGCCGACGAGGTCGATGCGTTCCTGATGGTCGACATGGCGCACTTCGCGGGGCTGGTCGCCGCCGGGCTGCATCCCAACCCGGTGCCGGTCGCCGACGTCGTCACCACGACGGTCCACAAGACGCTCGGCGGCGCCCGCGGCGGCGCGATCCTGTGCCGCGAGGAGTTCGCCAAGAAGATCAACTCGGCCGTTTTCCCGGGTCAGCAGGGTGGGCCGCTCGAGCACGTCATCGCCGGCAAGGCGGTGGCGTTCAAGATCGCGGCCACCGAGACGTTCCGCGAGCGCCAGCAGCGCACGGTCGACGGCGCCAAGGCGGTGGCGGGAGAGCTGCTCGGCGCCGGCCACGGCGTGAGCGTGCTCACGGGCGGCACCGACGTCCACCTCGTGCTCGTCGACCTCCGCGAGTCCGAGCTCGACGGCCAGCAGGCCGAGGACCGCCTCCACGACATCGGCATCACGGTCAACCGCAACGCGATCCCCTTCGACCCGCGACCCCCGATGGTCACGAGCGGCCTCCGCGTCGGCACTTCGGCCCTGGCCACCCGTGGCGTCAGCGCCGACGAGTACACGGAGGTCGGCCGCATCATCGCCCGGGCGTTGCAACCGGACTTCGAATCCGCCCGCGACGACCTCGCCGACCGGGTCACCACGATCGCGGACCGCCACCCGCTGTACGCGAACCTGGGAGTCGGCGCCGCGGTTTAGCGAGGCCGGCGGCGCGGCAGCGCGGCGACGAGCGGCTCGAGGCCCGTGGCGAGCTCGGCTGCGGTGGGACGTGCGTGCGGCTCGGGGTCGAGCCCGGCGTGCAGCACGTCGGCCAGCGCGGCCGGGACGCGGCGGGGGAGAGGCAGCGGGCCGCGGGCCAGTTGCGGGAAGCGCTCGTCTCCGCGCCGCGGGAACGGGCGCTCGCCCGAGACGGCGTGGTGGAGCGTGGCCGCGAGGCCGAAGACGTCGGCGGGCGGGCCGACCGTGCCGCGGGAGGCGTCGCACTGCTCGGGCGCCATGTACGCGTCGGTGCCGACCGGCTTGCGCAACATCGCCGCCTCGTCGAGCGAGCGCGCGACGCTGAGGTCGATGAGCCGCGGCGGCGCGCCCATCACCACGTTGTCGGGCTTGACGTCGAGGTGGACCACGTCTTCCGCCGCGAGGTAGTGCAGCGCCGACGCCACGTGCAGCCCGAGCGGCAGCACCTGCTCGAGTGAGAGCGGGCCGTCGCGCTCGATCAGCTCGCGCAGCGTCGGACCCTCGAGGTGCTCGAGCAGCAGGTGCGGGAACCGCCCCGCGCGCACCGTCTCGAACCCGCGCACGACCACCGGGTGAGCGAGGCGCGCGAGCGCGGCTCCCTCGCGGTCGAGGTCGCGCAGCGCGGCGGGGTCGGTCGCGAGGTCCGGGCGCAGGAGCTTGGCCACCAGCATGGCCAGCCGGTGGTCGTCCCAGACGAGGAAGACCTCGTAGCGGCGACCGCCCTGCAGTCGGCGGAGGATCGTGCGGCCCGGCGCGATCGCGTCTCCCTCCGCCAGCCCCCACGTCGGGCGGTCGCGGCCCTTCCAGGGTGGTGTCTCGGCGACGGTCGAGAGCCCGGCGATCGCGTCGCGGGTCTCGGAGCCGCGCTGTTCGCGAAGCGAACTCGCAATGCCAAGCTTGCTTGGCACGATCACGCGGACGGTCCGTCCGCCTCGTCGTCGGCCTGCGGCGAGGGCGCCTCGGCCTTCTGTGCCGCCACCGGCGGGTCGGGCGCCGCTGACGCCCAGGCGAGCGGCCCGGCGACCGCGAGGACGAGCGCGACGGCCGCGGCTGCGAGCGCCCGGCGGGCGGGGCGGAGCGCCGCCGGCGCACGGTCCGGATCGTCGCCCAGCGCGAGGAAGGCGCGCGCGAGGGCGAGGTCGTGAGGCGGGTGGGAAACGGCGGGTTCCATCAGTCGTCGCACGCGGCAGATCCCCCGACTGCCGTCGCCGCAATCCCTTTTCGTCGTCACGAGCCGATCCCCTCCGGCGCCGCCTCGCTATGACGGCCTCGCTTCGCCTGGCGCGCCCGGATGCGATCCCCGGCACCACGGGGCTGGTCCCCTGCCGCGCCGCCGCCCCTGCGATCCTCTCAGCCCGATGCAGGACGACGCGCTCTACGCCGGCATCGTGGCCCTCGCGGTCGCGGCTCTCCTGACGCCGATAGTCGCGCGCGCGGCTCGGCGCGCCGGTGCCGTCGACGCCGTGAAGGAGCGTGGCCTGGCCCGCGAGGCGACCCCGCTGCTCGGCGGGCTGGCGATCTTCGCCGGGGCGGTCATCGCCGGGCTCCTGTTCCTGCCCGACAACGAGCGCACACGCGGGATCCTGATCGCCGCGGCGCTGATCACCGCCGTCGGCGCCTGGGACGACATCCGCGACCTTCCGCCCGGCGTGAAGCTCGCCGGCCAGGTGCTCGCGGCGCTGATCCTCGTCGACGCCAACGTCGTCGTCCGCAACATCACGTTCCCGTTCCTCGGCGCGCTGGAGTTCGGCGACCTCGGCGGGCCGCTGACCGTGCTCGGCCTCGTCGCCGTGATGAACGTCGTCAACTTCTCCGACGGCGTCGACGGCCTTGCCGCGGGAGTGTGCGCGATCTCCGCCGTCGCCTTCGCGATCATCGCCTTCGACCTCGGGCGCGACACCGCCGGCGTCGTCGCGGCGCTCACCGCCGGCGCCGCGCTCGGCTTCCTCGTGCACAACTTCCACCCGGCGTCGGTCTTCATGGGCGACTGCGGCTCGAACCTGCTCGGGCTCCTGCTCGGCGCCGTGATCATCGAGGGCTCGCTCAAGACCAACGCCCTGATCGCGCTGATCGCGCCGCTGGTGGTGCTCGCGGTGCCGTTCCTCGACACGAGCTTCGTGGTCGCCAAGCGGATCAAATACCGGCGGCCGGTCTACCAGGCCGACTCCAACCACTTCCACCACCGCTTCCACCGGATCGGCTTCTCCCAGCGGCGCACCGTGCTCTACCTCTACGCGTGGACGGTCACGATGGCGGGCCTCGCGGTCGCGCTGCGCTTCATCCCCTACTCGGACGCTGGCGTCCTGCACCCCGGCTGGGCGGCGGTGATGGGCGCCTGCTTCGTGATCGCGGTCGCCGCCAGCGCCTACCTCGTGTACGTGCTCGAGATCCTCAAGCTGCGGCGCCTGCGGGCGTGGCAGCTGCGCCGCACCGACCCGGACACGACGGAGCACGAGATCGATCAGGAGGTCGAGCGCGAGCTCGAGACCGGCGAGTTCTCCGCCCTCGGCTAGAGCTGAAATCTACGGCTAGCCGCACTTGCGTCGTCGCCGCCCTCGCGGGTATCGTGCCGGAGACCGATCGACCGAACCGCGCCCTCGCGCGCGAAAGGGAGGTGAGCAGGACTGATGCAGATCACGCGCCACATGTGCAACGGCCTTACGGCCGCGGGCGCCGGCGTGTTCTGGCGTCCGCTCCTGCTCGCGTCCACGTAGTTCCCCCGGCCGCGGGCAGCACCAACTGCCGCCCGTGACCCGCATCGGTCGCACCGCCCCTTTCAGGCCACGGGCGGCTCCCCCATCCATCGCCATTCCGGGAGCCACACCAAATGCATTCCCTGAACCACCCGGCCTACGCCCGCTCCGTCGTTGAAGAGCGCATCGAGGCCGCCGAGCGCGCCGCCCGACACGGCCGCTCACAGCACCCCCCGCCGGTGCGCAGCCGCGCCGCGTATGCGGTCGCGCGCATCGCGCGCCGGATCGACACCGCGGCGGCGCGTCGTGCCGTCGCCTGACCGCCTTCCGCGCGGCGCCCGCTTCGGGCGTCGCGCGGACGTCGTCTACCCTGTCGCGCGCCTCGTGCAGACCGTGCGCACGGAAGATCGGGAGCCGTTCGTGACCGCCGATGGGTCGACCATCCGCGAGATCGCGGGCGTGCCCTCCGGCAACGCCGTCAACCAGTCGCTGGCCGAGGCCACCGTGCCGCCCGGCGGCGAGACGGTCGAGCACTTCCACCGTGTCGCCGAGGAGATCTACCACTTCACGGCGGGCTCGGGACGGATGCGGCTCGGCGGCCAGGAGGCCGACGTACGGGCCGGTGACACGGTGGTGATCGCTCCCGGTGTCCAGCACAAGCTGTGGAACACGGGCGACGAGCCGCTCGTGCTGCTCTGCTGCTGCGCGCCGCCGTACTCGCACGAAGACACGGTCCTGCTGGAGGACTAGCGGCGCCCGCGCCCGGGTAGGCGCGGCGCCATGGCGCAGCTCAGCGGCGGTCCCGGGTATCGCGCGCAGGCGTCCGCGCTGAAGCCCGCGATCAGCCGCCGGATGCTGCTGTTCTTCATCGTCGGCGACATCCTCGGCGGCGGGATCTACGCGCTCGTCGGCGAGGTCGGCGGGGAGATCGGCGGCGCGATCTGGGTGGCGTTCGCGGTCGCCGGCATCGTGGCCGCCTTCACGGCGGCGTCGTACGCCGAGCTGGTCTCGAAGTTCCCGCTCGCCGGCGGAGCGGCGCTGTTCGTGCACCGCGCGTTCCGCACGCCGCTGTTCACGTTCCTCGTCGCCTTCGCGGTCATGTGCTCGGGCGTGGCGTCGGCGGCGACGCTCGCGACTGCGTTCGGCGGCGACTACCTGAGCGAGTTCGTCGACCTGCCGACGGTCCTCGTCGGCCTCGTCGTGGTCGCCGCGCTCTCGCTGCTCAACCTGCGCGGCATCAAGGAGTCCGTCACCTTCAACATGGGCTGCACGCTGATCGAGCTCACCGGCCTCGTGATCGTGGCCGTGATCGCCGCCGCGTTCCTGTTCGACGGCGGCGGCGACGCCGGCCGGGCGCTCGAGTTCAAGTCCGGCGACAGCCCGCTCCTGCTCGCCGTGGCCGGCGCCTCGCTGGCGTTCTACGCGCTGATCGGCTTCGAGGACTCGGTCAACGTGGCCGAGGAGACGCAGGCGGCGCCGCGCACGTTCCCGGGCACGCTGTTCCTCGGGCTGGGGATCGCCGGCGCGGTCTACCTGATCGTCACCGTGCTGGCGTCGATGGCCGTGCCGACCGGCACGCTCGCCGACTCCGACGGCCCGCTGCTCGAGGTCGTGCAGCTCGGGCCGCTGTCGCTCGACACGAAGGTGTTCTCGGCGATCGCGCTGTTCGCGCTCGTCAACGGGGCGCTCATCAACCTCGTGATGGCCTCCCGGCTGACCTACGGCATGGCCCAGCAGGGCATCATCCCGCGCCCGTTCGGCCGCGTGCTGCCCGAGCGGCGCACGCCGTGGGCGGGCGTCGCGCTCAGCGCCGCCCTCTGCGCCGTGCTGGTGATCATCGGGGACCTCGAGACCCTGGCCGACACGACGGTCCTCCTGCTCCTGTTCGCGTTCGTCGCCGTCCACCTGTCGGTGCTCGTGCTGCGGCGGACGCCGGTCGAGCACGAGCACTTCGTCGCCTGGACGGGCTTCCCGATCCTCGGCGCGCTCAGCTGCAGCGCGCTGATCATCCAGAAGCTCGTCGAGGACACGGTGATCTTCGCCTACGCCGGCGGCCTGCTCGCGTTCGGCCTGGTGCTGTGGCTGATCGCCCGCGCGGTCGCCGGGGACGACACCGGCGAGGTGGATCCGGAGCAGCTGGCTGGGTAGCCGGCGAACGTAAACGTCAACTGCTGCCGGGTAGGGGAGGCGCAGGGTCGATCGTGGCCCGCGAAGCCGGGGTTACGTGTCAATCGACACGTCTGCGGATGCCGATTGACACGTTCGTGCGCGTCTAGAGCATGAACGTGACAATCGATGTGTCGCGAGGCGCCGATTGACACGTAATCCCGCCTTGGCGGCCGGCTACTCGCTTCCCCTACCCAGCCGCCCTTGACGTTCGCCTGGGCTACCGGTGCTGCTCTTCCTCGCCGACGACCTGGCTCGCGCGCGACCTGCGCGCGACGCGCGACTGGCGCGCGCGGCTGCAGGTCGCGCTTCGCGGCCCCGGCTGGAGGCCCTAGCTCTCGAGCGTCGTCTCGACCGTGATCTCGCCGACGCCACCGAGCGCGCGCGAGATGATGCAGGCCTTGCGGGTCTCCTCGGCGGTGCTCTGGAGGGTCTCCGCGTCGATACCGGGAACGCGCGCTCGGGTCGTGAGCGCGATCTTGGCGATCGTCGGCGCGCCGTCGATGTTGCGGATGCTCACCCGCGCATCGGTGTGTACGAGCTCGGGCACGTGACCCGCCTCGGAGAGGTCATGCGAGAGCTGCATCGTGAAGCAGCCTGCCTCGGCCGCGCCGATCAGCTCCTCGGGATTCGAGCCCGCGCCCTCCTCGAAGCGCGACTCGAACGTGAACGGGCCCTCCCAGGCGCCTGAGCCCAGCGCCATCGTCCCCTCGCCCTCCTTCAGCGTGCCTCGCCATTCGGCGCTCGCGGTACGTGCCATCTCGTCCTCCCGGGTCGTCGGTGTGGTCTCAGCAGCTTGCCAGCATGTAACTGATCCCCGCCTTGCTCCTCCTCCTCGCGGTCGGCCTCGCGCTCGCCGACGCCTCGATCGTCACGCTCGGGCTGCCGCCGATCATCGCCGAGCTCGACGCATCGGTGCAGGAGGCGGCCGCGGTGCTCGGCTCGTACACGCTCGTCCTCGCGGTCGCGCTGCTGGTGGCCGCGCGCCTGCCGGCCTCGCCGCGGACGCTCGCCGCCGCCGGCTCGCTCGTCTTCGCCGCGGCCTCGCTGCTGTGCGGCATCGCCGGCTCGCTCGGCCTCCTGCTCGCGGGCCGCTCGCTCCAGGCGGCGGGCGCCGCCGCGCTGCTGGTCGGCGCGTTCGCGCTCGTTGACGGCGGGGGAGCGGGCCGGCGCGGCTGGACCGCGGCCGCGATCTTCGGCTTCGCGGCCGGCCCCGCGCTCGGCGGCGTCCTGACCGAGGCGATCGACTGGCGGGCGATCTTCCTCGCCCAGGTCCCGATCGCGATCGCGGCGGCAGCCGTCGCGTGGCGATCGGACCCGGCCGTCGCGCCCGCGCCCGTCGCCGCGGACGAGCCGCCGCCCGCCGCCGCGACGTCGGCGCCCGCTGCCGTTCCGCGCTCGTGGCCGGTCGGGCCGGCCGTGGCGCTGGCGCTGCTCTCGGCGGCGCTCGTCGGCGTGCTGTTCCTGCTCGTGCTGATGCTCGTCACCGGCTGGTCGGTTAGCCCGCTCGGGGCGGCTGCCGCCGTCTCGGTGCTGCCGGTGGCCGCGCTGGCGGCCTCGCGCGTTCCCGGGCCGCCGCGGGTGCGGGCCGCGGCCGGGGCGGTGCTCGTGGGCGGAGGGGTCCTCGCGCTGGCGTCGCTGCCGAGCGCCTCGCCGTGGTGGACGGTGGTGCCGCAGCTGATGGCGGGCGCTGGGATGGGCCTGGCCCTGCCCGCGCTCGCCGGCGAGCTGCTCCCGGAGCGGACGCCGTCGCAGGCGGCGTGGCTGCTGTCCGCCCGCCACGCCGGCATCACGATCGCGCTCGCGCTGCTGGCACCGGTCGCCGCCGGCGCAGCTCGACGACGCCGTCGCGAACACGCGCGAGCAGGGCGCCGCGCTCGTGCTCGACGCCCGGCTGCCGCCGCTCGACAAGCTCTCGCTGGCGGCGGCGCTCGTCGGCGACCTCGACCCCGTCGACCCGCGCGGCGAGCTGCAGCGCTCGCTCGAGACCGCGCAAGCCGGCATCGCCGCCGAGGACCGCGCCGCCTACGCCGCGCTCGCGGAGCAGGCCGACGACGCGCTCGTGGCCGGCGTCCAGGACGCCTTCGAGCCCGCGCTGGCGATCTGCGGCGTGCTCGCGCTGCTCGCCGCGGTCGCAGTTCTCCTGCCGGCACGCCGAGGCCCGGTCGCAGCGACGGCGGCGTCTCCGCGGAAACGCCTCGCGCCCGTGGCAGTCGCCGCCGCAGCGGCGCTCGTCCTGGCGGGCGGCGCGCGGCTGGCCCAGCCGGCGCTCACCCCCGATCCGATCCGGATCGCCGACCCCTGCCGGGAGCGCGCGCTGCCCGCCTCCGGCGGGCTGGAGGGAGCGCTCCAGGACACCGCGCTCGTCGCGCTCGACCGCGCGGCCTGCCGCTTCGGCTCCTCCCGCGAGGAGCTCGCGCTGGCGCTGGTCGACGACTCCGCGCGCGACGACTTCGAGCGGGAGTACGGAGTCGATCCGCGCAGCGCCGGCGGTCTGCTCGGCGCGATCCTCGGCTTCTGACCTCCTATCTTGAGAAGGGATGAGCAAGGGCCAGCGCTTCACGTTCCTCGCGATCGCCGCCGTGATCGCGATCGTCGCGGTCGTCGTCCTGACCGGAGGCGGCGACGACGAATCCGACTCGGGCGAGCAGGCCGCCGCGACCGCCACGCCGACGGCGACCGCCGAGCCGCAGGAGGCGGCGCCGCAGGAAACCGCGACCCCGACCCCCGAGCCGACCCCGAAGCCGCCGCCGCTGCTGCGCACCGGCAAGGTGACGAAGCTGAAGGCCACCGAGGGCAAGACCGTGCGCTTCCGCGTGCGCTCGGACACCGACGAGGAGATCCACGTCCACGCCTACGACATCGAGCGCGCGGTCCCGGCCGGCAAGACCGTCAACGTCTCCTTCAAGGCGAACATCACCGGCATCGTCGAGATCGAGTTCCACGGCTCGGGCGAGCAGATCGCCGAGCTCACGGTCGAGCCGAGCTGACCCCGACCCCGGCTAGAGCCGGGTGTCACAAAGTTGTTACAAAGTCGAGATTCGCGCTATTGTGCGCGGCACAGCCGGGCCAGCGAGATCGGGGCTTTGCAGGGGTCTCGTGGCCGGCGAACTCGCCATGTCCCCACCCCGCGTGAGACAGCATGCCTGCGGCGTCCGCTGACCCTGCGCGGGTCGACCCGCTCGTCTTCGTCCGCTACCTGGACGTCGTGCTGCTGATCCTCGCGACGCCGTTCGTGCTCGTGCTCGGCGCGCCGGCGACCGGCTACCTCGCGGGGGCCGGCGGCTGGCTCCTCACGCGCTTCGCCGGAGCCGCCGTCGACCGCTACGTGGCGCGTTCGGGCAACTACAAGACGGCCCTCGGCCTGGGCATGGCCTCGGCCGTACTGCGCGCTTGGCTCGTCGGCCTTACCATCCTGGCCGTCGGCCTGCTCGCGGAGCGCGAGGATGGCCTGACCGCTGGTGTCACCGTGCTCGTCGCGTTCACCGTCTACTTCGCCACCGCCCTCGTCCTTCGTCCGCTCGAGAGGAAGCCTCCACGCCCATGAGCAGCCGGAACAAGATCCTGTTCGGCATCTTCGGCTTCTACATCGCGGCGCTCTTCGCGGTCGTGCTGATCTTCGGCTGGTCGCGGCGCGACAACGAGGAGTTCCTGCCCCAGAACGAGTTCAAGCTCGACACCTGGATCGACCTCCCAGGGCCGTTCGACTTCAACAAGGCCGTGATGTACCTGCTGATCTCCGGAATCCTCACGGTGGCCACGATGGTCTACGTCGCGAACCGGATGCAGGCGCGGCCGAACCGCGTGCAGACGGCCGTCGAGGCGCTGTACTCGCTCATGCGCGACAACATCACGCGCGGGAACCTGGACGAGAAGATGGCGGCGAAGTGGTTCCCCTTCCTGGGCTCCCTCTTCCTGTTCATCTGGTTCAACAACCTGATCGGCTACATCCCGCTGCCGACCAACACCGAGCACCCGATCGAGGTGTTCGGCGCCGAGATCCCCGCATTCGCGATCTACGCCGCCACCGCCAACCTCTCGATCCCGCTCGTGCTGGCGCTGATCGTGTTCGTCGCCTACAACGTCGAGGGCATCCGCGCGAAGGGCCCGGTCGGCTACCTGAAGGCGCTCGTCCCGGCCGGCGTCACGGGCGGGATGGCGGTGTTCATCTTCATCTTGGAGTTCATCTCGAACTTCATGCGGCTCATCTCGCTCTCCGTCCGTCTGTTCGCCAACATCCTCGCCGGCCACCTGATCATCCTGTTCATGTCCGGCGGCATCGCGGTGCTGCTCGGGCTCGAGGGACTCGGGGTCATCACGCTTCCGTTCGGGGTCGCCCTCTTCCTGTTCGAGGTCGGCCTGGTCGCGACGCTGCAGGCGTTCATCTTCGCCACCCTGGCTGCCATCTACCTCGGCGGCGCCGTCGCCGAGCACCACTAGTCCAAAGGAGACCGCTTCCGTGCTCGCAACGATCCTGACCTTCGTCTTCGCCGCCGCCGAGGACGGTGCGGATGCCGGCAAGGCGATCGCGCTCGGCGTGGGCGGCGGCCTCGGGGCCGTCGGCGCCGGCGTCGGCATCGGCATCATCTTCGGCAAGGTCATCGAGTCGGTGACCCGCCAGCCCGAGATGCGCGACGAGATCACCGGCATCCAGTGGCTCGGCTTCGCGCTCACCGAGGCGTGCTTCTTCTACGGGTTGGTCGCGGGCCTGATCGCGTTCTTCCTCTAGGCCGATGACCGACCTGCTCATCATCGCCACCGAGGCCGGCGGAGAGGAGGAGGGCGGCAGCTTCCTCGTCTCGCCCGACATCGGGCTGATGATCTGGACGCTGCTCGTCTTCGGCCTGTCGATGTACCTCTTGGCCAAGCTCGCGTTCCCGCGCATCACCGAGGCGCTGGACCGCCGGCAGCGCGCGATCGAGGACTCGATCGACACCGCCGAGCGCGTCCGCGGCGAGGCCGAGCGGATCCTGTCCGAGTACCGCGAGCGGCTCGCCGAGGCGCGCGGCCAGGCGGACGAGATCGTCGCCCGCGCGCGCAAGTCCGGCGAGGTCGCCGAGAACGAGATCGTCGCCGACGCGCGCGCCAAGCGCGAGGAGATGATGGAGCAGACCCGCCGCGACATCGAGGCCGAGACGCGGCGGGCGATCCAGGAGATCCGCGCCGAGGTCGCCGACCTCACGGTGCTCGCCACCGAGAAGGTGACGCGCAAGACGCTCACCGCCGAGGACCACCGCCGGCTCGTCGAGGACGCGCTGTCCGAGCTCGACTTCGCGTCCCTCTCAGGCGAGGAGCGCAACCGGTAATGGAGGAGATCGCCACCGTCTACGCCAGGTCGCTGTTCGAGGTCGCCACCGAGCAGGACAAGCTCGACCTCGTGCGCGAGCAGGTCGGAGAGTTCGCCGACGCCGTGTCGGAGAACCGCGAGCTGCAGATCTTCCTGTTCTCGCCCTACTTCTCGACCGAGGAGAAGAAGGACGGGCTGGACCGCGCGCTGACCGACGTGGACCCGGTGGTGGAGAACTTCCTCAGGCTGCTGATCGAGAAGCACCGGATGCCGGTGATCTTCCGCATCCGCGCCGAGTACGACCAGCTGTGGGAGGAGGAGAACAAGCTCCTCCCGGTCGAGATCACCTCGGCCGTCGAGCTGCCCGAGGAGACCGTCAAGCAGCTCGGCGACCAGATCTCCGAGCAGACCGGCCGCACGGTCGAGCTGTCGTCGAACGTGAACCCCGACATCCTCGGCGGCATCGTCGTCCAGGTCGGCAACTCCGTGCTCGACGCTTCCATCAAGAACCGACTCGAACAACTACGACGCCAAGTGGCCAAGGCGTAGGAGAACCCCTTGCAGATCAAGCCCGACGAGATCACCTCCATCCTCAAGAGCCGCATCGAGGGCCTCGAGGAGGGTCAGGCCGACCTCACCGAGGTGGGCACGGTCCTCTCCGTCGCCGACGGCATCGCCCGCATCCACGGCCTCGAGAACTGCCAGGCGTTCGAGATGCTCGAGCTGCCGCACGACGTCACGGGCCTCGCGCTCAACCTCGAGTCCGACAACGTCGGCGCCGTGCTGTTCGGCCCGTGGGACAAGATCGTCGAGGGCGACACGGTCAAGCGCACCAGCCGCCTGCTCGAGATCCCGGTCGGCGAGCAGCTGCTCGGCCGCATCGTCTCGCCGCTCGGCGTGCCGCTCGACGGCAAGGGCGACATCAACACCGAGGGCACGCGCCCGGCCGAGTTCAAGGCCCCCGGCGTCGTCCAGCGCCAGCCGGTCAAGGAGCCGATGCAGACCGGCATCAAGGCGATCGACGCGATGATCCCGATCGGCCGCGGCCAGCGCGAGCTGATCATCGGCGACCGCCAGACCGGCAAGACGGCGATCGCGATCGACACGATCATCAACAACAGGGACACGGGCGTCGTCTCGGTCTACGTCGCCATCGGCCAGCGGATGTCGACCGTGGTCGGCATCGCCCGCCTGCTCGAGGACGCGAACGCGCTCGACAACACGATCATCGTCGCCGCGCCCGCCGACGAGGCGGCGCCGATCAAGTACATGGCCCCCTACGCGGGCTGTGCGATGGCCGAGCACTTCCTCTACAACGGCGGGCACGCGCTGGTCGTGTACGACGACCTCACCAAGCACGCCTACGCCTACCGCCAGATGTCCCTGCTGCTGCGCCGCCCGCCCGGGCGCGAGGCCTACCCCGGCGACGTCTTCTACCTGCACTCCCGCCTGCTCGAGCGCGCGGTCAAGCTCAACGACGAGCTCGGGGGCGGCTCGCTGACCGCGCTGCCCGTGATCGAGACGCAGGCCGGCGACGTGTCGGCCTACATCCCGACCAACGTGATCTCGATCACCGACGGCCAGATCTTCCTCGAGCCCGGCCTCTTCAACTCCGGCGTGCGCCCCGCCATCAACGTCGGCATCTCGGTGTCGCGGGTGGGCGGCAACGCGCAGATCACGCCGCTGCGCAAGGTCGCCGGCAAGCTCAAGATCGAGCTGTCGCAGTTCCGCGACCTCGAGGCGTTCGCCCAGTTCGGCTCCGACCTCGACCCCGAGACCCAGCGCACGCTGGCCCGCGGCGACCGGCTCGTGAAGTCCCTCAACCAGGGCGAGCGCTCGCCGCTTCCCGTGGAGGACCAGGTCGCGGTCGTCTACGCGGCGACCAACGGCTTCCTCGACCGCATCTCGGCCGACCGCGTGGCCGAGTTCAACCAGGGCCTCGTCGAGCGCATCCACGCGGAGATCGCCGAGGACCTGAAGAAGATCGCCGGCGGCGACTGGTCGGACGAGACGCAGAAGGCGCTCGACGACACGATCTCCCAGTACGCGCAGGACTTCGGCTACGACCTCGACGAGGAGGGCCAGCCGATGACCGACGAGCAGGCGATCTCCGAGGGCGGCAAGCGCGACGAGGACACTGGCGACGACGACGAGACCGAGGAGCAGGAGCGCGAGCCGGAAGGCGCGACCGCGTAGCCATGGCCCAGAAGGAGGTCAAGAGCCGCATCGCGTCGGTCAAGAACATCCAGAAGATCACGCGCGCGATGGAGATGGTCGCGGCCGCACGGCTGCGGCGCGCCGAGCAGCGGATCGAGGCGCTGCGGCCGTACGCGTCGGCGATCCGGCGGATGACGCGGCAGGCGGCCGAGGCGGCCCAGAACGTCCCGAACCTGCCGATCCTCAACGAGCACGAGTCCGAGAACACCGTCGGCCTGCTGCTCGTGACCGGCGATCGCGGCCTGGCCGGCGCGTTCAACTCGCAGATCGTGCGCGCGGGCATCCGCGCGGCGGCCGAGCACGAGTCGGGCGGCCGCTCGCTGGCCTGGTACGCGTCGGGACGCCGCGGCGTGTCCTCGCTCACCTTCCGCGGCCGCGAGGTCGAGGGCGCGTACACGGGCTTCACCGACCGCCCGTCCTACGGCGACGCGCGCGACATCGCCTCCGACCTCATCGCCGCCTACGTCGACGGCAAGGTCGACCGCGTGGAGATCATCTACAACCAGTACATCTCGCCGCTGACCCAGAAGGTCACGCGCGAGACGCTGCTCCCGCTCCAGCAGGCCACGATCCTCGAGGGCGACGACGAGGGCGGCCTCGGCGGTCGGGCGAGCGGCGACGAGGAAGAGGACGAGGGCGCCAAGCACGCGCTCGTCGAGTACGAGCCCGACCCGGAGGACATCCTCCAGCGGCTGATCCCCGCCTACGTGGAGATCTCGCTGTACCGGGCGCTGCTCGAGTCCACGGCCTCCGAGCACGGCGCGCGCATGACCGCGATGCGCAACGCGTCCACGAACGCCGGGGACATCATCAAGGACCTCACCCTGCAGATGAACCGCGAGCGCCAGGCGGAGATCACGCAGGAGATCTTGGAAGTCGTATCCGGAGCTGAAGGGCTTCGGTAAGGAGAGAAATTGGCTGCCCCCACCGAAACCGAGCGCGAGACCCAGAACGTCGGCCGGATCGAGGAGATCCAGGGCGTCGTCATCGAAGCCGTCTTCCCCGACGAGCTGCCCGAGATCTACTCGGCCATCCTCGTCAAGCGCGAGGCGGCCGAGGACCAGGACGAGAACATCAGCCCCGACCTCGTGTGCGAGGTCCAGCAGCACCTCGGCGACGACCGCGTGCGCGCCGTCGCCATGGACTCCACCGACGGCATCTCGCGCGGCACCGAGGTGGTCGACACCGGCGGGCCGATCACCGTGCCCGTCGGCCGCGTGACCCTCGGCCGCATCTTCAACCTGCTCGGCGAGGCGATCGACCAGGGCGACCCGATCGAGGTCGAGGAGCGCTGGCCGATCCACCGCTCCGCGCCGACCGTCGAGCAGCTCACCCCGACCGCCGAGATGTTCGAGACCGGCATCAAGGTCGTCGACCTGCTCGCGCCCTACGCCAAGGGCGGCAAGGTCGGCCTGTTCGGCGGCGCCGGCGTGGGCAAGACCGTGCTGATCCAGGAGCTGATCAACAACCTCGCCCAGGAGCACGGCGGTTTGTCCGCGTTCTGCGGCGTCGGCGAGCGCTCCCGCGAGGGCAACGACCTGTGGCTCGAGATGTCCGAGTCGGGCGTGATCGACAAGACGATGCTCGTGTTCGGCCAGATGAACGAGCCGCCCGGCGCGCGCATGCGCGTGGCGCTCTCGGGCCTCACGATGGCGGAGTACTTCCGCGACGAGGAGGGGCAGGACGTGCTCCTCTTCATCGACAACATCTTCCGCTTCGTGCAGGCCGGCTCCGAGGTCTCCGCGCTGCTCGGCCGGATGCCGTCGCAGGTCGGCTACCAGCCCACGCTGGAGTCCGAGATGGGCCAGCTGCAGGAGCGCATCACGTCGACCCGCAAGGGCTCGGTCACGTCGATCCAGGCGATCTACGTGCCGGCCGACGACCTCACCGACCCGGCGCCGGCCTCGGTGTTCGCCCACCTCAACGCCACGACGACGCTGTCGCGCGCGATCTCCGAGAAGGGCATCTACCCGGCCGTCGACCCGCTCGACTCCACGTCCACGATCCTCAAGCCCGAGATCGTCGGCGAGGAGCACTTCAACGTCGCCAACGAGGTCAAGCAGGTGCTGCAGCGCTACCGCGAGCTGCAGGACATCATCGCGATCCTCGGCATCGACGAGCTGTCCGACGAGGACAAGGTGCTGGTCCAGCGCGCGCGCCGGATCGAGCGCTTCCTGTCGCAGCCGTTCCACGTCGCCGAGGCGTTCACCGGGACCGAGGGCAAGTACGTCCCGATCGCCGAGACCGTGCGCTCGTTCCAGGAGATCCTCGACGGCAAGCACGACGAGCTGCCGGAGTCGGCGTTCCTGCTCAAGGGCTCGATCGACGACGTGGTCGAGGCGTCCAAGAGCGACCGCTGATGGCCCGCACGCCCTTCCAGGTCGAGGTCCTCACCCCCGAGGGGGAGGTCTTCAACGACGAGGTCGAGATGGTCTCGACCAAGACGACGGTCGGGTCGATCGGCCTGCTGGCGAACCACCAGCCGTTGCTGGCGATGCTCGACCCGACCGAGCTGCGGCTCTACAAGACCGAGTCCGACGTCGTGCGCTTCGCCCAGGGCGAGGGGTTCCTGCAGGTCGCGGGAACCCACGCCCTCGTGCTGGTCGACGAGGCGTTCGCGATCGACGACCTCGATGCGGGCGACCTGCGCTCGCGGCTCGAGCGCGCCGAGCAGGCGCTGTCGAGCGCCGAGGAGGGCACGGAGGAGCACCGCGCCGCTGCGCGCGACAAGCGGCGCTACGAGGCGTTCCTCAAGCTGTCCGAGGGTTAGACGACGAGCTCCCGCGCCGGCTCCTCGGCGCGGGCGCCGGCGGCGATCAGCTCGCGCACGAAGGCCAGCGCGGCCTCGTGCGAGCCGTCCGAGCGGCGCCGGCCGGCCTCCTTGACCGCGATCCGGCCCGCCAGCGTGCCCGCCGCGTCATCGCCGAGCCGGCCGTCAGGCAGCAGCGGTCGCAGCGGCAGCAGGCGGCGCGGGCCGCGTCGGCGCTCCTCGTGGCGCGACTGCGCCCATGCCAGGCACATCCGCGCTCGCTCGGCCTGCAGGGCGGCCGTGGTGCGCGTCCCGACGGCCTCGGAGGCGAGCGGGAACAGGTCCTGGCGGCGGCGGTCGTCGATCCCGTCGTTGTACGTGCGCATGAAGCCGGCGATCACCGGGTCGACGCAGCGCGGGCGGTCGCTGAACGGCTCGTCGGCGAGCATCGAGGACAGCTCCATCACGCACGCTCCGTGGTCGGGATCGCGGTGCTTGCCCTGGGAGAGCCGTACGGTCTGGTGGGTCGCCTGGGTCATGGGAGCCTCTCCTTTCTCGCGTGGGTCCAGTGTCTCATGCCGCCGCTACCCTCTCGCGGGTGGATGAACGGGTTCTGACCGAGCGCCTGGTCACCTACGACACGTCCACCGCTGAAGGCCTGCACGCCGCGGCGGGCTTCGTCAAGGGCTGGCTGGAGGCGCGCGACATCGACGTCGAGGCGCATCGCTTCGGCGACCTGCACGCGCTGACGGCCGTCGTGGGCGTCGAGGAGGACGTCCCGACCGTCGTCTTCCACGGCCATCTCGACGTCGTCCCCGGCCACAGCGAGCAGTTCCAGGCCCGAATCGAGGGCGACCGGCTGTACGGCCGCGGCGCCTACGACATGAAGGGCGGGCTGGCGGCGATGATGTGCGCCGCCCACGACCTCGCCGCCCAGAGCGACGTGCGCGTGCGGCTCGTGATCGTGCCGGACGAGGAGTCCGAGGACATCGAGCGCCGCTCGAGCGACGACCTCGTGCGCCGCGGCTACGTCGGCGACTTCGCGATCACCGGCGAGCCGACGAACCTCCACATCGGGATCCAGGCCAAGGGCGTGCTCGCCTGCCGCGTGCGGGTGCACGGCCGCGCCGCCCACGGGTCGACGCCGTGGCTGGGCGACAACGCGATCGTGAAGGCGGTCGACGTCTTCCGGCGAATCGAGTCCATGCCGTTCTCCCGCGAGTCGTCGGAGATGTTCGACCGCCCGTCGATCAACCTCGGCCGCATCGTGGGGGGCGACGCGCCCAACAAGGTCCCCGACGCGTGCGTGATGGACATCGACATCCGCTACCTGCCCAACCAGGACCCCGGCGACATCCTCGAGGAGATCCGCGCGATCCCCGATCTCGAGGTCAAGCGCACCTTCGTCTTCCCGCCCGCGCACGTGTCGCGCTCGAACCCGTACGTGCGCGCGCTGTCGGAGACGCTCGGCCCGGCGGGCGACGGCGCATCCGTCTCCGTGGGCCGCGACGGCGCCTCGGATGCCGTGTCGTTCCTGCGCGCGGGCATCCCGGCGGTCGAGTTCGGCCCCTGCGGCGCCGGCCACCACGGGCCTGAGGAGTGGGTCTCGATCCGCTCGCTCGCCCGCTACCGCGAGCTGCTGGTGGCCTTCGCGAGCGCGCTGCCCGCGCGCCTGGCCGACGGCGCCCCGCCGCTGCGCGCGGTCGAGGGCGGAGCGGCGTGAAGGGGCCAAGCGAGCGTCCTCCCCGCGTGGGGATGAAGATGGCGCTGCGCGCGCTGCTGGCGTGCGTGATCGTCATGGGCGTGACCGCGACGGCGGTCGCGACGACGGTGCTGCGCGAGGTCGACGAGATCCTGGCGCCGCTGCTCGAGGGCCGCGTGGCGAACATCGACGTGCCCGAGCTCGACAAGGCCGAGGCCGGCGGCCCGCGCACGTTCATGATCCTCGGCTCGGACGCGCGCAAGGGCGTCGACGCCGGCGCGGGAGCGCGCTCGGACACGATCCTGCTCGTGCGCGCGGACCCCGACAAGGACGCGCTCGCGGTGATGTCGATCCCGCGCGACCTCAAGGTCGAGATCCCCGGCCACGGCGAGCAGAAGATCAACGGCGCGTTCGAGCTCGGCGGCAAGAAGGGCGGCCCGCGGCTGACCGTGCGGACCGTCAAGAAGCTGTTCCAGGACCGCACGGGCAAGCCGTTCCCGATCACCAACGTGATGGTCATGGACTACGGCGCGTTCCAGGAGGCGGTCGACTACGTCGACGGCGTCTACGTCGACATCGACCGCGACTACTTCAACGACAACTCGGCGGGCGAGAACTACGCGACGATCGACGTCGACCCCGGCTACCAGAAGCTGATGGGGCGGGACGCGCTCGACTACGTGCGCTACCGGCACGGCGACAACGACCTCGTGCGCGCCGCGCGCCAGCAGGACTTCCTGCGCCAGGCCAAGAACGCCGCCGGCGTGCGGCGGGTGCTCTCGTTCGGCGAGGGCAAGCGGCTCGTGCGGGTCTTCAGCCGCTACTTCCAGGTCGACCGGTCGCTGCGCAACCGCAAGCAGATCTTCTCGATGCTGCGACTGGTGCTGTTCCTCGCGCAGGAGAACCCGAAGGTCAACGAGGTGCGCTTCCGCGTCCAGGAGGCGCGCAACCCGCAGGTCGACACGAACCTCTACGTGCGCGATGCGGACCTGCGCAAGATCCGCTCGGAGTTCATGAACGCGTCGGGCTCGGCCGAGCCGCGCGAATCCTCGAGCGGGCCGACCGCCGCCGACCGCGAGTTCGCCGAGGTCCGCCGCAAGCGCAAGCGCAAGCCGGTCGCCGTCAAGGGGCTCGAGGACACGCGGCGCGAGGGCGAGGACCAGGCCGTGATCGCCGATCCCAAGCTCAAGTTCCCCTTCTACTTCCCGACCGTGCGCGTCACCGGCTCTTCCTACGCCGGCAAGGAGCCGCGCACCTACAGGATCCGGGACGAGCGCGGCAAGCGCCACCAGGCCTACCGGCTCGTGCTGCGCGCCCCGGGCATCGGCGAGTACTACGGCGTGCAGGGGCTGACCTGGAGGGCGCCGCCGATCCTCGACGATCCCGACCGCACGATCCGTCGCGGCCGCAAGCGCCTGCGCCTCTACTACGACGGCCGCGCGCTGCGCCTCGTCGCGTGGAAGACCAAGCGCGGCGCGTACTGGGTGTCGAACACGCTCACGCACCAGATCGGCGAGGCCCAGATGATCGAGATCGCCTCTTCTCTGCGGCGACTCAGGCAGTAGGCTGGGCCGCCCGGCATGAGCAGCGCGAGCAGAGAGCCCATCGGCGTGATCGGCACGGGGTACGTCGGCCTCGTCACCGCCGCCGGCTTCGCCGAGCTGGGCAACGAGGTCTGGTGCATCGACATCGACGAGGCCAAGGTCGAGGCCCTGCGCGCGGGCAGGATCCCGATCTGGGAGCCGGGGCTCGAGGAGCTCGTCGCCCGCCACCGCGACCGCCTGCACTTCTCCACCGACCTCTCCCAGGCGCTCGAGCACGCCCGGCTGCTGTTCGTGGCCGTCGGCACGCCGCCGACCTACTCGGGCGACGCCGACCTCACCGCCGTGTACGCGGTCGTCGAGGCGATGCCGGCCTCCGATCGCCACGCGCTGGTGATGAAGTCGACGGTCCCGGTCGGCACCGGCGACAGCATCAAGCGCGCCTTCGAGGAGCAGGGCAAGGGCGGCTTCCGCTACGTCTCCTGCCCGGAGTTCCTCAAGGAGGGGTCCGCGCTGAAGGACTTCCTCGAGCCCGACCGCGTGGTCGTGGGCGACGAGGGCGACTGGGCGGGGGACGCCGTGGTCGACCTCTACGCGCCGCTCGAGGCCCCGCTCGTGCGCACGGACATCCGCAGCGCGGAGATGGTCAAGCTCGCCTCGAACGCGTTCCTGGCCACAAAGATCTCGTTCATCAACGAGATCGCGAACGTCTGCGAGGAGACGGGAGCCGACGTCGTCGAGGTCGCCCGCGGCATGGGGCTCGACGACCGCATCGGCCCGAAGTTCCTGCAGGCCGGCATCGGCTTTGGTGGCTCCTGCTTTCCGAAGGATGTTGCAGCGCTCAAGCAGCTTGCGGGGAACTCGGGCTACCACTTCCAGCTCCTGAACTCGGTGATCGAGGTCAACGAGCTGCAGAAGCGGCGGGTGATCGCGAAGCTCCAGAAGCACCTCGGCAACCTCGTGGGCAAGGAGATCGCGCTGCTCGGGCTGGCGTTCAAGGCCAACACCGACGACATGCGCGAGGCGTCGTCGCTCGTGCTGTCGGCGCGGCTGCAGGCCGCGGGCGCGCGCGTGCGGGCGTACGACCCGGTGGCCGAGCACGAGGCCCGCAAGCTGATCCGGGGGATCGTCTTCGGCTCGTCGGCGGCCGAGGTCGTGCAGGGCGCGGACGCGGTCGTGCTGGTGACGGAGTGGCCGGAGTTCGCCGAGCTCGACTTCGGCGAGCTCGCCGCCGAGATGCGCGGTCGCCTCGTCGTCGACGGGCGCAACTTCCTCGATCCGGAGGCGATCGTCGCGGCGGGGCTGGACTACGAGGGCGTGGGGCGCGCGGCGGCCCGCGGCGTCGTGCCCGCGCTCGAGGGCGACTGACGCGATGCAGGCGCTGATCCTGGCGGGCGGGGAAGGCACCCGCCTGCGACCGCTCACGAGCACCGTCCCGAAGCCCGTCGTCCCGCTCGTGGACCGGCCGTTCGTGCGCTTCATGCTCGACTGGCTGCGCGGCCACGGCGTCGACGACGTGGTGATGTCGTGCGGCCACCTGGCCAGCGGCGTGCGCAACGTGCTCGGCGACGGCAGCGCTTTCGGGATCACGCTGCGGTACATGGAGGAGCGCGAGCCGCTCGGCACCGGCGGAGCGCTGAAGTTCGCCGAGCCGCTGCTCGACGACCGCTTCGTGATGCTCAACGGCGACGTGCTGACCGACCTCGACGTCACCGCGCAGATCGAGCAGCACGAGCGCACGGGAGCGGTCGCGACGCTCGCGCTCACGCCCGTCGACGACCCCTCGGCCTACGGGCTCGTGCGGACCGACGGCGACGGCGCGGTGACCGAGTTCGTGGAGAAGCCCTCTCCCGATCACGTCGACACGCCCAACATCTCGGCGGGCGTCTACGTGCTCGAGCGGGCGGTGCTCGACCTGCTCGAGCCCGACCAGCCCGCGTCGATCGAGCGCGACGTCTTCCCGCGGCTGGTCGGCGACGGCCTCTACGGCTGCGTGGCCGACGGCTACTGGCTCGACATCGGGACGCCCGAGCGCTACCTGGAAGCGACGTTCGACATCCTCGAGGGCACCGTGACGACGCCGGTGGGCGAGCGCATGGGCACCACCTACCTGTGCGTGGAGGACGGGGTGGAGAACGCCGGCCGGATCATCCCGCCGGGGCTGGTGGAGACCGGCTGCCGGATCGGCGAGGGGGCGAAGATCGGCGGCCGGGTCGTGCTCGAGCACGGCGTGACCGTCGGGGCGGGGACGACGATCGAGGGCGCCGTGGTCATGCAGGGGACCGAGATCGGCGAGAACTGCACGCTGTCGGGCTGCGTCGTCGCGGGCGGCGTGCGGATCGGCGACCACTGCACCATCGACGGCCTCAGCGTGCTGGGCGAGGGCGTCACGCTCGGCGACGGGAACGTGGTGTCCAACGGCGCGCGGGTGTTCCCGGGCGTCACGCTGCCCGACGGCGCGCTGCTCTTCTGATGCGCGCGGGCGTCTTGGACGGGGCGGCGGTCGCCGCCGTCGACTCGACGGACCAGGCGGGAGACATGCTGGGGCTCGCGGAGCAGCTGCGCGACGCGCTTTGGCGGGTGGATTCCGCGGGCATCGCGCCGGGGGAGGCGGCGGGCGTCGTCGTCGCCGGCATGGGGGGCTCGGCGGCGGGAGCGCGGCTGGCCGCGGCGGCTATCGGGCCGCGGCTGCGACGCCCGTTCGCCGTGGCCGACGACTACGCGCTGCCGGGCTGGGCCGGCGCCGACACGCTCGTGCTCTGCTCGAGCTACTCGGGCGCGACCGAGGAGACGCTGTCGGCGTACGACGACGCCACGGCCCGCGGTGCGCGCCTGCTCGTGGCCACGACCGGCGGGCCGCTGGCCGAGCGCGCCCGGCGCGACGGCGTGCCCGTGATCCCGATGCCGGGCGGCTTCCAGCCGCGCGCGGCGGTGGGCTACTCGCTGGTGGCGGCGCTCGAGGCGGCCGCGCTCGCCGGCGCGGCGCCCGCGCTGCGGGACGAGGTCGAGGCCGCTGCTTCGCTCGCCGACCGGCTGGCAGCGGAGTGGGGACCCGACGGGCCAGGGTACGGCGAGGCCAAGGCGCTCGCCCGGCGGCTGCACGGCACGGTGCCCGTGATCGCAGGCGCAGAGCTCGCCGCCGCCGCGGCGTACCGCTGGAAGTGCCAGCTCAACGAGAACGCCGGACTGCCCGCGTTCGCGTCCCGCCTGCCCGAGCTCGACCACAACGAGGTGGTCGGCTGGCCGGCGGCGCGGGAGCTCGGCCGCTTCTCGGCCGTCGTGCTCGAGGACCCGGGAGCGCACCCGCGCAACGCGCTTCGCGCGCGGCTGACCGCGGACGCCACCGAGGCGGGTGCAGAGGTCGTCGAGCGCGTGGTGGCGCAGGGCGAGACCCGCACGGAGCGGCTCGTCTCGCTCGTCCTGCTCGGCGACCTCGTTTCGCTCTACCTGGCGATCCTGCGAGGCAAGGACCCGGTGGCGATCGAGCCGATCGCCGCCCTCAAGCGTTCACTGGCGAGCGATAACGTGGAGATATGACCACGATCTCAGCCACCGAGGAGATCGGCTCCATCGTCGACGGGAAGCCGCTCGCCGACGCCCCCGGGGGCCGCCTGACCTCGACCAATCCCGCCAACACGTCCGAGGTCGTCGCCGAGGTGCGGCTGGGCGACGCCGACACCTTCGTCGCCGCCGCGCGCGCGGCGCGGGCCGCGCAGCGCGACTGGGCGGCCGTGCCGGCGCCCGCCCGCGGCCGGGTGATCGCGAACGTCGGGCGGCTCGTCGAGGCCAACAAGGACGCGCTCGCCGCACTCGTGACGCAGGAGGTCGGCAAGCCGTACGCCGAGTCGCTCGGCGAGGTGCAGGAGATCGTGGACACCTGCGACTTCTTCATCGGGGAGGGGCGGCGGCTGTACGGCCAGACCGTGCCGTCGGAGATGCCGAACAAGCAGCTCTTCACGTTCCGGATGCCGGTCGGCGTGGCGGCGATCGTCACCGCCGGCAACTTCCCCGTGGCCGTCCCGGCCTGGTACCTCGTGCCGGCGATCCTGTGTGGCAACGCGGTCGTCTGGAAGCCCGCCGAGTACTCCCCGGCGCTCGGCGACGCGATGGCCCGTCTCTTCCACGCCGGCGGCGTGCCGGGCGGGGTGCTCAACGTCGTGCAGGCCGAGGGCGCGGCGACCTTCGAGGGCCTCTCGCGCGCGCTCGACGAGCGGCTCGTCGACAAGGTCGGCTTCACGGGGTCGAGCGCGGTCGGGTCGAAGATCGGCGAGCTGTGCGGGCGTCACATGCAGTCGCCGTGCCTCGAGCTGGGCGGCAAGAACCCGATGGTGGTGATGGACGACGCGGACGTCGACCTCGCGGTCGAGGGCGCGCTGTTCGGCGGCTACGGGACGGCCGGCCAGCGCTGCACGTCGCTCGGCACGGCGATCGTCCACGAGTCGATCCACGACGAGTACGTCCGCAAGCTCGACGAGCGCCTGCGCGCGGCGCCGATCGGCGACCCGACCCACGACGTGCTGTACGGGCCGATGCTGCACGAGCGCTTCGCCGAGCGGTTCGAGGACTGGATCGGCCTGGTGCGCGACCACCACAGCGTGCACGGCTCGACCGCGACCGGGCGGATCACGTCGTCCAACCCGCGCGACGGCTTCGTCGGCGATCCCGAGGCCGGGCTCTTCTACCACCCGGTGCTGGTCGACGGCGTGACGATCGAGGACGACCTGTACGCCACCGAGACCTTCGGCCCGATCACCGGCGTGGCCACGTTCCGCTCGTTCGACGAGGCGATGGAGCTCGCCAACAACCACGGCTACGGGCTCTCGTCCTCGATCTACACGCGCTCGGGCGAGCACGCCTTCCGGTTCCGTGAGCGGATCACGGCCGGCATGGTGTCGGTCAACAACTCGACGTCGGGCGCCGAGGCGCACCTGCCGTTCGGCGGCAACGGCAAGTCGGGCAACGGCTCCCGCCAGTCCGGCATCTGGGTGCTCGACCAGTTCACCCGCTGGCAGTCGATGAACTGGGACTACGCGGGCAAGCTGCAGAAGGCCCAGATGGACCTCGTGGAGATCGACGCCGACCCGGACTACCGCCTCTAGGGGCGGCGGCGGTACCAGTTCGGCGAGGTGTTGGGCGGCGGCACGAGCGGCTCCGGGGTGCTCGCGACGAGCACGCTCGGCTCGGGGTCGGCGACGTGCCGGGCGAGCGCCTCGCCGAACGCGTCGTCGAGGCCTTCCACCTGCTCCGCGCGGATGCCGAACGCGGCCGCCAGGGCCGGGAAGTCCGGCGTGTGGAGGTCGACGCCGTAGCGCTCCTCGCCGGAGACGTCCTGGTCGTAGCGCAGCATCCCGTAGCCGCCGTCGTCGACGATCACGAGCGTCAGCGGGATGCGCTCCTGGGCGACCGTCGCGAGCTCGCCGCACGCGAACAGGATGCCGCCGTCGCCCGCCACCGCGACCACGGGGCCCGTGTTCGCCAGGGCGGCGCCGAGCGATGCGGGGAAGGCGTAGCCGAGCGTGCCCCAGCCGAGCGGGATCTGCAGGCGGCGGGGTGAGGGCGGCGTGTGGAAGCCGCCCAGCCAGTAGCCCGGGATGCACATGTCGGCCACGACGACGGCGTCGTCGGGGAGGGCGAAGCGCATCGCGTCGAGGAACCTCAGCGCGCGGCTGTCGAGCGCTGCGCAGGCGTCGGCCCGGACGGCGCGCAGGCGCTGGACGAGGCCGTCGTGGTTCGCACCGGCACCTCGCCCTCCCGCCGGCGGGTCGGTGTCCCTCCCAGCATCGAGCCGGCCGGCCAGCGCGGTGATGACCTGCGTTGCGTCGCCCTCGACGAGCACGTCGGCGGGGTAGTTCTTGCCCGCGTCCTCGGGGTCGAGGTTGATCGCCACGAGCGTGGGCGGCTGCGGCATCGCGAAGTTCTGGGTCTGCACGCCGTCGAGGTCGGAGCCGACGCTGAGCACCACGTCGGCCTCGTCCCAGAGCGCGCCGGCGGGGGCGACGTGCGCGGGCAGGCCGACGAGGCACGGGTGGGATGGGGGCAGCACGCCCGCCGCGCCGTAGGTGGTGAGCACGGGGGCGCCGAGGCGCTCGGCGAGCTCCGCCAGCGGGCGGCCGGCGTCGCGAGCGCCGGTGCCGGCCCAGATCAGCGGCCGCTCGGCCGCGGCGAGGCGCTCGGCGGCGTCGTCGAGCGCGCCGTCGGGAGCGCGCAGGGTCGCCGGCGGGTCGGTGGCGTCGGCCGGCTCGACGTCGGCGCCGAGCAGATCGGTCGCGACCTCGAGGTAGACCGGGCGGTGCGGCGCCGCCTCGGCGTCGGCGAGCGCGGCGGCGGCCGCCGGCGCCACGGCCTCACGGCTGAGCGCGCGGTGGGCCGCCTTGACCACGGGGGCGAACATCGCCGCCTGGTCGGTCGTCTCGTGCAGCACGCCGCGATAGACGCCGGGGCGTCGCAGCGTCGAGGGGATGTCGGTCGCGATCACGAGCACCGGCGACCGCGCCGCCCACGCCTCGCCGACCGCGCCGAGCGTGTTCGCCGCCCCTGGCCCGGTCGTCGTGAGCGCGACGCCGAGCCGGCCCGACGCCCGCGCATACCCGTCCGCCGCGTACGCCGCGGCCTGTTCGTGGCGCACCCCCACGAGCCGGATCCTCGACTCCCGGAGCGCCTCCCAGAGCGCGAGGTTGTGCACGCCGGGGAGCCCGAAGCACACCTCCACCCCCCGCCGCTCGAGCAGGTCGACGATCAGGCGCGCGCCGGTCGGCATGGCGCGCATCCTGCCAGAGCCGCTCCGGGCGGTCAGCGCGGGCGCGTCGTGCCCTTGCGGCGGGCGGCGATCTGGCGGCGTGCCTGGTCGAGCCTCGCCCGGCCCTCGGGCGAACGGGCGTAGCGGCCGGCCTGGGAGACCATCCGGCGGCCCTGCGGGGATCGGGCGAAGCGCATCACGCGAGAGAGGAGAGACATACCTCCATGCTAAGGCGAAGCCGCCCGTCGCAAACCTTGACACAAGTGTGTCAGGGTTCGCTACACTGGGCCGCCGAAGATGGATGCACTGACGATCCACGAGGCGGCGGAGACCACCGGCTGGTCGCCGCGGATGCTGCGCTATGTCGAGCGCGTCGGGCTGGTCGAGCCCGCTCGCTCGCCGTCCGGCTACCGCCTTTACGGTCCGGCCGAGCTGCAGCGCCTGCGGACGCTGCGCGAGCTGCTCGAGGCTCACGACATCGGCCTCTCCGACCTCGCCTTCGCGTCGCGCCTGCGGCAGGACCCCGGGCTTCGCGACGCGACCGGCGACTGGCTGGAGGCCAAGGCCGAGCGTCCCGACGACGTGCCGGCCGCGGACTGGATGCGCTGGGAGCAGGACAAGCACCAGCGCCTCCTCGACGCCGCGGCCCTGACCGCCACACCCTGACGAGAGAGAAAGCCACATGGCCACCGAACTGACGACGGACTACAAGGTCGCTGACATCTCGCTGGCGGCGTTCGGCCGCAAGGAGATCCAGCTCGCCGAGCACGAGATGCCCGGCCTGATGGCGACCCGGCGCGAGTTCGCCGAGGCGCAGCCCCTCAAGGGCGCGCGCATCACCGGCTCGCTGCACATGACGATCCAGACCGCCGTCCTGATCGAGACGCTCGCCTCTCTCGGTGCCGAGGTCCGCTGGGCCTCCTGCAACATCTTCTCCACCCAGGACCACGCCGCCGCGGCCATCGCCGAGGCCGGCATCCCCGTCTTCGCCTGGAAGGGCGAGACGCTCGAGGAGTACTGGTGGTGCACCGAGCAGGCGCTGAACTGGCCGGACGGCGAGGGCCCGAACATGATCCTCGACGACGGCGGCGACGCCACGCTGCTCGTCCACAAGGGCGCCGAGTTCGAGCAGGCCGGCGCGGTGCCGGACCCGGCCTCCGCCGACTCGGACGAGTTCCGGATCATCCTCGAGACGCTGCAGCGCTCCCTGAACGAGGACCCGCAGCGCTGGACGCGCGTGGCCGCCAGCGTCAAGGGCGTCACCGAGGAGACCACCACCGGCGTCAAGCGCCTCTACCAGCTCGCCGAGCAGGGCGAGCTGCTGTTCCCGGCGATCAACGTCAACGACTCGGTCACCAAGTCCAAGTTCGACAACCTCTACGGCTGCCGCCACAGCCTGATCGACGGCATCAACCGCGCGACCGACGTGATGATCGCCGGCAAGGTCGCGGTCATCCTCGGCTACGGCGACGTCGGCAAGGGCTGCGCCGAGTCGCTGCGCGGCCAGGGCGCCCGCGTGGTCGTCACCGAGATCGACCCGATCTGCGCGCTCCAGGCGGCGATGGAGGGCTACCAGGTCGTCACGCTCGAGGACGTCGTCGAGACCGCCGACATCTTCATCACCGCGACCGGCAACAAGGACATCATCACGGCCGCCGACATGGCCCGCATGAAGCACCAGGCGATCGTCGGCAACATCGGCCACTTCGACAACGAGATCGACATGGCCGGCCTCGCCCGCACGCCGGGCGTCGAGCGCATCAACATCAAGCCGCAGGTCGACGAGTGGGTGTTCGAGGACGGCCACTCGATCATCGTGCTCTCCGAGGGCCGGCTGCTGAACCTCGGCAACGCCACCGGCCACCCGAGCTTCGTGATGAGCAACTCGTTCACCAACCAGACGATCGCCCAGATCGAGCTGTGGACGCGCAACGACGAGTACGCCAAGCAGGTCTACGTGCTCCCGAAGGTGCTCGACGAGAAGGTCGCGCGGCTGCACCTCGGCGCGCTCGGCGCGAGGCTGACCGAGCTCACGGCGGACCAGGCGTCGTACATCGACGTTCCGCTCGACGGCCCGTACAAGCCGGACCATTACCGCTACTAGGCCCTTGCCTCCGGTCGTCGACCCCAACCAGCACGACAAGTTCGTCCTCCGCCAGCGGATCAAGCTCGTCATCAACCAGTACGAGTTCTCGCTGGCGGAAGGCGAGCCGCCGTTCTGCTTCGTCGAGCAGAAGCGCTTCAAGTTCAAGGAGGACATCCGCTTCTACGCGGACGACTCGAAGTCGGTCGAGCTGCTGCGGATCAAGGCCCGCCAGCGCTTCGACCCGCGGGCGACGTACGACATCACCGGCCCCGGCGGGGAGAAGATCGGCGAGATCCAGAAGGTCTTCGGGGCCAGCCTGCTGCGCTCGACGTTCGCGATCCGCGACGGGTCCGGCGAGGTGCGCGCGCAGGAGAAGAGCCTCGGCGTCGCGCTCTTCCGGCGGCTCGTCGGCTTCATCCCCTACGTCGAGAACTTCGCCAACTGGCTGCCGATCCCGTACCACTTCACGTTCGAGCGCGACGGCCAGGTGCTCGGCGAGCACCGGCGCCGGATCGGCAAGTTCCGCGACATCTACGACATCGACTTCAGCCAGGACTCCGGGCGCACGCTCGACCGGCGCATGGTGCTCGCGGCCGCGGTCGGGATGGACGCCCTCCAGGCTCGCTAGGCTCGCGGAAGTGACCGCCCTGCGCCGTGCCGCCGCCCTCGCCGAGGACCACCTCGCCGGGCTGGCGGACCGCGGCGTCGGGGCGCCGATGGGCTACGAGGACATACTCGCGGCGCTCGACGAGCCGCTGCCTGAGGACGGGGAGGACGCCACGGACGTGGTCGAGCGCCTCGCGCAGGTGATCGGGCCCGCGACCGTGGCCAGCCCCGGCCCGCGCTACTTCGGCTTCGTCACCGGCGGCGCGCTGCCCGCCGCGCTCGGGGCGGACTGGCTGGCGTCGGCGTGGGATCAGAACGGCTTCACGCGCACGTCGTCGCCGGCGGCCGCGGCCGTCGAGACCGCGGCCGAGCGCTGGGTGGTCGAGGCGCTCGGGCTGCCGCTGGACGCCGCCGTCGGCTTCACCACGGGCGCCACGATGGCCAACTTCACCGGCATCGCGGCGGCCCGCCACAGGCTGCTCGAGCGCGCGGGCTGGGACGTCGAGGCCGACGGCCTGATCGGCGCGCCGGCGATCCGGGTGCTGGTCGGCGAGCAGGTGCACGCCTCGCTGCTGGTCGCCGTGCGCTACGCGGGCCTCGGCGCCGGGCGGGCGGTGCGGGTCGCCGTCGACGACCAGGGCGCCATGCGCGCCGACGCGCTGCGCGAAGCGCTTGAGGCGAGCGAGCGAAGCGGCGAGGCCTCTGGCCGAGGCAGGACGCCGGCGATCGTCTGCGCCCAGGCCGGCGAGGTCAACACGGGCGCATGCGACCCGCTCGCCGACATCGCCGACGCCGCCGCCGACCACGGCGCCTGGGTGCACGTCGACGGCGCCTTTGGGCTGTGGGCCGCAGCCAGCCCGCGCTTGCGCGGCCTGGTGCGCGGCGCCGAGCGGTGCGACTCGTGGGCGGTCGATTCGCACAAGTGGCTGAACGTGCCCTACGACGGCGGGCTCGCGATCGTGGCCGATCGCGAGGCGGTGCGCGGCGCGATGGGCGTGCGCGCCGGCTATCTGCCCGATCAGGAGGGACGCGAGCCGTTCGACTACGTGCCCGAGATGTCCCGCCGGGCGCGTGGCGTGCCGGTCTACGCCGCGCTGCGCTCGCTCGGCCGCAGCGGCTTGGCCGAGCTCGTCGAGCGCTGCTGCGCGCTGGCGCGACGGGCCGCCACCGCGATGGAGGACGTGCCCGGCGCCGAGGTCCTCAACGACGTCGTGCTCAACCAGGTGCTCGTGCGCTTCGGGGACGACGACGAGGTCACGCGCGCGGTCGTCGCGGACGTCCAGAACGGCGGCGAAGCCTGGCTCGGCGGAACCGTCTGGCACGGGCAGGCGGCGGCGCGCATCTCGGTCTCGAACTGGTCGACCACCGAGGACGACATCGATCGCCTGGCCGCGGCGCTGGCCGCCGCCGCCACTCGCTGATGGAGGCCGGCGAGGCCCGGATCCGCTGGGCCGACGACCAGATGCCCGTGCTGCGCTCGATCCGCGAGCGCTTCGCGAGCGAGCGGCCGCTCGAGGGCCTCGTGGTCGGCGCGTGCCTGCACGTCACCTCCGAGACCGCGATGCTCGCGCGCACGCTGGCGGCGGGAGGGGCGGAGGTGGCGCTCTGCGCCTCGAACCCGTTCGCGACCCAGGACGACGTGGCGGCGGCGCTCGGCGCCGGCGGGATCGAGGTCCACGCCGTGCGCGGCGACGACGCCGAGGCCTGGGCCTCGCGCGTGGCCGCCGTCGTGGCCCGGGCGCCGCGGATCACCCTCGACGACGGCGCCGACCTCCTGACCGCGCTGCACCTCGCGCGCCCCGACCTGCTCGAGGGCATGCTCGGCGGGACCGAGGAGACCAACACGGGTCTGGTCAGGTTGCGTGCGTTGGACGCCGAGGGCCGGCTCGCCTGCCCGGTCATCGCCGTCAACGAGGCCGTCGCCGAGCGCGCGTTCAACGACCGCTTCGGCACCGGCCAGTCGGCGCTCGACGGCATCCTGCGCACCACCAACCTGCTGCTCGCGGGCCACACGCTGGTGGTCCTCGGCTACGGCTGGGCGGGGAAGGGGATCGCGCAACGCGCCGACGGCATGGGCGCCTCGGTGATCGTCTGCGAGGTCGACCCGATGCGGGCGCTCGAGGCGCGCATGGACGGCTTCGAGGTGATGCCGGCGCTCGAGGCCGCCGAGCGGGGCGACGTGTTCGTGACCGTGACCGGCGGGCGCGACGTGTTGCGGGCGGAGCACTTCGCCCGCATGAAGGACGGCGCCGTGCTGGCCAACGCCGGGCACTTCGACGTCGAGATCGACGTCGTCGCGCTGCGGGCGGCTGCGTCCGAGGTCCGCGAGGTGCGTCCGCGTGTCGAGCAGCACGTGCTCGACGGGCGGCGGCTGAACCTCCTGGCAAGCGGGCGCGTGGTCAACCTGGCGGCCGCCGAAGGGCATCCGGCGGCGGTGATGGACATCTCGTTCGCGCTCCAGGCGCTCGTCGCGGAGGACCTGGTGCGCCGCGGCGGCGAGCTGGCGCCCGGCGTGCACCCGGTGCCGGAGGGCATCGACCGCGAGGTCGCCGCGCTCAAGCTCGCGTCGCTCGGCGTGCGGATCGACGAGCTGAGCGAGGAGCAGGCCCGCTACCTGCGGGGCTGGCAGTAGTCTGCCGCCCCGTGGACGGGCTGCAGGCGAGCGTGGAGAAGATGCGGCGGGAGGGGCTCCCGGAGCCCGCGATCGCCACCTTCGAGCACTACTACCGCCAGCTCGCCGAGGGCGAGACGGGCATGATCCCCGAGGCGGAGATCGAGCCGGTCGAGGATCCGCAGGAGCTCGACGCGCTGCCCGAGGGCGACGCGGCGCTCGACGAGGCCGTCGTGCTCAAGCTCAACGGCGGGCTCGGCACGAGCATGGGCATGACGCGCGCGAAGTCGCTGATCGAGGCCAAGGACGGCATGAGCTTCCTGGACGTGATCGCCCGCCAGGTGCTCGAGCTGCGGGAGCGGTCCGGCGCGCGGCTCCCGCTCGTGCTCATGAACTCGTTCGCGACGCACGCCGACTCGCTGCGCGCGCTCGACCCCGAGGCGCGCGCCGACGTGCCGCCGGACTTCGTGCAGCACAAGGAGCCGAAGCTGCGGGCCGACGACCTGACGCCCGTCGAGTGGCCCGACGACCCGTCGCTCGAGTGGTGCCCTCCCGGGCACGGCGACCTCTACACCGCGCTGCTGACCTCGGGGATGCTCGACGCGCTGCTCGAGCACGGCTACCGCTACGCGTTCGTCTCGAACTCCGACAACCTCGGCGCGGTGCTGGAGCCGCGCGTGCTGGGGTGGATGGCGCGCGAGCAGCTCCCGTTCGTGATGGAGGTCACCGACCGCACGGAGGCCGACCGGAAGGGCGGCCACATCGCCGCGCGGCGCGACGGTGGCTTCGTGCTGCGGGAGACGGCGCAGACGCCGAAGGAGGATCTGGCGGCGCTGCAGGACATCGGGCGGCATCGGTACGTCAACACGAACAACCTGTGGATCGACCTGCGCGCGCTGGAGTCGACGATGCGCTCGCGGGACGGCGTGCTCGGGCTGCCGCTGATCGTCAACCGCAAGACCGTGGACCCGGGCGACTCGTCGACCCCGGAGGTGTTCCAGCTCGAGACCGCGATGGGGGCGGCGATCGGCGTGTTCGAGGGTGCGCAGCCGGTCCGCGTGCCGCGCCGCCGGTTCTCTCCCGTCAAGACGACCGAGGACCTGCTGGCGCTGCGGTCGGACGCCTACGTGCTGGCCGACGACGCGCGGGTGGAGCTTGCGCCCGCGCGTGAAGGCACGCCGCCGATCGTCGACCTCGATTCGGCGCACTACAAGCTGCTGCGCGACTTCGACGCGCGCTTCCCGGGGGGCGCGCCGTCGCTGGTGGCGTGCGAGCGGCTGGCGGTCGAGGGCGACGTGACGTTCGGCCGCGACGTCGTCGTCCGCGGGACCGTGACCGTGCGGGGGCCGCGGCGGATCGACGACGGCGAGGTCCTCGAGGCGTAACCGCGCGGGCGGAGCGACGGCGGCGCGGTGTTTGAGGCGTAACCGCGGGCGCGGGTCGGCGTATCTCTTGTCGACCATCGGTCAACAAGGAGAGAGCGCATGACCGCGACCCGTGAGAAGACGTTCCTGCTCGCCCGCCCCGAGGCGCGCGTGCTCGACTGGATCGCCCGCCGCCTGCCCGCGCGGGTCCTGCCCGACCATCTGACGCTCCTGGGCGTGGTGGCGGCGATCGGGATCGCGGCCGCGTACGCGCTCTCCAACCGCGATCCGCTGTGGCTGTGGGCGGCCAGCGGGCTGCTCGTGGTGCACTGGCTGGGCGACTCCTTGGACGGGACGCTGGCGCGCGTGCGGCGGATCGAGCGGCCGCGGTACGGCTACTACCTCGACCACCTGGTCGACGCCGTCGCCACGGCGCTGATCGGGATCGGCCTCGGACTGTCGCCGTATCTGCTGCTGGCGACCGGCCTCGTGATCGTGGTCGCCTATCTGGTGCTGTGTATCAACACGTATCTGGAGACGAACGTGCTCGACGCGTTCGGCGTCGGCCTGGTGGCGCTGATGCTGGGCGGGCTGGCGGTGCGGGCGGCGCGCAACCTGCGGCGGCTGGCGCGGCTCGAGCCCCCGGCTCAGACCGCGCCGTAGCGCTCCGCGCGCTGGTCCTCGGCCTCGGACTCCGCGAGCATGCGGAAGAACAGGTAGGCGAGCGCGATCCCCATCACCAGCGACTGCTCGAGCGCCATGACGAGCCCGGCGACGTTCTGGTCGTCGATCGGGCTCAGCCCCCACCGCGTGCCCTCCCACGCGTACGCGTAGAGGACGTCGGGGGAGAAGGCGAGCAGCACGCCGAGCAGGCCGACGAGGATCTTGGTCGACGCCATGTAGAGGATCGGGCCCATGCCGGCGAGCCGCAGCCGCGAGCGGATGGGGGAGAGCAGGTGCCACCAGTACAGGAGCCCGGCCGCGGCGAAGCTGAGGTGCTCGAGCGTGTGGACGCCGGCGTTGGTGAGCGCGGCGTCGTAGAGCGCGGGGACGTGCCATAGCCACATGACCCCGACGTACGCGACCACGCCGAAGGCGGGGTGCCCGAACGGCCCCGCCGCCTGCTCGATCCGGTGGATCCGGCGCGTCGCCGGCCGCAGGAGCCACTTGGTCAGCGCGAGCGTGAGGAAGATCGGCGCCAGGTCGGCGATCAGCAGGTGCTGGACCATGTGGAACGTGGCGAACTGCTCGCCGAGGACGTCGATCGGCGAGACGAGCGCCACCGCCAGCGTCACGATCCCGGCTCCCCACAGCACCGCCCGCCCGACCCCGGCGGCCCGCGCACCACCCTCCCGCCGCACGCTCCGCCACCGAACGCCATACACGACCGCGTAGGCAAGGAGCGCCGCGACCACCACGGGGGCGAAGCTCCACGACACGTCGACGGCCACGCGCAGAGTCTGACGCGAGCTCGTCGGCCCCGCCTCCGGGATGGCGTCGGGGCCGCCCCCTGCGATGGCGTCGGGCCCGCCCCCTGCGATGTCGTCACGCGGCCTCCACAGAATCGTTGCGATCGGGTGTTGTCCCGTGACACCCGGCCGGCGAGGGTGGAGGTGTGCTTCCCGAGTTGCTCGCGCTCTTCGTCCCGCCCGCGTGTGTCGCCTGTCGCGCGGCGCTCCCGCGGGCCGAGCTGCGGCTGTGTGCGGCGTGCGTGCGGGCGCTGCCGTGGCTCCCGTCGCGGCGCTGCGAGCGGTGCGGGCTGCCGCGGCACCGGCGCGGCTGCCCGGCGGCGGGCGCCGCCTTCGCGCGCGCGTGGTCGCCGCTCGCCTACGAGGGCGTCGCCCGCGATCTCGTCGCGGCGCTGAAGTTCCGCGGCGCCCTGCCGCTCGCCGCGCTGATGGCGGCCCATATCGCCGCCAACCTGCCGCCCGAGCTCCGCCACGGCGCGCTCGTCCCGGTGCCGGCGCAGCCGCTGCGGCAGCGAAGACGCGGCTTCGACCCGGCGGCGGCGCTCTCCGGGGCGCTGGCGAAGCGCCTCGAGCTGCCGGAGCAGCCGTGCCTGCGCCGCCGCGACCGCGGGGCGCGCCAGGTCGGAGCGTCGCGCAGCCAGCGGCGCCGCCCCGATCGCCTGACGATCGACCTCCGCGCACCGCCGCCGCCTCGAGCCCTGCTCATCGACGACGTCCACACGACCGGCGCGACCCTCGACGCCTGCGCCCGCGCGCTCGTCGCCGGCGGCTGCCGCGAGGTCGTCGCGATCACCTACGCGAGGACGCTGTGATGGATCACGCGCGGGTTGGATCGCACATGACGGGGATCACGCGTGAGCGGGCGCGCGGGCCGGCTGTCGCTCGGCGTCCGGGCACGTCGGGAGCAGCCGCCCGTCCCGGACCTTGGTGGTCATCTGGTACACGGGCCACGTCCAGACCCCGAGATGGACCAGGCCCGTCGCGACGGCCACCGTCGCGAGCACGGCTGCCTCCTCCCACGAGCCGAACAGCGACGCGGTGAAAGCGGCGACGATCGCGGCGTCGAACACGATGATGAACACCAGCCGGAACCAGTCGTAAAGACGCGCGACCGGGAGGTAGTCCGGATCCGCCTGCACGCGCCCCCAGCCCCGCACCGCGCGGACGATCTGGATCTCCCCGTAGCCCTGCCACAGCAGCGAGGCGAGCAGGACGGCGGCGGCGAGCCAGCGCACGGCGTCGACGGTGCTCGCCTCCGCCACGCCCGCCGTGAAGACTCCGGCCACGAGCGCCACCAACGGCAGCCAGTCGGTCGCCCGCGACCGGACGGGGTCGGCGACGCTGAGGATTCTCGTGACGACCTGCGTGATCGCGAGCGACGGCGGTCGCGGCACCGCTCGGCCCGCATCCGTGAGCCGCCACTCTCCGCCCTCCAGCTCGGGTGCCTCGACCCATCCCAGCCGGCGAGCAACCTCGGCGACCTGGGCGATCTCGCCCGCGCACGCCGGCACCTTGAAGAGAAGCAGCGGGAACGCCCGCATCTCCTCGAGCGTCGCCGAGCCGATCGACGCCATCCGCCAGACGAACTCCTGGGCGAGCAGCCGGCGGACGCGGTCGCGATGAAGGGCGAACGGCTCCGTCGCCCACTTGTTCATGGCGCAACCGTAGTTCGTCCCGGGATCGAGCGCGAGGTGGAACGCGCGCGCTGCGGGTCGAGCGCGACGCGAATCGAGCGCGCTGTCGGCCGTGGCGCCCAACAGTTGAGCGCGAGATAGCATCAGGGCGTCGGAGCCCACTCCCCGAGAGGAGTCTCATGCGCATCGAGGTCAAGGGACGCAACCTCCAGGTCACCGACGAGTTGCGGGAGGTCATCGCACGGCGCTTCGAGAAGGTGGCCAAGCAGGTGAGCGAGCTCGCGACGCTCGAGGTGGAGCTCTCGGAGGAGCACAATCCCGGCAACCCCGCGCAGACGAAGGCCGAGGCCTCGCTGCACCTCAAGGGCACGACCCTGCGCGCGAGCAAGGCCTCGCCGGAGGCCCGGCACTCGATCAACCTCGTCGCCGAGGAGCTGGCCCGGCAGGTCAAGCGGCACCGCGACAAGCGGCGCGGCCGGCGCGAGTCGCGGGCGATGGCGGGCCAGGCGCTCCCGCCCGACGAGGGCACCGCTCCGGCGGTCTGAAGCCCGCGAAGGGCGGCCCTCCAGCCGCTAGCCTAAGAGGCCTATGTCGATCCTCGATCGCGCCCTCCGGATGGGTGAGGCCAGGCAGTTCAAGCAGTACGCCAAGCGCGTCGACCTGATCAACGCCTGGGAGCCCGAGCTCGAACTGCTCGACGACGCCGAGCTGCGCGCCAACGCCGACGCGCTGCGCGAGCGCGCGCGCGGTGGCGAGTCGCTCGAGGAGCTGCTTCCCGAGACGTTCGCGCTCGTCCGCGAGGTCAGCCGCCGCAAGATGGGCATGCGCCACTTCGACGTCCAGATGATCGGCGGGATGGTGCTGCACGACGGCGCGATCGCCGAGATGAAGACCGGCGAGGGCAAGACGCTGACGGCCACCACCGCCGTCGTCCTCAATGCGCTCGCCGGCACGGGCGTGCACCTCGTCACCGTCAACGACTACCTGGCCCGCCGCGACGCGGAGTGGATGAACCCGATCTACGAGGCGCTCGGGCTCAGCCTCGGCGTGCTGCAGAACATGCAGCCGCACGAGGAGAAGCGCGCCGCCTACGCCGCCGACATCACCTACGGCACCAACTCCGAGTTCGGCTTCGACTACCTGCGCGACAACATGGCGACGACGCTGGACGAGAAGGTCCAGCACGGCGGGCGCTACGACGAGGACGGCAAGCCGTTCACCTCGCACGCCTTCGCGATCGTCGACGAGGTCGACAACATCCTGATCGACGAGGCCCGTACGCCGCTGATCATCTCCGGCGCGCCCGAGCAGGCCGCCGACCTCTACGAGCGCTTCGCCAAGCTGGCTCCGAACCTCGAGGCCGGCAAGAAGCCCGAGGGCATGGACCCGAAGTCCAAGAAGGACTTCATGGCCGACTACGACTACGAGTTCGACGAGAAGCACAAGAGCGTCTCGATCACCGAGCGCGGCGTCGGCAAGGCCGAGAAGTTCCTCGGCATCGACCATCTCTACAAGGCCGAGAACGGCCCGCTCGTGAACCACCTGCTGCAGTCGCTCAAGGCCGAGTCGCTGTACAAGCGCGACGTCGACTACGCGGTGATCGACGGCGAGGTCAAGATCATCGACGAGTTCACGGGCCGGATCCTCGACGGGCGCCGCTGGTCGGAGGGCCTGCACCAGGCCGTCGAGGCCAAGGAGGGCGTCCGCGTGCGCGAGGAGAACCAGACGCTCGCCACCGTCACGCTCCAGAACTACTTCCGGATGTACGACAAGCTGGCCGGGATGACGGGCACCGCCCTCACCGAGGCCAACGAGTTCATGAAGATCTACAAGCTGCCGGTCGTCGAGATCCCGACCAACCGGCCGATGGTCCGCGACGACCGCAACGACCAGATCTTCAAGACCAAGAGCGGCAAGTGGAAGGCGGTGGCGACCGAGATCACCGAGCGCCACGAGAAGGGCCAGCCCGTGCTCGTGGGCACGATCTCGGTCGAGGTCTCCGAGCTGCTCGGCGCCGAGCTCGCCAAGCGGGGCATCCCGCACACGGTGCTCAACGCCAAGCCCGAGCACGCCGAGCGCGAGGGCGAGACGATCGCCGAGGCCGGCCGGCCCGGCGCGGTCACGATCGCCACCAACATGGCCGGCCGCGGCGTCGACATCAAGCTCGGCGGCAACGCCGAGCACCTGACGCGGCTCGAGCTGGCCAAGCTCGGCCTGCAGCCGGGCGATCCCGACTACGACGAGCGCTTCGCCCAGGTGCTGCCCTCGCTCGACGCCAAGGTGGAGGACGCCCGTGAGCAGGTGCTCGCGGCCGGCGGCCTGTTCATCTGCGGCACCGAGCGCCACGAGTCGCGCCGGATCGACAACCAGCTTCGCGGCCGCTCGGGCCGCCAGGGCGATCCCGGCGAGTCGCTGTTCTTCCTCTCCGCCGAGGACGACCTCGTGCGCCTGTTCGCCGGCGACCGGATCTACCGCATCCTCGACCGCCTCGGCCCCGTCACCGAGGAGGGCGAGGAGGAGCCGATCGAGGCGAAGATGCTCTCGAAGCAGATCGAGGGCGCCCAGCGCAAGGTCGAGGAGCAGAACTTCCTCATCCGCAAGCGCGTGCTCGAGTACGACGACGTGATGAACCAGCAGCGCGAGATCGTCTACCGCTACCGCGACGAGGTGCTCGAGGGCCGCGACATGGGCCCGGTGGCGCGCGACGCGATCGCCGACGTGATCGGCCGGCTGGTCGACGAGTACACGCCCGGGGACTACATCGAGGAGTGGGACCTCGAGGCACTGTGGGCGCAGCTCGACAACATCTTCGAGGTCGACTTCGGGCACGAGGAGGTCGACCGCGAGACCGTCGACCGCGAGGAGCTCAAGCGCCTGCTCGCGGAAGACGCCGAGAAGCTCTACGACGAGCGCGAGACCGAGCTCGGCGAGGAGCTGATGCGCGCGCTCGAGCGCTACCTGCTGCTGCAGATCATCGACCAGCGCTGGCGCGAGCACCTCTACGACATGGACTACCTGCGCGAGGGCATCCACCTGCGCGGGTTCGCCCAGATCGAGCCGATCGTCGCCTACAAGAACGAGGCGTTCACGCTCTTCCAGGACCTGATGAACACCATCTGGTCGGACTTCGCGCGGATGATCTACAACGTCGAGGTGCAGGTCGAGGGCGAGAACGGCGTCCCGCCCGAGCAGGCCGGGGGCGGCGCCCGCTCGCTCCAGTACTCGGGCGGCACGATGGACGACCAGCCGAGCGCCTACGGCGAGGCCGGCGAGGAGTACGAGGAGGACGCAGGCCCGGTGCAGGTGTTCGAGCAGCGCCGGGTGGACGAGCACGACCAGCTCGGCCGCAACGACCCGTGCTGGTGCGGCTCGGGCAAGAAGTACAAGAAGTGTCACGGGGCTTAGGCCATGGCCACGCCGCCCACCTCACCGCCCACCCCGCAGCGCCTGGCCGCCATCCGCGAGCAGCTGTCCCTGCTCTCGGACTACCTTTGACCCGGCAGGGCTGAAGACGCGCATCGCCGAGCTCGAGCAGCAGATGGGCGAGCCGGGGTTCTGGGACGAGCCGGACGCAGCCGGCCGCGTCGGTGCCGAGCACTCCCGTATCAGCCGCCGCGTGGAGACGTTCGAGCGCCTGCACGCCGACGCCGAGGACCTCGACGGGCTCGTCGAGCTCGCCGAGGAGGACCCCGAGCTGGCCGCCGAGCTCGAGGAGACGCTCGCGTCGGTCGAGGAGCGGCTCGCCGAGCTCGAGGAGGAGCGGCTCTTCACCGGCAAGTACGACGCCGGCGACGCGCTGGTGACCGTCAACGCCGGGGCCGGCGGGACCGACGCCCAGGACTGGGCGGAGATGGTCCTGCGGATGATGATGCGATGGGCCGAGCGGCGCGGCTTCAAGGTCGACCTCCTCGAGGCCAGCGCAGGCGAGGAGGCGGGCATCAAGTCGGCCACGTTCCGCGCCGACGGCGAGAACGCCTACGGGCTCTACAGCGCCGAGAAGGGCGTGCACCGGCTCGTGCGGTTGTCGCCGTTCGACGCCGCCAACCGCCGCCAGACGAGCTTCGCGGGCGTCGAGGTCGCGCCCGTGGTCGAGGACGCCGACGTCTCGATCGAGGACGACGACCTGCAGGTCGACACCTACCGCGCCTCCGGGGCGGGCGGCCAGCACGTCAACAAGACCGACTCCGCGGTCCGCATCACCCACAGGCCGACCGGCGTCGTCGTGCAGTGCCAGAACGAGCGCTCGCAGTCGGCGAACAAGGCGACGGCGATGGCGATGCTGCGCTCCAAGCTCGTCGAGCGGGCCGAGCGGGAGCGCCAGGCGGAGATCGCCCGCGAGCGCGGCGAGGCGCAGGACGTCAACTTCGGCTCCCAGATCCGCTCCTACGTGCTGCACCCGTACACGATGGTCAAGGACCACCGCACCGACTTCGAGGTCGGCAGCGCCGAGCGCGTGCTCGACGGCGACCTCGACGGCTTCGTGCGCGCGTGGCTGGAGGCGAACGCGAAGGCCACGAACTGAGCGCGGCGGTAGGCGGCGCCAGGCTGCGATGGCCCGCCATGGGCGGCGCACGGCTGCGCCGGCCGGCTCTCGACGGCTGGTTCTGGCGCTTCACCTGGCCCGACGGGAGAGCGGCGATCGTCCTGGCGGGGGTCTGTCCCGGTTGGGCGCTGGCCGGCGTAGCCATGCATCCCGGCCGCGTCTGGCGGTCGACGATCCTCGACGCACCGATGGCTGACGCTCGCGGGGTTCGGATCGGGAATGCGTTCGCCGGCGAGGCCGAGCGGCTGCGCGTGGCGATCCCGGGTGCGCGCGTGCACGCCGATCTGCGCGACGCGGTGCGCTGGCCACGGCCGTGGCTGGGGACCGGTCCGGCGGGCTGGCTTCCAGGGATGCGCCAGTACTGGCTCCCAGGGGTGTTGCGCGCGCAGGCCGAGGGCTTCGTGGAGGTCGACGAGCGCTGGTCGCTGGACGGCGCGACCGCCTACGCGGAGCGCAACTGGGGCAACGGCTTCCCGCCGGAGTGGTGGTGGGGAGAGGCGCACGACTTCCGCGGCGGCGACCCCGTCACGGTCGCCTTCGCGGGCGGGCCGGCGCTCGGGCCGCTGCGGGCGACGGCGGTCGTGGTGCACGTCGGCGGCCGGTTGGTCCGGCTCGGCGAGCCCGTGGTCGCCGGGGTGCGCGAGCAACTGGCGCCCGGCCACTGGGCGCTCCGCGGCCGCTCGGCGCGCCACCGCGTCGAGATCGAGGGCAGCGCGGTCCCGGCGGCCGCCCACATCCTCGACGTGCCCGTGCCGGGAGAGCGCCGCACCGTCCCGTGGTCGCATCAGCACCTCGCCGGGGAGTTGCGCGTGCGCGTGATGCGCCGCGGGCGGCTCGTGTACGAGGGCGAGAGCGAGCTCGCCGGGCTCGAGCACGGCCGCGCCCCGGGGTGAGTCCCGATCGCGGCGCTTGCGCCGGCGAACGCGACGGCGGCCCCGGCGCATCTCGTTGCGCCGGCGAACGTCAACGGCGCTGGGTAGGGAGGTTGAGGTGCCGGCCGCGGCGCGGGGAAGCGAGTTGGGTGTCTTTCGGCGCGTCTCTAAGCGCCCGAATACACCTTTCTCCCCGTCTGGAGGAGAAAGGTGTATCCCGGTGCGGCGCGGTTCGCCGAGATACACCAAACTCCCCGTCAAGGCGGGATTACGTGTCAATCGGCGAGCCGGTGATCATCGATTGACACGTAGATGCTCGTCTGGAGCATGAACGTGGATATCGGCGCGCCGCGGGTCATCGATTGCCACGAAACCCCGGCTTGACGGCGCCGCTCGGGGACCGACCGCGCGGCCGGCTCCCTCACTTCCCCACCCAGCGCCGTTGACGTTCGCCGGCGCGCCAGGGCGCCCCTCATAGGCTGCTCCCCATGGACCACGAGACGCTTGAGCTGATCGACCGCGCGCTGGCCGAGGACGTCGGCGACGGCGACGCCACGACGGAGGCGACCGTGGATGTCGGCGCGCGGGCGGAGGCGCGGATCCGCCAGAAGGAGTACGGCGTGATCTCGGGCATCCCGGTCGCGATGGCGGTGTTCGAGCGGGTGGATCCCCAGCTGCACGTCGAGGCGCTCACCGGCCCGGGTATGTGGAACGACCCCGGGACCCCGGTGTTGGCCGTCGAAGGATCGGCCCGAAGCATCCTCACTGCCGAGCGCACGGCGCTGAACTTCCTCGGGCGCCTGTCCGGGGTTGCCACCGCCACCGCACGGGTGGTGCGAGCGGTCCGCGACGCCGGCGGCACCGCGCAGATTCTCGACACCCGCAAGACCACCCCGGGCCTGCGCGCGCTCGAGAAGCGGGCGGTGGTCGACGGCGGCGGCGTCAACCACCGCGCCGGCTTGTACGACGCGATCCTGATCAAGGAGAACCACATCGCCGCCGCCGGCGGGATCGCGCGCGCGGTCGGGCGCGCTCGCGACGCCCGTCCCAGCCTCCCGCTGGCCGTCGAGGTGCGCGACCTCGACGAGATCGACGTCGCGCTCTACGCCGGGGCGCCCCGTCTCCTGCTCGACAACATGACCCCCGACGAGGTGCGCGCCGCGGTCGCCCGGGTGGCCGGTCGGGCAGAGCTCGAAGCGTCAGGAAACATGACTGCCGAGACAGTTTTGGTCTATGCGACCATTGAAGGGCTAGACTACGTCTCGATGGGCGCCCTCACGCACTCGGCGCCCGCTCTCGACCTCTCCCTGGCCCTGGAGGCCCTCCCCCCGAAATGACCCTGCTCACGCTCGACAACATCCCGGCGCTGCAGGCCGAGGTGCGCGCGCTCGCGGAGGAGCGCGGGGCGGTGATCCTCGCCCACAACTACCAGCTGCCCGAGGTCCAGGACGTGGCCGACTTCGTGGGCGACTCGCTCGGCCTGTCCCAGCAGGCGGCGGCCACCGGCAGCGAGGTGATCGCGTTCTGCGGCGTGCACTTCATGGCCGAGACGGCGTCGATCCTCTCGCCCGAGAAGACCGTCCTGCTCCCCGACCCGGATGCCGGCTGCTCGCTGGCCGACTCGATCACCGCGCCCCAGCTGCGTGCCTGGAAGGCCGCCCATCCCGGCGCGGTCACCGTGATGTACGTCAACACCACCGCCGACGTGAAGGCGGAGACCGACTACTGCGTGACGTCATCGAACGCCGTCAAGGTGGTCGAGCACATCTATCGCGAGCACGGCGCGGACACCGAGATCCTCTTCGGGCCGGACATGTTCCTCGGCGCGTACGTCGAGAAGATGACCGGCAAGCCGATGCGCGTCTGGGACGGCGAGTGCCATGTCCACGCCGGCATCCGGCCGTCCGACATCGCGGAGATGCGCGAGGCGCACCCCGGGGCCGACTTCCTCATCCACCCCGAGTGCGGCTGCTCGACCTCGGTCATGGAGTACGTCGCCGCCGGCGACGTGAACCCCGAGGGCGTGCACATGCTCTCCACCGGCGGGATGCTCGGCTACGCCGCCACCGCGCCGAGCGGCGCGACGGCGATCGTGGCCACCGAGACCGGCATGCTGCACCCGCTGCAGATGGCCCGCCCCGACGTCGACTTCGTCGCCGCCAACGAGGCCGCCAGCTGCCGCTACATGAAGATGATCACGCTGCCGAAGCTGCGCGACGCGCTGCGCGAGATGGCGCCGGAGGTCAAGGTCGCCGACGCGGTCGCCGATCGCGCCCGCGTCCCCATCGAGCGCATGGTAGGCATCAGCTAAGGGGTCTGACCCTCTATCTAAAGGGTCTGACCCGTCAGGCGGGTTCGGGGAGCAGCTCGAGGCCCGCGCTCGGCCGCCTCGCGGACGAGCGGCAGCTGCTCCCGGCGGCGCTCGAACTCGGCCGGGGTGTAGCAGTGCACCTCGGCCTGGTCGCCCATCTCGTAGGCGTCCCACAGGCTCCCGCACACGTACACGCGCTCGAGCCACGGCACGCCGTCGAAGAACTCGGAGACGAGCACGAGCACGAACTCCGGGCCGCGCTCGCGCTGCGGCCCGGCGCCACGCAGGTCCGCGACGCGCGCGCCGCCGAGCAGGGCTCGCTGGATCGGCCAGCGGTCGGTGACCCGCTCGACGTAGCGCTCGAGCTCGCGGTGGTTGAGCTCAGGCAGGGGCACTCGGCCACGGATCGTGGCAAACGCGGCCCGACGCGGTCAAGGGACGCGCTCGAGCCGGTCGCGCTCTGGCGGGGTGATCGGCGTGCCGTCGACCGAGGGCTCGAGGTGGTCTTCCAGCGCCTTCGTGTCCTCGGGACCGCCCGCGCGGTTCGTTCCGCGCGTCAGGGTGGGGTAGTTGTCGTCGCGATTGGCCATGCCGGAGTTGACGGTGATCCGGTACTCGCGCTCCGGCTCGACCGGGTCGCCGCCGATCTCGAGCCCGGTGACCGGGTTGGGCGCGCTCGCGCACGGCGTGTTCTTGATCGCCCGCGCGGTCGTGGCGCTCCACGTGTAGCTCACGCTCGCCGAGGCGTGCATGACCTCGGTCTTCGAGCGCCCGCACCACTGCTCCTTGAGCAGGTCGAGCAGCTGTGCGCCGGTGAGCGTCATCGACACCAGCGAGGTCCCGAACGGCTGGGTCATGAACGCGCGCGCATAGCTCACCTCTCCCGCCGCGAGCCCGGCACGCACCTGGCCGGGGCGGATGAACGCGGCGTCGCCGCCTCCGGCCTCCCGCTGGGCGTCGGCCACGAGGTTGCCCATCTTGCTCTCGCCAGACCGGTCGCGGTAGCGCGACGCCGAGTCGGCCAGGCGGCCGACCACGCGGTCCGCCAGCGGCGCCGCGAACGTGCGGTAGCGCTCGATCATCTCGGTCATGTCCGGGGCCCGCATGACCCAGTGGCCGACCAGCCAGTTGCGGGCGCGCGTGCGCGTCACGTCGCCCGTCCGGCGATCGATCTCGACCTGGAGCCGCGTGATGAGTCGCCCGTACGAGGCGGCGCTGGTCACCCGCTTGCCCCACATCACGCAGTTGTAGACGGCGTGGGTGTGGCCGGTGAGGAAGAGGTCGACGTCGCGCGTCGTGTCGCGCACGATGTTGCGCAGCGGCCCCCTGAGGCCCGAGCACCCGTTCACCCCGGCGCGCTCGCGCGTGAAGCCGCCCTCGTGCAGGAGCACGACGATCGCGTTCACGCCGCGGCGCTTGAGCTTGCGGGCGTAGTAGTTGGCGGTGGTCGCCTCGTCACGGAACCGCAGGCGGCGCGCGAAGGTCGGGGAGATGTAGTCGGGCGTGCCCTCGAGCGTCATCCCGATGAAGCCGATCTTGACCGGCCCGACCTGGCGGATCGCGTACGGCGGGAAGACCCGCTTGCCGGTGCTCCGGTTGATCACGTTCGCGGCCAGGAACGGGAAGTTGGCTCCCTCGTACGGCGAGCCGTCGGCGCAGCCGTCGATCGGATGGCAGCCGCCGCGCTTGAGGCGGCGCAGCTCGGCCGGCCCCTCGTCGAACTCGTGGTTGCCGACCGCCGCGACGTCGAGCCCGATCGCATTCATGGCCTCGATCGTCGGCTCGTCGTGGAACAGCGAGGAGAGCAGCGGGCTCCCGCCCACGAGGTCGCCGGCGGCGACCACGAACGTGTGGCGGGCGCGCTGGCGCAGCGTGCGGATGTGCGTGGCGAGGTACTCGACGCCGCCGGCCGGGAAGCGCTCGTCTTCGCGGCGCATGATCGTGCCGGCAGTGGTCGACTGGAGGTGACCGTGGAAGTCGTTGATCCCGAGCAGCTGGACACGCACCGGCGGGGGCGGTGGCTTGCGCGGCTTCTGCCGCTTCTGCGCGAGCGCAGGAGCGGCGAGCAGCAGGAAAACGGCGGCTGTCAGTACGGCGATCCGGTGCATTGCCCGACCACAGCTAAACAACCCGCACCGACGGAGGTTGCGGCTAGCTCGTGAAATCGGCGTCTTCGTGGGGGCCGACGACCGCCACGGAGGCCTGATCCGAGATTCCACGCGCGACGTCAGCCACCTGGTCGAAGCTCGTGCGGTCGAGCGCCGCGATCGCGTCGTCGGGATCGATGCTGCCGCCGAAGACGACCGACTGCGAGGCCGCGTAGCGCGCCACCGCGTTGGTGTTCTCGAACGCCAGGACGCGCCGGCCGGCGGCGTAGGCGCGCGCCCGCTCGAACTCCTCCTCGTTCGGCCCGTCCGCCCGCAGCTCGTCGACGATCTCGCCCATGCGCGCGAACGCCTCGGTGCACTTGCTCGAGTCCAGGCCCGCCGACAGCTGGAGGATCGGGACGTCGGCGAACGAGTGGTCGACGGAGTAGACGGAGTAGGCGAGCCCGCGCTGCTCGCGGATCTCGTCGAACAGGCGCGAGCCCATCGAGCCGCCGAGCAGCGTGGAGTAGACGCCGAGCGCCGCGCGGTCCTCCGGACTGGAGGGATCGATCGACGGCCGGTAGGACATCCGCAGGTGCGACTGGTTCGACGTGCGGTGCTCGACCAGGGTCTGCGGCGAGAACGGCGGCGCCGGCTCGCTGCCGCCGTTGGTGGAGATCGACGGGAAGCGGCCGAACGCCTCGGCCAGCTCGTTGTCGTCGGGCAGGTGCTCGAGGTTGCCGACGAGGAACGCGCCGCCGCGCGAGCCCGCCCACTGGCGCCCGCGGAAGGCCACGATGTCATCGCGCGTGAACGTCCGCAGGTGCTCGGCCGGGCCGAGCACGGGCCGCCCGAGCGGATGGTCGCCGAAGGCCGCGCGGTCGATCAGCTTCTCGGCCACGACCGACGGCTGGTCGTCCGAGCGCGCGATCTCCTGGATCACGACGCCGCGCTCGCGGTCGAGCTCGTCGGCGTCGATCTTCGGGCGTCCCGCGAAGTCCGTCAGCAGGTCGATCGCCTCCTCGACGACCTCGGCCCGGCACGTGATGTGGAACGCGACGAGATCGTGCGAGGTGTAGGCGTTGAGCACGGCGCCCATCCGCTCGGCGGTCTCGTTGACCTTGCGGTAGTGGTCGTACTTCTCGCCGCCCTTGAACACCAGGTGCTCGAGGAAGTGGGCCATGCCGTTCTCCTCGCGGCGCTCGGTGCGGGCGCCGGCGTCGAACGCGACGAGCACGGTGGTCGCCCGCGTGCCGGGCAGCTCGATGCGGTGGATCGGCAGTCCGGAAGGGATCGTCGAGGTCTCGATGCGGGGCATGCCCCAATCTAAGCGCACTGCACGAAAGCTCCCAAGCAGGGGCGCGCCGGGTGCGGGCGAAATACCCTGGTTGACTCATGGCGACGACCGAGCGACACGTCAGGCAGGCCCGCGCGCGTCCGCAGGGCCCTTCCGTGATCTCCTTCGAGAACGTCTCGAAGCGCTATCCGAGCGGCGACACCGGGCTCGAGAACGTCTCCTTCGCGGTGCGGCCCGGCGAGTTCGTGTTCATCGTCGGTGCGTCCGGCTCGGGCAAGTCGACGACGATGCGGCTGCTGATCAAGGAGGTCGAGCCGACGGGCGGCACGATCAACGTCGCCGGCCACGACCTGGCCCAGATCACGCGCCGCAAGGTGCCGTACTACCGCCGCAACCTCGGGGTCGTCTTCCAGGACTACAAGCTGCTGCCCAACCGGACGGTCTACGAGAACGTGGCGTACGCGCTCCAGGTGACGGGCGGCACGCGACGCGAGATCCGCGAGAAGGTGCCGGACATCCTGCGCCTCACGGGGCTCTCGCTCAAGCTCCACAGCCATCCGGACCAGCTCTCCGGCGGCGAGCAGCAGCGCGTGTCGGTGGCGCGCGCGTTCGTCAACCACCCGCCGCTGCTGCTGGCCGACGAGCCGACCGGCAACCTCGACCCCGACACGTCGATCGGGATCATGCAGCTGCTCTACCGGATCAACAAGACCGGCACGACGGTCGTGGTCGCCACGCACGACGTCGACATGGTGGACCGCATGCGCCGCCGGGTGATCGAGCTCTCCGGCGGCCGCGTGGTGCGCGACGAGCGCGTCGGGGCCTACGCGGCGCGCGAGTCGACGACCGAGTTCGCCGTGCGCCTGCGCGAGGACGACCTAGGCGAAGGCCTAGGCGAAGCCGGCGGCGAGGCCGAAGGCCGAGACAGGGCCGCCGGCGGCGAGCGAAGCGAGCCAGGATGAGGCTCGGGTTCTTCCTGCGCGAGGCGCTGCGCGCCCTCAAGCGCAACGCGGTCCCCTCGTTCGCGGCGATGGCCACCGTGCTCGTCACGGTGCTGATCCTCGGCGTCTTCATCCCGGTCGTGCAGGCCACCACGGGCGCGGCCAACGAGGTGCGCAGCAAGGTGATCGCCGACGTGTACCTCAAGACCGGCGCCGACGACCAGGACGTCGCGCGGGTGCGCAACCTGCTCGACACGCAGGTCCCATACGTGGGCCGCGTGCAGTACCTCTCCAAGGAGCAGGCCTACCGCGACGAGCGCAAGCGCAACCCGGAGGCGTACGACCTGCTTGGCGCCAACCCGCTGCCGGACACCTTCCGCGTGACGCCCGACCGGCCGGACAACATCGGCAAGCTGCGCAACGCGCTGGCGCCGGTCTCCGTCTCGGGCGGGCGGACGCCGGTCGATGCTGCGATCGACGACGTGCGCAACCGCGAGGAGGACACCAACAAGATCCTCTCCGTCACGCGCGTCGTGAAGCTCACGATGGCGCTGCTCGCCGGGCTGCTGGTGATCGCCTCGGTGCTGCTGATCGCCAACACGATCCGGCTCTCGCTATACGCGCGGCGGCGCGAGGTCGAGGTCATGAAGCTCGTCGGCGCGACCGACTGGTTCATCCGCTGGCCGTTCGTGATCGAGGGCGTGCTCGTGGGGGCGCTCGGCGGGATCGTCGCCGTGCTGCTGCTGGCGGTCGTCAAGATCGCGGTCGTCGACCCGCTGGCGCAGGAGTTCGAGCTGATCGCCGCGCCGGACACGATGAACTTCCCGCTGCTCGTCGCGCTCCTGCTGGGCGCCTCGGTGGCGGTCTCCGCGGCGGGCTCCGGCCTCTCGCTGCGGCGCTTCCTCCGCGTGTAACTACTGTGATGTGGGTGCGTCGCCCCCGCAGGTCGCTCCTCCCCGTACTCGTCGTGCTGCTCCCGCTCGTGCTCGTCGGCGGGATCTGGCTGGGCGGGCATCCCGAGGTCTTGCCGGAGCGCGTGCGCGACACGCTGGTGGCCGACACCGAGGGGCGCGTGTACGAGGAGGCGATCGACACGCTGGCGCGCGACTACTACCGCGAGGTCGATCGCGAGAAGCTGCTCAACACGTCGCTCGAGGAGGCCATCCGCTCGCTCGACGACCGCTTCTCGCACTACTTCGCGCCGAGCGACTTCGACGACTTCCAGGAGGCGACCGAGGGCCGCTTCGAGGGCGTCGGCATGACCGTCGAGGAGGTGCCGCGCGGCCTGCGGGTGCTCACTGTCTACGACGGGTCGCCGGCCAAGCGCGGCGGCCTGCGGCCCGGCGACGTGATCACCGAGGTCAACGGGCGCTCGATCGCCGGCGCCAGCTCGGAGGAGTCGACCACGCGGATCAAGGGCCCGGCGGGTAGCGAGGTGCGACTCACCGTTCGCTCTGACGGCCGTACGCGCGCGCTGACCCTGAAGCGGGCCGAGGTCGAGATCCCGGTGGTCGACGGCGAGCTGGTGCGCGGTGTCGCCCACGTGCAGCTGTCCGGCTTCACGTCGGGCGCCGGCGACGAGGTCTCCGGCGCGGTCGAGCGCTTGCTGGACCGCGGCGCGGACAGCGTCGTGCTCGACCTGCGCGACAACGGCGGCGGTCTGCTCAACGAGGCGGTGGCGGTCGCGTCCGTCTTCATCCCCGACGGCAAGATCGTGTCCACGCGCGGGCGCTCGCGGCCGGAGCGCGTCTACGAGGCGACGGGCGGGGCGATCGACACCGACGTGCCGGTGGTGGTGCTCGTCAACGGGCGCAGCGCGTCGGCGTCCGAGATCGTGGCGGGCGCGCTCCAGGATCGCGAGCGGGCGCAGATCGTCGGCACGCGGACGTTCGGCAAGGGGGTCTTCCAGGAGATCGAGCCGCTGGTCAACGGCGGCGCGCTCGACATCACCGTCGGGGAGTACTTCCTGCCGAGCGGCCGGAACCTCGGCGGCGGCGGCCCGTCGCGGGGCGCGGGCCTCACCCCCGACGTGCGAGCCGAGGACGACCCGGAGACGCCGCCCGACGAGGCGCTGCGGGTGGCCGTGCGCGAGGCCGGGTGAAGCAGCGACACAGCCGGCCGGCCGGCGGGCGGCGGCGGTCAGCGGACGACGGTGGCCGCTCCGGCGGCGATCGCGATCGTGATCGGCCCGGGGGCCGGTACGACGACCGCGCTCGGCCGGGGCCGATCGTGGCCGTGCTCGACAAGCGCGGCCGCTTTCTGACGGCGACGCCGTTCTTCTCCCGCGGTCCTCGCATGAACGTGGACCGCGGCCCGGCGCGCCCGGGCGAGCTCGTGCTCGTCGCGCCGACGGGCCGCGGAGCTGGTCACGGCAAGGTGCTGCGGCAGATCGGCCGCCCCGACGTGGCTCGCGACGTGCTCGAGGCGCTGATGCTCGACCGCGGCCTGCGGCGGCGCTTCGACCCGCTCGCCGAGCGCGAGGCGCGCGAGGCGGCCGGGCGTGTCGGGGAGGTGCCGCGGGTCGACCTGCGCGCGTTGCCGACGTTCACGATCGACCCGCCGAGCGCGCGCGACTTCGACGACGCGATCTCGGCCGAGCTGCTCGGCGACGGCGCCGTGCGCGTGTGGGTGCACATCGCCGACGTGGCCGCGCACGTGCGGCCGGGCTCGAACGTCGACCGCGAGGCGTTCAAGCGCGCGACCTCGGTCTACGTGCCGGGCCTGGTCGAGCCGATGCTCCCCGAGGCGCTCTCGAACCGGGCCTGCTCGCTGGTGCCCGACCAGGATCGGCTGGCCGTCACGGTGGAGCTCGACCTGGAGGGGCCTCGGGTGCGGCGCACCGCGTTCCATCGCAGCCTGATCCGCTCTGACCGGCGGCTGACCTACCCGGAGGTCGACGACATCTTCGCCGGCCGCGTGCAGGCGGAGGAGCCGTGGGCGGCCCCGCTGGCCGCCGCGCGGCGCGCCGCGGCCGCCCTGCAGGAGGAGCGCGAGGCCAAGGGCGCACTGGAGGTCGACAGCGAGGAGCCGGAGTTCGCGTTCTCCGGCGAGGGGCACGTGACCGCGCTCGTGCCGAGCGAGCAGACCGAGTCGCACCGCGTGATCGAGCACCTGATGATCGCGGCCAACGAGGCGGTGGCGACGCTGCTCGAGACCCGCAAGCTGCCCGCGCTCTACCGCGTCCACGAGCGGCCCGAGCCGGCGCGCGTGCAGTACCTGGCCGAGCAGCTCGCGTCGCTCGACGTGCCGACCCCGCCGCTGCCGGCGACGATGACGCCGCAGCAGGCGGGCGACGCGGTGGCGGAGATCGCCCGCCTCGTGGCGGCGGAGGTGCGCCGGCGCGGCGGGCAGGGCCGGATCGCGTTCACCTCGCTCGTGCTGCGGTCGCTCAAGCAGGCGCACTACGCGCCGCGCAACCTCGGGCACGCCGGGCTGCGCTCGGCGCGCTATTGCCACTTCACGTCGCCGATCCGGCGCTATCCCGACCTCGTCTGCCACCGCTCGCTGCTGAGCGCGATCGGCGCGGGAGAGGATGTTCCGTCGGCCTCACAGCTCGACGCGGCGGCCGAGTGGTGCTCGGACCGCGAGCGCGACGCGATGAAGATCGAGCGCGACGCCGACGCGGTGGCGCGCTGCTTCCTGCTCGAGGCGTCGCTGTTCGAGAGCGGCTGGGACGTCGCGTTCGACGGCGAGGTCACGGGCGTGATCGGCGCCGGCGCGTTCGTGGCCTTCGGCGACGGGCACGAGGGGATGCTCCCCGTCCGCCGCCTGCGAGGCGACTGGTGGGAGCTCAACGAGCTCGAGACGATGCTGGTGGGGGCGAAGAGCGGCAACGCGATCCGCCTCGGCGACCCGGTGCAGGTGCGGGTCGAGCGGGTCGACGCACCACGCGGCCGCGTCGATCTCGCGCCGCTCTAGGATCGGTCTTCGCTCATGGCTGACATTGCGACGAACCGCCAGGCGCGGCACCGCTACACCTTCCTCGACACCTGGGAGGCCGGCCTCGTGCTGACCGGCACCGAGGTCAAGTCGCTGCGCGAGGGCAAGGCGCAGATCAAGGACGGGTACGCGTCGCTGCGCGGGACCGAGGTGTGGCTGCACAACGTCCACATCCCGCCCTACGCGCCCGCGTCGCGCGAGAACCACGAGCCCGAGCGTCCGCGCAAGCTGCTCATGCGCCGCAGCGAGATCGAGCGGCTGATCGGCAAGACGCGCGAGAAGGGGCTCACGCTCGTGCCGACGCGGATGTACTTCAAGGGCGGCCGCGCGAAGGTCGAGATCGCGCTCGCCCGCGGCAAGGACGTCGGCGACAAGCGCCAGGCGCTCAAGGAGCGCGAGATGAAGCGCGAGATGGAGCGGGCCGTTCGGAGGTAGCCACCCCCTGGCCGGGCGCCCCTGGGGGAGGGACGCCCGGCGCCGGGCGGGTCAGCGGTTCGCGCTGCCCGTGAAGACGACCACGCGCTTGAACGGCGGCCGGTCGGGTGGGGTGGGGGCTGGGGAGGTCGAGGCTGAGCTCATGGAGACTCCTTGTCTTCCGAAAGTACGACGACCATCGTACCAAAGTCGTTCGACAGTCGTCGTACAATCGTTCTTGTCATGCGCGCTCTCCATCACCCGCCCGCCGAGTCGCTCGAGCTCACGGGCGTGCTGCACGCCCTCTCGGACCCGGTCCGGCTCGAGATCGTGCGCGGGCTCGCGACCGATGGCGGCTGCGAGCGGCGCTGCAACGCGTTCGCGCTGCCCGTGACCAAGTCGACCCGCACGCATCACTTCCGCGTCCTGCGCGAGACCGGCGTGATCGAGCAGCGCGCCGAGGGCACCGCGGTCGTCAACCGCCTGCGCCGCGACGAGCTCGACGCCCGCTTTCCCGGGCTGCTCGACTCGGTGCTCAGTGCGCGGTGAGCGCGGCCGCCATCGCCGGCGTGCCGCTCGCCCAGCGGGCGCCGCGATTTCACCGCAGATTGCGGCAATCGGGCCGCGGACGCCCTTGCGGGGCGGCGCCGACGCCGGGTAGCTTGCCCGCCAGGCGCGGAGGTAGAGACGCAGAGAGCGAGGCCATCGAGGTGAGAGGCCCGCCGCCCTGTCCGCAACGGTGCTCGCACCGGAGCGGAGGGCTCCTCAAGCGGCTCCCTCCGCGTCTTCTTTGCGTTCATGGATGGTTCAGCGCGAGAAAAGTGCGGAGATTGCGGGATCGGTGACACAAACCCCTTGTGGGAAGTGCTCGTGGCTCGTAGGTTGTTCCCAGACGCGGAGGTGAGTCGCAAAGAGCGAGGCCACTGAGGTGAGAGGCCCGCCGCCTATCCCGGAGACGGTTCGCCGTCGCTGGGGGGCTCCTCGAGCGGCTCCCTTCGCGTCGATTCTGTTAATGCCCCTGCGGGCATCCGGCCCGCAGATCTGAGGGGGACCTCGCCGTCCGGGCTCGGTTAACCGGGCTTCGCCCTCTCTCTGGCGCTCCTTGGAACGTTCCCTAGACGCCTGCGTCGCCCAGAAGCGAGAGCCAGATCTCGCTGCGCGTCGGGAAGCAGGGGGTGGCGTGGCGGAGGCGCTCGAGCGGCACCTCGCCGACGATCGCGATCGTCGCCGCGTGCAGCATGTCGGCCACCTCGGCCCCGGTGATGGTGGCGCCCACGATCACGCGGCGCTGCGGGTCGATCAGCAGCCGTGACGTGCCGGGGGCGTCGTGGCCGTAGAACGAGCCGCCCGCGTTGCCGGACGTCGACGTCTCCACGATCTCGACTTCGAGGCCGGCAGCGGCGGCCGTGTCACTCGTGTGGCCCACGGCCGCCACCTGCGGCTCGGTGAAGATCACGCGCGGGCTGAGCGCGCCGTCGGCGCCATGCGGCGCGGTGGTGTCCTCGCCGAGGATGTGGTCGGCGGCGATCCGGGCCTGGTACTTGCCCATGTGGGTGAGGAGCGCCTTGCCGTTGACGTCGCCGATCGCGTACAGCCACGGGTGGCCGTCCACGCGCATCAGCTCGTCGACCGCGACCGGCTCGTCGGTGTCGATCCCCAGTACCTCGAGCCCGAGGCCCTTCGTCTGCGGCTTGCGGCCGAGGGCGGCGAGCAGCACCTCGCCCTGGGCCTCGCGACCGTCGGCGGTCGTCACGACGACGGTCTCGCCCCGCTGCTCGACCTTGGTCGCCATCTGCCCGGTGCGGATGTCGACGCCGTAGCCGTCGAGCGCCTCTGTCACCTGCGCGCACGCGTACTCCTCCTCGCGCGGGAGCAGCCGCCGCTCGCCCTCGATCAGCGTCACGTGCGAGCCGAGCGTCTGGAAGGCCTGCGCCATCTCGACGCCGACCACGCCACCGCCCATGATCACCATGCTGTCCGGGATCGACTTGGCGGTCGTGGCCTCGCGGTTGGTCCACGTGTCGTCGATCGCGTCGAGGCCCTCGATCGGCGGCATCGACGGGATCGAGCCGGTCGAGAGGATCACCGCCTTCGACGCCTCCATCTCCTCGTCGCCGACCGTGACGCGCCGCTCCCCGGTGAGCTTGCCGGAGCCGCGCAGCAGCGCGATGCCCCGATCCTCGAGCCACGGGAGCTGGGGGGAATCGTCGAGGTCGTGGATGATCTCGTCGCGGCGCGCGAGGGCGGCGGCGACGTCGAGCTCGCCGGTGATCGCCTCCGCGGCGCCGCCGACGCGGCGGGCCTCGGCCAGCGCCTCGTAGGGCCGCAGCAGCGCCTTCGACGGCATGCAGGCCCAGAACGAGCACTCGCCGCCCACGAGCCGATCCTCGACGATCGCGACGCTCAGGCCCTTCTCCGCCAGCCGCCCGGCCGCCACCTCGCCCGCCGGCCCAGCGCCGACCACCACCACGTCGAACGTCCGCATCGACCCTCCCGTCGCTCTACAATGGACAGCGAACATAGACCCCTGGGGACGACACGGCTTCGACGTGGCCGAATCGCAGGGGTGGTTGCGAGCCGAGGTTCCCGGAGGCCTCGTAAAACCCCGGGACAACCATAAGTGCGGATAACAGCACTCAGGCGACCGGTCACCAGACCGAGTTCGCCCTCGCTGCCTAGCCGAAACTAGGTGACGATGTCGGCCCCCGGAGCCTGCGACGGGATCGGCTGACTCAGATAGCAGGCTTCACCCCGGAAGGATTGCCTCATCCGACCGGGGGACATTCTTCGAGGCTGGCCCCCCTCAACCCCGCCGGCGTGGCGAGCGGGGGGCGAGATTCAGAGCGCCGGATATGCTCGTAGACGCCGCCCTGAGCGCGGTCGCGGACGTGGGTTCGATTCCCACCGTCTCCACCTCACCACCTCGAAAGGCCCGCAAACGCGGGCCTTTCGCGCATCTTCGTCGTAGACGGGCGAGGGTGGTCCCGGCTTCAGGGGAGCAGCGTGAACGCCTCGACATGCCGGGGGCGGACCGCCGTGAAGTGACGGCGGTCGACGGTGGCAACTTCGGTGATGTCGAGCCGCTCGGCAGCGGCGATCACAGAGGCGTCGACGGTTCCGAGCCCGAGGTCGCGGTAGGTGGCTACGAGCTCGGCGAGCCGGAGCCAGTCGCCTGCCGGCACGGTCTCGATCGAGAACGCGCCGGAGGCGAGGTCTCCCAGGAAGCGGACCTCGGGCTCGGCGCCGAGCCGGGTGGCCAGCAGGTACGTGACCTCGGTGATGACGAGGATCGGGACGATCAGCGGGCCGGGATGTGTCTCGAGCAGCTCGAGCGATGCCTCGTGGTGAGCGTCGTCGCCGTCGACGTAGGCGTAGAGCGGCCCGGCGTCGACGAGCAGGGGCGCTATCGGCGCACCTCGGCGGCGAGGATCTCCTCGATTCGCTCAGAGACGTCGTGCTGTCCGCTGCGGCCCGCCTTGGCGGCACCGAGTCGACGTCGTCCGCCGGATCCGACGAGATAGGCCTCCAACGCCTCGCGGCTGATCTCGGAGATCGTGACGCCGCGTCGCTCCGCCTCGTGGCGCATCAGGGCGTCGAGGCTGTCCGGGATTTTCAGGGTCGTGCGCCTCATATATGCCAGCATACCCTAGCTCGAGCGCATCAGGGCGACAAGGTAGCGGCAGGGCTTGCTCGACAGATTCGCGTACGTGCGGCTCGTGGGCGCGCCGAGCTGGAGGCAGTCGCCGGCGTCGAGCTCGTGGTCGTCGTCTCCCTCGTGCAGGTGCAGGCGGCCCGCGAGGACGTAGACCTGCTGGTGGCCGGCGGGGTAGCTTCCGGGCGGGTAGGCGACAGTGGCTCCCGGCGGGAGCTCGATCTCGGCGAGCTGGAGCGGGCCGCCCGCGGGTGGGGAGATCGTGCGGCGGGTGTAGCCCGTGACCGGGTCCACCCAGACCGGCTGCTCGTCGCGGCGGGCCAGGCGGCGGTCGTCGTCCTCGGCCGCGGCGATCAGCTCGGAGAGGGTCATGCCGAACGCGGCGGAGAGGCGAGCGAGGAGGACAGCGGTGGGCTGCGCGTCGCCGCGCTCGATCTTCGCGATCATCGCCCGCGACACTCCCGAGCGCTGGGCGAGCGCCGCGACGGAGAGCCCGCGTCGCTCGCGCGTCGCACGCACGGTCTCGGCGAGCTGCATGGCACGATGATAGTGAGTCTGGGTATCATCGTGCCATGGGCAGGCAGGTGAGAGACGCGACCGCGACCGACGCCGAGGCGTGCCGGGCGATCTACGAGCCGTACGTCCGCGACACCGTCACGTCGTTCGAGGCGGAGCCGCCGACCGAGGAGCAGATGGCCGCTCGCATCAGCGCCGCGCAGCGCACGCACGCCTGGGTCGTGCTCGAGGAGGACGGGCGCGTGATCGGGTACGCCTACGGCGGCCAGTTCGCCCCCCGGGACGCCTACCAGTGGGCGTGCGAGGTGAGCGTGTACCTCGACCTCGGTCACCACCGCACCGGCGGCGGGCGGGCGCTGTACGAGGCGCTGCTCGAGCGCCTTGCCGCCCGCGGCTTCCACATGGCGCTGGCGGGAATGTCGCTCCCGAACGACGCCAGCGTCGGCCTGCACCGGGCGATGGGCTTCGAGCCCGTCGGCACCTGGCGGCGGATCGGCTTCAAGCACGGCGCGTGGCACGACGTCGCCTGGTGTCAGCGCCAGCTCGCCGACGGCCCGCCGTCGGGCGCCCCGCGCTAGCCGTCGCATACTGTCGCCCCATGACAACCTCGATCAAGGGCGTCGTCATCGACGCCGAGGGCTCGGCTCCGACCGTCCGCAGCGACCTCCCGGCGCCGACGACCGGACCCGGCGAGGTCCTCGTGCGCGTGCACGCGTCCTCGGCCAACCCCGTCGACAACGCCATCGCCGCGGGCATGCTCGTCGGCATGATCGAGCACGAGTTCCCGGTCACGCTCGGTCGCGACTACGTCGGCGTCGTGGAGCACGTCGGCGCCGACGTCACCCGCTTTGCGCCCGGCGACGAGGTGTTCGGCTTCGTCAGCCACGCCGACCCGACGGTGCAGAAGGGGTCGTGGGCCGAGCTCATCACGCTGCCCGAGGACGCCGGGATCGCGCGCAAGCCGGGGAACGTCGACCTCGCGACGGCGGGCGCCGCGGGGCTGACCGGCATCACGGCGATGACGCTCGTCGACGCGCTCGAGCTGTCCGCGGGCGAGACCGTCCTCGTCGTCGGCGCGACCGGCGGCGTCGGCAGCCTCGCCGTCCAGCTCGCGGCCGACGCAGGCGCCACCGTGATCGCGCCGGCGCTGGCCGAGGACGATGACTTCCTGCGCGAGCTCGGCGTCGATGAGCGGATCGATAATGATGGCGACCTCAGCGGCGTCCGCGCCGACGCGATCATCGACCTCGTGTCCTACGCGCCGGGCACGTTCGACGCCGCGCTCGCGCCCGGCGGCCGCGTCGCGTCGCCCAACTCGGCGGCGGGAGACGGACCCGGGCGCACCAACGTCATGGCCGAGCCCAGCACCGAGAAGCTCGAGCGGCTCGCGGGGTTGCTGGACGCCGGCACGCTCAAGCTGCAGATCCAGGACAGCTACGACCTCGACCGCGCCGACGAGGCGCTGCGGGCGCTCGGCTCCAGCCACACGCGCGGCAAGCTCGCCATCCGCGTGGCCTAGCCGGTCTACGATCTCCGCCGCACGTGGCCGTCCACTTCCTGCACATCGGCAAGACCGGCGGCTCCGCGATCAAGTGGGCGCTCAACCACGCGGACTCGACCGAGACGCCGTACGGGCCGATCCAGCTCCACCGGCACTCGTTCAAGCTGCGCGAGGTCCCGCTCACCGACCGCGTGATCTTCTTCGTCCGCGATCCCGTGTCGCGCTTCATGAGCGGCTTCTACAGCCGCCTCAGCAAGGGGCAGCCGCGGTACTACTACGAGTGGACCGAGGGGGAGCGCAAGGCGTTCGAGACCTTCCAGACACCGCAGGCGCTGGCCGCGGCGCTGGGGAGCGAGGACGAGGAGCTGCGGCGGCTGGCGCGCTACGCCACGCGGGCGATCCGCCACACGCGGCCGATGTACGGCTACACCGGCGGGCCGCTGCGGCTGCGGCTGCGCAGCCGGCAGATCGTCTACATCGGCCGCCTGGAGACGATCGCCGCCGACTGGAAGCAGATCAAGGAGGTGCTCGAGCTGCCGCCGGACCTCAAGCTGCCGAAGGGCCCCTGGCGGGCGCACCGCCAGAAGGAGCCGCTCGACATGACGCTCGACGACTTCGAGCTGCGCTCGCTCAAGGAGTGGTACGCGGGCGACTACAAGCTCGTCGAGTACTGCGACAAGGTGCGCGAGAAGCGCGGCTGGGGCGTCTCCTAGCCGCGCGCGCTGATCCCGGCGTTATGGCGTCGCGGCACCATGTCTGGATGGAGCTGCGCTTCTCCTCCGACGCCGTCGTGGTCGTCGCCGGCGTGCCCGGGGCCGGGAAGACGACGCTCATCCGGCGGGCCGTCGACCCGGCCGTGGTGCGGGTGGTCGACACGCAGGACCGCCGCGAGCGGGGCGAGCGAGCGAGCTATCTCGGCCACTACGCGCGGATCCTGGGTGCGGTGGCGGGGCGCCGCCCGGTGGTCATCCACTCCCGCGGCACGCATGCCGTGGCCAGGCGGGCGATCGCGCTGCTCGCGCGCCTGCGCGGGCGGCCCGCGCATCTCGTGATGATCGACGCCCCGCGCGCGGCGGCCGAGGCGGGCCAGCGCCGGCGCGGCCGGATGATCCCCGAGGCGGAGATGAAGCGCCACGTGGCGCGCTGGCGTCGCCTGATGGCGCGGGTCCCGGCGCGCGAGGGCTGGACCTCGGTGGTGGTGCTCGACCGCGAGCAGGCCGCCATGACCGGCGAGTTCGACTTCGTCGCACCGGTTACGAATCGGGCTGCTGCGGCTACCATGTAAGGAACCGCGGGGATCTTCGGCAGGACTCCTGTCGCCGAGGTTCGCGCCCATGATCTTGCGAGCGTCCGCTGCCGTCGGGCGCTCTTCCATCGAATCCGGAGGTGACAGCCATGGCCGTCGAAGAGAAGCTTGCCCTCGAGGGCGTCGTCGAGGAGTCCCTGCCCAACCTGATGTTCCGCGTGGAGCTCGACAACGGGCATTCCGTGCTGGCCCACATGGCCGGCCGCATGCGGCGCGCGCGCATCCGCGTGAACCCGGGCGACCGCGTCCGCGTCGAGGTCTCGCCGTACGACCTCAGCCGCGCGCGGATGATCTACCGCCTCAAGTAGCGCGCCACCAGGACGTCGAACGCGCGGTCCGGCAGCAGCCGGGCCGTGACCGCCTGGATCTGCGCCTGCCGCCCGACCACATAGCGCGCCCGCGGGCGCCGCGTGGTCACCGCCTTTCCCACGACGTCGGCGACCGCCTCGGGCGGCAATCCTTCCTCCGCGAGGCGCCGGGTCGAGCGCCGCACGGCGTCGATCAGCGCGCCGTACCGGCGCGCGGCGTCGGGGCTTGCTCCTTCGAGCATCCGGTCGGCGTCGGCGTGGCCCTTCTCCCAGATCGGCGTCGCGATGCCTCCCGGCTCGACCACCACCACCCGCACGCCCTGTGGCGCGACCTCGCGGCGCAGCGCGTCGCTCATCGCCTCGAGCGCGAACTTGGACGCCGAGTAGGGGCCGAACAGCGGGTTGGCCACCCTCCCGCCGATCGAGCTCATGTTCACGATGTGCCCGCGCGCCCGCAGCACGGCGGGCAGCAGCGCGCGCGTGACGGCGACCTGGCCGAGCAGGTTGATCTCCATCTGCCGCCGCCAGTCCTCGACCGGCACGACCTCGACCGGGCCGCTGACGGCGACACCGGCGTTGTTGACGAGCACGTGCAACTCGGCACCGATGCGCTCGGCGGCGGCGGCCACGTCGGCTTCGTCGGTGACGTCGAGCTTCAGCGCCTCGGTGCGCGCGGGCGCGTCTTCGAGCTTGCGGACGCCTGCAAGCACGTGGAATTTGAGGTCGAGCAGCCGGGTGGCGCAGGCCTGGCCGATGCCGCTGGACGCGCCGGTGACGAGTGCGAGGGGAGCCATCGGGGCGACGATACGCTCTGGCCGGTGGAGCCGACGGCCGTCCAGCGCGTGTGCCCGCACTGCGCACGCATCTCGTATGCCAACGGGCGCGAGTGCCCGTACTGCGGGCGCTCCTTCCGGCGCTCGGGCCTATGGCCGATCGCGGCGATGCTGGCCGTGTTCGCGGTCGTCGTGCTCGGCGGGGTCGCGCTGATGCTCGTCGCCGCGGGCAACGAGCTCGACCGCACGCTCGACAGCGAGGTCGAGCGGGTGGAGCGCACCCTCGAGCGCGACTTCGACACGATCCGGCAGGACGTGCGGCGCGAGCTCGACCGGCGGCTCCCGGCCCCTACCGCCGAGCCCTGAGCCGCACGTGGAGGTGGTCGTCGTGGTTGACGAGCGGGGAGACGATCCTGGTCGGGCCGCGCAGGGCGAGGGACGGGCCGACGAAGACGTTCACCGCGCCCTTGGCGACGAAGGCGTCGACGAGCTCCTGGGCGGCGGCGCGATCGACCTGTGCGGGGCGGCGGGGGGAGCGCAGCTTGCCGTCGGTGCGGGGGTAGTAGATGTCGGCGTCGAGCCCGTTCTGATGCGAGATGTGGCCGACGCCGCCGAACCGCGGCCCGAAGTCGCCGCCGCGGCGGCGTGAGAGGTCGCCGACGAGCACCGGCGGCGCGTCCGGGTGCTGCTGCGCGTAGGCGGCGAGCACGGAGCGCACGGTGTGCAGCAGCCGGTCGCTGCCCCAGCGGCGCCACGGCCGGTTGCCGACCTGCTTGAGGATCGGATCCCAGGTCAGGAAGCCCTCGCCCTGCGGCGGGAGCCTGCGGCCGTTGACCAGCCGCCCCGCCCACGGCCGCCCGAGCGACCGCGACGGCTTGGCCACGGGCGGGAGCTTGGCCACGGGCGGTGGCGTCGGCGTCGGGGTGGCGATGGGAGGCAGGGGCGACGGCGCCGGTGGTGGCGGCGAGACGATCACCGAGGGAGGCTCGGGCTCGCGGTCGCGTGGCGCGGCGAGCAGCACCGCGGGCACCGCGAGCGCGGCGAGCAGGATCAGGAGCAGCAGGCGCACGACTGGTGACTGAGGGTAAGCACTCCACCGTGGACTACGGCTGGGTGGGGTGGCGGGGTCCCGCCGCACGTGGACGCCAACGGCGGGTAGCACCCGCCGCCGGCGTTCGCTCGAGCCGCGCACGCGTCTCCGCGGAGACGCCGCTACAGCGCGGCGGCGACCTGGCCGGGTGCCGCGGTGGCGAAGCGGGTGTCCGGGTAGCGCTCGGCGACGGGCGTGACCGCGATCCGGCGGTCGAGGCCGACGCCGACCACGAGGCCGTAGCCCTGGGCGGCGAACAGGTGCGTCACGGAGAGCTGCTCGGTCGTGGTGCGCGGGACGCGCAGCTGCGCGCGGTCGCCGGCCGCGTCCACGGCCGCGCGGGCCTCGGCGAGGATCACCGGATCGCGCGCCGCGGCCGCGTCCACGACGACGACCGCACGCCGATCTGGCGTGGTCTCGGCCGGCTGCAAGCCGCTCACGACGGTGAGCGCCAGCACGCCGGCGATGATGAGGGTGGGGAGGGTCATACGAATGAGCGTAATACGTATGACTCGGTTGTCAAGTGACCTCCGTCACATCCCCTTCCGACCACGGCGCTGCTCGTCGCGCTCGGTCAGCGTGGCATCCGACTCAGGCCGGCGGGCCGGTCGAGCCGCGGACGATCAGCTCGACCGGGAGCACCTGGGATGCGGGCGGCTCGTCGCCGCCGGCGGTCATCGACTCCTCGAGCACGTCGAAGGCCACCGAGCCGAGCGCCTCGGCGTCGATCCCGATCGTCGTCAGCGGCGGCTCGAACACGCGGGCGAACGGGAGGTCGTCGAACCCGACGACCGAGACGTCGTCCGGGATCCGCAGCCCGAGCTCGCGCGCGGCCAGGTAGACGCCGCCGGCCAGCAGGTCGTCGTCGGCGTAGATCGCGGTCGGGCGGTCGGCCACGGCCAGCAACTCGTGCGCCCCCGCGGCCGCGTCGTCGAACGTGAACTGCGCGCGCGTCTCGACCGCCGGCGGCAGCCCGGCCCGCTCGAGCACGGCCGCGACCGTCTCCCGCCGCAGCCGGAAGGTCTCCGCTTCCAGCGCCGACGACAGATGCCCGAAGCGCTCGTGCCCCAAGGACAGCAGGTGCTCGATCGCGAGCTCGGTGCCGCGCTCGGTGTCGAAGCGCACGAACGGCATCCCCGGCGGCGAGACCTCGATCGCGACGACGTGCTCGCCGGTGCCCGCGGGCGGCTCGACGGTGAAGAACAGGAAGCCGTCGACCGGGCCTGCGCGCAGGGCCTCGAAGGTGTCGCGCTCGCGGTCGGGATCGTTGGCCACGTCGACCAGGGCGACCGCGTACCCCGCCTTCCACGCCGCGACCTGCGCGCCCCGCAGCACCGGCCCGAAGAACGGGTGCGTCACGTCGGTCACCACCATGCCGACCGTTCGCGCCGTCCCCGTGCGCAGGGCCCGAGCCGCCACGTTGGGCCGGTAGCCGAGCTCCTCGGCCGCCGCTCGCACCGCCGCCTCGGTGCGCGCGGAGACGCGGCCTGCCGACTTGCCGGACAGGACGAGCGAGACGGTCGACTGCGACACCCCCGCATGCCGAGCGACGTCCACGGACGTGACTCGTGTATCCCCTCGCGCGATGGACGGATACAACCAGTCCGTGCACGATCTCGTCGAGGAGGTGGTCCCGCTGGACGGCCGCGACCTGCGGCTGCTGCGCCCGCGCGACGCCGAGTCGCTGCTGGACGAGGACGCGTTCGAGCACGAGGAGTTCCTGCCGTACTGGGCGGAGCTGTGGCCGAGCTCGCTCGCGCTGGCCCGCACGATCTCCGGGCGCGCGCTGCGGGGCGCGCGCACGCTCGAGCTCGGGTGCGGCCTCGGGCTGCCGAGCATCGCCGCGGCGCTCGCCGGCGGGCGCGTGCTCGCCACCGACTGGTCGCCGCAGGCGGTGGAGCTCACGCGCGTCAACGCCGAGCGCAACGACGCGCCGCTCGACACGCTCGTGTGCTCGTGGACCGAGCCCGGGCCGCTGCTCGAGCGCGCGCCGTGGGACCTGGTGCTCGCCTCGGACGTCCTCTATGAGGCGCGCAACGGCGAGGCGCTGCTGCCGCTGCTCCCGCGGCTGGGCGCCGACGTCTGGCTCGCCGACCCCGGCCGCAAGCCTGCCGGCCCGTTCCTGGACGCCGTCCGCAGCGAGTGGGAGGTCGAGTCCGTGCCGTCGGCCCAGCTGCCGAACGGCGCGGTCCACCGGCTGCGCAGGCGGTGAGGCTCCCGCCCTCAGCCCTGCGCTACGAGCAGCGCGCGCGTCGCAACGCCGCCCCGCCGGCGGATGCGGTGCGGCACGCCGCCGTCGAAGCGCAGGGCATCCCCCTCGTCGAGTGTGTGCACGGTGCCGTCGAGGTCGATGTCGAGCGCCCCGCGGGCGACGTAGAGCAGGATCTCCCCGACCGCGGTCGCCTTGTCCCGCGGCCACGACTCGCTGCCACCCGACCACTCGCGGACGCGCAGGGCCGACTCCTCGTCGGGCAGCTCGCGGACCCCGCCGGGCGCGCCCGGCTCGGCATGGGCGACGACCGCGCCCTCGCCGGCGCGCGCGAGCCGCACCGGCACGCTGCGCCGCGACGCCCAGAGGGCGGTCACGGGCACGTCGAGTGCGCGTGCGATCCGCTCCACCGACCCGACGCTCGGGCGCGCGAGGCCGCGCTCGAGCTGGCTCAGGAAGGGATGGGAGAGGTCGGCCCGGCTCCCCAGCGCCTTGAGCGTGAGCCCGCGCTGAAGCCGCAACTCGCGCACGCGCGCGCCCAGCTCGGCGGCCGTGTCGTTGTCGCTCATGCCCTGCTCACTGTCTCTTAGCACCGGGAATCCAGAGTAACGGGGGCTCCGCGTCCGTCGGGGGCCAGCCGCGCTCGATCCGTGCACCGGTGAGCAGGGGTCCGGCCGGAACCAGTCGGGCGCCGATCGGCGGAGCGTCCTGCTCCGTCGTGATGATCGGGCCGGCCGCCGGCGCGTCGTGCGCCGGGGTTGCCGGTCGTCTTGTGTATGGAGTCCGTGCATCCGGCACGGGCCCAGGTTGGGACCCGCCCCTGGCGGGCGGGGCGGGTCCCAACCTCGACCCGATTCGGGGGCGAGGACCCTTGTCTTGGCGACGAGCGTACGGCCGCGTGGCCGGGCTGACCACTCCCCGAACGGACAGGGTGCCCGGCCGCTAGCCTCGCTGGCGCATGGACGCCGAAGCCGCCGCCCTCGCCGCGCTCGACCCCGGCGCCATCGCGCGTGACGCGGCCGCGATCGTGCGGATCCCCAGCGTCACGGGCGACGAGCGGGGCGCGCTCGAGGCGCTGGCCGAGCTGGCCGCCGCGCACGGGCTGGAGCCGGATCTGCGCCAGCACGACCTGCCGGCGCTGCGCGCGCATCCCGACCATCCGGGAGAGGAGGCGCCGCGCGAGGAGCTGTGGGGCCTGACCGCGACGCTGGCCGGCGGGGCGCCCGGCCGGATCTGCGTCAACGGGCACGTCGACGTCGTCGGCCCGGGCACGGCGGCCTGGCGCCACGGCCCGTGGTCGGGCGCGGTCGAGGACGGCCGCCTGCACGGCCGCGGCGCGGTCGACATGAAGGGCGCGGTCGTCGCTGCGCTGCACGCCCTCGGCGCGGTCCTCGCTGCCGCGGCGCCGGCGGCGCCGAGCGTCGTCCTGCAGTGCGTCGCGTCCGAGGAGGACGGCGGCCTGGGCACGTTTGCCGCGCTCGAGCGCGACGCCGCGTTCGACGCCGCGGTGATCCCCGAGCCGACCGGCTTCGACGTCGTGTGCGCCCAGGCCGGGGCGCTCACCTTCCGGTGCGTGATCGCCGGCCGCTCGGCCCACGCGGCGGTGCGGCTCGAGGGCTGCTCGGCGATCGATCGCTTCGTCGAGGTGCACCGCGCGCTGGCCGAGCTCGAGGTCCGGCTCAACGCCGGCGTCGAGCATCCGCTGATGGCCGAGCTGGCGCTGCCGTACCCGCTGCTCGTCGGCCAGGTCAGCGGCGGCACGTGGTCGAGCCAGGTGCCCGACCGCGTCGAGCTCGAGGGCCGCGTCGGCGTGCCCGTCGGCACGGACGCCGCTGCCGTGCGCGCCGCGCTCGAGGCCGCCGTCCGCGAGGCGCTCGACGACGGTGAGGCCGCCGCCGAGGTGCACTGGACGGGCGGCGCGTTCCTGCCGGGAGAGACGCCGGTCGACCATCCCTGGGTCGGCGCGGTGGCCGGTGTCGTGGCCGAGGAGCGCGGCCGCCCGCCGCGGCTCGTCGGCTCGCCCTACGGCGCCGACATGCGGCTGTTCACGGCGCGCGGGATCCCGTGCGTGATGATGGGCCCGGGCGGCGTCGAGCGCGCCCACGCCGTCGACGAGTGGGTCGCCGTCGACGACCTCGTGACGCTCGCGCGCTCGCTGGTGCGGCTCATCCTGCGCGCGGGGCTCCTACCCTGATGGGCCTATGAGGAGAGGGCTGGTGGTGCTCGCATGCGTGGCGGTCGCGTTCGGCGGGTGCGGCGGGGAGGAGGAGTCGCCGGCGACCGAGACGAGCGCGTTGGCCGTGCCGTGGGTCGATCCCGACGGCGACCCGCCGATCATCGGATCGCTGAGTGTCAACCCCGCCGACTCGACGCTGTTCATGGGGACCAACACGGGCCTGTTCCGGATTCCGGACGGCGCGAAGGAGCCGGAGAAGGTGACCGGGCAGCTGAGCACGCCCGACGGGAAGGGCAAGGTCTCGGAGTCGCTCGTCGTGCGCTTCACGGGGCCCGACGAGCTCCTCGCGTCGGGTCACCCGTCGGCGGGTGAGGCGCTGCCGCCGCAGCTCGGCCTCATCTCCTCCGACGACGCGGGCGCGACGTGGTCGCCGGTGTCCGAGCTCGGCACCGCCGACTTCCACGCCATCGAGCCGGCCGGCGACACGCTCGTGGCTGCGCTCTTCCAGCAGCCGCAGGTGCTCGTGAGCGAGGACGGCGGCCGCAAATGGGAGACGCGCGCCGCCCCGGCCGCGCTCGTCTCGCTCGAGGTCGACCCGTCCGACCCGGCGCGCTGGGTGGGCAGCACGGACCGCGGCCTGTTCGTCTCCACCGACAGCGGCGGGAGCTGGCGGCCGAACGACCCGATCCCCAACGTCCGCCTGGCGTGGTCCGAGAGCGGCGAGCTGTACCGGATCGATCCCGGCGGCCCCGTCAAGGTGTCGACCGACGGCGGCGAGAAGTGGGAGGACCGCGGGTCCACCGGCGGCGAGCCGCAGGCCATGACCGTCGAGGGCGAGACCGTCTACGTGGCGCTGATCGACGGCACCGTCACACGCTCCGAGGACGGCGGGCGGACCTTTACCAAGCTCGTGAACGGCGGCTAGAGGGCCGCGGGTTTCGCCCTCTGGGCGAATACCCGCAAGGGAACCTGGCCCTCTGGGCCAGTGTTCCCCTTAGAGGCGGCCGGCCTCGCGCGCCGCGGCCTCGGCGTCGTCGAGCTGGCGCTCCACGATGTCGAGCCCGCGGTCCCAGAAGCCGGGGTCCGCGAGGTCGACGCCGACGATCTGCCCGAGCTCCTCGGGGCTGCGCGAGCCGCCCGCCTCGAGCAGCTCGAGGTACGCGGGCACGAACGCCTCGCCCTCCTCCTCGTAGCGCCCGTAGACCGCGAGCGCGAGCAGCTGACCGTAGGCGTAGGCGTACACGTAGCCGGGCGAGCCGATGAAGTGCGGCACGTACGACCACCACGAGCGGTAGCCGTCGGTCAGCTCGACCGCGTCGCCTAGCAGCTCGGACTGCGACTCGGCCCACAGCTCGCCGATCCGCTCGGTGGCGAGCTCGCCGGCCTCGCGCCGCTCGGTGTGCACGAGGTGCTCGAAGCGGTTCATGGCCACTTGGCGGAAGACGGTGGCGATCGAGCCCTCGATGCTCTCGGAGAGCAGCGCCAGCCGCGACTCCGGCGTCGACGCCTGCTCGAGCAGCCGGCCGAAGACCAGCGTCTCGCCGAACACGCTCGCGGTCTCGGCCATCGTCAGCGGCGTGGCCATGTGGAAGATCCCCTGGCGCGCGCCGAGCGCGGCGTGGACGCCGTGGCCGAGCTCGTGCGCGAGCGTGAGCACGTCGCGGCGCTTGTACGTGTAGTTGAGCATCACGTACGGGTGCGCGGAGGGAACGGTGTAGGCGCAGAACGCGCCGCCGCGCTTGCTCGGGCGCACGGGAGCGTCGATCCACGACTCGTCGAAGAACCGCCGGGTGAGATCGCCCAGCTCGTCGGAGAACGCGCCGTAGGACTCGAGCACCATCGTCTTGGCCTGCTCCCACTCGACGCGCTCGTCGGCGGCGGTCACGGACGCCATCCGGTCGTAGTCGTAGAGCTGGTCGACGCCGAGCAGCTTGGCCTTCATCCGGTACCAGCGGCGCGGCACCTCGTAGCGCGAGCGGACGGCCTCGATCAGCGCCTGGACCGACTCGTCGGACGCCTCGTTGGAGAGGTTCCGGCTCGCGAGCCAGTGCGGGTACGAGCGCAGCCGGTCCTCGACCATCTTGTCCGCCAGCAGCGTGTTGAGCACGTACGCGCGCGTGCGCAGGCCCGGTTCGAGCGCCGCCGTGACGCGCCCCGCGGCGTGGCTGCGGACCTCGCGGTCGGGGGCGAACAGGCGCGACAGCGCGACCTCGAGCGAGACCGGGTCGGCCCCCTCGTCGAGCTCGACGGTGATCGCCGCGGCCTGCTCGTCGAACAGCCGGCTCCAGGCGGTGCGGCCGGTGAGGTTCCGCTCGGCCATCACCTTCTCCTCGGGCTCGGAGAGCAGGTGCGGCCGGTAGCGGCGGGCGGTGCGCAGGTGGTGGCGGACGAAGTCGAGCCCCTCGCTGGCAAGCAGCTCCTCGGCGCGGTCGTCGTCGAGCGCCGCCCACTCGAGCTCGAAGAACAGCAGCGCCGTCTCGATCCCGGTGGCGCCCTCCTGCAGCTTCTGCAGCAGCGCGCCGCGCGCGGGGTCGGCGGTGTTGACGGAGAAGTTCAGCATCGCGTACGAGCCGGCACGGCCGAGCTCGTCCTGGAGGTCCTCGAGCGCGTGCATGGCGGCCACCAGGCCCGGCCCGTCGAGCTCCGCGACCTTCCCGGCGTGAGCCTCGGCGAAGGCGTCGGCGCGCCGCTGGCCCTCGGCGAGCATCTGCGTGACCGCGGCGTCGGGGTCGTCGGCTCCGTCGATCAGCGGCGGGAGGTCCCAGGCGACGGCCTGCAGGTCGGGGTCGGTCACGTCCACAGTCATGGCGAACACGATAGGGCTTGGTTAGTGTTGACCGATGGAGGGCCAAACCTCCCTCGAGGCGATTCTCGACAGCATCGCCCAGCCGGTCTGGGTGCTCGACCACGAGGGCATCGTGATGTTCGTGAACCCCGCCGCGCTCGCCGCCCTCGGGTACGACGACGCGTCCGAGCTGCAGGGCAGGTTCGGGCACGACGCGATCCACTACAAGCACCTCGACGGCTCGCCGTACCCGGCCGCGGAATGCCCGACGACGCGCGCCCGCGGAACGGGGGAGACGATCCGCATCGACGACGACTGGTTCGTCCGCCGCGACGGGACGATGTTCCCCGTGTCCTACGTCTCGACGCCGATCGGGATGCCCGACGGGCCGGGCCTGGTGCTCGCGTTCCGGGACATGTCGGAGCAGCGGGCCGCCGAGCGCGGGCTGCGCGAGCGCGAGGCGATGCTCGCCCGCCTCGCGCAGCCGGTGTACGTGACCGACGCCGACGGCACCTTCTACTACGCCAACCCCGCGACCGCGGCGGTGCTCGGCTACGACGATCCGGAGGAGCTGATCGGCCGCAACGCGCACGACACCGTCCACTACAAGCGTCCTGACGGCTCGCCGTTCCCGGCCGACGAGTGCCCGCTCACCCACGCCCGCGTCAACGGTGAGGTGCTGCAGGAGTTCGAGGACTGGCTCGTGCGCAAGGACGGCTCCTTCATCCCGGTCGCCTACTCGTCGGCGCCGTTCCAGCTCCCCAGCGGCCTCGGGTGCGTGATCGCCTTCTCCGACGTGGAGCAGCGCCGGCGGGCCGAGCAGGCGGCGCGCGAGCGCGACGTCGCGCAGGCCCGGGCGGTCGACCTGCGCGCCGCTCGCCGGCGCGTGATCGAGGCGGCCGACGCCGCCCGCGCGCAGCTCGAGCGCGACCTCCACGACGGCGCCCAGCAGCAGTTCGTGAGCGCGATCATCAACCTCCAGCTCGCCGAGCGCCTGCTCGAGTCCGACCCGGAGCGCGCGCGCGACCTGCGCGCGCTGGCGATCGACCTCTCCAACACCGGGATCGCCGAGCTGCGCCGGCTCGCCTCCGGCATCCACCCGGCGATCCTCACCGACCGCGGGCTCGGCCCGGCGGTGCAGGCCCTCGCCGCGCGCGTGCCGCTGCCGGTCGACGTCCTCGACACGCCCGACGAGCGGCTGCCGATGCCGGTCGAGGCGAGCGTCTACTTCTTCGTCTCCGAGGCGCTCACCAACGCGGTCAAGCACGCGAACGCGGGGCAGGCCACGGTGCGCATCGCGGCCGAGAACGGCGGGCTGGTCGTCGAGGTCGGGGACGACGGGGTGGGCGGCGCGGGTGCGACGAACGGCGGCAGCGGCCTGCGCGGGCTGGGCGATCGCGTCGGCGCGCTCGACGGCGCGCTCGAGCTGCACAGCCCGCCGGGCGAGGGGACGATGCTGCGCGCGCGGATCCCGCTAGCGCGGTAGGGGGCCGCTGGCGGCCTCGGCGCGCATCCCGTCGAGGATGATCGCCAGGTGGCGGCGCCACGCCCCGGGCGCGGGGTGCGGCATGCCGCTCGCGCTGCCGACGCCGCACATCAGCAGCGGGATGTCGTCGACCACGACGTCGGGCCGCATCCGCCCCTGCGCCTTCGCCCGCTCCATCAGGCTGCCGATCGTGACGATCAGGTCCTCCTTGCCGGGGCAGGAGCGGGGGAGGTCGCTCGAGGCGGCCATGATCTCGGTGAAGGCCCGGTCGCCGGCGGTCTTCTCGCCGCCGAACCACATCGCCTCGAGGAACGCCTCCCACGCGTCTTCGTCGTCGACGAGCGTGCGGGCGTGGGCCGCGACGAGCGCGAACAGCTCGTCGCTGAGCGCGTTCAGCAGCGCGTCCTTGGTCGGGAAGTGGCGGTAGACGGTGCCCACGCCGACGTCCGCGCTGCGCGCCACGTCGTCCATCTGGGCATCCCGGCCCTGCTCGGCGAAGACGGCCCGCGCGGCGGTCATGACGCGCTCGCGGTTGCGCCTGGCGTCCGCCCGCAGGGGTCGTTGCATGACGTCGGACACACAGATGAATCTAGTGGGGCTAGCCGCACTGTCAAGCGGAACCTCGATTCCGTATCGTGCTCGACGATCGGAAGTGTCGTTCCATATCGGGTTTCCTCCCCAGGAGTCTGCATGCCATCCACCGCCACCCACAAGGGGCTCGCGCTCGCGCTTCTCGCGGCAGCGCAATTCGTCGTCGTCCTCGACGCCTCGATCGTCAACGTGGCGCTCCCGTCGATCGGCCGCGACCTCAACTTCTCTCAGGACGACCTCTCGTGGGTCGTCAACGCGTACGTGCTCGTCTTCGGCGGGTTCCTCCTGCTCGGCGGGCGCCTGGCCGACCTGCTCGGGCGCCGGCGCCTGTTCATGATCGGGCTCGGCATCTTCGCCTTCGCCTCGCTGATGGGCGGCCTCGCCACCAGCGCGGGCTGGCTGATCGCCGCGCGCGCCCTGCAGGGCCTCGGCGGCGCGCTGCTCTCGCCAGCCGCGCTCTCGCTCGTGACCGTGCTGTTCGCCGAGGGCTCCGAGCGCAACAAGGCGCTCGGCGTCTGGGGGGCGGTGGCCGGCTCCGGCGGCGCCGTCGGCGTGCTGCTCGGCGGCATGCTGACCGAATGGGCCGGCTGGGAGTGGGTCCTGTTCGTCAACGTGCCGGTCGGCATCGCCGCCGCGCTGCTCGCGCCGCGGCTCCTGCCTGAGTCGCGCATCGAGGGCCGCCACTTCGACTTCGCGGGCGCGTTCACGGTGACCGCGGGCCTGTCGCTGCTCGTGTACGCGCTCGTGGACGCCAACAGCGCCGGCTGGGACTCGCTCCAGACGCTCGGCCTCGGCGCGCTCTCGCTCGGGCTGATCGCATCGTTCTACGCGATCGAGCGCCGCAGCCAGGCTCCGCTGATGCCGTTCCCGGGCATCTTCCGGATCCGCACGATCACGGGGATCAACATCTCCGCGGTGCTGGTCGCGGCCGCGCTGTTCTCGATGTTCTTCTTCATCTCGCTGTACATGCAGCAGGTGCTCGGGTTCTCCGCGCTCGACGCCGGGCTCGCCTACCTGCCGCTGGCGGTCGGGATCATCATCACGGCCGGCGCCACGGCCGGGCTGGTGACGCGCTTCGGCTTCAAGCCGGTGCTCATCGCGGGCCTGCTCGTGACCGCGGCCGGGCTCGCGTGGTTCTCGCAGGTGTCGCCGGACGGCAGCTACGTGTCGGACGTCCTGTTCCCCTCGCTGCTCGCCGCCGTGGGCCTCGGGCTCGCGTTCGTGTCGATGACGGTCGGCGCGGTCAGCGGCGTCGAGCCGCACGAGGCCGGGCTCGCGTCCGGGCTGATCAACACCTCGCAGCAGATCGGCGGGGCGCTCGGCCTGGCGATCCTGGCGACGATCGCCAACAGCACCACGAGCGACTCGGTCGCCGCGGGCGACTCGGCCGCCGTCAGCCTGACCGAGGGCTTCCAGTCCGCGTTCGCGGTCGGCGCCGGCTTCGCGGTGCTGGGCGCGATCCTCGCGACGATCGTCGTGTCGAGCAAGGCCTCGCGCGAGCACTCCGAGGCGGCCAAGCGCGGCGAGGTCGACCCGATCCCCGCCCCCGCCGCCTAGGCGCTCAACGTGGTGGGCGGCGCAGCGCCGCCCACCACACCCACGCGATCAGCACGGCCTGCAGCGGCAGGCGCAGCCACAGCAGCGGCTCGGGCACGCTGCGGAAGCGGTCGGCGTTGACGGCCATGTTCACGTTGGCGGGGAACACGGCCAGCAGCAGCGCGATCAGCCACCACCCGGCGAAGCGCCGCGTGCCCGGCGCCAGCACGCAGGCGCCGCCGACGATCTCGGCGATCCCGCTGACGTAGACGATCTCGCGCTCCCACGGGAGCGCGTCGGGAACGGTCGAGGCGTACGCGCCGGGCTTGACGAAGTGCAGCACGCCGGCGGCGACGAAGAACGCGCCGAGGAGGAGACGGCTCACGGCAGTACGTATAGCCGGGCGTTGCGGTCCTCGGGCCGGCCGGCGAAGCCCTGCGGCCGGCCGCCCTGGGCGTCGAGGTGGGCGAGCTCGCGGGCGGTCCCCGCCAGGCCACGCCCGTCGTGGTCGACCATCCAGGTCTCGAGCGCGACTCCGTCGGCCGTCTCGCGCAGGCGGAACATGCGCGCCTGCTGCGGGAAGTCGGCCAGCGACGAGCTGCCGACGAGCCAGTAGTCCTCGCGCGGTTCGATCGTGTTGCGATGGCGGTTGCCGGCGACGACGGCGACGACGCGCTCGGCCTCGTCGAGCGCCGCGAGCGCGGCCTCGGCGCCGTCGGCGCTCTCGAGCGGGTTGTGCGCGAACACCACGACCCACCGCTGCCCGGCGCCGGCGAGCTGCTCGCGCAGCCAGGCGACCTGGTCGGCGCTGACGGTGCCGCGCGAGCCGCCCGCGCGGTTGACGGTGTCGAGGACGATCGCGCGCACCTCGGGCCCGAGGTCGAACGCGTAGTCGAGCCGCTCCGGGGTCGCGGGCCGGACCCCGGCGGCGCCCGCCAGCTGCTCGACGACCTCCTCGGGGTCCGGGTGGCGCCGTGCGCCGTCGGCGGGCACGGCCTCGGAGCGCCCGTACGCCTCGCCGAACGTGAGCAGGTCGTCGACCAGGCCCGCGGCGTCGTCCTCGTCGAGATAGGGGATCGCGTCCGGGTCGAGGCCGGTGACGAGACGCGAGCCGGTGGCCAGCTCCTCGATCGCCTCGGTGGCCGGCACCTCGCCCTGGACGAGCACGTCGTGGTTGCCGAGCGCCGGGTACCACGGCACGCCGAGCCCGGCCGCGCGGAACTCGCGCTGGGCGGCGGCCAGCGCGCCCGGGTGGCGCGGGGCGTCGTTGTCGGGCCGGAAGTAGAAGGGGTCGGGGTTCGAGGCGGCCTGGACGCCGTCGTAGCCGCGGGCGCCGCTGTCGGGCCGGACGCGGCCGCCCTCGAGCACCGCGATCGCGGTCTCGAGCTCGTTCGCCTGCGCCGAGTCCACGATGTCGCCGGTGACGACGACCGCCTGCGGCCGCTCCCGGCCGAGCGCGCGGACGGCGCCGTCGAGCACCTGGGCGGAGAAGGCCTCGTGCGGGCGGAAGGTCGAGTTGAGCGGCGCGCCGAGGCGATCGAGGAACGGCGCCCGCGCCGGCGACTCCTCGTCGCGCACGTGCGTGTCGGTCAGCTGGCCGAAGGTCGCGAGCGTGCGGCCGGCGCGGGCGGGGGTCCCGCGGTCGCGCAGCGGCTCGGCGGGGCCGCCGCGCTCCAGGAAGCCGTCGCGATCGCGGTCGACGAGCGTGGCCTGCAGCGTCGAGGTCGCCGGCGGCGCGGCCGCCGGGGCGGAGCCGCCGCAGCCGGCGAGGGCAACCAGGGGGATGAGCACGAGCGCGCGCATCACTCCTCCCGCAGCCCGACGACGACGGGCTCCCGCAGGACGCGGCGGGCCACGAGCGCGGTCGCGGCGGCCGCGAGCGCGAGCAGGCCGAAGACCACGAGCGCGACCTGGCCGGGGCCGGGCGCGATCGGCAGCGAGGCGAAGCCCGCGGCCAGACGGGCGACGAGCGGCCCCATGACCGTCACTTCCAGCACCACGCCGAGCAGGGCGCCGGGCAGCGCCACTGCGGCTGCGGCGCCGAGCAGGACGACCGCGACCGTGCCGCCGTCGGCCCCGCACGCACGCAGGAGCGCAACCGCGCCGCGCCGCTCGCGGGCGGTCATCGCCAGCGCCTGCACGAGCGCGTAGAGGCAAACCAGGCCGACGGCCAGGCCGACGCCCCGGAGCACCGCGGCGAGCACGCCGAGGAACTGGGCGTTGCGGGTCGTGGCGGCGGCCGCCGACTGCGGCGGCGCGCCCAGCTCCACCAGCTCGCGGGTGACCGCGGCGCGGTCGGCGCCGCCGTCGAGCCGCACGGCGAGCGCGGGATCCAGTCCCGGGTCGGCCTCGAGCAGGCGCGTGGGCTGCACCCAGCCGATCCGGCCGTCGTTCTCGAGCGCCCGCACGACGCCCGCCACCCGGAAGCGCGCCTCGGCGCCGCCGGCGAGCTGGACGGCGAACGTCGACCCCGGTCGCAGCCCGAGCGCGTCGGCCAGCCCGAGCCCGACCTCGATCTCGTCCGGCCCGCGGATCCGGCGTCCGGAAGCCAGCGGCGGCGCCTCGAACTCGGTGTGGTCGCCGGGGAAGGCGACGAGCCGCAGCGGCTCGCCGAGGCGGTACGAGTCCGCGCCGTCGGTCGCGTAGCGGGGCGCCACGTCGGCGACGCCGGGAATCTCGTCGACGCGGTCGGCCAGCGAGGCGTCGAGCGGGACCGTGAGCTGGTAGCGCTTGCCGACCGTGCCCGGGTCGTCGCGCAGCCGCTCGAGCAGCGAGGCGAGCGCGAGCATCAGCGTGACGACGCCGGCGCAGACGCCGATCGTGGCCACGGCGGCGGCCCACCGCCCGCGCGCCGCGGTCGCGAAGCGCGCGCCGAGCGCGGCCATCCCGCCGCGGCCGCCCCCTCCAGCGCCTGGGCGCATCACGTCGCCGCCGCGCAGGATCGAGGCCGGCGGCCGGCGCGCCGCGCGCCACGCCGGCCAGGTGCCGGCGGCGACGACGATGACCACGACGCCGAGCAGCGCCGCGGCGAGCGGGCCGAGCAGCGCCCAGCCCGGCGGGCGCTCGTTGAGCGAGGCGAGCAGCGCCCCGGCCGGGCCGGCCACGGCCAGGCTGCCGGCCGCGATCCCCACCAGCGCCGCGGGCAGCGCCACGAGCGTCGCCTCCGTCGCCTGCAGCGCCGCGATCCGGCCCGGGGAGAAGCCCAGCGCGCGCTGCACGCCGAGGCTCGGCAGCCGCCGCTGCACGTCCGCGTGGGCGCCGGCCGCGAGCATCGTCCCCGCCGCCACCAGCGCCACCAGCGAGAACGCCACGAGCAGCGAGATGACGATCCCGGCCGCCTGCCCGAGCAGCACCTTCACGCCGTCGCGCGTGACGAACTCGAGGCGCCCGAGCCCGAACGAGACCGAGCGTGCCTGGGTGAGCGTCACGTCGGCCTTCGCCGGATCGTTGAGCCACAGCAGCGCGAGGTTGGCGGGCGTGTCGGGGTTGTAGACGTCGGGCAGGTAGACGCGCGCGGCGCGTGCGAGCGGGTACGCGACGTTGTCGGGCGAGACGGCGATGCCGACGAGGCGCAGCGGCCCGGCGCGCCCGACGTCGATCGTGTCGCCGACCTCGAGGCCCCACTCGCGCGCGAGCCCCTGCTCGGCCACCACTTCGCCCGGGCGCCCGGAGAGGTCGCGGCCGTCGGCCACGAGGTAGCCGCGCCGCTTCCCCATCACGACGTGGAACGCGCCCTTGTGGGTGTGGCGACCGTTGGCGGTGAGCTGGATGTTGGTGCGCTCGTAGCGATACGAGCGCGACGCGAGGTTGGGCAGCGCGCGTACGCGCTGGTCGAGCTCCTCGCGCCCGGTCCTGTCGAAGCGGGCGATGATGTCCGGCAGGTCGGCCTCCTCAGCGGCGCGCTCGAACCCGGTCGCCAGCCCGTAGCCCACCGTCACGCCCGTGCCGACGACGAGCGACGCGGCCACGATCCCCACCGCGGAGAGCACCGTCCGCGACCGCCGCGCTCGCAGCCCGGCGAGCGCGACCGCGATCATGCGACCAGCCGCCCCTCGTGCAGCGTCAGCACGCGGTCCGCGATGTCCGCCGCCGCGCGCTCGTGCGTGACCATGACGACCGCGCGCCCACCGGTGGCCCCCGCGCGCAGCAGCCGCAGCACCTCGGCGCCCGCCTCGATGTCGAGGTTGCCGGTGGGCTCGTCGGCGAGCAGGACCGCGGGGTCGTTGACCAGCGCGCGGGCGATCGCGAAGCGCTGCTGCTCGCCGCCCGAGAGCGTGCTCGGCAGCGCCTCGGCGACCGGCCGCAGCCCGAGGTCGTCGATCAGCGTCCGCCCGCGGGCGGCGGCGTCCGGGTGCGCGCCCCGGACGCGGCCGGCGAGCAGCACGTTGGCTTCGCCGGTGAGCTCGGGAAGCAGATGGAAGAACTGGAACACGTAGCCGACACGGCGGCGCCGGAGCGCGCTCAGCGCCCGCTCGTCGACGCCGGTGACGGCGGCGCCGTCGATCTCGATCGTGCCCGCTTCGGGCCGGTCGAGCCCGCCCAGGAGGTGCAGCAGCGTCGACTTCCCCGAGCCGGAGCGCCCCAGGATGGCCACCACCTCGCCGGCCTCGACGGTCAGATCGGCGCCGTCGAGGATGCGCCGCGCGGCGCGGCCTTCGCCGAACGTCTTCACCAGCCCCCGGGCCGTGACCGTCGCCATCTCACTCACGGTAAGACCTACGCGCCGCGAACCGCGAAGGCTCGGCGCACCCGAACGGTCGAGCCGGCCCTCGCGTAGCCTGAGGGCATGACCGAGTCGCCGGACCTCGTGGAAGTCGAGCGCCTGCTTCGTGAGCGGCAGGCGGAGCTGCGGGGGCGGATCGCCGGCCTGGCGCGGCCGCCGGAGCGCGGCGCGCTGCTCGGGTTCGGCAAGCGCATCGGCGACGGCACCACGGAGGCGATCAGCCGCCTCACCGACGTGGGCGTGGGTACGAGCCTCGAGCTCAGCGAGGAGCGGGTCGCGCGGGCGCTGGCCAAGCTCGACGACGGCACCTACGGCGTCTGCGACGCCTGCGGCGGGCCGATCGCGCCCGCGCGCCTGCGCGCCGCACCCGAGAGCGTGCTCTGCATCGAGTGCGCGCGCCGCGCGCAGTGATCCGAGAGGGGCGGGGAGCCGAACCAACAGACACAGGCTCACCGCCGAAAAGGGTGTGGCCTCTCCACATTGGCCGCGCCCACCACCCCTGCGACATTGCGCCTATGACCGCCACCGACGCCCGCAACCGGCTCCACGCCCTGCAGGCCGAGCGTCTCGACGCCGTCGAGGCCGGCCTGGGGGACAACGCCCTCTACATGGCCGACCTCGAGAGCGACATCGCGGAGTCCCACTCCGCCTACGTCGGGCTCGCGGTCACCGAGATCGCCACGCTGCGCGCGCAGCTCAGCGGCCCGCAGCTCGGCTGAGCCTCAGCCGCTCCGCGCCGCCGACGAACGTCAACGGCGCTGGGGAGGGAGAGTGGGGAAGTTTGGCCGCGGCGAGGGTGCATAACGTCAACCTCGCGGCGTCCTGGGTCGTGACGTTGACGAAACGCACCGTATAGGTGCGCAACGTCAACGGCAGCGGGCGAGATCGGTCTGCGGTTGACGAAATGCACCCTCGCCGCCGCCCCGGCTCCCAACCTCCCTACCCAGCTGCCGTTGACGTTGACATTCGCCGCCGGCTGCGCCGCGCCCTACTGCTTGTCGAAGTCCAGCGCGCAGGAGTTGATGCAGTAGCGCATCCCGCCGGCATCCCGCGGGCCGTCGTCGAAGACGTGCCCCAGGTGGCCGCCGCACGCCCGGCAGACGACCTCCGTGCGGGTCCCGAACAGCGAGCGGTCCGGCCGGGTCTCGACGGCCTCGGCGACCTTCGGCTCGGTGAAGCTCGGCCAGCCGGTCCCGGAGTCGAACTTGGTGTCGGAGGAGAACAGCTCCGCGCCGCAGCCGGCGCAGCGGTACATGCCGTCGTCGTGGGCGTCCCAGTAGCGGCCGGTGAAGGCGCGCTCGGTGCCGCCCTTGCGCAGCACCTTGTACTGATCGGGAGTGAGCGCCTCGCGCCACTGCTCGTCGGTCTTCTTGACGTCGGTAGTCATACATCCATGGTACGACCGGGCGGCGCCGCCGCCGCCGCGAGGAGCGCGGCCAAGCGTCGCATTCCAGGGTCGCGTAGCTTTTCTCGCAGCAACCGACGAGGAGAGGGACGCATTGTCCGTGACCGAAGAGCGGGTCGCGCTCGACGAGCTGTGCATCAACACCATCCGCACGCTGTCGATGGACGCGGTCCAGAAGGCCAACTCCGGTCATCCCGGAACCCCCATGGCGCTCGCGCCGGTGGCCTACCTGCTCTACACGCGGGTCATGCGCCATTCCCCCGAGCAGCCCGACTGGCCGGCCCGCGACCGGTTCGTGCTGTCCGCGGGACACGCGTCGATGCTCCTCTATTCGATCCTGCACCTGAGCGGCTACGGCGTCTCGCTCGACGACCTCAAGAACTTCCGCCAGCTCGGCTCGCCGGCCGCCGGCCACCCCGAGTACGGCCACGCGCCCGGGATCGAGACCACCACCGGGCCGCTCGGCCAGGGCATCTCCACGGCGGTCGGGATGGCGCTCGGCGAGCGGATGCTGGCGGCGCGCTTCGGTGAGGACCTCGTCGGTCACTTCACCTACACGATCGCCTCCGACGGGGACCTCGAGGAGGGCGTGTCGCACGAGTCCAGCTCGCTCGCGGGGCATCTCGGCCTCGGCCGCCTGATCGCCTTCTACGACGACAACCACATCTCGATCGAGGGCGACACCGCGCTCGCCTTCTCCGAGGACGTCGGCAAGCGCTACGAGGCCTACGGCTGGCACGTGCAGGACCTCGGCGAGGACATCGGGCTGGAACGCATGCAGGAGGCCGTTCAGGCGGCGCAGGAGGAGACCGGCCGGCCGAGCATGATCATCCTGCGCACCCACATCGCGCCGGGCTCGCCGAACAAGCAGGACACGCACGAGGCGCACGGCGCGCCGCTCGGCGAGGACGAGATCCGGCTCACGAAGCAGGCCTACGACTGGCCGAGCGAGGAGCCGTTCTTCATCCCCGACGAGGCCCTCGCGCACTTCCGCGAGAGCGTCGACCGCGGGCGCGAGCTGCAGGAGGAGTGGCAGGAGCGCTTCGACGCCTCCGACCAGCGCGACGAGCTGCAGCGCATCCTCGAGCGCCGCCTGCCCGACGGCTGGGACGCCGACGTGCCGAAGAAGGGGCCCGACGCCGGCATGATCGCCACCCGCAAGGCCTCCAACGAGGTCATCCAGTGGGCCGCCGCGCAGGTGCCCGAGCTGGTCGGCGGCTCGGCCGATCTCGCGCCCTCGACGCTCACGCTGATCGACGGCGGCGGCAGCGTCGAGGCCGGCGACTACAGCGGCCGCAACTTCCACTTCGGCATCCGCGAGCACGGCATGGGCGCGATCGTCAACGGCCTCAACCTGATGGGCCTGCGCGCGTTCGGCGCCGGCTTCCTGATCTTCAGCGACTACATGAAGGCCTCGATCCGCCTGGCGGCGATCATGCACCTGCCGTCGACGTTCGTGTTCACGCACGACTCGATCGGCCTCGGCGAGGACGGGCCGACCCATCAGCCGATCGAGCAGCTCGCCACGCTGCGGGCGACCCCGAACGTCGACGTCGTGCGACCGGCCGGCTTCAACGAGACCGCGCTGGCCTGGCGCCACGCGCTGCGCCAGAGCGACCGGCCGACGGTGCTCGCGCTCTCCCGCCAAGGGCTGCCGGTGTGGAGCCCGGACGGCGTGCCGCGCGACGCGATCGAGCGCGGCGCGTACGTGCTCAAGGACGCCGACGGCGGCGAGCCGGAGCTGATCCTGATGGGCACCGGCTCCGAGGTCCACCAGGCCCACGAGGCCGCCAAGCTCCTGGCGGCCGACGGCGTCAAGGTACGGCTGGTGAGCATGCCCTGCCTGGACCGCTTCGCCGAGCAGGACCAGGCGTACCGCGACAGCGTGCTGCCGCCGGCCGTCAAGGCACGGGTCGCCGTCGAGGCCGCCAGCCCGATGGGCTGGCACCGCTGGGTCGGCGACGCCGGCGACGTCATCGCGATGGAGGGCTTCGGCGCGTCGGCGCCGGCGAAGGCGCTGTACGAGCACTTCGGCTTCAGCGGGCAGGCGATCGCCGACCGCGCACGATCCGTGCTGGAAAGGACCAGAGGATGAGCGTCACCCCGCAGGTCAACGAGCGGCTGGCCGACCTGACGGCGGCGGGCACCAGCGTGTGGCTGGACCAGATGCGCCGCGGCATGATCGTCGAGGGCGAGCTCGAGCGCATGGTCACCGAGGACTCGCTGCGCGGCGTCACCTCCAACCCCGCGATCTTCGAGAAGGCGATCCTCGGCTCCTCGGACTACGACGAAGACCTGGTCGAAGCGTCCCGCGAGGGCCTCTCGGCGCGCGAGGTCTACCGCCGGCTGGCGATCAGGGACGTCCAGCTGGCGGCCGACGTGCTGCGCGGCGTCTACGACGAGAGCGGCGGGGTGGACGGCTACGTGTCGCTCGAGGTCGCGCCGCGGCTGGCGCACGACACCGAGGGCACGCTCGAGCAGGCGCGCATGTACTGGGGGCTGGTCGACCGCCCGAACGTGATGATCAAGATCCCCGCGACCGACGAGGGGATCCCGGCGATCGAGCAGGCGCTCTACGAAGGCCTCAACATCAACGTCACGCTGCTTTTCGCGGTCTCGTATTACGAGCGCGTGATGGAGGCCTTCATCCGCGCCAACGAGCGCCGCCAGGCCGATGGCCTGCCGCTCGACCGCCACTCGGTGGCGTCGTTCTTCGTCTCGCGCGTGGACAGCGAGGTCGACAAGCGGCTCGAGGCGCTCGGGCGCATGGACCTCGCCGGCCGCGCCGGCCTGGCCAACGCGCGCGCCGCCTACCACGCGTTCCGCCGCGTCTTCGACGGCGAGCGCTTCGCCGCCCTGCGCGAGGCCGGCGCGCCCGTGCAGCGGCCGCTGTGGGCGTCGACGGGCGTCAAGAACCCCGCCTACGACGAGACGATGTACGTCTACGGGCTCGTCGGGCGTGACACCGTCAACACGATGCCGCTCCCCACCCTGACCGCCGCCGCACGCCAGGGCGAGGTCACGGGCGAGACCGCTGCCGACGATCCCGCCGGAGACCTCGACGCCCTGCGCGAGGCCGGCATCGACATCGACGACGTCACCGACAAGCTGCTGCGCGACGGCATCGAGGCGTTCCTGGTGCCGATGGCCAAGCTGCTCGACGGCGTCGAGCGCAAGCGCGAGGGGATCGTCACCAACCGGCCCGATGCGATCGACTCCGACCTGCCTGCGGCGCTCGAGCAGGCGGTGATCGGCCGGCTGCGGCGGGCTGCCGACGACGACGTCGTGCACCGCCTCTGGCACCGCGACGGGACGCTGTGGGCGCCGCCGGGCACGGCCGAGGTCGAGGACCGCCTCGGCTGGCTGGACATCTCCGAGAAGATGCTCGACAACGTCGACGCCCTGACCGCGCTGGCGGAGGAGGTCCGCGCCGACGGCTACACCGACGTCGTGCTGTGCGGGATGGGCGGCTCGAGCCTGGCGCCGGAGGTCTTCCGCCGCTCGTGGCCCGACCAGACGATGACGCTGCACGTGCTCGACTCCACGCATCCCGACGTCGTGCACGCCACGCTCGACGCGATCGACCTCGACAAGGCGCTGTTCGTCATCTCCTCGAAGTCGGGCGGCACGGTCGAGACGATGTCGCAGTTCAAGCTCTTCCACGAGCGCCAGTCGGGCGGCGAGCACTACGTGGCCGTCACCGACCCCGGGACCTCGCTGGCGGAGCTCGGGCGCGAGCACGGCTTCCGGCGCGTGTTCGAGAACGACTCCGAGATCGGCGGGCGCTACTCGGCGCTCTCCTACTTCGGCCTCGTGCCGGCCGCGCTGATCGGCGTCGACGTCGAGGCGGTGCTCCAGAGCGCCGAGGTGGCGGTCGCCAACTGCCAGAGCAAGGAGGACAACGCCGGGCTGTGGCTGGGGATCGCGCTCGGCGAGCTGGCCCGCAACGGGCGCGACAAGCTCACGTTCGTGGTCGACCCGCCGCTGGCCGCGTTCGGCCTCTGGGCCGAGCAGCTGGTCGCCGAGTCGACGGGCAAGCTCGGCCGCGGCATCCTGCCGATCGCCGACGAGCCGCTCGTCGACCCGGGCGCCTACGGGCCCGACCGCGTGTTCCTGCACATCGCCATGGGCGACGAGGGGATGGAGGCGAAGGTCGCGGCGCTGCGCAAGGCCGGGCACCCGACGATCACCGTGCGGGCCGAGGGCCCCGCGGACCTCGGCCGGATCTTCTTCTACTCGGAGTTCGCCACCGCGGTGGCCGGCTGGGTGCTCGAGCTCAACCCGTTCGACCAGCCGAACGTGCAGGAGGCCAAGGACAACACCAACCGGGTCCTGAACGAAGGCCCTGGCGACCTCGATCCCGGCGATCTCGACGAGCTGCTGTCGGGCATCGAGCCCCCGAGCTACGTGGCGATCCTCGCCTACGTGCCGTACAGCGAGGAGGTCGACGCCGGGGCGGCGCGCCTGCGCGAGCGGCTGATCACCGAGCACGGCGTCGCGACGACGTTCGGCTACGGCCCGCGCTACCTGCATTCGACGGGCCAGTTCCACAAGGGCGGCCCCGGGGCCGGCCGCTTCGTCGAGATCGTCGACGAGCCGCAGAACGACTTGCCGGTCCCCGGCGAGCCCTACACGTTCGGCACGCTGATCCGGGCGCAGGCCGACGGCGACCTGCAGACGCTGCGCGCCCACGGCCTCGGCGCCGTGCGCGTCGGGAAGGAGATCCTCTGATGCAACTCGGCTTCATCGGGCTCGGCAAGATGGGCGGCAACATGGTCCATCGCATCCATCGCGACTCGGACCACCAGGTCATCGCGTTCGACTTCAGCGCCGACGCAGTGAGCGCCGCCGAGGGCCACGGGGCGACCGGCGCGTCGGGGCTCGAGGACCTCGTCGCCAAGCTCGACCCGCCGCGCACCGTGTGGGTCATGGTCCCGGCCGGCGACCCCACGGAGCAGACGGTGAACGCGCTCGCCGATCTGATGGACGAGGGCGACACGATCGTCGACGGCGGGAACACCAACTGGCACGACGACGTGCGCCGCGCCTCCGCGCTGGATCAGCGCGGCATCCACTACGTCGACGTCGGCACCTCGGGCGGCGTGTGGGGGCTCGAGGTCGGCTATTGCATGATGGTCGGCGGCCACGAGGAGAGCGTCCAGCGGCTGGCCCCGATCCTCGACGTGCTCGCCCCGCCCGACGGCTGGCGGCGCTTCGGCGACGCCGGCGCCGGCCACTTCGTGAAGATGGTCCACAACGGGGTGGAGTACGGGATCATGCAGGCCTACGGCGAGGGCTTCGAGCTGATGTACAAGTCGAAGTTCGACATCGAGCTCAAGGAGGTCGCCGGGCTCTGGCAGCGCGGGTCGGTGGTGCGCTCGTGGCTGTGCGAGCTGGCCGAGCGGGCGTTCGCGGAGGAGGGCAACGACCTCGCCGACCTCGGCGCCAGCGTGTCGGACTCCGGCGAGGGCCGCTGGACGATCATCGACGGGATCGACCTCGACGTCCCGACCCCGGTCATCACCGCCTCGCTGTACGCGCGCTTCTACTCGCGCGGCGAGGGCGAGTACACGCACAAGGTGCTCGCCGCGCTGCGCAACCAGTTCGGCGGCCACGCGGTCGAGCGGGCGGCAGGGGGCGGCTGATGGCGGTCGCCACCGAGAACCCGCTGGTCGAGGGCCTCGAGCGGCTTCCCGTCCCGCCGACCACCCTGGTGATCTTCGGCGCGTCGGGCGACCTCGCGCGCCGCAAGCTCCTGCCCGCGCTCTACAACCTCGCGCACGAGGGCGCGCTGCCGGAGCGCTTCAACCTGATCGGGGTCTCGCGCCGCGACCTGTCCGACGAGGAGTTCCGCACGCAGGCGCGCGAGTCGATCGCGGAGTTCTCGCGCAGCAAGCCCTCCGACGCGGTGCTCGACGGGCTGATCGAGCGGATGCGCTACATCGGCAACCCGTTCGACGACGTCGAGGGCTACGCGAAGATCGGCGAAGCGCTCGACGCGCTCGACGAGGAGGCGGGGCTGCCGCTGAACCGCGTCTACTACCTCTCGACCGCGCCGGAGTTCTTCCCGACCATCACCGAGGCGCTGAAGGCCAACGGGCTCGACCGCCACGAGGGCTCCGAGGTGCGGGTCGTGATCGAGAAGCCGTTCGGCACCGACCTGGCGTCGGCGCGGTCGCTCCAGGATGTCGTGCACTCGGCCTTCCGCGAGGGCCAGATCTTCCGCATCGACCACTACCTGGGCAAGGAGACCGTCCAGAACGTGATGGCGTTCCGGTTCGCGAACTACATGTTCGAGCCGGTCTGGAACCGCAACTACATCGACCACATCCAGATCACCGCGGCGGAGGACATCGGGATCGGCTCGCGCGCCGGCTACTACGACAGCTCGGGGGCGCTGCGCGACCTCGTCCAGAACCACATGCTCCAGCTGCTCACGCTCGTGTGCATGGAGCCGCCCGCCTCCTTCCACGCCAAGCAGGTGCGCGACGAGAAGGTCAAGGTGCTGCAGGCGATCGAGCCGCCGAAGCCCGAGCAGGTCGAGCGGATGAGCGTGCGCGCGCGCTACACGGCCGGCATGTCGGCCGGGCAGGAGGTGCCCGGCTACCTGCAGGAGGAGGACGTGCCGGACGACTCGCAGACCGAGACCTACGCCGCGCTGCGGCTGGAGGTCCAGAACTGGCGCTGGGCGGGCGTGCCGATCTTCCTGCGCACGGGCAAGCGGCTGGCGCGCAAGGTGACGGAGATCGCCGTCCAGCTCAAGCCGGTCCCGCACATGGCCTTCCAGTCCAAGGGCTCGGTCGGCGTCCAGCCCAACCAGCTGATCCTGACCGTGCAGCCGAACGAGGGCGTCTCGCTGTCGCTGGGCGCGAAGATCCCCGGCGCGAGCATGCGGATCCGGCCGGTGAACATGGAGTTCCTCTACGGGACGTCGTTCCTGTCGCAGTCGCCGGAGGCGTACGAGCGGCTGATCCTCGACGCCATGCGCGGCGACGCGACGCTCTTCACCCGCAACGACGAGGTCGACGCCCAGTGGTCGATCATCGACCCGATCCTGCAGGCGTGGCACGAGGGCCGCCCGCCGGTGACCGAGTACGAGGCCGGCACCCCGGGGCCCGCCGACGCCGACGCGCTGCTCGGCGAGACCCGCCGCTGGAGGCCGCTCTAGGTGGCCGCCTCCGGGAGGGACTGCTGATGGACGAGGTCTGGTCGGAGCGCGACACGAGCCCGTCGAAGATCGAGGCGGCGCTGCGGCAGATCGTCGTCGAGCACCACCACTCGGACCATCCGTTCGTGCCCGCCCGCGTGCTCAACGTCGTGGTGGTCGTGGACGCCGAGTTCCGGGGCGAGATCGAGAACCGCTTCGAGCGCGTCGGCCGCTACAACCCGTCGCGGCTCGTGCTCTGCGCGGTCGAGCCGGGGCGCACGACGATCGACGCCTGGGCCGGGGTCGGGACCGACGACGCCGAGCCCATGCCGGGCCACATCGCGGTCGCGCGCGAGCGCGTCGAGCTCGAGATCGGCGACAAGCACCTGCCGAAGCTCGACACGATCGTCGACCCGCTGCTCGTCCCCGACCTGGCGACCATGGTGTGGGCGCCGCACGGCCACCGCGAGGCGGTCGACGCGCTGCGGCGGCTGGCCCAGATCGTGCTCGTCGACACCCAGGACGAGCCGGACGTCGCGGGGTCGCTGGGACGCGTCGCCGAGCTGTCCGAGAACGCCTACGTGGTCGACCTCGCGTGGCTGCGCTCGACGCCGTGGCGCGAGCGCGTGGCGGCCGCCTTCGACCCGCCGCCGCTGCGCAACGCGCTCGACGGCGTGTCGTCGGTCACCGTCCGCCACCGCGAGGACTCGCTGTCGGCGGCGCTGCTGTTCTGCGGCTGGCTGTCGTCGCGGCTGGGCTGGAAGCCGGGGTCGCTGTCGGCGTCGGGCCGCGGGCACAGCGGCCATGCGCGGGCGCGCCGCCAGGAGGTCAAGATCCGGCTCGACCCGATCGAGCAGAACGCTCCCGGGCTGGGGGGCGTGACGATCGAGACGGCGTCCGGCGAGACGATGTCGCTGGACCGTGCGCCAGGCGGGCTGCGGGCGGTGCGGCGCACCCGCGACGGGACCGAGCAGGCCTGGACCGTGCTCGGCGCCTCGCGCGGCGAGGGCGGCATCCTCGGCGAGGGCGTGCGCCAGGCGCTGCTCCGCGACCCCACCTACCGGCCCGCGCTGGAGTGTGCTCGCGTGTGGGCTTCATGATCGGCCGCGGTCGTTGCCCCGCGGCGGGGGTCTCGTGAACGTCGAGGTGCTCGACGACCCGGGCGCGGTCGTCGCCGACCTGCTCGTCGACGCCGCCGGGGCGGGCGGGCATCTCGTCATCACCGGCGGCTCGTCGCCGCGGGTGGCGTACGAGCGGGCGGCCGCCCGCGACGCGGACTGGAGCGGCGTGACCGTGTGGTTCTCCGACGAGCGCTGCGTGCCGCCCGACCACGAATGGTCGAACTTCGGGATGGCCGACCGGGCGCTGCTCTCGCGGCTCCAGAAGCCGCCGCAGGTGCTGCGCATGGAGGGCGAGCGCGGCCACGAGGAGGGCGCGGCCGCGTACGAGCGCGAGCTGCGCGAGCGCGAGGCGCGCTTCGACCTCGTGCTGCTCGGCCTCGGGCCGGACGCGCACACGGCCTCGCTCTTCCCGGGCAAGCCCGAGGCGGCGACCGACGATCGGCTGGTCGTCGGCGTTCCCGAGGCCGGGATGGAGCCGCAGGTCCCGCGGATCTCGCTCGCCCTGCCCGTCCTCAACAGCGCCCGCCACGTCGTCTTCCTCGTCACCGGGCCCGACAAGGCGCCGGCCGTCGCCCGCGCCTTCGGCGAGTCGCCCGACCCGAGCTCACCCGCCGCGCACGTCCGCCCGTCGGGCGAGCTCACCGTCCTCCTCGACCCGGCCGCGGCGGCGGAGCTGTGAGCGACCAGTTCATCGGCATCGACGTGGGCGGCACGAAGATCGCCTGCGCGACGCTCCAGGACGGCCGGCTCAGCGAGTCGCACCTCCAGCACACCGAGCTGCAGAGCCAGGAACGGCTCGTCGAGCAGCTGATCGCGGCCGTCGAGCAGGCGCGCACGCCGGACTCGCGCGCCGTCGGCGTCGGCGTGCCGTCGCTGATCGAGTTCGCCACCGGCCGCATCCGCTCGAGCGTCAACATCCCGCTGACGGACGTGCCCCTGCGCGAGCTGCTGACCGAGCGCGTCGGGATGCCCGTCTACGTCGAGAACGACGCGTCGTCGGCCGCGCTCGCCGAGGCTTTCCACGAGGGCCGCATGGCCGTCCCGCACCTCGTGATGTTCACGATCGGCACCGGCGTGGGCGGCGGCCTGGTGCTCAACGGCCGCCTCTACCGCGGCGCCACCGGCACGGCCGCGGAGGTCGGGCACACGATCGTCGGCCTCCCGCTCGAGGACGGAGCGCCCGACCACGGCGGCGTCTTCCCGCAGCCGGGCTCGCTCGAGGTCCTGGCCTCGGGCACGGCGCTCGACCGGCTCGCAGAGCAGGCGGCACAGAAGGATCCGAACTCGTTCCTCGGCCGGCGGCTCACACGCGACGGCGGGGTGACCGGGCATGACGTGGTGGACGGCGCGCGCGACGGCGACGAGGCGTCGATCCGCTGCCTGCGGATCCTCGGCGAGCGGCTCGGCATCGGGATCGCCAACGCGATCACGATGTTCGACCCGCTGGAGGTCGTCGTCGGCGGCGGCGTGTCGGCTGCCGGGGAGCTTCTGCTCGGGCCGGCGCGCGAGACGGCGTGGAAGTACGCGGTGCCGGGCGCCGGCTCGAAGTGCGAGATCCGCCTGGCGCGCCACGGGCCGCGCGCCGGCGTGCTGGGCGCCGCGCTGCTCGCGGCGCAGGAGTACGCGGAGGAGACCGGGAAGGCGATGGAGGAAGCGGTGGAGGGCCGATGAGAGTGGCGTGCGCGTTCGACCATGCGGGGTTCCCGCTGAAGTCGCTGGTCCTCGAGGTCGTCGCCGGGGAGGGGCACGAGACGGTCGACCTCGGCACCAACTCGGCCGACCCGGTCGACTATCCGGACATCGCGCGCGCGGGAGCGGACGCCGTGCGCGAGGGCCGCGCCGACCGCGCCGTGGTCGTCTGCGGGTCGGGCGCCGGCGTCGCCGTCGCGGCCTGCAAGGTCCCCGGCATCCGCGCCACCTGCGCGCACGACACGTACACGGCGCGCCAGTGCGTCGAGCACGACGACGTCAACGTGCTCTGCCTCGGCGCACGCGTGATCGGGCCAGCGCTCGCCTCCGACTGCATCCGCTCGTTCCTCGGCGCGCAGTTCACCGGCGAGGAGCGGCACGTGCGGCGGCTGGAGAAGATCGCGGCGATCGAGCGCGAGTTCGCGCGGGTCTAGATGGCCGACGCCGCGGATCTTCGGCAGGCGTACCTGCCGATCGCCGAGCACGGCCTCGTCGGCGACCTCCACACCGTCGCGCTCGTCGGCACGACGGGGACGATCGACTGGTACTGCTGCCCCGCGTTCGACTCGCCGAGCGTGTTCGGGTGCATCCTCGACGCCGACGAGGGCGGCTTCTACGCGCTGCGGCCCGATAGCGAGGACTGGACGTCGAAGCAGCTGTACTTCCCGGACACCAACATCCTCATCACTCGCTTCTTCAGCCAGGACGGTGTGGGCGAGGTGCAGGACTTCATGCCGATCGAGGCGGTGGCGACCGGGATGCATCGCCACCGCCTGCTCCGGCGCGTGGTCATGGTGCGCGGCGAGATGCGGTTCTCGATCGAGGTCCAGCCGCGGTTCGACTACGGGCGGGCTGCCCACGAGGTCGAGATGCATCCGCACGGCGTGCTCTTCCGCTCGCCGGACCTGACGCTCGCGCTCGAGGGCGCGATCGCCAAGGCGATGGGGTCCAGCGGGAGGCTCGAGCGCCGCGAGGGCGGCATCCGCGCCACGTTCGACCTCGCGGCCGGCGACTCGCAGACGTTCGTGCTCGAGCGCGTGCCGGAGGATCACATCTGCCGGCCGTATCCCGAGCACGAGACGGCCGCCTCGTTCGACGCCACCGTGCACTACTGGCGCCGCTGGGTCGGGCAGTCGGGCTACAAGGGGCGCTGGCGGGAGATGGTCCAGCGCTCGGCGCTGACCTTGAAGCTGCTGACGTACGCGCCGACGGGCGCGCTCGTGGCCGCGCCGACGACGTCGCTCCCCGAGCAGCTCGGCGGCGAGCGCAACTGGGACTACCGCTACACCTGGATCCGCGACGCGGCGTTCTCGCTGTACGGGCTGCTGCGGCTCGGCTACACCGAGGAAGCCGCCGCCTTCATGGGCTGGCTGACCGACCGCACGCGCGAGTGGAAGCTCGGGCCGTCGGGCCCGCTGCAGATCATGTACGGCATTGACGGGCGCGCCGACCTGCCGGAGTTCGAGCACCCCACGTGGTCGGGCTACCGCGACTCGGCGCCGGTCCGGATCGGCAACGCCGCGGCCGACCAGCGCCAGCTCGACATCTACGGCGAGATGATCGACTCGATCTACCTCTACAACAAGTACGGCAGCCCGATCCACTACGAGACGTGGGAGAACGTCCGCCGCATCGTCGACTGGCTATGCGAGAACTGGGACCAGGCCGACGAGGGGATCTGGGAGACGCGCGGCGGGCGCAAGGACTTCACCTACTCGCGCCTGATGTCGTGGGTGGCGATCGAGCGGGCGATCCGCATGAATCGCGCGCGCGGGCTGCCGGGCGACATCGTCCGCTGGCTCGGCGAGCGCGACCGGATCTACAACCAGATCATGAAGCGCGGCTGGAACGAGAAGCGCGGCGCGTTCGTGCAGCACTACGGCTCCGACGTCCTCGACGCGTCGGTGCTGCTGATGCCCTTGACGCTGTTCATCGCGCCGCGGGACCCGCGCTGGCTGTCGACGCTCGAGGCGATCGGCGACGAGCTGGTCTCCGACTCGCTGGTCTACCGCTACAACATCGAGGCGTCACCCGACGGGCTGCGCGGCGACGAGGGGACGTTCTCGATCTGCTCGTTCTGGTACGTGGAGGCGTTGACGCGGGCGGGCCAGCTCGACGAGGCGCGGCTGGCGTTCGAGAAGATGCTCACCTACGCCAACCACCTCGGGCTGTACTCCGAGGAGGTCGGGCCGACGGGCGAGCAGCTCGGCAACTTCCCGCAGGCGTTCACGCATCTGGCGCTGATCAGCGCGGCGTACAACCTCAACCGGGCTCTCGGGTGATACTGCAGCCATGCGCGTAATCGAGTGCAACGAGTGCGGCGAGACCATCAGCGCCGCCAACGACGAAGAGCTCACCAGACACCTGGCCGCGCACCTGCGGACCGAGCACGGCGAGGAGCCCGACGCCGACGAGCTCGCGGACCTCGTCCACGAGCAGGCGTACGACGCGATGGACTCGTGACGGCCTTCAGTCTCTGAGGTGACCGGCGCGGAGCCGGCGGAGCTCCGCGACCGCGGGCGCCATCGTCGTGCGCGGGTCGCGTGCGGGGAGGGCGCGCACGTCGAGCGGGTACTCGCCGGTGGCGTCGACGGCGTAGGCCTTGGCGTTCGGGCGCGCGCTCACGACCTCCGCGAGCGCCGTGCCGCGGAAGCGCAGCGCGGCGCCGTCGTCGACGGCCCAGCCGGGCGGGATCTCGCCGCGCTCGACCGCCGCCCGATACACGGGCCGGCGAGCGGGCTCGCTGTCGTGGTGGACCGAGTTCGAGCCGGGCAGGAAGCCGAGCCCGGGCGCGGGTTGCGGGTGGCCTGAGGAGGTCGTGATGCCCCACTCGAACCAGCACATCGAGCCGGCGCTGAGGCCCGCGAGCACGACGCCGGCGCGCCACGCCTCGTGCAGGATCCGCTCGAGGCCCTGCGCGCGCCAGATGGCGATCAGGTTGACCATCGAGCCGCCGCCGACGTAGATCGCGTCCTGCGCGAGCAGGTGCTCGCGCAGCGGGACCGGGCGGCGGCCGAGGCGGAACAGCGAGATGTGCGTCGGCTCGCACAGAAGATCCTGGTACGTCTCGTAGTAGCGGCGGATCTGCGCCTCGGAGTCGCCCCCCGCGGTGGGGAGCAGGCACACGCGCGGCCGCGGGGTGCTCGTGAGGGCGAGGACGTGCTCGTCGAGCGCCGGGTCGCCTGGTCCGGCGGTGAAGCCGCCGCCGCCCATCGCGAGGATGGTGGGTGGCCGCCGCCCTTCAGGCGGCTCGGTCAAGGCGCGGCGCTGGTGGTGTGCGACGCGTCACGCGGCAAGAGCCGGCTCGACCGGAACGGGCGCTCCGAGGAACCGCGTGCCCAGGGCGATCTCCTTGACCTCGGCTCCATCAGGGGTCACATGGTATGCCCGGGCGTGCGGGCGGGAGGTGACGACCTCGGCGAGCTCGGCGCCCACGAAGTGCAGCGCCGCGCCGTCGCCGGTCCCGTAACCGGCAGGGAGGCCGTCGGCGATCGCCGACAGGAACGCGGCCCGGCGGTCCGGCTTGTCCTCGTAGTGGACGGCGTTCGTGAACGGGAGGAAGCCCATCCCGGCCACCGGCCTGCTCTCGCCGTGGAAGGCGGTCATGCCCTGCTCGAACCAGCACAGCGACCCGGCGCTCAGCCCGGCCATCACCACGCCCGCCTCCCACGCCGCCCGCAGCATCATGTCGATGCCGTGCGCCGACCACGTGCCGAGCAGCGAGATCACGCTGCCGCCGCCGACGTAGACCAGGTCCTGCTGCAGCAGATGCCCGGCCAGGTCGGCGGCGCCCCCGTCGCGGCGGAAGAGCGAGACGTGGGACGGCTGGCAGCGGCCGGCCGCGAACGCGCGGTAGAACCGGACGATGTAGTGGTCCGCGTCCCCCGATGCGGTGGGGAGGAAGCACACCCGCGGGCACTCGACGCCGGTCAGCGCCAGCGCATGCTCGTCGAGCAGGGCGTTCCCGGCCTCCATCGAGAAGCCCCCGCCGCCCATGGCGAGGATCTGGCGCGGACGCGACATGGCCGGAGAGTACGGCCCGCCCGCAGCCTGCGAGCGAATTTCCTCCCCTGGTCCAGGGGGTGCCGACCGGCGGTCCTAGGGAACGCTGGCCCAGGGGGCCGGGGAACACTGGCCCAGGGGGCCAGGTTCCCTTGCGGGTGTTCGCCCAGGGGGCGAAACCCGCGGCCGGTTAGGGACCCACGCTCCTAGGCGGCCGCGCTACTCCATCCGCTGCGCGTCCGCGCATGCCGGTCACCGGTGATCCAATCTCCAACCAACGTGTGGTGGTGACCCCGCCATGGTGCTCGCGCCGCTGTCGCCCGCTCGTGGCGACGTGAAGCAAGTAGCTAACCCTTGACTCGAGACTTATGCCGGCCGTGCGAGCGGCGGCGCTTGGCGACGGGAAGGTCCTGCACCGCGCGGTATCCCTCGCTGATCGCGCTGTGCGTGTAGGCCATCGCGCCGGAGTCGCTGTTGGCGATCGACACGTTGCGGAACGGGACGCGGCCGCGGACCTGCGGCTGGTCGGCCACCGGTCCGTAGAGCGAGGGATCCCAGACGGAGGTCAGCTCGTGGGCGTAGCCGTAGTTCCAGCGGTTGATCGCGATCGCGGCGATGTCGCGCTCGGGCTCGAAGCTGCCCCCCGACCGGTTGACGCTGCGGTCGATCACGTCGATCAACGCGTCCTCGAGGTCCCGGAAGCTCATGTTGAGCAGGATCTCGCGGCCCGACTCGTAGGTCGCGATCTGCGGCGTGCGCAGCGGGTCGCCCGGGACGACGGTGAAGCTGAGCGATGCCGGGGCCGTCGGCGGCTGGTTCGGAGTCGGCCCGTAGGCGTTGCCGAAGCGCGCGCCGGCGCTGAGCGTGGTGCTGTCCCAGAACAGGCTCTTGCCGCGCGGCGTGACGCTGGCGATCTGCGCGTCCGCCCACGCCTGCCAGTTGCTCAGCACGGCCCGGCCGTAGATGAGCGGCACCTTGCGCGCGTAGCAGAGGTCCTTCACCTGGCGGCGCGGAAGCCCGTCGACCACGTGCGCGGTCACCCGGTTCCAGCACGCCATCACGACGTGGCGGGCTCGCACGCGGTAGCCGACGCCGCGCCGCTTGCCGCCCATCGGCGTGTAGTCGACCTCAGCGAGGCCGCCGTGCTTGCCGCACGGCTCGACGTTGATCACCAGGCTGTTGAGCCGGATCCGGACGTCGTTGCCCGGCTGGTCGAGCTGCGTGTAGTCGCAGATCGCCTTGACGACGTTCTCCTGGTTCGGGCGGCCGCCGTCGACGTCGGCGAACGACGCCGGGATGAGCTTGCTGACCAGCAGCCGCAGGAGCGAGGTGTTTCCGTCCGGCCACAGGACGGACGGCTCGGCGTCGACCATGTTGCCCATCTGCGGCGTGCGCCCGATGCCCGGGAACGTCAGCCCGATCGGGTCAGGGAGGCCGAGCCCCTCGAAGCCCGGCTGGCCGAGGAGCCACATGTCGGCGGCCGACACGGCCTGCACGCCGGCGCCGAGCAGCCCGTGCGACGTCCGCTGGTACTGGACGATCGCCTGCTCGGGCGCGCCGACGTAGTCCATCAGGTACTGCTTGTAGGTGATCTCCGTGAGCCGCTGGAGCTTCGCGGCGGTCGTCATCGGCCCGTGCTTGGCGGCGAGCCAGTCGGTCGTCTCGTCGGTCTGGATCCGCACGATCGCCTCGCGGGCGGCGGGCGAGTAGGGCAGCCGGGCTACGAAGTCCGGCCATGACTCGCTCCCGAGCCGGTTGCGAGCCAGCGTGTCAGCGCCCCAGTCGGCCGCCGGGAACAGCAGCATCGGCCGCAGCCCGTACGAGGCCGGGATCCCCGGCGTGCTCGCGGACGGGAAGTTGTCCGGGTCGACGCCGCAGAACTCGAGCATGTCGAGCGCCGGCTGCCCGTACGAGCCCGGGATGTCGAGCAGGCTGCCGGCCGGCTGGTCCCATGCCCCGATGCTGTCGAGGTTCACGGTGCCGCCGTTGCGCAGGATCATCAGGTCCGCCCCGCCGGCGGCGGCGTTCGGCACGTGGAACTCGTTGCGGTGCGAGTGGCCGCCGAAGTCGGGCAGCGGGTCGAGCACGAGGATCTTCGCGTCCTCGCCGAAGCGGTCGCGGTAGAACTTCGCCGCCGCCAGCCCGCTCGCTCCAGCGCCGACGATCACGCAGTCGTAGGTCTCGCATGCGTCGCGGATCGGCACATCGATCCCCGGCCCTGGCTTGGCGCTATGGCGAGCGGCAGCGTCCGCGTCGGGCAAGCCGTCGATCTTGTAGATCTTCCGCACCACCTCGGCCGGCGTGCCCGTGGGGCCCGTCGCCGCAGGCGGGTAGTAGCCGGGCGGCAGTGGGCGCGGAGACGGGCAGTGGCGGCCGCCGGACGCGAGCGCGGCCTCCGCGCCGGTCATGTACGGCGCCGCCGCCGCGGCGGCGAGGCCGGCGGTGCTGATGGCGACCCCGTCGAGGAAGTCTCGTCTTGAGATCCCGTCCTCGCCCGCCGGCGCGTCGCTGCGACCCATGGCCCTACTCCTCAGCTCGGTTCGGGCTATTCCCTCAGCCCGCGCACCCCCGTGTCAACCCTTGCGCGCGACGATGACGAGGCGGCTGTCGGGATCGAGCGGTGCGCCGGTCAGGTCGCCGTAGCACCGCGCTTCGGCGAAGCCGGCGCGCTCGAGCATCGTGAGGAGCTCGGTCACGCTGTAGCAGCGCAGCGAGAAGGTGCGCGACTCTCGGGTGCCGTCGCCCTCGATCAGCGTCTGGGTCGTCTGCGCGACGCCCGTGGTCGCGTCGAACGTGCGCTGCTCGAGCAGCAGGCGCCCCTCGCCGACCAGCCGCCAGTCCCGTTCCGTCCAGCCGCGCAGGACCAGGTCGCGATGCATCGTCTCGATCACGAGGCGGCCGTCGGGGCGCAGGACGCGCCCGATCTCGGCGAGCGCGCGCTGGTCCTGCTCGTCGCCGAGGTAGCCGAGCGAGGAGAAGAGGTTGAGCGCCGCGTCGAAGCTCGCGTCGGGGAACGGCAGCTCGCGGTAGTCGGCCCGCACGAGCTTCGGCCAGCGCGCGCCGCCCGCGCGCCGGCGCGCCTCGTCGAGCAGCGCCTGCGAGCGGTCCGCACCCACGGCGCGGTATCCCGCCGCCCCCAGCGGCACCGTGTGGCGACCGAAGCCGCACGGGACGTCGAGCACGTCGCCGCCGTCGGGCGCTCCCGCCAGGCGCACGGCCGCGAGCGCCTGCTCGCCCGCCTGCTCGTTGTGGGCCGCGCCCGCGTACGCGCGCAGGTAGAACTCGGTGAAGAACGCGTCCCAGGTCTCAGCCGAGCTCGTCGTCATTCGTCCAAGGCCGCCCGGATGAAGCGCTCGGGGGCGTCGAGGAAGCCGCGCGTGAAGCGCACCGCGTCGAGGTCGTCGTACTCGCACGGCGCGAGGCCGTTGTCGTCGAGCTCGTAGATCCGCGCCTGCGGGCAGGCGAGCAGGACGGGCGAGTGGGTGGCGACGACGAACTGCGCGCCCTCGCGCCCGGCGCGCACCATCACCGCGAGCAGTGCCAGCGCTCCGCTGACCGAGAGCGCGGCCTCCGGCTCGTCCAGGATGTAGAGGCTCTCGCCGCCGAACCGGTTGGCGGCCAGCGCGAGGAAGGACTGACCGTGCGACTGCGCGTGCAGCGGCACGTCGCCGTAGAGCGAGAGGTCGGGAGCGAAGATCCCGCCGCCGTCGACGAGGCTCGCGATGTTGAAGAAGCTCTCCGCGCGCAGGAAGTATCCGCTGTGCGGCTTGGTCGAGCTGAGCACCGGCGAGAGCGTGTCGCCGAGGACCGGCCGCGGGACCCCCGGCAGCTCGCCCGAGCGCTCGAGCTCGCCGCCCTCGGCGGCGAAGCCCATCGCCGCCGCGATCGCTTCGACGATCGTCGACTTGCCCGACCCGTTGTCGCCGGCCAGCAGCGTGATCGGGGCGTCCAGCGACAGCTGCTCGAGCGCCGCGACGGCGGGCACCTCGTAGGGGAAGCCTTCGCCCCACGCCTCCGGCCCGCGCCGCATGCCGAGCACGTACGGACCGCGACCGAAGCGGCGGACATCACGGCGGCGCGCCACGCGCGCCACGTTATCGAGGCGGCAGGCCGAGCAGGAGCTTGCGCAGCAGGTCGGCGAGGCGCTGCCGCTCGGCGTCGCTGAGCGCGCCGAGCAGGCGGTGCTCGTTGGCGATGTGCGCCTCGCTGGCGGCGTCGACGAGCTCGCGGCCGGCGGCCGTGAGCGTGATCAGCGTTCCCCGCCGGTCGTGAGGGTCGGGCGTGCGGGCGACGAGCCCGGCCTGCTCGAGGCGGTCGAGCCGCTTGGTCGTCCCGCTCGAGGTGAGCATCAGCGCGCCCGTGAACTCGCTCGGGCGGAGGCGGTACGGCGGGCCGGACCGGCGCAGCGTGGCGAGCACGTCGTACCACCCCGGCTCGAGGCCCTGCTCGGCGTACACGGGCTCGAGGCGCTGCTCGAGCTCGCGCGCGAGCCGTGAGACCCGGCCGATGACCCCGATCGGCGAGGCATCGAGGTCCGGGCGCTCGCGCTCCCACTGCTCGAGGATCAGGTCGACGCCATCGCGCTCGGTCACGGCTGGAGAACCCTATCGGAGGAAGTTGCGTCCCAGTATGTTGCGTCCGAGGAAGATATGTACTAGGATGTGATCTATGTTCATCTCGCGCCTCACCCACAGCCGTCGCCGCCGCCCCCGCGCCCGCGTCCGCAACGAGCTCCCGCCGGTGCCCCGGATCCGCTACTACTCCTGACCGGCGACGTACTCGTTGGCCAGCCGCGCCGGCGCCCGGGCGAGCCACGCCTCGACGATCAGCTCCCGGAGCTCGTCGCCGGCGATCGCATCCAGGCGGGCGAGCACGATCGGATAGCCGTCGAAGTGCGGCGTCGTGAAGTACACCGACGGGTCGTCGGCGAGCAGCGACTCCTTGGCGATCAGGTGCTCGACCCAGGCGCCGAGGATCGGCCCGTCGGGCGCGTCATCTCCCAGTGCCGCGAGATCCGTCTTGCGCAGCGGGCGCTCCCAGACGAACAGCTTGTCCTTCACGCGCCACTGGGGGACGCCGCGCGACGTCCGCTCCTCGGTCGCGGGCAGCTCGAGCGCAGTCGTCCGGACGTCGTCCCAGGTCGGCATCGGGCGTAGCCTAAGCCTCGGTGCGGCCGCGGCTCGGGCGAAAGTCAACGGCGGCTGGTTGGGGAGATCGGGGATCGGCCGCGCGCGTCTGCGCGGGAACGTCAACGGCGGCTGGGTGGGGAGATTGGGGATCGGCCGCGCGCGTCTCCGCGGGAACGTCGACGGCGGCTGGGTGGGGAGATCGGGGATCGGCCGCGCGCGTCTCCGCGGGAACGTCGACGGCGGCTGGGTGGGGAGATTGGGGATCGGCCGCGCGCGTCTCCGCGGGAACGTCGACGGCGGCTGGGTGGGGAGATTGGGGATCGGCCGCGCGCGTCTCCGCGGGAACGTCGACGGCAGCTGGGTGCCGGCCGGTGCGCGGGGGAGGGGAGTTTGGTGTATCTCGGCGCGGTCGTGGACGTCCGGATGCACCTTTCTCCCCGTCTGGAGGAGAAAGGTGCATCTCGGTGCCGGTCGGGTCACCGAGATACATCAAACTCCCCGCTCAAGCCGGGATTACGTGTATCTCGGCGAAGTGGGGATCACCGACATCCACCTTTGTGCTCGTCTAGCGCATTTACGTGGATATGGGCGTTCGGAGACTCGCCGATTGACACGTAACACCGGCTTGACTCGCCTCGCCGGAGCCCGACCGCCCGGCTGGCACCCCACCTCCCGACCCAGCGGCCGTTGACGTCCTTCCGCGGAGTCGCACGCGGCCGATCCCCTCGCCTCCCCACCCAGCCGCCGTTGACGTTCGCCCGGCGGCTATTCGGCGGCCCGGGCGACGGCGCGCAGCATGTCCCGCCTGATCAGGCCCGAGCCGAGGCGGATCAGGGTCCAGTAGACGCCGAACAGCGCACGGGTCCGGGCGTCGGTGGCCTCCACACGCGTCTCGGTGCTCAGCCGCGTGCCCGCGGCGTCGGCACGGAGGACGAGGTCGTAGCCGACCTTGACCCAGCCCGGCTCGGCGAACGCCCCCAGGCCGGCGGCGTCGAGCGCCGGCGGCGTCTGCCCGCCGCGTAGCTTCCACGGCTGCAGCACCCCGCCCGCGACGACGGAGCCTCCCCGCTCGGCCCCGAGCACCGGCACCGGGCCGCGCTCGAGGAACGGCTCGGTGACCATCGGCGGCTGCCGCCCAAACGTCCGAACGCTCATCAGCGCCCGCGACAGCGTGAGGTCGCCGAGCCGCAGCGTCCACAGCGCGTCCCACACCGCGGCCGCGGGCGCCGCGATCAGGCGCTCGTGACGCTCGCGGAAGTGCGGGGCCGGGATGATGTCGTCGAGCTCGAGCAGCGGCTCCGACGCTACTGAGGCAACGGGGCGGGCGCGCCGCCGCCGCGCCGGCGCCACGCGACGAGCGCGAGCACGAGCGCTGCCAACGCGGCGCCTCCCAGCCACGGCCAGGGTGACGCGTCGCCGGACTCTGGCGCCGCCGCCGTCTCGGCCGGCGAGAAGACCTCGTCGACGCGCGCCGTCGGCTGATCGACGCCGGGCGGCATCTCGCCAGGCGCGAGCGGCACGCGACCCTGGGTGAGCCCGCGCAGGGCCTTCTGGCTCGCCGGCGTCAGCGTCATCCACGACCCGTCCTCGGCCTGCGCCAGCCCGCGTTCCGGGGCGGCGAGGTACCAGAAGCGGACGGTCTCCCCGTCGGCGTCGACGCGGAACTGGACCCGGAAGTGCTCGAACGGCTTGGCGGGTGCGCTCGCCGCCGTGCCGCCCTCGGCGAGGTGCGTCCAGGCCGCCTGATCGGTGACCTCCTGACAGCCGTCGGCGGCGCACACCGACACGCCGACGATCTCCTTCGACCACGCCGTCGACGGCGTCAGCACGGCGGCACACGCGACAAGAACCAGCGTCAAGCGTCTCATGTGCCCGGTACAACCGCGAGCGGGACGACGTTCCCGGCCCGCCGCGCGGTGACCTCGATCTCGATCCGCATCCGTGGGTCGGAGAGCCCGCAGGCGATCATCGTGGCGGCCGGCCGCGCCTCCCCGAACGCCCGCCGCAGCGTGGGCCAGCACGGCTCGAAGTCCTCCGCGCGCGGGAGCATGTAGCGCACGCGGACCACATCCGCCAACCCACATCCCGCCTCCGCCAGCGCGGCCTCGATGTTCGCCACGCACCGCTCGGCCTGCTCGACCACTCCGGGCGCGATCGTCATCGTCGCGTAGTCGAACCCGGTGGTGCCGGACACGAACACCCAGTCGCCGTCGACGACCGCGCGCGAGTAGCCGATCTGCGCCTCGAACTCCGATCCAGACGAGATCAACCGGCGGGTCACGACCGCACCACGTCCGCGCTCGCGCACGTCGCGAGCGCCCGCAGCAGATCGTCGGGAGGGACGCCTCGCAGGCGCCGATGGTCGGCGTCGACCTCGATCGTCCCTCCGTCGGAAAGGCCCAGCGACGCGAGCCCGTTGCGCACGAGCTCACCCCAGAGGTCGCCGTACGCGGCGAGCAGGGCATGGCGGGTGCGGCCCTCGCGCCGAGCGCCGGTCTCCAGCTCGCGCACCTCCTCGAACGGGTCGACCACGACGTTGCTGTCGCTGCCGATCGCCAGCCGCACGCCGGCGTCGCGGTAGGCCAGCGCCGGGAACACGCCGTCGCCGAGGTTGCCCTCGGTGGTCGGGCAGCTGGCGACGATCGCGGCCGCGTCGGCCAGCAGCGCGACGTCACGCGGCGAGACGTGGATCGCGTGGACGACGGTCGTGGTGTCGGAGAGGAACGTGCTGCGGTGGAGCAGCTCGATCGGGGAGCAGCCGTGCTCGGCCTGGCACTCCTCGAGCTCGCGCGGCTGCTCGGAGGCGTGGACGTGGCGGACGAGGCGCTCCGAGCCCGCGTAGGCGGCGATCTCGCGCAGCCAGCTCTCCGGCACCGCGCGCACGCTGTGGGCCGCCACCCCCACCGAAACGCCCGGCCGGTCCGCCGCCCACGCGCGCAGCCAGTCCACGCGTGCGAGGAAGGCGTCGACGTCGGGGTCGCGGAAGCGCGGGTGCCCGCCGCGGGCGTAGGCGGCGGGGAGGAGCGTGATGCGCAGGCCCGCCTCCACGGCCGCCTCCGCCACCGCGACCGCCAGCGCGTTGGCCTCGTCGTGCACGTAATGGAACTCGCCGACCGCGCCGTAGCCGGCCGCGGCCATCTCGCGGTACACGCGGCCGGCCACGTCGCGCATCGAGTCCGGATCGAGCCGCTCGGCGAGCGCGTACATCCCCTCCCGCCAGCTCCAGAAGTCGTCATCCGGGCGGTCCGAGCGCTCGCCGACCCCGCGCAGGTCGCGCTGGAACGCGTGCGAGTGCACGTTGGCCATCGCCGCGACTCTCACGCCGACTCCTCCACCGACGGTGGCAGGCCACGGGTCCGCCGGACGGCGATCACGCGAGCTCCTCGGCCGCGGCGAGCATCGCGTTCGCGCCCACGGCGGCGTCCTCGAGCGAGACGTCCTCCTCGGGCGAGTGGCTGATCCCCGACTCGTTGCGCACGAGCACCATGCCCGCCGGGCGCGCAGTGGCGATCACCCCGGCGTCGTGGCCCGCGTAGCAGACGAGCCGCGCGGCGCCCGGACGCAGGGCGTGCGCCAGCGCCTCGACGACCTCGTCGGGGAACGCCGCGCCCTCGGACCACGCGGCGGTTCGCAGGTCGAGCCCGACGGCGGCCTCGGCGGCCACGCGCTCGGCCTCGCTCGCGACCGCCTCGCGCCAGGACGTCACCGCCTCGGCGACCGGCGCACGGGCGTCGAGCCACAGCCGGGCGAGCGACGGGACGGTGGTGGGCGCGTTGGGCTCGACCTCCAGCCGCGAGGCGGTGAAGACCATGCCCAGCCGCTGCGCCGCCTCGGCGTCGGCGCGCACGATCAGCCGGGCGGCGGCGGCCAGCGCGTCGTGGCGATCCTCGCGCGGGGTCGTGCCGGCGTGGTCGGCACGCCCCGTGATCTCCGCCTGCAGGCGCATGCGGGCGGCGAGCCGGGTGACGACGCCCGCCGGCTTGCCCGCCGCCGCCAGGTCGCGCGACTGGTCGATGTGCAGCTCCAGGAACCCGCGCAGGCGCTCGAGCCAGCTCGGCGCCTCGCGAAGGCCCTCGGGATCGACGCCCGCGTCCGCCATCGCGTCGCCGAGCGCGACGCCGTCGTCGTCGAGCCGCACCACCGCGTCGTCGACGTCGAGCCGTCCGACCAGCGCCCGCGAGCCGAACGTCGGCGTGTTGAAGCGTGCGCCCTCCTCGTCGGCGAACGAGATCACGGCCAGCGGGAGCTTCGACCGGGCGGCGACCGCGAAGCCGGCCGCCACGCCCAGCGCGCCGTCGTACTGCCCGCCGTCGCGCACCGTGTCCAGGTGCGAGCCGACCGCCCACCACGGTCCGGGCGCGTCGGGGCACGCCCACAGGTTGCCCGCGGGGTCGCGCTCCATGCGGCGGCCGATGTCAGCCGCCCGGCGCGCGAACCAGCCGGCCGCCTCCTCGTCCTCGCGCGTCCACGCCAAGCGGGTGGTCGCCTCGGCGTCGTCGAGCCCGATCGGCACGAGGTCGGCGAGCAGCTGCTCGAGCTCCGTGGCGGAGATCACGCGGCGAGGACCTCGCGGACCGGGTTGCGGCCGAACCGGTAGGGGATGTGCTCGACCGGCTCGTCGAGCAGCACCAGGTCGGCGCGCTTGCCGACCTCGATCGACCCGCGGTCGGGCAGGTCCAGCACCCAGGCGGCGTTGAGCGTGCACGCCGCGAGCGCCTCGCGCACGCTCCAGCCGTAGCGGCGGACCGCGAGGCCGATCACCAGCGGCAGCGAGATCACAGGCGACGTACCGGGGTTGCAGTCGGTGGCGAGCACGCAGATCGCGCCCGCGTCGGCCAGCGCCCGTCCCGGCGCCAATTCCTCGGCGCCGAGGAACTCGGCGCCTGGCAGGAGCACCGCCGCGCACTCGGCGGCGGCCAGCGGCGCGAGGTCCTCAGGATGCAGGCAGGCAAGGTGGTCGACCGAGCGTGCGCCTGCGGCCAGCGCCACCGGCACGGAGCGGTTGGCGTTGAACTGCTCGACGTGGGCGCGCAGGGCGACGCCCTCGCGCCGCGCGAGCTCGCCCAGCAGCTCGAGGTCCTCGTTGCGGAACGCGACCGACTCGACGTAGATGTCGAGCGCGTCGACGTCGGCCTCGGCGGCCAGCGCGTCGACCTCGTCCATCCAGCCCGCGGCGTCGTAGCCCTCGGGCACCGCGTGGGCGAACAGGCCGGTGACGCGGTCGCCGATCTCGTGGGCGAGCCGCACGGCGCGCAGCTCGCCCTCGCGCGACAGCCCGTAGCCGGTCTTGGCCTCGACCGTGGTGGTGCCGTGCGCGAGCATCTCGGCGCGGATCTCGCTCGCCTGCGCGAGCAGCTCGCCGTCGCTCGCGGCAGCGAATGCGCGGGCCGACGAGGCGATCCCGCCGCCGCGCCGCGCGATCTCCTCGTACGGCACGCCCGTCACCTTCTGCTCGTACTCCTCGGCGCGCCAGCCGGAGAACGGCAGGTGCGTGTGGCAGTCGACGAAGCCCGGGAGGATCGCGCCGCCCGGAAGGTCGATCACCCGGTCGGCGCCCGGATCGTCCTCGAGCGCGACGATCACGCCGTCCTCGACGGTCACCGATCCCGGCTCGAGCCGCAGCTCGTTCGGGCGCCGCAGGTACGGCAGCCCGTCCTCGGGCGGCAGCAGCACCTGTGCGGCGCCCCGCACCGAGACCCTCATCCGACTGGCCTCGATCCTGCTTGCCTCATTCCGAAATGGTCGGCACCGACCGGCCTCGATCCTGCTTGCCTCATTCCGAAATGGTCGGCACCGACCGGCCTCGATCCTGCTTGCCTCATTCCGAAATGGTCGGCTTCATCGGGACCCGGACGCCGAGGCGGTCGGCCGCGTCGAGCGCCTCGTCGTAGCCGGCGTCGGCGTGGCGGATCACGCCCATCCCGGGATCGGCGAGCAGCGTGCGGCGGATCCGCTCGCCGGCCTCCGGCGTCCCGTCGGCCACGATCACCTGCCCGGCGTGCAGCGACTTGCCCATCCCGACGCCGCCGCCGTGGTGGAACGAGACCCAGCTGGCGCCGGTCGCGGTGTTGACGAGCGCGTTGAGGATCGGCCAGTCGGCGACCGCATCGGACCCGTCGCGCATGGCCTCGGTCTCGCGCTGCGGCGAGGCGACCGAGCCGGCGTCGAGATGGTCGCGGCCGATCACGATCGGCGCGCGCACCGCACCGCTTGCCACCAGCTCGTTGAAGCGCATCCCGGCAAGGTGGCGCTCCCCGTAGCCGAGCCAGCAGATCCGCGCGGGCAGGCCCTGGAACTGCACGCGCTCGCCGGCCAGCTCGATCCAGCGCCGGATGTGCTCCTGCTCGCCGAACAGCTCGAGGATCGCGGCGTCGGTGACCGCGATGTCGGCGGGGTCGCCGGACAGCGCGACCCACCGGAACGGCCCCTTGCCCTCGCAGAACAGGGGCCGGATGTAGGCCGGCACGAAGCCCGGGTAGGCGAACGCGTCGTCGTCGCCGTGCTCGGCCGCCAGCCCGCGAAGCGCGTTGCCGTAGTCGAACGCCTCGGCGCCGGCGGCGCCCAGCGCGCGGATCGCGCCGACGTGCGCCACGGCGCTCTCGCCCACGCGGCGCAGGTACTCGTCCTCGTCGGCCGTCCGCAGGGCATCGGCCTGCTCGAGCGTGAGCCCGGCCGGGATGTAGCCGACGAGCGGGTCGTGCGCGCTCGTCTGGTCGGTCACGACGTCGATCTCCACGTCGCGACGCACGAGCTCCGGGAGCACCTCGGCGGCGTTGCCGAGCAGGCCGATCGACAGCGCGCGGCCGTCGCGGCGGGCGGAGTCCAAGCGCTCCAGCGCGTCGTCGAGCGACCCCGCGCGCTCGTCGAGGTAGCGCTCCCGGATGCGGCGCTCGATGCGCTGCAGGTCGACCTCCACGCACAGCGCGCAGCCGTCGTTCAGGGTCACGGCCAGCGGCTGCGCCCCGCCCATGCCGCCGAGCCCGGCGGTGACCACCAGTCGCCCGCGCAGCGTCCCGCCGAACCGCTGCCGGCCGATCGCGGCGAACGTCTCGTACGTCCCCTGCAGGATCCCCTGGGTCCCGATGTAGATCCAGGATCCCGCCGTCATCTGCCCGTACATCATCAGCCCGGCGGCGTCGAGCTCACGGAAGTGGGGCCAGTTCGCCCAGTCGGGCACGAGGTTGGAGTTGGCGATCAGGACGCGCGGCGCGTCGGGGTGCGTCTCGAACACCCCGACCGGCTTGCCGGACTGCACGAGCAGCGTCTCGCGCTCGTCGAGCCGCATCAGCTCGGCCTTGATCGCCTCCAGGCACGCGGCGTTGCGCGCGGCCTTGCCGATCCCGCCGTAGACCACGAGGTCCTGCGGCCGCTCGGCCACGTCGGGATGCAGGTTGTTCTCGAGCATCCGCAGCGCGGCCTCCTGCACCCAGCCCTTGCACCTCACGCCAGCACCACCTCCCCGGTTCGCAGCCCGTTCGCCAGCCCCGCAAGCTCGGCCGCCAGCGAGCGGTCCTCCTCCACGCGCGGCACGCGCTCCCGCACCCGCGCGACGGCCGTTTCGAGAGCCTCGGTGCTGCGGAGTGGGCGGTGGAACTCGAGCCCCTGGACCGCGCACACGAGCTCGGTGGCGATCACCTGGGCGGCGTTCTCGACGGCCGTGCGCGCCTTCAGCACCGCGGTCGCGCCCATCGAGTTGAAGTCCTCCTGGCCGGCGCTCGTGGGGATCGAGCCGGCGCCCGCCGGGTGGGCGAGCACCTGGCACTCGTTGACCAGGGCGGCGGCGGCGTACTGGGCGATCATCAGGCCCGACGAGAGGCCGGGGCGCGGCGTGAGGAACGGCGGCAGGCCGGCGTAGCCGGGGGAGAGCAACGCGTAGATGCGGCGCTCGGAGAACGAGGCCAGCTCGCACAGGGCGAGCGCCAGGTGGTCGAACGGGAGCGAGAGCGGCTGGCCGTGGAAGTTGCCGCCCGAGACGACGTCGCCGTCCGCGGGAAAGACGAGCGGGTTGTCGGTCACCGCGCCGAGCTCGCGCTCGACCGCACCGGCGATGTACGCGTGCGCATCGGCGATCGCTCCCAGCACCTGCGGTGCGCAGCGCAGCGTGTAGGGATCCTGCACGCGGCCACAGTCGGCGTGGCTGGCCACCACCGCGCTCCCGGCCAGCAGCGCCCGCAGCCGCGCCGCGATCTCGGTCGAGCCGTGTTGACCGCGCAGCGCGTGCAGGCGGGCGTCGAACGGCGCGGTGGAGCCCTTGAAGGCCTCGAGCGAGAGCGCGACGGCGACCACCGCCGCGTCGAGCAGCCGCGCGACGTCGCGCACCGCGAGCGCGCCCGCCGCGGCCATCAGGTGCGTGCCGTTGATGATCGCCAGCCCTTCCTTGGCCTCCAGGGCGACCGGCTGCAGGCCGACCCGGGCGAGCGCCTCGCCGCCCGCGAGCTCGGCTCCCGCCACCGTCGCCTCGCCTTCCCCGATCAGCACGAGCCCGAGATGGGCGAGCGGCGCGAGGTCGCCCGACGACCCGACCGACCCCTTGCTCGGCACTACCGGCGTCACGCCGCGCTCGAGCATCCCGAGCACGAGCTCGACGAGCTCGACCCGCACGCCGGAGTGCCCGCGCCGCAGCGAGGAGGCCAGCAGGAACAGCATCCCGCGCACGATCTCCTCGGGCAGCGGCGGCCCGGAGCCCACGGCGTGCGAGCGCAGGAGGTTGACCTGCAGTCGTGCGGCATCCTCGGCGGGGATGCGGACGTTCTCGAGCTGCCCGAAGCCGGTCGTGACCCCGTACACGGCGGTGCCGGCCGCGAGCGCCTGCTCCACGACCGCCCGCCCGGAGGCGATCCGCTCGCGGTCGGCGTCGTCGAGCGGCCGCGGGGTTGCGCCGCGAGCGACCGCCTCGAGCTCGGCGAGCGAGGGCATGCGCCCGAACGTATCGGTTCAGGGCCGCACTAGGGTTGCCTGCGTGGCTTCGCGGACTGTGGTGATCACCGGTGTGAGCCGGGAGGGCGGGATCGGCGCCGCGCTCGCGCGGCGCTTCGCGGGCGAGGGGGCGCGGCTGTTCCTGACCGGCTGGGCGCCGCACGACGCCGAGCAGCCCTACGGCGAAGACCCGAGCGGCGGCGAGAGCGTTTCCCGCGAGCTGCGCGAGGCGGGCGCCGAGGTCGAGTTCGCCTCGGTCGACCTCGCCGACCCGGACGCGCCGCGGCAGATGTTCGAGGCGGCCCGCGCCGCGCTCGGGCGGGTTGACGTGCTGGTGGCCAACCACGCCCGCAGCGCCCGCGAGACGCTCGCCGAGCTGACGGCGGAGGAGCTCGATCGCTCGTTCGCGATCAACGCTCGCGCGACGCTGCTGCTGGCCAAGGAGTTCGCGGCGCAGGCCGAGGGCGGCGGCCGGATCGTGCTCTTCACCTCCGGCCAGTACCACGGCGCGATGCCCGAGGAGCTGCCATACATCGCGTCCAAGGCGGCGGTCCAGCAGCTCACGGCGACGCTCGCCGTCGAGCTCGCCCCGCGGGGCATCACGGTCAACTGCGTCAATCCCGGCCCCAACGACACCGGGTACGCGTTCGGCGAGGACCATCGCCGCGTCGAGGAGGCGATGCCGGGCGGTCGCTGGGGCCGGCCCGACGACGTCGCCAAGCTCGTGGCCTGGCTCTGCAGCGACGACGCGGACTGGGTCACCGGCCAGACGATCGCCTCCGACGGCGGCTGGTCGGCCCGCGGCGCCAGCTAGACGTCCATCCTCGCCTGCTCGATGCGGCGGGCGACGGTCTCGGCCCACGGCTCGCCGATCGCGCGCACGCGCGCCGCGCTCTCGGTGTGGTCGTAGGCGACGCGGCGGTGCTCGACCGCGCCGTCCGGGTGCAGGAGCGTGTATGCGGCGCGCTGGTCGCCGTCGAACGGCATCCCGACCGAGCCGGGGTTGACGAGCTCGATGCTGCGGACGGCCGATACGCGGCGGAAGGGGAGATGGGTGTGGCCGAAGTAGACGCGCGGGTGGGTGACGCCCTCGAGCAGCTCGGCCTCGTCGTCCGCGGGCTCGGGCAGGAACGAGCGGACGTCGCTGGGAGGTGAGCCGTGGCAGACGAGCGCGCCCTCGTGCTCGACGTCCGCGGGGAGGGCGGCGAGCTCGGCGACCGTCGCCTCGCCGAGCATGCGACGGGCGGCTTCGATCGCCCCCGGCACGACCGGGTTGTCGGGCGCCGCCGCCGGGTCGGCGGTCCAGCGCTCGCCGTTCCCGCGGATCCAGGTGGCGGGAGCCAGCTCGCGCAGGCGGGCGACGGTCTCGGCCGGCCAGCCGCCGAACAGCGCGTAGTCGCCGCCGAGGATCCAGCGGGCCGCGCCGCGCTCCTCCGCATCCACCACCACCGCCTCCAGCGCCGGCAGGTTGCCGTGCACGTCGTAGAGCACGCCGATCACGAGCGCAGGTCGCCGATCAGGCGGGGTCGGGGGCCGGGGGCGATCACGAGCGCGGTATACCATCGCGCGGGTGAGCTACGGGTGCGTGGTCCTCACGCAGGGTCGCCGCCCGGACGAGCTTCGGCGCGCGGTCGACTCGCTGCTGAACCAGCGCGAGGTGGACGTCGACGTCGCGGTCGTGGGCAACGGCTGGACGCCGACCGGCCTCCCCGACGGCGTACACGCGGTGGCGCTCGACGAGGACGCCGGCATCCCCGCCGGCCGCAACGCGGGCGTGCCGCACGTCGGCGGCGACCTGCTCTTCTTCCTCGACGACGACGCCGGCCTCGCGGACCGGGACGCGCTCGCCCGCGTGCAGGCGAAGTTCGCCGGCGATCCCAGCCTCGGGCTCGTCCAGCTGCGGATCGTCCCCGACGGCCCGGGCCCGGCGGCGCGCGAGTGGGTCCCGCGGCTGCGCGTCGGCGACCCGGCGCGCAGCAGCGACGTCACCCATGTGTGGGAGGGTGCGGTCGCGATGCCGCGGCGGGTGTTCGACGAGGTCGGCGGCTGGCCGGGCGACTTCCGCTTCGTGCACGAGGGCGTCGATCTCGGCTGGCGCGTCATGGACGCCGGCTACCGCGTGCGCTACGCCGGCGACGTCGTCGCCGTGCACCCGCCGTACCGGCCGGCCCGCAACGAGTACGGCTACTACTTCGGCGCGCGCAACCGCGTCTGGCTCGCCCGCCGCTACCTCCCGCTCCCGCTCGGCGTGCTCTACGTCGCCAGCTTCGTGCTGCGCGCGCTGCCCCGGCTGGGGTCCCTCGACCGGCTGCGGCGCGCCGCGCGCGGATACCGCGACGGCATGCTCGCACCGTGCGGGCCGCGACGCCGGCTGCGGGCGCGGACGCTCGTGCGGATGACGCTCCTCGGCCGCCCGCCGGTGCTCTGATGGCCGTCCCGATCGTCGGCGTCGGGGCGGGCGGGCACGCGAAGTCGGTGCTCGAGGCGATCCGCTCCGCGGACGAGTTCGAGGTCGTCGCGCTCGTCGACGACGACCCCGCGCTGGCCGGCAGCGAGCTGCTCGGGATCACGGTGACCGCCGGCCCGCCCAGCGGCGCGCGCCACGCGTTCCTCGGCGTCGGCGGGATCGGCGACCCCCGCCCGCGGCAGCGCGTGTGCGAGCGGCTGCTCGCCGACGGCTTCGAGCTGCCGCCGATCATCCACGCGAGCGCCGCCGTCTCGCCGTGGGCGACGCTCGGCCGCGGCGTGCAGGTCCTCGCCGCCGCGGTCGTCAACGCCGACGCGACGCTCGGCGACGGCGTGCTGATCAACACCGGTGCGGTCGTCGAGCACGACTGCGCGATCGGCGACTACGCGCACGTGGCGCCCAACGCGACGCTGGGCGGCGGCGTGACCGTCGGCGCCGGCGCGCATGTCGGCATGGGCGCCGTCGTCATCGAGGGCAGGAGGGTGGGAGCATCAGCCTTCGTGGCTGCCGGCGCGGTGGTGATCGCCGACGTGCCCGACGGCGCGCGCGTCGCCGGTGTTCCCGCCCGCCCCGTCTGACCCCTCGCCCCAGTCGCTGCGGGCGTCGTTGTAGACGCCACTCGGCCGGGCCAGCATCGGCAGCGTCCGAAACAGCAGCCGCAGGTCGAGCCAGGCCGAGCGGTTGTCGACGTACCAGACGTCGAGCTCGATCCGCTGCGGCCACGTGAGCTGGTTGCGGCCGAGGACCTGCGCCCAGCCCGTGATCCCGGGGCGCACCTCGAGCCGGCGAAGCTGGAACGGCGTGTACTGGTCGACCTGGTAGCGCAGCGTGGGGCGGGGGCCGACGATGCTCATGTCCCCGCGCAGCACGTTGACGACCTGCGGCAGCTCGTCGAGCGACCAGCGGCGCAGGAAGCGTCCGACGCGTGTGATCCGCGGGTCCTGCTCGGCGATCAGCCAGCCGGTGCCGAGCAGGTGCGCGTCGGGCACCATCGTGCGGAACTTGAGCAGCTCGAAGTCGCAGCCGTCGAGCCCTACGCGCGTCTGGCGCAGGATCACCGGGCCGCGGCTCTCGAGCCGGATCGCGAGCGCGATCGCGGCAAGCGCCGGCGACAGCACGACCGTCACCGCCCCGGCGATCACCAGGTCGAGCGCCCGGGTCGCCAACCGGTCGATCACCGTGTGCCCTCCACCGGCGTCCACGTCGCCTGCGGCCCGTCGCGCAGCATCCGCGCGAGGCCGGCCACGGTCGCCGCGGTGACGACCGCGTAGTAGCGCGCGAAAGCCCCCAGCGGCGCGGCCGACCCTGCGAGCGCGAGCGCCAGCCACGCAGCGTGGCCGGCGACCAGCGCGCGAGCGGACGCGGAGGAGCGCGCCCGAGCCACGCAGGAGGCCAGCAGCGCGACGTGCAGCGGGCCGGACGCGTAGCGCAGCAGCCGGTGCGAGACCAGCGCGGCGAAGTACGCGGGCGGCTGCCGGCGCGGGTCGAGCATCCCGCCGGTCAGCAGGTCGCCCCACGAGCGCGAGAGCATCCGCACCTTGCGCGCCCACTCGTCCGCGGTCGTGGGGGCGGCGGGCTCGACCGCCACCGCCGCCGGCTCGTAGACGGCGCGCAGGCCCTTGCGCCGCAGCCGGAACGGGAGCCCGATGTCGTGGCTCGACGTCGCCGGCAGATCGACGTACGCCGAGCGCCGAACCGCGTAGATCGCCCCGTTGCCGGCCGTGATCGACCCCAGGCGCGACTCCTGCTCGCGCAGCCACAGCTCGTAACGCCAATACACGCCCTCGACGTTGTCCCCGCTCGTGTCTACGAGCCGCAGCCGCCCGCACACGTAGCCGACCTCGGGGTCGGCGAGCGGGGCCACGAGCCGGCGCAGCGCGCCGGGCTCCCACATCGAGTTGGCGTCCGAGAACGCCAGCACCTCCGCACCGGTGGCGCGCGCGGCGGCGTTCTGCGCCGCGACCTTGCCGCCGCGCTCGTTCGCGAGCACGCGCACGCCGGGGAGCTCCTCGGCGATCGCGCGCGTGCCGTCGGTCGAGCCGTCGAGGCTGACGATCACCTCGAGCTCGGGGTAGTCGAGCGCGAGCGCGTTCTCGAGCCGCGCCCGGATCACGCGCTCCTCGTCGTGGGCGGCGACGATCAGCGCGACCGACGGCAGGCGGTCCTCGTCGCGGCGCGGCTCGTAGCGTCGCCGCGAGGCCGCCGCCGCGGCGACCAGCGGGTAGCCGGCGTGCGTCCACGCGATCAGCGCGAGCGAGCCCCACATCGCGAGCCGCGTCACGCGCCGTCCCGTGCCGCCCACGAGAAGCCACGCACGGCAAGGACGACTCCCGCCGCCGCCCACAGGCCGAGCACCAGCAGCGCCACGCTGTGGTCGGCCAGCCCTTCGCCGGTGACCATCGCTCCCGACAAGCCGTCGATCAGGTGCTTGAGCGGCGTGATCGCCGCGAGGACCTCCAGGAACGCCGGGGCGTTCTCCTCGTCGTAGAACACGCCGGCCACGAACATCACCGGGAGGAAGATCGCGTTGACGTACGCGGGCGCGGACTCGGAGTTGGGGATGACGTGCGAGAGCGCGACCCCGAGCGACGCGAAGCAGACGACGCCGAGGACGAGGAACGCGATCAGGGCCAGCCAGTCGCTCGGCCACGAGATGCCGAACAGCAGCCGCCCGGCCACGATCACGACTGCCACCTGGACCAGCGTGTTGGCCACCGCGTTGGCCGCGATCCCGGCCAGGTAGGCCGACGAGGAGAGCGGCGTGCCGCGCACGCGCTTGAGGATGCCCTGCTCGCGCAGCCATGTGAGGTTGTAGGCGAGCGCCACGAAGCACGCGGACGCGACGCTCAGCCCCGCGATGCCGGGCACGACGACGTCGAGGTTCTCCTGCGTGCCGCTGAACACGGCGCCGAACAGCGCGAGGAACACGAGCGGGAGCAGGACGCCGAAGAACGCGGCGGTCGGGTTGCGCCAGAACATCCGCCGCTCGAGCCGGAACTGCCGCCAGGCGGCGCCCGCCCACGACGGCCGGCGAGGACCGCCACCCGCGGCGTGGACCGCCTCGAGCGCGTGCTCACTCATCGCCGACTGCTCCGCGTGCGCGCGCCTGTCGGGCGTCGGTTGTCGAGCCCGTGGTCTCGCCTTCCGTAAGGTCCAAGTAGACGTCCTCGAGCGACGGGCGCGTGACGGAGAGGTCCTCGAGCCGCTCGCCGCGCTCGAGCGCCGCCGCCGTCAGCTCGTGCAGCAGCGCGGTCGGGTCGTCGGTGACGTGCTCGCCGCCGCGATAGGTGACGCGGTAGCGCGCGGCGCCGGCGCCGAGCTCGCCCGGCCGGCCCTCGGCGAGGATGGCGCCGTCCTTGATGATCGCCACGCGGTCGGCCAGCGCCTGCGCCTCGTCGAGGTAGTGGGTGGTGAGCAGGACGGTCTTGCCGAGCTCGCGCAGCGAGCGCACGGTGTCCCAGGCGGCGCGCCGGGCGGCGGGATCGAAGCCGACGGTCGGCTCGTCGAGGAAGATGAGCTCGGGGTCGCCGACGAGCGCGAGCGCGAGGTCGAGCCGCCGCTGCTGGCCGCCGGAGAGCGTGCGCGCGCGGCGGTCGGCGGCCTCGTCGAGCCCGGACAGCGCGATCACCTCGCTGACGTCGCGGGGGGCGGGATAGAGCGAGGCCCAGTGCGCGAGCGTTTCGCGGACGCTGAGGTGCGGATACGTGCCGCAGCTCTGCAGCACGACGCCCACCCGCTCGCGCAGCGCCGCGGGACGCTCTCCCGGATCGTGTCCGAGCACGGACACGCTGCCGGCCGTGCGCAAGCGGTGCCCCTCGAGGATCTCGACCGTCGTCGTCTTCCCGGCGCCGTTGGGCCCGAGCAGGCCGAAGACCTCCCCCCGCCGGACCTCGAAGTCGATGCCGCGGACCGCGTCGCGGCCGTCGTAGGCCTTGCGCAGGCCCTCGACCTCGATCGCGGCGGCTCGCTCCACGCGGGCCATGATGGCAACCTCCCAGCCCGCTCATGATCTGCGGCTGCATCGACATCGGCACGAACACCACGCGCGTGCTCGTCGCCGAGGTCGACGGCGGGCGGCTCGTGGAGGTGCTCCAGCAGCGCGTCTTCACGCGCATCGGCAAGGGCATGACAGCCGGGGGAGCGATCCTGCCCGAGAAGACCGCCGAGGTCGCGGCCGTGGTCGCCGGACAGGTGGCACTGGCAGGCGAGGCCGGCGCGCGCCGGGTGCGCGTGGTCGCCACCGCCGCGATCCGCTCGTGCGCGAACCGCGACGAGTTCGTCGCCGGCATCGACGCGCGGGTCGAGGTCCTCGACGGCGAGGAGGAGGCCCGGCTGGCCTTCCTCGGCGCCACCCGCACGCTCGGCCGCCGCCTGGACGGCACGATCGGGGTCGTCGACGTGGGCGGCGGCTCGACCGAGCTCGCCGTCGGCACCTACGACGGCGGCGTGACCTGGTCGTCGTCGTACCGCCTCGGCTCGGGCTCGATCGCCGATGACCACCTGCGCACCGATCCGCCGGCGCGCGACGAGCTGGCGGCCGCCCGCGCGCACGCGTGCGAGATCCTCGGCCGCGCGCCGGTGCCGCAACCCGACGCCGCCGTCGCGGTCGGCGGCAGCGCCGCGTCGCTGCGCACGGTCGTCGGCGACGTGCTCGAGCCCGGCACGCTCGAGCGCGCGCTCGGCGTGCTCTCGGGCGCGCCCGCGGCCGACGTCGCCCACCGCTTCTCGCTCGACGCCGAGCGCGTGCGCCTGCTGCCCGCCGGCATCCTGATCCTCGACGCCGCCTCGCAGGTGCTGGGACAGCCGTTGCAGATCGGCCACGGAGGGCTGCGCGAGGGCGTGCTCCTCGATATGGCGCATACCCTCTGAGCCGTGGCCAAGGCCGCCGAGATCAACGTCGACCCGTTCGAGCCGTACGCGCTCGCCGGCGCCCGGATCGTGCGCGCGCGCGCCGACGAGCTGTTCTCGCACGGCGACGAGGTGCTCGACACGTCCGACATCGAGCGCGTGCACGACATGCGCGTGGCGTCGCGGCGGCTGCGCGCGGTGCTGGAGATCTTCGAGCCGGTGTTCCCGACGGGCGACTTCAAGACCGTGCTGCGCGACGTCAAGGCGCTGGCCGACGCCCTCGGCGAGCGCCGCGACCCCGACGTGCACATCGAGGCGATGGAACAGCTCGAGGCCGCCGTGCAGGCGACCAACCGGCCGGGCATCGAGGCGCTCGTCCAGCGCCAGCGCGCCCGCCAGGCGGCGGGCAACGCCGCGCTCGCCGCCGCGCTCGAGCACATCCGCGAGGCCGACCTCCACGCGCGGCTGCACTCGCTCGCCGATGGCGCCGAGGAGGCGCTGCAGCCGTGAAGGCCCGGCGCGTGAAGGGGCTCGAGCCCGAGGCGCCGCTGGCCGACAACGCCGAGCGGATCGTGCGCGTGCGGCTCGACGAGCTGACCTCCTTCATCCCGAGGGCGCTCGACCCCGACGAGGTCGTGGCGCTGCACGACATGCGGATCGCCGCCAAGCGCCTGCGCTACGTGCTCGAGGTGACCGGCTCGTGCTTCGGGCCGTACGCGTCGAACGCGGTGAAGATGGTCAAGGACCTCCAGGACCTGCTGGGCGAGATCCACGACTGCGACGTCCAGCTGCCCGAGGTCGCCGACTTCCTCGAGGAGCTCGTGCAGGAGGACGTGGCCGCCGCGGGAGCGTCGCCGGGAGACCTCGCGCGCACGCCCAACCGCCGCGCGTACGCCGGCCTCGTCGCGCTCCGCGTCCATCTCCAGGCGCGGCGCCGCGCGCTGTTCGATGACTTCCTCGAGCTGTGGCGGGACTATGAACGTAAGGGATTCGCCGCCCGTCTCGCCTTTGCCCTGTCAGAACGTTCAGACTCCAGGCCGTGAGCGAGACGAGCACGGATCACGAGACGACGACCGAACAGGTCGACCTCTCCTCCTCGAGCCTGTACTTCAACCGCGAGCTGTCATGGCTCGAGTTCAACTCGCGCGTGCTCGAGCTGGCCGAGGACGAGAGCGTTCCGCTGCTCGAGCGCGTGAAGTTCTGCGCGATCACGTCGAAGAACCTCGACGAGTTCTTCATGGTCCGCGTCGCCGGCCTGCACGACCAGATCGAGGCGGGCATCGAGACGCCGCTGCAGGACGGTCGCACGCCGCAGGCGACGCTGGAGGCGATCCGTGAGGTCAACCGCGCGCACATCGAGCGCCAGAGCCGCTGCCTGGAGCTCGAGCTGCGGCCCGCGCTGGCCCACCACGGCATCCGGATCGTCGGCGTCGACGACGTCGGGCCGGAGGAGCGACGCGCGCTCGACGACCGCTTCCGCCACCAGATCTTCCCGGTCCTGACGCCGCTCGCCGTCGGCCTCGGGCGTCCGTTCCCGTACATCTCGAACCTGTCGCTGTCGCTCGGCGTGCTCGTGCGCGATCCGGTCACGAACGTGGAGACCTTCGCGCGCGTGAAGGTCCCGAAGGAGATGCTCCCGCGCTTCGTCCCGACCGGCGACGGCTTCACGTTCGTCCCGCTCGAGGACCTGATCGCCAAGCACCTCGACCGGCTGTTCCCCGGGATGGAGATCGTCGACTACGACGTCTTCCGCGTCACCCGCGACGCCGACTTCACGGTCTCCGACGAGGCCGACGACCTGCTGCAGGCCGTAGAGGACGAGCTGCGCCGGCGGCGCTTCGGCGACGTCGTGCGGGTCGAGGTCGGGGCCGGGATGAGCCCGGTCATCCGCGAGCAGATCACCCAGTCGCTCGAGGTCGAGCCCGAGGACGTGTTCGACGTGCCGGGGCTGCTCGACCTCGACGACCTGATGGACGTCGTCAAGGTGCCCGGCCACGCCGAGCTGCGCGACTCGCCGTGGACGCCGGTCACCCAGCCGCGCCTGCAGGCCGACGACTCCGAGAAGCCCGACGTGCTCGCCGCGATGCGGCGCGGCGACATCCTCCTGCACCACCCGTACGACTCGTTCACCAGCTCGGTCGAGCGCTTCGTCGAGCAGGCGGTGGCCGACCCGAACGTGCTCGCCATCAAGCAGACGGTGTACCGGACGAGCGACGACTCGCCGCTGCTCCCGAGCCTCATCCGCGCCACCGAGCGCGGCAAGCAGGCGGTCTGCGTGGTGGAGGTCAAGGCGCGCTTCGACGAGCGCGCCAACGTCCAGTGGTCGCGTGCGATGGAGGAGTCCGGCGTGCACGTCGTCTACGGCGTCCCGGCGCTCAAGACGCATGCGAAGTGCATCCTCGTCGTGCGCCGGGAGGGCGATGGCGTGCGCCACTACGTGCACGTCGGGACCGGCAACTACCACCCCAAGACCGCCCGCCTCTACACCGACTTCGGGCTGCTCACGTGCGACGACCGGATCGGCGCCGACGTGGCGGACATGTTCAACTTCCTCACCGGCTTCGCGCGCCCGCGCGCGTACCGGCGCGTGCTCCTGGCCCCCAACCACATGCGGGCGGGGATCCTCGAGGAGATCGAGCGGACGATCGCCACCCACCGCGAAGGCGGGCAGGCGCGGATCCGGATGAAGATGAACTCGCTCGTCGACCGCGCCTGCGTCCAGGCGCTCTACCGCGCGTCGCAGGCCGGCGTGCCGGTCGAGCTCAACATCCGCGGCATCAGCTGCCTGCGGCCGGGGGTCCCGGGCGTGTCGGAGAACATCCGCGTCGTCTCGATCGTCGGGCGCTTCCTCGAGCACTCGCGGATCTACTCGTTCGAGCGCGAGGACGACTGCACGATGTACATCGGCTCGGCCGACCTCATGCCCCGCAACCTCGACACCCGCGTGGAGCTGCTCGCTCCGGTGCTCGACCAGTCGCTGCGCGACGACCTCACCGACACGCTCGACCGCTGCTTCACCGACAACGTCAACGCGTGGGAGCTGGGCGAGGACGGAACGTGGACTCGCCGCCCCACGGACGGCGAGCCACGATCGGTTCAGCGGGAGCTGGTCGCGGCTCACGCGGCGCAGGCCGCGGAAGCCGCCAGCACGGGCTGAGTAACGTCGCACACCGGTTCCCGGGTGGGGTTTCCGGGACCGGTGGGCGAAATCCTAATACTGAAGTATCAGCTTCTTATAGTGCCCACCCGTTGATGCCCAGGCCTTCAGGCGGTCGTGCTTGGCGAGGTGCTTGGTGCCCTTGGCGAGGCGGACGGAGTACCGCTTCGTCTCGCCGCCGTCGAGGTCGTACCTGACGGCGCCGAGGTAGATCCGCGTGTACTTGCCGCCGACCTCGTACTTCTTGGCGGTGTAGAGCCACAGCTTGCCCTCGCTGCCGCCGGGCTTGCCCTTCAGCCAGACCTTGGCGTAGCCGTGACGCACGTTGGCCTTGTGCTTGTACAGGTGCGCGTAGTCGCGGCGGACGTGCTTCGGCCGGTCGATGTCCTCGACGCCGTCGACGATGTCGACCTTGTCGACCTTCGCGAAGTCGACGTCGGCGCCGCCGCGCACGAGGTCGCCGGTGCCGTCACGCGCGAGCAGCCGGTCGTCGTCGCTCTGGCCGTCGAGCAGGTCCGGGCCGAGGCCGCCGTCGAGCGTGTCGTTGCCCGCGCCGCCGAAGAACGTGTCGGCCTCGGACGCGCCGGTGAGCGAGTCGCTGCCGTCGCCGCCGTCGGCGAGCACGGCGAGCGTGTTGCCGGCGCGCGCCAGGAACGTGTCGTCGCCGCCCTGGCCGCGCACGTCGAGCAGCTCGGCGGTGCCGACGTCGAGGGTGAACGGCCCGAGGTTGGTGCGGTCGAAGCGGTCGCGCTGGCCGTTGCGGCGGAGCTCGAGCGCGTCCCCGGCGCCGGCGGCCCCGTTGACCTCGACCTTGTCGAGCCCGAGGCGGCCGTCCATCACGTCGGAGCCGTCGCCGTTGTTCCACACGAGCGTGTCGTCGCCGGACTCGCCGTCCATCGTGTCGTCACCGCGATCGCCGACGATCCGGTCGCTCGACGGGCCGCCGCGGAGCGTGTCGTTGTCGTCGCCGCCGTTGATGAAGTCGGCGTTCGCGCCGCCGCTCATCGTGTCGAGCCCGGTGCCGCCGTTGAGCAGCATCGCGGTCGGGGTGGCGGGGTTCGAGGCCATCGTGTCGTCGCCGCCGTTGGCGTTCAGCACCAGGCGCTCGGTGTCGGGCCCGACGTCGAGCGTGAACGGAGCCGGGCTCACGCGCTCGAAGCGCACGCGGTTGCCATTCGGCGCGGCGGCGAAGCTCTCGGGGTTGTTGCCGCCGTTGAGCTCGGCGTCGTCGCCGCCGCCGGCGCCGCCGTTGATGATGTCGTTGTCGTCGCCGGGGTTCCAGACCATGGCGTCGTTGCCGGCGTCGCCGTTCATCGTGTCGTCGGCGTCGTTGCCCGAGATGCGGTCGTTGCCCGCAGCGCCGCTCAGCGTGTCGAGGTCGTTGCCGCCGTTGAGGATGTCGTTGTCGGGCGAGCCCGTGATGGTGTCGTTGCCGGCATCGCCGTTGACCGTGACGGTCCGCAGCGCGGCAGTGTCGACGCGCACGATGTCGGCGCCGGCGCCGGCGTTGACCGTGAGGTCGAACGTGTCGTTCGCCGCAGCAGTGGTGGCGGCGCCGTCGACGGTGATGAAGCCGCCGGCGTCCGCGATCGTGATCGTCTCATCGGTGGCGTCGCCGGCGACGGTGATGGTGGTGCCGGCCACCGTCACGGTGGCGGCGCTGGCCGCTGCCGGGAAGATGGCGAGGGCAGCCGCGGCCGAGGCCGCGGCGAACAGGTGCTTGGTGTTCATGCCAACCCCGGACGCCGGTGTGCAGGGGAAATTCCTCGCGCCGGGGGCGCGGCTACCGTGGATGGTTCGCGTGCGCGTCGTCGACGAGGGTCACAACGTCGAGCTGCGGCTCAATTTCCACGGGCAGGAGTCCGTCGTGTTCGCGTTCCCCTACCGCGCGGACGTCGTGGATGCCGTGCGCGCCATCCCCGGCCGGCGGTTCGACTGGGAGGCCAAGGAGTGGTGGGCGCCGCGCGCTGACGCGACCGCGCCCTACGTCAAGGGCGTGCTCGAGCGGTTCCCGCAGCTGACGGTCGCGGACGACGTGCAGGCGTGGCTGGCGCGGGCGGTCAAGGGCTGGGTCGGCCGGGTGAGCGCGGGCAAGCTCTCGGGCGAGGGCCGGTTCGCGATGGACAAGATCTCCGGCGAGCTGCCCGAGTCCCTGGCGGAGGTGGCGGTCGACGCGGGCGGGCGCGCGTGGGTGCCGTTCACGCAGGCGGTCGCGGAGGAGCTGCTGGAGATGTCCGGCGCACGGCTCGATCCGCGCGCGCTGCGCTGCGCTTCGCGCTTGCAGGTCGGTCAGGTCCCGCCACCGGCGACGCTCGCGCTCGTCGAGAGCGTCGGCGAGCCGCGCTTCACGCTCGACGTCAACTGGGATCCGGAGACGATCCCTGCGTTCCTCGAGCTGCCGGCGTGCGAGGCCCACGGCCGCTCGCTGCCCGTCGACCCGTACCTGCTCGAGCCGCTCGAGCACTACCTGCGGGTCTACGGGGTCGAGCCGGCGCCGAACGCCCGCGAGGTGCTCGACCGGCTGCGGACCGAGCACGAGCAGGCGATCGACGGCGTTCGGCGCTCGCGGGCGCACGACGGGCCGTCGCTGGAGATCGAGTCGCGGCTGGGCGGCGTGCTGCGGCCGTTCCAGCGGGCCGGCGTGGCGTATGCGCTCGACGCGCGGCGGGCGTTCCTGGCGGACGAGCAGGGGCTGGGCAAGACGGTGCAGGCGCTGGCGGCGCTCGAGGCCGACGACGCCTTCCCGGCCGTCGTCGTCTGCCCGGCGTCGCTGAAGCTCAACTGGCGGCGGGAGATCGAGCACTGGCTCCCGCACCGGTCGGTGACGGTGGTGTCGGGCACCGGGAAGGTCGCCGAGGCGGCCGAGATCACGGTCATCAACTACGACATCGTGCACGCGCACCGGACGCGGCTGGCGCTGCGTCGGCCGAAGGCGCTCGTGCTCGACGAGTCGCACTACGTCAAGAACCCGCGCGCCAAGCGCACGCAGGCGGTGCGGCGGCTGGCCGAGGCGCTGGCGCCGGAAGCGCTGCGGCTGGCGTTGACGGGCACGCCGGTGATGAACCACGCCGAGGAGCTGATCCCCCAGCTGCGGGTGCTCGGCCGGCTCGAGGACTTCGGCAGCGGCGCACGCTTCGCGCGGCGCTTCCAGGGCGTGGGGGCGGAGGAGCGGATCCACTGGCACCTGCGCCGCCGCTGCTTCGTCCGGCGCCTGAAGGCCGACGTGCTGCCCCAGCTCCCGGCCAAGCGCCAGGTGGTGGTGCCGGTGGCGCTGGACAACGAGCGCGAGTACCGGCAGGCCGAGCACGACGTCGTCGCCTGGCTGCGCGAGCAGCCGCTCGACCTCGGCGAGCTCGAGGCGCGCGTGGCCGCGGCCCTGCGGGCGGAGCGGCTGGCGCAGCTGAACGTCCTGAAGCGGCTCGCGGCGCGCGGGAAGACGGGCCCGGCGCTGGCGTGGATCGACGACTTCCTGGCCTCGGACGAGCCGCTCGTCGTGTTCTGCGGCCACCGCGAGGTGCAGGATCTGGTGCTCGAGCGCTTCCCGGACGCGGCGCACCTGCTCGGCCGCGACTCGGTCGAGCAGCGGGAGGCCGCCGTGCAGGCGTTCCAGGATCCGGCGGGGCCGCAGCTGATCGTGTGCTCGACGCGCGTCGGCGCGCAGGGGATCACGCTCACGCGCGCCTCCAACGTCGCGTTCCTCGACCTCGAGTGGACCCCGGCGATCCACGACCAGGCCGAGGACCGCTGCCACCGGATCGGCCAGCACGACGCGGTCACCGCCTGGTACCTGCTGGCGGCCGAGACGATCGACGAGACGATGATCGAGCTCATCGCCCGCAAGCGCGGGATCGTCGGCGCGGTCACCGACGGCCGGCGCGACGAGTCCGAGGCGCTCGTCCAGGCCGTCGTCCGCGAGCTCCGCGGCGGCGTGCCGCGGCGCCGCCTGCGCGTGGCCTGAGCTCCGGGCGCAGGCGCGCGCCTGCGCGCGGCCGGAGCGCCGCGCGCGGATGCCGCCCCGCCGGAGCGCCGTGGCGCGGGTGCCGCCCCGCGCCGTCTCTCGCCGCGGGTTAGGAGTCGTTGCGCGCGGTTACGGCGTCGTGCCGGGCCGCCCGCGCCGGTGGCACCGTTGCGCCGGGATGCGGACCGTCGCTTGCCTGGCGCTCCTCACCGCGGCGTCGGTCGCGCTGCGGACCGGGACGCTGGGGTCGGGGTACTGGATCGACGAGGCGATCGCGGTCGGCATCGCGTCGCACGACGCGGCCGAGATCCCGGCGCTGCTGCGCCAGGACGGCTCGCCGCCGCTGCACTACCTGCTCCTGCACGGCTGGATGGCGCTGGCCGGCACCGGGGAGGCGGCGACGCGGTCGCTCTCGCTGCTGATCGCCGGGCTGGCCGTGCCGACCGCGTGGTGGGCCGCGGCGGCCGTCGCCGGCCGGCGCTCGTGGGCGCGGCCGTCGCGCTCGCCTACGCGCCGTGGAGCCGGGCGGTCCGCGCCCGCACGCGCGGGTGGCGTGCCGCCGTCCGAGCCGACCCACGACTGCGCTTCGTCGTCCAGACGGGCCGCCCGGATCAACGCTTCCGCAGCGCTGTACGCGCGGAGCTCTACGAGGTGCGGGCCCACCACGGCCGCCGGGCGCCGGCGGCGAGGGCATCGACGCTCGCGAGGAGCGCGGTCGTCGGGCAGGGGGGGCGAGCGGCGGCGAGCAGAGCGAGCGCGCGACGCTGACATTCGAGCGCGGCGGCCAGCGCCGGATCGCCCGCGACGCGCGCCTCGAGCTCGGCGCGCAGGCACGGGCGCAGGCAGTCGTCGGCGAGCGCGACGAGATCGGCCTCGTCGGCCGGATGGAGTGCGAGCGGCTCGGACATCCCCTGTTCCCAAGGACGCCCCTCTGCCGGCGACATTCCACGAACCTAAGGAGGTCTGACCCCTTTGGGAGGCTGGTTGAGGGGTTGGCGGTGTGGCGGGCGGTCGGCGGTAGGCTCGGCGCGTGGAACGTGAGGCGCTTCTCTCCGGCCTCGTGCATCCGGGCGGTCGCGAGCCCGCGCCGGAGCCGCTGCGCGTCGTGCAGGCGTTCGTCAACACCGTCGATCGCGAGCATGGGCCGGATCTGGTCGCGGACGCTGCGGGGCTTGAGGAGTGGCTCGCGCGGCATGAGCTCGCCTCGCCGGTGCGCGCGGGCGAGGAGGAGACCGCGCGCGCGGTCCGCGAGGCGCTGCGGTCATTGCTGTGGGCGAACACCGGGGAGCCGTACGACGCCGCGGCCGTGGACGTTCTCGCCGGGGCCGCGCGGCGTGCGCGGCTCGAGCCGACGTTCGCTCCTGGCGATGCCGCGCTCATCCCGCGCGCGGATGGGGTGGACGGGGCGATCGGCCGGCTGCTCGCGGTCGCGTTCGCGGCGATGCTCGACGGCAGCTGGAGGCGGCTCAAGGCGTGCCCCGGGCACCGCTGCGGCTGGGCGTTCTACGACCGCTCGACCAACGCGAGCGCCACCTGGTGCTCGATGCAGGTCTGCGGCGGCCGCGCGAAAGCAGGGGCGTATTACCGCCGCCGCCGCGGCGCCTGAAAGATCTGATTCAGGCGCACTGTCACTGCGAGGCCTCTGCGAGGGTCCGGTGCGATGGTCCGACGGCTACTCGTCGCCGCGGCCCTGCTGGTCGTGGTGACGGCCGCGACGGCGTCCGACGCCGCCGCTCGCGCGCCCCGCTCGGGCGCCGCCGCCGTGCGCTCCGACCCGGCGGCCGAGCGCTCCTCGATCGCGGTCGCCGCGCGCCAGTCGCGCGGGCATGCGGGCGTCGCCGCGCTGCAGGTCGCGCTGCGGGCACGACGGCTGTACGCGGGCACGGTCGACGGGGTGACCGGGCCGATGACGCGCAACGCGGTTCGCCGCCTCCAGGCGCGCCGCGGCCTCGCGGTCGACGGGGTCGCCGGCCCGCAGACGCGGCGCGCGCTGGGGTGGCGGGGCCGGCATCTGCTCGGCTCGCGCGTGATCGCTCCCGGCGCGCGCGGCTGGGACGTCGCCGCGCTGCAGTTCCTGCTCGCCTGGCAGGGATTCCCGTCCGGCGGGTTCGACGGCGAGCTCGGGCCGCGCGGCACCGCCGCGCTCCGCCGCTTCCAGGCGTGGGCGGGCCTCGGCGTCGACGGCCTCGCCGGGCCGGGAACGCTCGCCGCCGTCCGGCGCCCGCCGCGCCGCTCGCCGCTGCGCTTCCTGGCCCCCGTCGGCGGGTTCCCGACCGACGGCTTCGGCCCCCGCGGCGGCGCGTTCCACACCGGCCTCGACTACCCCCAGCCCCACGGCGCCGTCGTCGGAGCCGCCGGACGCGGCTGCGTGACCTCGGCGGGCTGGGACCCGGGCGGCTACGGCAACCTCGTCGTCATCCAGCACCGGATGGGGATGACGAGCTGGTACGCGCACCTGTCCCGGATCCGCGTGCGCGTCGGCACGTGCCTGGTGGCCGGCCGGATCATCGGCCGCGTGGGGTCCACGGGGAACGCGACGGGCCCGCACCTGCACTTCGAGCTGCGGGTCCGCGGCGCTCCGCTCGATCCGTTGAGCGGGCTCTAGAAGACGGCTAGTCCTGCAGGGCGAACACGACTCGCACGACGGCGGTCACGATCTGCTCTCGCGGCCGCACGTCCGGGGCGCGGGACATCGCGACCGCCTCGAATCCGTGAATGTCGTCGGGCTGCTCCTCGACGGCCAGCACCGGGCCCAGGCTCCGCTCGGCGGCCTCAGCGAGCCGCTCCGCCTTGCGCCGCGCGTCGGCCACCGCATCGCCGAGCAGCGCGGCCTGCGCCGCCTCCGCGCCCTCGTACTCGAACCACGGCCCGTGGAGACGGTTGGCGCCGGCGGCCATCGCCGCCTGGGCCACCTCGCCGGCCCGGGCGGCGGACGCTCGCACGCGGACAGCGCCGATCGCCTCGGCTCCCGCCGGGCCGCGCTCCTCGAAACGTGGCTGGACGACGACCGCCTCGCTGGCCACGTCGCCGACCGCCGTGAGCCGCTCGACCAGCGCGTTCAACCGCGCCGAGCAGCGCTCGAACGCCGCGCGCGGGTCGTCGTCGGCCTCGACCGTCTCGGCGCGCCACGTCGCCGCTCCGGGGGCCAGCGCGCGGCTGGCGGACCCGGTGACGGTGACGTGGTCGCCCGTCACCAGTGGACGCCCCGCATGAGGTAGGCGAGCGCGGTCGCCTCGCCCGAGGCCTTCTCGCTGTCGTCCTTCTTCCCGCTCGCCGCGGCCGACTCCGGGAACACCTTGTAGGCCATGTGCAGGATCTGGTCGACGGCCTTCGGCGCCAGCGCGTAGGCGACCTCGCCGAACGTGCCGAGCCGCGTGTTGATCTGCTTCGGCTTCGCCCGGATCGCCTCGCAGATGATGTCGGCCGCCTCGTCCGGGGAGATCGTCGGGAACGAGTCGTAGATCTTGGTCGGCGCGATCATCGGCGTCCGCACCAGCGGCATGTGGATGGTGGTGAACGTCACGCCGTCGCCGATCATCTCCGACGAGACGACGCGCGTGAACGCGTCGAGTGCCGACTTCGAGGCCACGTAGGCGGAGAAGCGCGGCGGGTTGGTCTGCACGCCGATCGAGGACACGTTGATGACGTGGCCGGAGCGGCGCTCGCGCATGTGCGGCAGCAGCCCGAGCATGAGCTTGACCGGCGACAGGTAGTTGAGGCCGACGGTCCGCTCGTAGTCGTGGAAGCGGTCGTAGGAGAGCGACACCGAGCGGCGGATCGAGCGGCCGGCGTTGTTGACGAGCATGTCGATCGCGGGATGGTCGGAGAGCATCCGCTCCACGAGCTCCTCGATCGCGTCGTAGTCGGACAGGTCGCACGAGTAGACGTACGCGGTGCCCCCGGAAGACTCGATCTCCGCCTTGACCTCGTCGAGCTTCTCCTGCGTGCGGGCGACCAGCAGCGGGATCCCGCCCGCTGCCGCGATCTTCAGCGCCGCCGCGCGGCCGATCCCGCTCGACGCCCCCGTGATGACCACGGTGCGACCGTTGACCGCACCCTCGAACGAGCGGTCCTTGAACAGGTCGGGGTCGAGGTTGCGCTCCCAGTAGTCCCACAGCTTGACGGCGTAGGTGTCGAGCTTCGGCAGCTCGATCCCCGAGCCGGCCAGCGCGCGGGCCGTGTCGCGGGCGTCGAAGCGCGTGCGCAGCTCGGCGTTCTGGATCGCCTCCTCGGGGATGCCGAGGTCGTCGAGGAAGCTGCGCTTGATCCCCTGCAGCGCGGGGATCTTCATCGCGTACGAGAGGACGCCCTTCGGCAGCATGTCGGTCATCCGCTTGTCGACGCGCATGACCGCGTGTGGCGCGTGCGCGGCGCCCGCGAAGGTGTTGAGCACGTCGCCCGACTTCGGCGGCTTCGGGTCGACGATGTGGAACGCCTGCCCGTCGAGCCCGTCCTGGTGGGCGATGTGGTCGACCGCGGCGGCCACGTAGTCGACCGGCACGAGGTTGGTACGCCCGAACTCGAGCGAGACCAGCGGGAACCACTCCGGCAGCGCGTGGCGGAGCTTCTGGATCGCCTTGAAGAAGTAGTAGGGGCCGTCGACCTTGTCCATCTCGCCGGTCTGCGAGTTGCCGACCACGAGCGACGGGCGGTAGACGCGCCACGGGACCTTGACCCGCTCGCGGACGAGCTTCTCGGACTCGTACTTGGTGCGGTGGTAGGGGGTCGGGAGCTCCTGGCCCTCGTCGAAGTCGTCCTCGGTGAAGTGGCCGTCGTAGCGGCCGGCGACGGCGATCGAGGACATGTGGTGGAAGCGGCCCGCGCCGAGCTCGTTGGCGACGTCGACGACGTGCTGCGTGCCTGCGACGTTGACCGCCGCGTTGTGCTCCTCGCCCGCCGCGATGTCGTAGACCGCGCCGAGGTGGAACACGTGGTCGACGCCCTTCAGGCGCTCCCGGGCCTCGCCGTCGAGCCCGAGCCCCGGCTGCGTGAGGTCGCCGAACACCGGCTTGACGCGGTCCGAGCCCTTCCAGCGGTCGAGCCTGCCGGCCGACGCCTCGCGCACGAGCACATGGATGTCGCCGTCCCGCTCGAGCAGGCGCTCGACGAGATGGCGACCGATGAACCCGGTCGCGCCGGTGACGAAGTAACTCAAAGCTCTGCCTCCTCCGGGAACGTCCGCGAACCCTATCCCTGTTCCGAGAACCGGCGCGCACCGTCGAGCGCGTCGCCGAGCCGCTCGCTGCCGAGCCGGGCCTCGAGCGCGAGCCCGCCGGCCAGCGGGAGGCCGAGCGCGGCGTGGGCGGCCTCGCGGTCGCTCAGCAGCGTGGCCTGCGGGAGGGCGGCGATCGCCTCGGCCAGCTCCAGCGCGCGCTCGACCTCGCGGCCGTCCGCCACCAGCTCGCCGACGAGGCCGATCGACAGCGCCTCCTGCGCCTCCACCACGCGACCCGTGAGGATCAGATCGAGCGCGCGGCCGAGCCCGATCACGCGCGGCAGCCGCTGCGTGCCGCCGTCGAGCAGCGGCACGCCCCAGCGCCGCTCGAGGCAGCCGAAGCGCGCGCCCTCGGCCGCCACCCGCAGGTCGCACCACAGCGCGAGCTCGAGCCCGCCGGCCACGCACCAGCCGCCGATCGCGGCGATCGCCGGCTTGACCGGGGTGAGGCGGGTGAACCCCATCGGCCCCGCCGGGGCGTCGACGTCGAGCGTCTCGAGCGCCTTCAGGTCGGCGCCCGCGCAGAACGTGCCGCCTGCGCCGGCGAGCACGAGCACGTGCGCGTCGTCGTCGGCCGCGAAGCGCTCGTAGGCCTCGAGCAGCGCCGCCGCGGTCGGCCCGTCGACCGCGTTGCGCCGTTCCGGGCGGTCGATCGTCACCAGCGCCGCGGCGCTTCGTCGCTCGTAGTGCACCATGGGGGAGATGATCCAGGTCGCCCACACCGCCGACGTCGATCCCGCGACGCTACGGGCTGCGCGTGCCCTGCTCGAGCGCGTCTTCGAGGGCGACTTCGAGGACTCCGACTGGGAGCACTCGCTCGGCGGCATGCACGCGCTGGCGTGGGAAGGGGACGAGCTCGTCGGCCACGCGTCGCTGATCCAGCGCCGGCTCCTGCACCGCGGCCGGGCGCTGCGCGCGGGCTACGTCGAGGGAGTCGGCGTCCGCGCCGACCGCCAGCGACGCGGCCACGCCGCGGCGATGATGGAGGCGCTGGAGCGCATCATCGGCGCGGCCTACGACCTCGGGGCACTGGGCGCGAGCGACGACGGCGCGAGGCTCTACGAGGCCCGCGGCTGGCAGCGCTGGCGGGGCCCGACCTCCGCCATCACGCCCGAAGGCGTGATCCGCACCGCCGAGGAGGACGGCTGCATCTACGTGCTCCCGGGAGCCGCCGAGCTCGACCTCGGAGGCGAGCTCACGTGCGATTGGCGCGACGGCGACGTCTGGTGAAAAGCTGACGGCCCCGGGCGGGGAGCGCCGGGGCCGTGGAGCGAAGCATCGCTGCCGCCGGCCGGCGCGGTGTGAAGAAGCGGCTACCAGCCGCCGCGCATGTCGGTGCGCGCGGCGCGGGCCTTGGCGGCGGCCATCCGGCGGTCCTTGCGCTTGTCCAGCCGCCACTGGGTGAGGCTGAGCAGGAGGATCAGGACCGGGACGCCGGCGATGATCGCGAACCCGGCGTTCGTGATCACCTTGTCGTTCGTCTCGCCGTACCAGCCCTCGCCGCCGTCGTGCCCCTCGGAGGCCAGCGCCACAGGCGCCGTGAGGACCAGGAAGACGACCGTCAGCAGGGTGGTCCGCAGCACAACCCGGAGGATACCCTCGAACCTCGATGGCCGTTCTCATCGCCTCCGACATCGCCAAGGACATGGCGGGCGAACCGCTGCTGCGTGGCGTCTCCTTCAAGCTCGAGCGGCGCGACCGGCTGACCCTCTCCGGGCGCAACGGCGCTGGCAAGACCACGCTGCTCCGGATGCTCGCCGGCGAGACGTCGGTCGACGGCGGCGAGCTGAGCTTCGCCAAGGACGTCCGGATCGCGCTCCACGACCAGCGTCCGCCCCGCGACCGCGACCTCAGCCTGCGCGACTACGTGCTGTCCGGCGCCAAGGACCTGCTCGACCTCGAGGAGCGCCTCGCCGAGCTCGAGCTGGCGATGGCGGGCGGCGCCACCGACGGCGCGACGCTCGAGGCCTACGCCACCGCCCAGGCCCGCCTCGAGCACGCGGGGGGCTACCTGTGGCGCGAGGCGATCAACGCCACGCTGCACGGCCTCGGCTTCCGCGACGAGCACCTCGATCGCAGCCTCTCCACGTTCAGCGGCGGCGAGCTCACCCGCGCCTCGCTCGCCCGCGCGCTGGCGGGCGACCCCGACCTGCTGCTGCTCGACGAGCCCACCAACCACCTCGACATCGAGTCGCTCGAGTGGCTCGAGACCCACCTGCAATCACTCGACGCCGCCGTCGTGCTCGTGGCCCACGACCGCTGGTTCCTGGAGGCGGTCGGCACCGCCGTGCTCGAGCTGGAGGCCGGGCGGGGGCGCTTCTTCAAGGGCACGTGGCACGCCTGGCGGCGCGAGAAGGCGGCGCGCGAGCTGGCGCTCGGCCGCGCGATCGAGAAGCAGGAGGCGGAGATCGCCCGGCTCGAGCGCTTCGTCGACCGCTTTCGCGCCGGCACGCGCGCCCGCCAGGCCCAGTCGCGCGCCAAGCGCCTGGAGAAGATGGACCGCGTGTCGCGCGACCCACGCGACGGCAAGGGGCTGGGCTTCTCCTTCAAGCCGCCGGAGCGCTCCGGCCGGGTGGTGTTCGAGGTCGAGGACGGGCGCCTGACGATCGGCGAGCGCATCCTGCTCGAGGACTTCGAGCTGTGGCTCGAGCGCGGCGAGCACGTGTCGCTGATCGGGCCCAACGGGGCCGGCAAGACCACGCTGATCAAAGCCCTGGCCGGGCAGCGCGAGCTCGACGAGGGCAAGCTCCGTCGCGGCCACAACGTCAAGCTCGGGCTGCTCTCCCAGCACGCCGACGAGCTGGGGGCGAAGGGCGCGCGGACGGTGATCGAGGCCACCCAGCGCAGCACGGGCCTGAAGCCGAACGAGACACGCTCGCTGCTCGGGCAGTTCCTGTTCAGCGGCGAGGCGGCCGAGAAGCCGCTCGACGGCCTCTCGGGCGGCGAGCGGCGCCGGCTCTCGCTGGCGATCCTCGTCCACTCGGGCGCCAACGTCCTGATCCTCGACGAGCCCACCAACCATCTCGATCTCGAGAGCCGCGAGGCGCTCGAGGCCGCCCTCCAGGCGTTCCAGGGCTCGCTGCTGCTGATCTCGCACGACCGCGCGCTGCTCGACGCCGTCGGCACCCGCACGGTCGCGGTCGAGGACGGCACGCTGCACTCGTACGAGGGCGGCTGGCCCGAGTTCGTGCGCCGCCGCGAGGAGCGCAAGGAGGCCGAGCGCACGGCCAAGCGCACCAAGCCCGCCCCGCCGCCACGCGCCAAGCCGGCGGCCGACGGCCCGTCCAAGAACCAGCAGCGCCGCGCCGGCGAGCTCGAGAAGCGGATCGAGGCCGCCGAGGCCGAGCTGCAGGCACTCGAGGCCGAGCTCGCCGACCCCACCGCCTGGAACGACCCGCGCACGGCGGCGAAGTCAACCGCCCGCCACGAGGACGCCAAGCGCTCGCTGCAGGCGCTGTACGACGAGTGGGAGACCGTCGCCGGCTGACCGGCTTCCGGTAGGCCGAGCCGGGCGCTACCTTGCGCCGCTTGAGGCGCCTCACCGCTCTGCTCGCCTTCGCCGTGCTCGCCCCGACCGCGACCGCGCACGCAGCGCCGCTCGGCGAGCTGCCGTTCACCCAGATGCCCGACCGCGGAGTCGCCACGTGCCTTCACCGCGCCGGACCCTCGAGCGTCGCGCTCATCGGGCCCAACTCTCGGCGCCAGTCGGCGACCGACGTGCTCGCGGTGACGGATGAAGGCGTCGCTCGCACCGCGCGGGTGCGCATCGGGCGCCTGTTCGCATGTCCGGCGGTCGCCGAGGCGCCGGGCGGCGCCGCTGTCGTCGCGGGCCCGGTGGCGCGCCGGCGCGCGACGCGCATCGAGATCCGCGCGGTCGTGCGGGAGCCCGGCGGGACGTTCGGGCCGCCGGTCGGCTTATCGGCCGACGGCGGAATCGACGTGGCCGCTGCGGTCTCACCGGCCGGGCACGCGGTGGTCGCTTGGATCGAGCGCTCCGGTGAGCGCAGGCTCCGCATCGTCGCTACGCAGCGGGCGCCCGGCGGCGAGTTCGCACCGGCGCAGACGCTTGCGCGCTGGCGTTCCGAGTTTGGCGACGCGCGTGTGGAGGCGGCCGTGGACGCGGCTGGGAACGCCACCTTGGCCTGGGCGCACGGGCTCCCCGAGCGCGCGGGCGGCGGGACGCGCATCGAGGCGGCTCGCGCCGCGCCCGGCACTCCCTTCGCGGTCCAGCGGTTGGCCGGCGGCAACTTCACGGAGACGCTGTCGCTCGCCGTCGCCTCCGACGGATGGACGCTGCTCGCGTACGAAGGCGGTTTCGCCGAACCGGTGGTGGTGTACGAGCGCGCACCGGGTGCCGCCGCGTTCGCGCGTCTGGCAACGCCTGCGCCCGAAGACCACGCGGGCTTCGCGGAGCCGGTGGCGGCGATCCGGCCCGGTGGCGGGGGCGTCGTCGCCTGGCGCCGCTGGGTCACCGACACCGGCGACGGCGTGCAAATGGCCGTGCGGACGGCGGGCGGCGACTTTGCGGCGAGCCGCGTCGTAGCGGAGCCGCGCCCGGACGCCATTCTTGCGCGCGCCGTCTTCGACCTCTACGACCCGTTCGACCTGTTGGCGGGACCGCCGATCGACGTGCGCGACCACGCACTGGATGCCGCGGTGGCCGCCGACGGGCGCGTGCTGCTGGCGTGGACCGGCGGCATCGGGCGGCCGCCGCTGCGCTCCGAGGGAACCTACGCGGCGGCGGGCAGCCTCGCTGGTGGCTTCGAGCCGGCGCAGCGCCTCGGCGCGCCGCTGCGCGGCACGAACGACGTCGCGTCGCTGTTCCTCGACGACGGGCGTCCCGCCGTGACCTGGACCGACCATTCCACCCGCATGGGCGACGGCCGCGTGCGCGTCGCCGTCGAGGGCGCGCGCGAGGCCGCGTCGCCGGGCGTCCCGCGCCTGACCGTCCACCCGTCGGCGCCCCAACGCCTTTATCGCGGCCAGCCGCTGCGCCTCGACGTCACCTGTGACCGCGCGTGCGACCTCGCGACGGTCATCCGGCCGGCCGGGGCCCGCAGCGGGACGACGCGCCTGCGCGCCGGCCGGCGCACGCTTCACCTCGGCGTGGTCGGCGGCATCGAGCCGGGAGAGTCGAGGCGCGCGCGGGTCATCGTCCGGGCCCGCGCCCCCGCTGGCGGCGCGGTCATAGAGCGCACGCGACGCGTGCACGTGATCCGCCGGGCGCCGCTTCCGATTCGCGAGGCGCTCGACGTCCGCGCGAAGCTCCGTGGCAACGCGATCGTCGTCACCTGGCGCACGGCGGCGCCCGCCCGCCGCCAGTTCTTCGTCGTCGCCGCCCAGCCGACGCGGACAGCCGGCGCGTTCGAGACCTTGGGGGGCTTCGCGAGGGAGTCGGGTCGCGGCCGCAAACGCTTCGCGGTGCGCCTGCGCCCCGACCGGCCCGACCGCTTCCGGTGGGTCGCCGTGATCGCCGAGAGCTTCGACCACGACGGCGAGGACGGCCCGGAGCGGGTCGTGCGCGTCAGGCGCTAGCGGCCGTTGGCGCGCTTGTAACCGCGCGGGCGGGTCCGCCGGACCTGGTTCACAACCCTTTCACGACCGATTCACGCTCCGGTAACCGGCTGCGGTCGCGGCTGCTCGATCTTCCGCCGCGATGTCTGCGGGTGTCGACGTAATCACGGCCGGCGATCTGGAGATCCGGCCCTCCGAGTACCTCGTGATCGCGGGCGGGCGGACGCTCACGCTGTCCGTGCGCGAGCTCGACCTCCTGGCGGCGCTGGGCCGGCGGGAGGGCCGCATCGTCCCGCGCGAGGAGCTCTACGAGACGGTGTGGGGAGCACCGATGCGCGAGGCCGACCGGTCGGTCGACGTCTACGTCCACAAGCTGCGCGCAAAGCTCGCCGACGCGCTGCCGGAGTGGCAGTTCATCCACACGCACTTCGGGTTCGGCTACCGGTTCGCGCCCGAGCTTTCACAGCGTTTTCACAAGACGGCCGTGAGCCGGTAACAGAGTGCACCACAACATGAGAAGGAATGGGTCGATGAATCTGAAGCGCCTACTGGCCGCGCTCGCCCTCGTGGCGTCGCTGGCGTTCGTCGTCGCCGCGTGCGGCGAGGACGAGGACGAGGGCGGCGCCGCCGCGTCGTCGGGGGAGTCCGGCGAGCTGTCCGGCACGATCCGCGTCGACGGATCGTCGACGGTGTTCCCGTTCGCGGAGGCCGCCGGCGAGCTGTTCAACGAGGAGAACCCCGACGTGCAGATCACGGTCGGGCAGTCCGGCACCGGCGGCGGCTTCGAGAAGTTCTGCGCCGGCGAGACCGACATCTCGAACGCCTCGCGTCCGATCAAGGACGACGAGGAGGTCCCGCTGTGCGAGAAGGCCTCGGTGACCTACAAGGAGGTCCAGGTCGCCAACGACGGCATCGCCGTCGTGACGAACAAGGACCTCACGGTCGACTGCATGACGGTCGACCAGCTGAAGTCGATCTGGAAGCCGAAGTCGAAGGTCGCGAACCTCACGGACGTCGACTCGAGCCTGCCCGACGCCGAGCTCACGCTGTTCGGGCCGGGCACCGACTCCGGCACGTTCGACTTCTTCACCGACGTCATCAACGGTGAGGAGGGCGCGTCGCGCGAGGACTACGAGGCGTCCGAGGACGACAACCAGCTCGTGACCGGCGTCGCCGGCTCCGAGGGCGGCCTCGGCTACTTCGGCTTCTCCTACTACGAGCAGAACCAGGACCAGCTGAACGTCGTGGGCGTCGGCGAGAGCGCCAACAGCTGCGTCAAGCCGTCGGCCGAGACGATCCAGGACGGCAGCTACACGCCGCTCTCGCGCCCGCTGTTCATGTACCCGTCGGACGAGGCGCTCGGGCGCCCCGAGGTCAAGGCGTTCATGGACTTCGTGCTCGAGAACCAGCAGGCGATCGCCGAGGCGGCCAAGATCGTGCCGCTGACCGAGGAGCAGGCCTCGGAGTCGACGACCGCGCTGGGAGGCACCTAGCCCCATGGCCGAGCCGCGCTACGCAGCGGCAGCCGGCGCGCAGGGGGCGCGGGTCGACCTGACCCGCGCCCCCAGCGCCCGTTCGCGGTTCGAGGGCGGGATCAAGGTCGCGCTGTTCGCCGCGGCGGGCCTGTCCGTGCTGACGACGCTGGCGATCGTCGGGTCGCTGATCGTCGAGACGGTCGAGTTCTTCGGCGAGGTGCCCGTCGGCGACTACTTCTTCGGCACCAAGTGGTCGCCCACGTTCGCCGGCGAGCAGCAGTCCTTCGGCGTGCTCCCGCTGGTGTGGGGCACGATCTACCTGTCGCTGATCGCGCTGGTCGTTGCCGTGCCGCTCGGGCTCCTGGCCGCGATCTACCTGTCCGAGTACGCGCCCAACCGCGTGCGCAAGACGATCAAGCCGGTGCTCGAGGTGCTCGCCGGCGTGCCGACGATCGTCTTCGGCTACTTCGCGCTGACCTTCTTCACGCCCGAGATCCTGCGCGACCTCGTGGGCGTCGACGTGAACATCTACAACGGCCTGGCGGCCGGCATCATCATGGGCCTGCTCGTGCTGCCCACGATCGCCTCGGTCTCCGAGGACGCGATGTCGGCGGTGCCGGCCTCGCTGCGCGAAGGGGCCTTCGGCCTCGGGGCGAGCAAGCTGCAGGTGTCGCTGCGGATCGTCTTCCCGGCCGCGCTGTCGGGGATCGTGGCGGCGCTCGTGCTCGGCGCCTCGCGCGCCGTCGGCGAGACCGTGATCGTGCTGATCGCCGGCGGCCAGACGCCGAACCTCGGCCTCAACCCGGCGGAGAGCTACCAGTCGATGGCCGCGTTCATCGCGGCGACGGCGGGGGGCGACATCCCCACCGGCTCGATCGAGTTTTTGACGATCTTCACGGTCGGCCTGACGCTGTTCGTCCTGACCCTGGGGCTGAACATGGTGTCGATCCGGCTCGTGCGCAAGTACCGGCAGGTGTACGAATGAACGGCGCGCAGATCGCGACCGCGGCGCGGAGGCAGCAGACGGTGATCCCACGCCGCTCGGGCCGGCAGAACGCCCTCGACACCGGCTTCCGGCTGCTGATGTACGGCGCGCTCGGGATCGCGTTCGTGGGCCTCGGCGCGATCATCTACGACTTCTCCAGCGACGGCCTGAAGGTGCTGTCGTGGGACTTCCTGACGAGCTTCCCGTCGCGCGTCATCCCGGAGAACGCCGGCATCCAGTCGGCGATCGTCGGGACGATCTACCTGATGGTCCTGTGCACGATCTTCGTCGTGCCGCTCGGGGTGATGACGGCCGTCTACCTCGAGGAGTACGCCGACCGCGAGCGCTGGTTCAACCGCCTGATCGAGGTCAACATCCAGAACCTCGCGGCCGTCCCGTCGGTCGTCTACGGCATCCTCGGCCTGGCGTTCATCGTCCGCGGCCCGCTCGGCCTCGGGCCGGTTCTGCTGGCGGGGGCGATCACGCTCAGCCTGCTCGTCCTGCCGGTCGTGATCATCGTCGCCCGCGAGGCGATCCGCGCCGTCCCGCCGTCGATCCGCGAGGGGTCGCTGGCGCTCGGTGCGACGCAATGGCAGACGATCTGGAAGCAGGTCCTGCCCGGATCGATCGCCGGCATCGCCACCGGCGTGATCCTCGCCCTGTCACGGGCGATCGGGGAGACCGCACCGCTGCTGGTGATCGGGGCGGGGTTCTCGCTGCGCTTCAATCCCACGAGCCTGGACAGCTCGTTCACCGCGCTGCCCATGCAGATCTTCACCTGGACCAAGGACGCCGACCAGGACTTCATCGCCCGCGCGGCGGGCGCGATCGTGGTCCTGATGGCCCTGCTGCTGATGATGAACTCCGTCGCCATCTGGCTTCGCAACCGATACGAGCAGAAGTGGTAGAGGAACCCGACATGCCTGACGAAGTGACCGAGAAGACGACGCAGCCGCCCCAGCCCGCGCAGCGCCGGTTCGCTCCGAGCCAGGTCGCGGCGCCCGAGCCCGCCCCGGCGGACGCGCCCGCGGAGCCGATCTTCGACGTCCGCGACGTCGCCGTCTTCTACGGCGACCACCGAGCGGTGACCGACATCACGCTCGAGCTCCGGGCGCACCGGATCACGGCGCTGATCGGGCCGTCGGGCTGCGGGAAGTCGACCTTCATCCGCTGCCTGAACCGGATGAACGACCTGATCCCGACCGCACGCGTGGAGGGCGAGGTCATCTACCACGAGCAGGACCTCTACGACGCGAAGATCGACCCGGTGCAGGTGCGCAAGCGGATCGGGATGGTCTTCCAGAAGCCGAACCCGTTCCCGAAGTCGATCTACGACAACATCGCCTTCGGACCGCGCGTCGTCGGCATGAAGGGCGACATGGACGAGATCGTCGAGAACGCGTTGCGTCGCGGCGCGCTGTGGGATGACGTCAAGGACCGCCTTAAGGACAACGCGTTCGGCCTCTCCGGCGGGCAGCAGCAGCGCCTCTGCATCGCCCGCGCGCTCGCGACCGACCCCGATGTCCTGCTGATGGACGAGCCGTGCTCCGCTCTCGACCCGATCTCGACCGGGCGGATCGAGGACCTGATGATGGAGTTGAAGGCGAACTACTCGATCGTCATCGTCACCCACAACATGCAGCAGGCCGCCCGTGTGTCGGACATGACCGCGTTCTTCACCGTCGAGCTCGACGCCGGCGAGAAGCACCGCACCGGCCGCGTCGTCGAGTACGCGCCGACCGGCAAGATCTTCACCAACCCGGACGACAAGCGCACCGAGGACTACGTCACGGGCAAGGTGGGCTAGGGCCGATGGCCGAGCACGCGCGGATCCACTTCCAGGACGAGCTGCGCTTGCTCGAGGAGCAGGCGCTCGGCGCGCTCGACCTCGTGGTGCTGACACTCGACCGTACGCTCGAGGCACTCGAGCACCAGGACATCGAGCTCGCCTCGATCGTGGTGCACGACGACGACCGGCTCGACGGGCGCTTCCTCGACGTCCATCAGGGGATCCTCTCGCTGCTCGCGTTGCAGGCCCCCGTCGCGGGCGACCTGCGGACCGTGGCGGCGCTCCTGCACGTGATCAAGCACGCGGAGCGGATGGGCGACCAGTGCGTGAACATCGCCAAGGTGATGCCGCTGGTCGGCACCAATCCGCCCTCGGACCCCCAGATGATGGAGCGGATCATGCGCATGGGCGGGCTCGCTCGCTCCGAGGTCGCCCAGGCCAAGCAGGCGTTCGTGCTGCGCGATGTCTCGCTCGCCCAGGATCTCGTGCGCCAGGACGAGCAGATCAACGGCTTGAATCGGGAGGTCTTCCGGCGCGCGGTGGAGATCGGGACCGACGAGGATCGCCGCGAGTGGGCGATGACGATGATGCTCGTCGCGCGCGCTCTGGAGCGGATCGGGGACAACGCCGTCGACATCGGCGAGCAGGTGGCGTTCGTGGTCACCGGGCTGTTCCGCGAGTTCTCAGACGCCTCGCACGTCTAGTCATTCCGATTCGCGGAGATTGCGGCGTGAGCGCGACGCGTATCAACGGCCTGTGACCATCGTGTTACCGGGAATTCCTCCAGCGCCCGTCCCATCTCCTTCGACCCCTATGCTGGGGCGCGAGATGACGACGACGACGCACGCGACCCGGATCGCGATCGTGGACTCCGACAGCGGGTTCCTGCAGGTGCTCACCAACCGTCTCGACACGGCCGGCTGGCAACACCGGGTCCTCGCCTCGCCGGTTCCGCTCGACGCCATGGTGGCCATGCGGTTGAACGCGGTGGTCCTGGACCTCGCGGTCCTCGGCCCGCAGGCGTGGACGTACCTCGAGAAGCTCTGCGACCGGCTGCCGCATCTGGGGGTGGTCGTCTGCACCGGCCAGTCCAGCGTCGCCCAGCGCGTGCGCGGCCTGCGCATGGGGGCCGACGACTGGGTCACCAAGCCGTGCCACCCGGAAGAGCTGATCGCGCGCGTCGAGGCCGTCGTGCGTCGGCGCAAGCGAGCCGAGGCGCGGCAGGTGTCCGAGCCCGTGGCCGTCGGCGAGGTGAAGATCCGCGCCGACCAGTTCCAGGCCTTCGCGAGCGGCCGGTCGGTCGATCTCACGCGGCGCGAGTTCGAGCTCATCCAGCTGCTGGCCGACGCCGAGGGGCAGGTGCTGCAGCGGGAGGAGATCTACGAGCGCGTGTGGGGCTACGCGATGGTCCATGGCGATCGGTCGGTCGACGTCTTCGTGCGCAAGCTGCGGCAGAAGCTCGAGCGGGCGTCGCCGGGGTGGCGCTACATCCACACGCACTTCGGGATCGGCTACCGGTTCGCGGCCGAGCCGGTCGTGGGCGATGCGGTGGCGCCGGAGCCGGTGACGGTCGAGCCTGCCGTGACCGCCGAGCCCGTGTCGCCGGCCGTCCACGCCTGAGCCCGAGCCGCGCGGCTGCCGGCGGGCGGGCGGTATCGTGAGCGGTCGTGGGGCCTGACCGCAACACCCACCTGCGGAACATCGCGATCATCATCGCGATCACGCTCGTGGTCTGGCTCGTGCCGGGCGGCGACGCCGCCGGCCGCACTGTCGACAACCTGCTCGGGATCATCTTCCTCGGCGGTCTCCTGTTCTTCGGCTTCCGCCTCTACATGGAGCACCGGGAGACGATCTTCGGGCTCGAGGAGCGCCGGCGCGGGATCTTCTACGCGTCGATCGCGCTGGCGGCGATCACGATCGTGGCCACGCGGCGGATGTGGGAGGAAGGCGGCATCGGCGCGATCCTCTGGCTCAGCTTCATCGGCCTCGCGGTCTGGGGCCTGCTCACCACCTGGCGCGCCTACCGCGAATACTAGGGAGCGTGGGTCGCTAACCGGCCGCGGGTTTCGCCCTCTGGGCGAACACCCGCAAGGGAACCTGGCCCCCTGGGCCAGTGTTCCCCACGCTCCTAATAGTCGGGCTCGTTGAGCGGAGGCCGGCGGGCGAGCAGGCTCTCCTGGATCCCGATCACCTCGACAGTCGCGCGCCGCCGCTGCGCCGCGGCCTCGGTCTCGAGCAGCAGGTCGAGCCCGTATGAGTCGATGTGGTCGACCGCGGTGAGGTCGAGCACCACGTGCGGGAGATCGTCGCCCAGCCCGCGGAGCACACCCTCGAGCACGGAGGCGGTCGCATCGTCCAGCCGCCCGCTCACCCGCAGCACGACCACGCCGTCGCCCCGCCGCCCGTACTCGACGCCAAGCCGCTCCTCCATGGGAAGCAACCCTAACCGGTTACGCGCGAGTGACCTTAAACCGGCTCGTCGATCGTGAACAATTTGGCGCAGTTGCACAACACTTGCGCGTAGATCCGTGACGCACGGGCGGCCACGCTGCGGGGCATGCCCGCCCCCGCCCGCCCCCGAGGCTCACCGCCCCCGGCCCGCGCGTCGGAGCGCCGCGGCGAGCGCGGCCAGGCCTCCGTCGAGCTGGTGGCGCTGCTGCCGTGCCTCGCGGCGGTGATCGTTGCGGTGTGGCAGGCGGTGCTGGTCGGCTGGGCGGCGTGGGGCGCGCAGGCGGCGGCGCGCGCGGCAGCTCGCGCGCACGCGGTGCAGGCGGACGCTGCGGTCGCGGCCCGCCGCCATCTCCCGGCGGAGCTCGAGCGCGGTCTGCGCGTCGTGACTGACGGCCCCGGCGAGGTCCGGGTGGTGGTCCGCATCCCGTCGCCGCCGCCGCTGCCGAGCCCCGGCCACATCGGGGCCGACGGGAGATTCGAGCCGCAGACATGACCGTCGGCGACCGAGAGCGCGGCCAGGCGACCGTGGAGCTCGTCGCCCTCCTCCCGCTCGTCATGTTCGTCGCGCTGGCCGCCGCGACGGTCCTCGCCGGCCAGGCCGCCGCCGAGCAGGCCGGGCAGGCGGCCGAGGCGGGAGCGATCGCGATGCTCCACGGACGCGACCCAGAGCCCGCCGCCCGCGCGGCGATCCCCGACCACACACGCGCGCGCATCACGCGCGCCGGGCCCCGGATCACCGTCACGGTCCGCCCACCCGTCCCACTCACCTTCCTCGCCACCGCCCTCGAGGCGACCGCGACGGCCGACGCCGGCCCGGAGCCCGCACCGTGACCGGCGCGCCCGATCGCGTGCCGCGCTCGCGCAGAGCCGGCGCGCGCGATGGCGTCTCGCACGAGCCGAGGCCGGTCTCGTGACCGGCGCAGTCGATCGCGTCGCCTCGTTCCTCGTCGAGCCCGCGTCGCCCGTGGCCGGCGGTGTGGTCCCGACGGCGTGCCGGGCTGCGGTTCTCGGGCGGCCTCGCGACGTGATTCCGCTGGCGGCCGCCGTCGCGCTGACATTGCGGGCTGGTGATCGCTGCCCGGCGGCGCTCGTTGCGGTGTGGGGCGGGGCGCTCCCCGCCGGCGGGCCCGCGGCGCGCGCGGCGAAGCGCCTCGCGGCGGCAGCCGACGATGGCGCGAGCGCTCGTGGACGCCTCGCGTGGCTTGCGCTGCCGCCCGAGCCCGCGCGTGCGGTCGACGCGCTCGTGGAGGCCGCGGCCGTGGTCGATGCCCCGCTGGTCACGGCCCTCGCGGGCGCGCGTCCGCCCGCACTCGAGGGTCTCGTGTCCGGCCACGACCTTGTCGTCGTCGCCACCGCACCCGGCACGCCGCTCGCCCGGACCGTGATCGCGCGCCTCGCGGAGCGCGGCGTGCCGGCGGTGGCGTGCGCACCGCTCGCCCGCGGCGCAGTCCGCGCGCTCGCCGTCGCCGGCCTCGTTGCGCCGCGTCTGGACCTCGCCACGCCCGGCCGCTCCGAGCCCCGTCTCCATCTCGCGGCCGACCGCCGGGAGGCGGCGTGAGGCGCCGCGACGGGCGTTGCGAGGGCCAGGCGTCGGTGCTGCTGGTGGCGGCGTTGGCGGCGGTGCTCGTGGGTGTCGTCGTTCTCGGCTCCGCGGCCCGCGGCGTGGC
>CAWBIZ010000003.1:0-13567 GCA_963789005.1 uncultured Solirubrobacteraceae bacterium
GATCTTGCGCCTGTGGCGGGGACATGACCGAAAGGTAGCTCACCAGGAGTGCATGGAGCCGTCGCGGCGGCGCGCCACCGGCAGGTACGCGCGCCGGTAGGGCAGCGTCGCCGCGAGCTCCTCGTCGAGCTCGACGCCGAGGCCCGGGCCCTCGCCGGGGTGCAGGTAGCCGTCCTCGAAGCGGTAGCTGTGCGGGAAGACCGCGTCGGTCTGCTCGGAGTGCGGCATGTGCTCCTGGATGCCGAAGTTCGGCACCGCGAGGTCGAGGTGCAGCGCCGCCGCCAGGCAGACCGGCGAGAGGTCGGTGGCGCCGTGCGAGCCGGTCTTGACGTCGTAGAGCTCGGCCAGCGAGAAGATCCGCCGCACGTGGGTGATCCCGCCGGCGTGCGTGACCGCGGTGCGGATGTAGTCGATCAGCTGCTCGGAGATCAGCGTCTCGCAGTCCCAGATCGAGTTGAACACCTCGCCGACCGCGAGCGGCGTCGTCGTGTGCTGGCGGATCAGCCGGTAGCCCTCCTGGCGCTCGGCCGGCACCGGGTCCTCGAGCCAGAACAGCGCATGCTCCTCGACCGCCTTGCCGAGCCGCGCCGCCTCGATCGGCGTCAGGCGGTGGTGGACGTCGTGGAGCAGGTGGACGTCGTCGCCGACGCGCTCGCGCACCGCGGTGAGCAGCTTGGGGACGTGGCGCAGGTACTCCTCGGTCGACCACACCGTCTCCTGCAGCTCGCCCGCCGCGGCCGGCTCGTACCGGCCGGGATCGTTGACCGCGCCGTAGACGCCCTGCAGCCCCGGCACGCCCGACTGCACGCGCACCGCGCGGTAGCCGCGCTCGAGCAGGCGCTCGACCGAGGCGAGCGTGTCGTCGATCGTCTCCCCGGACGCGTGCGCGTAGGCGAGCACGCCGTCGCGCGAGCGGCCGCCGAGCAGCTGGTAGAGCGGCATCCCGGCGGTCTTCGCCTTGATGTCCCACAGCGCCATGTCGACCGCCGCGATCGCCGCCATCGTCACCGGCCCGCGGCGCCAGTAGGCGCCCTTGTAGAGCAGCTGCCAGGTGTCCTCGATGCGCGCGGCGTCGCGGCCGGGGAGCAGCGGGCACACGTGCTCGCGCAGGTACGCCTCGACCGCCAGCTCGCGGCCGTTGAGCGTCGCGTCGCCGAGGCCGGTCACCCCGTCCTCGGTCGTCAGCTTGAGCGTGACGAAGTTCCGCCCCGGCGAGCAGACGACGACCTCGGCGGCCGCGATCGTGCTCACGTGGCGGCTTCCTGCACCCACACGTGCTCGGGGTCGAACCACGGCGCCATCGTGCGGCCCTGGCCCGCCATCGCCCAGAGGTAGTAGAGGACGTAGCCGGGAGCGCCCACGACCGGGTGGTACCCGGAGCGGATGACCGCGACGTCGCCGTCGCGCACCATCCGCGTGCTCTCGCTGCCGGGCTCGTAGAGCACCTGGACGCCGAAGCCGTTCTCCGGCTGCACGCGGAACAGGTAGAGCTCCTCCATCTGCACCTCGTTGCGGCGGCTGGTGCTCGTCGTGCTTGTGCGGCGGATAGGAGGACCAGTTGCCGGGCGGGTTGAGCGTCTCGCCGACCAGCAGCCGCGAGGCTGCGTCGTCGGGGCCGAGGATCGTGCGCACGTTGCGCTCCCACGCGCCCTCGCCGACCGTGTTGATGCTCTGGTCGCCCGGGCCGATGATGCGCGCCGGTCCGGGCTCCTCGCCGTCGGACGGCGCGGTGGTGAGGGCGACGACGGCGTCGTCGGTGGCCACGAGCCGCAGCGGCGCGCCGGGCGGCGCGTAGACGGCATGACCGGGCTCGGCGAACGGGTCGCTGCGCCCGCCGGCCGAGCCGAGCGCCTCCTCCCCCACCCACGCGTCGACGGTGCCGGTGAGCACCACGGCGACCGCCTCGTCGCTCCCGTCGAGCTCGACGGTCTCCCCCGCTGCGAGCTGCCCGTAGGCCAGCCCGATGACGTCGCTCTCGGCGCCGGGCGCCACCAGTGTCTCGATCACGGTGTCTCCATTCACTTGGTCGGTTCCTCGCGCACGCGCGAGACCAGCTGGGTCGGGTTGACGAAGCGCAGCGCGGCGACCAGCAGCACGAGCGTGGTGAGCATGTAGAGCACCGCCATCGCGTCGATCGACTGGTCGGCGCGGATCCCCGCCGCGAACGCTGCGTTGTAGAGCGCGACGACGAGCGTCTGGCTGTCGGGCCCGGACGTCAGGAACGTGAGCTCGAACATCGCCACCGTGCGCACGAGCACGAGCAGCCCCGCCGCCAGGATCCCGGGGATCAGCAGCGGGACGAGCACCTTGGTCATCAGCCTCCGCGTGCTCGCGCCGCACATCCGCGCCGCCGACTCGACGTTCGGGTCGATCTGCTCGATGAACGGCGTCATGACGAGGATCACGAACGGGATCGCCGGCACGAGGTTGGCGAGGATCACGCCGGTCAGCGTCCCGGCCACGCGCAGCTCGTAGAGCAGCGTCGCGAACGGGATGCCGTAGGTCAGCGGCGGCAGCACCAGCGGCAGCAGGAGCAGCAGCATCACCCAGCGCTTGCCGGGGAACTGCCGTCGTGCCAGCGCATACGCCGCCGGCACGCCGACGAGCAGCGAGATCGCGATCACCGCGAGCGCGACCTCGAAGGTCACGATCAGCACGTGCGAGAGCGCGAACTCCGACCACGCGTCGGAGTACCACTTGAACGTGAAGCCCTCGGGCAGCCAGGCGTCGAACCAGCGGGTGCCGAGCGAGTTCACCAGCACCTCGCCGATCAGCCCGGCGAGGTTGATGAGGAAGAAGCCGACGGCGCCCCACACGAGCCAGGCGCCGGGGCGGCCGACGATGCCGCGGGTCATCCCTTGCCTCCCGTGCTCGGGCCGCTTGTAGAGCCGCGACCGGCCGAACAGCAGCAGGCCGATGACCGCCAGCTCGACCGCGCCCATGATCATCGCGATCGCGGAGCCCATCGAGTAGTCGTAGTCCTCGAACGCGGCGTGGTAGGCGGCGATCGAGAGCACGCGCGTGCTGCCCGACGGCTGGCCGACCAGCGACGCCGACGGGAAGACCGCGAAGGCGAGCACGAAGCACAGCACCGCGGTGGTCGCGAGCCCGGGCGCCAGCAGCGGCAGCGTGATGCGGCGGAACCGCTGCCACGGGCCGGCGCCGAGCGTCGCCGCGGCGCGCTCGAGCGTCGGGTCGATGCCCGACATGTAGCTGAGGATCAGCAGGAACGCGAACGGGAAGCCCGTGATGATCAGCGAGAAGAGGACGCCCCAGTAGTTGTGCACGAGCCGGATCGGCTCGCTGAGGATCCCGAGCTCGATCAGCGTGCGGTTGAACCAGCCGCGCGGGCCGAGGTAGCGCAGGAGCCCCTCGGCGACCAGCACGGTGCCGAGCGTGACCGGGATGACGAGGATCGCCGTCAGCAGCCGCTTGCCGCGGAACGGCCCGCGCATCCGGTAGGCGATCGGGATCGACGCCAGCACGTTGATCGCCGTCGCCGGGATCGCGAGCTTGAGCGTCGTCCAGATCGTGCGCGCCTCGAAGGCGTCGGAGAAGAAGTTGCGGTAGTTGGCCAGCAGCCCGCCGCCCTCCTGCGGGCGCAGCGACAGCTGCAGGCCGTAGATGAACGGGTAGGCGAACATCGCGAGCAGCAGCACGAGCGCCGGCAGGAGCAGCAGCAGCGTGCGGTCGACGCCGCGCTCCGCCAGCCGGCTGCGGCGCGTCTGGCCGCTGATGGGGACGGCAGCCTCAGACGTCGTCGTCGCCATCGCCGCCCCCTTCCGCGTCGAACACCAACACCCGCTCCGGGTCGGCGGTCAGCGTCACCGCGTCGCCCGGCACGAGCCGGTCGGCGGTCAGCAGGTGCAGCGCCGTGCCCTGCGCGGTGACCGCCTCGACGGCGTGCTCCTGGCCGCGGTACTCGACGACCACGACCTTCGCCTCGACCGCGTTCGGGCCCTCGCCCGGGTGCAGATCCTCGGGGCGGATCGCGCAGATCACGCGCGTGCCGGACCCGTCGCGGCGGTCGGTGCCGTGGAGCTTGAGGCCCTTGGCGCCGACGCTGATGTGGCCGTTGGAGGCGCCCTTGTCGACCTCCATCTCGAGCAGGTTGCGGTAGCCCATGAAGCCCGCCACGTACGCGCTGGCGGGCTGCGGGTAGAGCTCCTCGGGCGGCCCGACCTGCTCGACCACGCCGTCGCGCAGCAGGACGAGCCGGTCGGCGAGCGACAGCGCCTCCTCCTGGTCGTGCGTGACGTAGACGGTGGTCAGGTCGAGCTGCTGGTGCAGCCGCCGGATCTCGGTCCGCATCTCCAGCCGCAGCTTCGCGTCGAGGTTGGAGAGCGGCTCGTCCATCAGCATCAGCGGCGGCTCCATCACCACCGCGCGGGCGATCGCCACGCGCTGCTGCTGGCCGCCGGAGAGCTGCGCCGGGTACTTGCTCGGCGTGCGGCTGCAGGCCGACGAGGTCGAGCACCTCGTCGACCTTCCCGGCCCGTTCCTGCTTGCCGGTCCCCGCCATCTCGAGCCCGAACGCGACGTTGCGCCGCACGGACAGGTGCGGGAACAGCGCGTAGTTCTGGAACACCATCCCGAACCCGCGGCGCTCCGGCGGCAGCCCGTCGATGCGCTCGCCGTCGAGGTGGATCTCGCCGCCGCTCAGCGGGAGCAGGCCCGCCAGGCAGTTCAGCGCGGTGGTCTTGCCGCAGCCCGGACGGGCCGAGCAGGGCGATGAACTCGCCGCCGCGGATGGTCAGGTCGAGCCCGTCGAGCGCGGCCTGGTCGCCGAAGCGCCGGGTCACGCCCGCGAGGCGCAGCTCGCCGATCACGGCTCAGTCCTCCTTGACCTTCGAGCCGCCGACCTCGCGATCCCACTTGTCGAAGGCGTCGACGAGCGCCTTGCCCAGCAGCGGCGTCTCCTTCGGCTTCGACGCGATCAGCTTCTCGTACTCGGGCCGGCCGAACTCCTCGACGACCTTCTGGCTCTTCGCGGGCGCCTTGTCGATGTCCGACGCCCTCGATCGCCGGCCCGGGATAGAAGTAGCCGTCGTCGTAGCGAGAGCGCCTGCGACTCAGGCGTCAGCAGGTGCTTCATGAGGTCCATCGTCACCGCGAGCTTGTCCTCGGAGATGCCCTTGGGGACGACCATGTAGTGGGCGTCGGTGACCCAGTGCAGCTTGTCGAACGACGCGACCTTGACGTCCTTGGGCACCGTGCCGAGCGCGCGCGGGTTGATGTCCCAGCCGGTGGTGGTGGGGATCATGTCCCGCGACCCGTCGGCGATCCCGGACATCGTGTCCTTGGTGCCGGAGGGGTAGTACTCGACGTACTTGCCGAGCTCCTTCAGGTAGGCCCACGTCTTGTCCCAGCCGTTGATCGGGTCGCGCGGGTCCTTGTCGCCCAGCAGGTAGGGCAGGCCCATCAGGAACGTCCGGGCCGGGCCCGAGTTCGAGGGCCGCGCGTACATGAACTTGCCGGGGTTCTCCTTGGCCCAGGCCAGCAGCGCCTCGCGGCGTGGTCGGCGGCTTGGAGACGCGGTCGGGCGCGTACTCGAGCAGCGGGCCCGAGGGGTAGTAGTTGACGAGCACGCCGGCGTCCTCCGCCTGCTCCTGCATCTTCGCGGCGGGCTCGAGGTAGGTCGGCTGGAGCTCGTCGGCCGACCCTGCCAGGCCCTTCAGCCACAGGTCCTGCTCGATGCCGGCGGCGAGGCCGTCGGTGCCGGTGAGGACGAGGTCGATGTCGAGCCGGCCCGCCTTCTGCTGGGCCTTGACCTTGCCGGTCAGCTCCGGCGCCGTCGCCGTCGTGTAGGTGACGCGGCGACGGCCTTCGGGTTGTCCTTGCGGTACTGCTCGATCGCGCCCTTGGTGAGCTGCAGGTTGCCGGCGACGTCGAGCACGTTGAGCGTCACCGCGTCGCTCCGGCAGCTTCGGTGGCGAGCTCGGCGCCGTCTCGACGCCCTCGCCTCCACCCCCCGCCGCCCGGGCCCGCCGGGCCCTCGCCGCAGGCGGCGATGGCCAGCAGTGCTGTCGTCGCGACCGCCGCGATCGTCCGCCTCCTCGCTGAGCCTCGCATGGAGTGCCTCCCTCTCCCGCGTTCCCTAGGCGCGGGGTCTGCCGGGCGGTGGCCCGGTCGAGGGTCGTACTCGCAGTTCGGTCCTCAGCTGGTGGTCGTCGCGCTCGCCGCCCGGGCGCGTGGCCGATCGTCTCGAGCAGCAGGTCGACCGCAGCGCGGCCCGCCAGCGGCCGCGGGGACCGCCACGGTGGTCAGCGCGCGGCGACGCCATGCCGGCGAACTGGATGTCGTCGAAGCCGACGACGCTGACGTCGTCCGGCACCGCGACGCCGCGCGCGGCGAGGCGCGCGTTGACGCCGAGCGCGACGAGGTCGTTGTAGGCGACGATCGCGGTCGCGTCCTCGGCCAGCGCAAGGTCGGCGGCGAGCACGCCGGCGTCGTAGCTGGGCTCGAACGGCCCCAGCTCGCTCACGGTCATGCCGAGCCGCTTGGACGTGGCGCGCAGCGCCGAGCGGCGCTGGCGGTTGGACCACGACGCGCGCGGCCCGTTGAGGTAGACGCAGCGCCGGTGCCCGAGCGCGTGCAGGTGCTCGACCGCCTGGCGCATGCCGCCGGCCATGTCGAGCAGCACCGCCGGCACGTCGACCGCGCGGCGGTTGACGAGCACCAGCGTCGTCAGCTGGGCGACCTCGGCGAGCGCACGGTCCGACATCCGCGAGGAGACCGCGATCACGCCGTCGACCTGCTTCGCCATCCCGCGGATGACCTGCGCCTCGGTGTTCGGATCCTCGTCGGTGTCGACCAGCAGCAGCGCGTGGTCGCGGGCGCGAGCGCGCGCCTGCGCGCCCTTGATGAGCGCCGGGAAGAACGGGTTGGCGACGTCGGGGACGACGAGCCCGACGTTGGCCGTGCGGCCGGTGATCAGCCCGCGCGCGGCGCGGTTGGGCGTGTAGCCGAGCGCAGCCGCGGCCTCGAGCGCGCGGCTCGCGGGTGGCGGCCCGGACCATGTCCGGCTCGTGGAACGCCCTCGAGACGGTCGAGATCGACGTCCCCGCCGCAGCGGCGACGTCATTGATCGTGACCGCGCGTTTGCGCTGTGCCCCCCGCACGCGACACAGTCTTGCAAACCTTTTCGGAAAATGTCAAATGGGAACCGCCGACGAACGTCAACGGCTGCATCGAGGGGTGGGTCGGGTGCCGCGGCGGGCAAGTGGGACGCTTTGTGGGGTCTATAGGCCCAAGAAGCGTCCCGCTCGGCCAAGGTTGCTGACTTTGCCCCGCATACCGGGGTCAACCTCTCCCGCTTGCCTGTGCCGCGGGCAAGCCGAACCCTCCCCCTCAAGCCGCCGTTGACGTTCGACGGCGCTACGCCCCGCGCTCGATCAGCCCCTCACCCTCCGCCCACGCAATCGTGCGCCGGAACGTCTCCTCCACCGGCGTGTAGACGAGCCCGAGCTCGCGCGTCGCCGAGCGAGCCGTCGTAGCGGTGGCCGTGCAGCCACGTGCGGATGCGGGCGCGGCAGAGCGACGGCACGCGGCCGCGGACCTTGTAGGCCGCCTCGAGCACGGCGGCGGCCGAGCGGGCGATCGGCGGCGGGACGATCCGGACCTTGTGGCGGACGCCCGACACCGAGGTGATCAGCTCGAGCGCCTCGGCCGAGGTGATCGTCGCGCCGTTGAGCACGTAGCGGGCGCCGGCGCGGCCGCGCTCGGCGGCGAGGAGGTGCGCCTCGGTGCAGTCGGCGATGTCGACCACGCTGACGTAGGTGTCGACGAACGCCGGCAGCTTGCCGTTGACGTAGTCGAGGATCAGCTTGCCGTTGCCCGACGCGCGGCCCGGCCCCTGGACCGAGGACGGGCAGATCGCCACGACCTCGACGCCGGTGCGGTGCGCCGCCGCGAAGGCGGCCTGCTCGCCCAGGTGCTTGGAGCGGTCGTAGACCGAGAGGTAGCTGCCGCGGTGCACGGAGCGCTCGTCGCCGATCGTGCCGTGGGCCTCCCCCACCGACGCCGCCGACGACGTGTAGACGACGCGGCGCACGCCGGCCCGCGCCGCCGCCTGCACCACGATCTCCGGGCTGCGCGCGTTGACCTCGAGCAGCAGGTCCGGGTCCGGCGGGCAGTGCGAGTTGAGCCCCGCGCAGTGGTAGACGAGCTCGCAGCCGGCCATGCCCGGCGGCGAGCGAGTCCTCGTCGAGCACGTCGCCGCGGGCGACCCGCAGCCCGCGCGCGCCGATCTTCGCGGCGCTCTCGTCGGACCGCGCGAGGCCGACCACGTCCTCCCCGCGCTCCTGCAATCGCGTGGCGACGGCGCCGCCGATGAAGCCGCTGGCGCCCGTGACGAAGATGCGAGCCACGTCAGGGCGAGGCGGGCTCGGCGAAGAACTCGCTCACGCGTTCCATGACGTCGCGGCGCTGCTCGGTGCTCTCGGGATGGATCGGCGCGCCGAAGCGGATCTCGATCGGCCGACGGCGCGGGATCGGCCGCTCGGGCGGCACGCTCATCCAGTAGCGGCCGACCGGCATCACGTCGTGCGTGCCCGTGACGTGGATCGGCATCAGCGGCAGGCCGTACTGGGCGGCGAGCACGGCGGCACCGGAGCGCAGCTTGCCGACGCTGCCGTCGCGCGAGCGCGTGCCCTCGGCGAACATCACGAGGTTCCAGCCCTTCTGGAAGAGCGCGTCGATGTGGGCGGTGCTCTCGTCGTCGAGGCCGCGGCCGTCGCGGGCCATGGGCACCGTGCCGAAGACCAGCGACACGGTCCAGGCCAGCCGCCGCTTGGAATAGAAGTAGTCGGCCGCGGCGGCGACCGCCGTGGTGCGCCGGAAGCGCCCCGGCAGCGCGCGCAGCGTCACCGGCGTGTCCATGTGGCTCGAGTGGTTGGCGACGAACACGACCGGCGGCTCCAGCCCCTCGAAGTGCTCGCGGCCCGACACCGTGCGGCGCGTGTAGAGGTCCATCAGCGGCGAGAGGACGCCCATCAGCACGGCCTCGCGGACCGCGCGCGCGGGCGTGACTTCGCGACCAGCCCGCGTCGAGCTCCTCAAGGTCGCTCACACGATCTTCCCCGGGTTGAGGTTGGCGCCGGGGTCGGTGCCGTCGAACAGCGCCTTCAGCATCCCGACGCCGGGCGCGGAGATGTCCTGCTCCAGCCACTCGGCGTGCTCGGTGCCGACCGCGTGGTGGTGCGAGAGCGTGCCGCCGTTGTCCACGAACGCCTGCTGGACCGCCGACTTGACCGCGCCGTACTCCTCGAGCCCGTCGCGCTTGCCCGACGGGTTGATCGCGAACGTGAAGTAGAGGCACGCGCCCGCGTGGTAGCTGTGCGACAGGTGGCACATCACGTAGCCCTGGACGCCGAGGTCGGCGAACGCGCCGCCGCGGCAGCGCTGGCGCCGCGGCGTGCAGCGGGCCGAGCTCGCTCCACGGCGCGGCGGTCTCCGACACGTCGGCGAGCACGCCGCGGTCGAGCAGGTAGTCGCGGATGTAGGGCGTGTCGAACTTCTTCTGGTCGTAGAGCTCGCCCGGGCTCGAGCCGATGCAGAGGCCGCCGTGCTTGGAGACGATCCGGCCGACCGCCTTGCGCTGCGCCTTGACGTGGGACTCGGGGCCCTCGTAGCCGATGAAGCCGAGGCACATCTCCTCGAGCTCGTAGCCCTTGCGCGCGCTTGAGGAACGTCTTGAGCGCGGTCGACTGCAGCGTGTCGAGCAGCGACGCCAGCCCTTCTTGGTCGCGAACGAGAACGCCGTCTCGTTGGCGTCGGCCACGCGCGTGACCGACGGCGCCGCCTCGCTGGCCGCGATGTCGCGCATCGCCGCCACCGACTCGGCCCAGTTCGGGAACAGGTAGCCGAGGATCGTGCGCTCCGGCGGCAGGCGCCGGACCTGGATCGTCGCCTCGCAGATGATCCCGAGCCGGCCCTCTGAGCCGAGCACCATCTCGCGCACGCTCGGCCCGGTCGAGGTCGCCGGCACCGGGCGCGTGACGAGCAGCCCGGCCGGGGTGACGACCCGCAGCCCGCGCGTCGAGTCGGCGATGTCGCCGTAGCGGTCGGACTGCATGCCCGACGAGCGCGTGGCGATCCAGCCGCCGAGCGTCGAGTACGTGAACGAGTCGGGGTAGTGGCCGAACGTGTAGCCCTGGGCGTTGAGCTGCTCCTCCAGGCGCGGGCCGTAGACGCCGGCCTGCACGCGCGCGAGCCGCGACGATCGCGTCGATCGCGAGCACCGCGTCCATCCGCTCGAGGTCGACCGAGATCACCGTGCGCGTCTCCTCGCGCGGCGCCTCGAGGCTGCCCGAGATGCTGGTGCCGCCGCCGAACGGGATGACCACCGCGTCGGCCTCGAGCGCCGCGCGCAGGATCTCCGTGACGGCCGCCTCGTCGCCCGGCCGGACGACGACGTCGGGCACGCGGCCGAGGTCGCCGCGGCGCTGGCGCACGAGGTCGCGCAGGCTCTTGCCGCGCGCATGGACGACGCGGTCGTGGGCGTCGTCGGAGACGTACGCCTCACCGGCCGCGTGCTCGAGCGCGGCCCGCAGGCTCGCGTCGATCTGCGGCGCGGGGACGTCGAGGTCGGAGAACTTCGGCGGCTGCTCGCTGACGCGTTCGACGTCGATCCCGAGGTTGTCCAGGAGGAACGGCCGGAAGCTCGGCTTGTCGTCGTGCGAGAAGGCGACGTCGTCGTCGCCCCAGCCCCACCACTTCATTGCGGCCGACGTCGCCGGCCGAGAGGTCGCCACCGCGGTCATGGGCCGACCTTACGACACGGACTCGCGCTGCGCGTCCGCCAGCGCGCTCGAGCCACGCCTCGCTGGCGGCCGCGACCCGCGGCGTGACGCCGAGCTCCTCGAGCATCGCGACGGCCGCCTCCATCTCGGCGCGCCGGCGCACGGCGTGCTTGCGGCTGCCCTCGACGAGGTGCTCGAACGCGGCGGCGTCGGCGTCGGCGAGCCAGCGCGAGAGGTCATCGCGCAGCCACTCCTCGCAGCCGAGCGCCTCGCCGGTGGCGAGCGCCTCGCCCGCCGCGGCGGCCAGGCCCTTGAGGAAGACGCTGCGCGCGAGCTTGCGCGAGGCGGCGTAGCCCGGCTCGTCGGTGCCGACCTCGACCGGCATGCCCCAGGCGCCGAAGTGCTCGGCGAAGCGCGCGGCGCCGGCGCCCGAGGCCATCGCGGGCGTCCGCAGCCCGCGGCCCGGTACCGACTGCAGCAGCGCGACGTCGGCGAACGCCGCGCCGGTCGGCTCGATCACCGCCGCGACCTCCTTCTTGCGCCCGGGCGCGGCGGTGTTGAAGTCGGCGTAGAGCTGGCCGGGCCGCAGCGTGTCGAGCACCGAGCGCGCGGCGTCCAGCGCGTCGTGCGCCGAGTTGACGCTGACCACGATGTCCGCGCCCTCGGCCACCTCGGCGGGCCCGGCGGTGGTCTCGACGCCGGGCGACTCGGGCACCAGCGGATCCCAGCCCCGCACCGTCACCCCGGCGGCGGCGAGGTCGGCGGCGATCAGCGAGCCCGCCTCGCCGAGCCCCAGGAACCCGACGAGCGTCACTCGCCCTCGTCGAGGATCTGGACCAGGTACTCGATGTGGGCGGCCATCGCCTTCTCCGCCGCCAGGCGCTGGCGCCGCCGCACGGCGCGGAGGATCGCGCGGTGCTGGGCGAGGATCGCCTCGGCGTCGACGCGCGGCCGAGATGGTGACGATCAGCGACGGCTGCAGGACCTCGAGGATCCAGCCGGTCAGCGCGTGCAGCAGCTGGTTGCCGGACGCCTCGGCGAGCGTCGCGTGGAAGCGGCCGTCGGCGGTGTTCCACGCCTCGCTGCCGGGCTGGTGGCCCTCGGCGTCGGCGATCGCCTGCTCGAGGCGGGCGACGACCTCGTCGTCGCCGTTGACTGCCGCGCGGCCCGCGATCGGGACCTCGAGCGAGAGCCGCGCGTCGAGCAGCTCGTTCATCGAGATCGTCTGCGCCGAGAGCATCAGCGCGATCGACTCCGACAGGTTGCGGCTCATGCCCTCGCTCGGCGTGCGCGCGACGAAGATGCCGCCGGCGCGGCCGCGGCCGACGCGGATCAGGTGCGCGGCCGACAGCAGCCGCAGCGCCTCGCGCATCGTCGGGCGGCTGACGCCGAACTCGTCGGCGAGCTCCTGCTCGGTCCCGATCCGCTCGCCGGTCTTGAGCTGCTGCTGCTCGAGCCAGACCCGCAGCTGCGCCGCGATCTGCTCGCTGGCACCGGTCGAGGAGTGCAGAACCTGGCCTCCCGGCCGTGCGCGTGCCGTCGCCATTGCGATGAGGATACGGGATCACAAAAGGCCAAACGTTTTGCAGTATCGTTCCCGCGTGGCTCCTGAGCACACCGTGCGCACCGCGACGTTCGATGTGCTGCGGCGCCTCGAGCTGACGACGATCTTCTCCAACCCGGGCTCGACCGAGGTGCCGTTTCTCGCCGGGCTCCCGGAGGATCTGAACTTCGTCCTGGCGCTCCACGAGGGCTCGGCGGTGGCGATGGCCGCCGGTCACGCGATCGCCCGCGGAGCTGCCGTCGCTGGCGCTCCTGCACTCGACGCCGGGGCTCGGCAACGCCGTCGCCGCGCTCGCCACCGCGCGCCAGAACCGCGCGCCCGTCGTCGTGCTCGTCGGCCAGCAGGACCGCCGCCACCTCGCGCTCGAGCCGTTCCTCGCCGGGCGCCTGCACGGGCTGGCGGGCGACTACCCGGTGTGGGTCGACCAGCCGGTGCGCGCCGCAGGACGTGCCCGGCACGATCGCCCGCGCCTACCACGAGGCCGCCACCGGCCGCGGGCCCGCGATCGTGATCGTGCCGATGGACGACTGGCTCGCCCCCGGCCCCGAGCCGCACGAGGCGCTCGGGCCCGAGCGGCTGCTGCGCTCGACCGGCGCCGACCGCGAGTCGGTCGACGCGCTCGCCGACCTGCTCGAGACCGCCGAGGCGCCCGCCCTGATCGTCGGCGCCGGCGCCGACGGCGCCGAGCGCTGGGCGGCGCTCGTCGAGCTTGCGGAGCGGCTGGGCTGCCCCGTCTGGCAAGAGCCGTTCGGGGGCCAGGCCGGCTTTCCGCAGGACCATCCGCGCTTCGCCGGGCACCTGCCTGCCCGGCGGGCGCGGTTGCGGGAGGTGCTCAGCCCCCATGACTCCCTCCTCGTCGTGGGGGCGGGCGCCTTCAGGCAGTACCCCTACGACGACGGGCCGCTGGTCGAGCCCGGCACGCGGATCGCGATCGTCACCCAGGACCCGGCCGAGGCCCACCGCAGCCCCGCCGAGCTCGCGGTGCTGGGCGAGCCCGCCGCGATCTGCGCGGCGCTGGCGGAGGCCGTCGACGCGCGTCCTGCGCCCAACGGCCCGGCGCGGATGCGGCCCGAGCCGCCACCCCCTCCGGCGGACGGCGAGCCGCTCCGCGCCGGGCACGTCCTCGCCGCGCTCGCCGACCGCCTCCCGCGCGACGCGATCCTGCTCGAGGAGACGCCCTCCAGCCGCCCGGAGCTGCACGCGCGCGTGCCCGCCACCGCGCCGCTCGGCTTCATCAGCGCGATGGGGATGCTCGGCTTCG
>CAWBIZ010000004.1:0-425810 GCA_963789005.1 uncultured Solirubrobacteraceae bacterium
TAATCCCGCCTTGACGCCTGCTTCCCCGCGAAGCGGCCGGCACCCCAGCCTCCCTATCCAGCAGCAGTTGACGTTCCCGCTGGCGCTCAGCGACCGCAACGCCTCGACCTGAGCGCATGCCGCAACCCGCAATCCCGTCGCAAGGTTTCTACAAGGCGCCTCCGGGAGGCTGGCGCCCATGCTCGATCTCCTCGGCGACGACACAGAGGTTCCCTGTCTCGACGGCCGCCCGCGGCGGTACGTCAATCTCGACTATGCGGCGAGCGCGCCGATGCTCAGGGCCGCGTGGGAGGCGGTCGAGGCGTTCATGCCGTGGTACAGCAGCGTGCACCGCGGCACCGGCGTCAAGTCGCAGGTGGCGACCGCGGCGTACGAGGACGCGCGCGCGGACGTCGCGGCCTTCGTCGGGGCGCGCCCGGACGACGACGTCGTCTTCGTGCGCAACACCACCGAGGCGATCAACGTGCTGTCGAGCTCGCTGCCGGCCGGCACGCGGGTGCTGAGCACGCCCGTCGAGCACCACGCCAACATGCTCCCGTGGCGCCGGCACGACCTGCGCACGCTGCCGTTCCCCGCCTCCGCCGACGACCTGCTGGACCACGTCGAGGCCGAGCTGCGGCGCCGCCCCGCCGACCTGCTGGCGGTGACCGGCGCGTCGAACGTGACCGGCGAGGTGTGGCCCGTCGCCGCGCTCGCCCGGATCGCGCACGACCACGGTGCCGAGCTGTTCGTCGACGCCGCCCAGCTTGCGCCCCACCGGCCGATCGACATGGCCGCGAGCGGGATCGACCACCTCGCCTTCTCCGGCCACAAGCTCTACGCGCCGCTCGGCGCGGGCGCGCTCGTTGGCGGCGTGCGGGAGGGCGAGCCGCTGATCCACGGCGGCGGCGCCGTCAAGCTCGTGACGCTTGACGAGGTCATCTGGGAGAGCACGCCGGAGCGCTACGAGGCCGGCTCGCCGAACGTCGTCGGCGTGGTCGCGCTGGGCGCCGCCTGCCGCGCGCTCGCCGGCCTCGGGATGCACACCGTGGCCGCGCACGAGCGCGCGCTCGCCCGGCGCCTGTGGGCGGCGCTCGACCAGATCCCCGGCCTGCGTTCCTACACGCTGTGGCCGGAGGGCAGCGTCGACCGCGTCGGGGTCGCGGCCTTCAACCTCGACGGCTACCGCCACCCGCTCCTCGCGGCCGTGCTGAGCGCCGAGCACGCGATCGGCGTCCGCCACGGCTGCTTCTGCGCCCATCCGCTGATCGCCCACCTGCTCGATCTCTCCCAGCCGGAGCTCGACCGCCTGAGCCGCGCGATCGGCGCCGGCGGCCGGCCGGCGTTGCCCGGCGCGGTGCGCGCGAGCATCGGGCTCGGGACCACGGGCGCCGACCTCACGCGGCTGACCGGCGCGCTCGCCGACATCGCGGCGCGCGGGCCGCGGCGCAGCTACGAGTACCTGCCGGGCCACGACGAGTACCGCCCGGCGGACGACCGCCGCCGGATGCTCGCGGCGTAGCTACCGCACGGCGCGACGGAAGAGCACGCCGCAGACGACCGCGAGGATCGCCGCCAGGATCGGGATGCTCCAGCCGATCACGCCCGCGATCGCGAGCACGGCGCCGACCAGGAAGACGACGCCGAGGCCGCCGGTCGCCAGCACGAGGGTGTACGCCCGCTGCTCGCGCTGACGACGCGAGGGGCGGGATCCGGATCGGCGCTCGAGATCGCTCATGGCCGTCCATGATGGCATCCGGTTCGCCGCACCGTGGCCGTTTGTGCGAGTTTGTGACGCCCCGCGAGTGGAAACGAGATGCCGCATGCTCGAACTGGTGCTCGAACGTCCCGATTGGCTCAACGCGCTCGGCGTCGCGCTGACGCGCCCGGCCGGCGTCCCCGAGCGGCGGCAGGGGCAGGATCCCTGGCACCCTGACGCCCAGGACCGCCCACGGCGCATCGCCGACGACCTGGCGTGGCTGCGCCAGGCGTTCGACGAGCCGGAGAGCCACGGCCTGCACCCGCTGTCGGGCACGTCGGCCGTCGGCGCGTGGGAGCCCGAGCCGTCCGCTGACGAGCGCCTCAAGCGGCTGAGCGAGCGGCGGGTGCTCGACGCCGCCGGCTTCCTCCTGCACGACGACGAGCCCGCGATGCTCTAGTCCCACCAGCCGGGCAGCTGCTCGGCGTCGCCGATCCCCGTTCCGGGGGCGCCGAACGCGAGCAGCGTGAGCCCGCCGTCGCCGGCCTCGAACGCGCGCGCGGCCTCGGGCGAGACGCGCACGGCATCCCAGGGCGAGACCTCGAGGACGTCGTCCTCGACCTTCAGCCGCCCGCCGCCCTCGACGATCACGTAGACCTCCTCCTGGGTGGCGTGCCGGTGGCCGAACGGCATCCGCGCGCCCGGCTTGAGCCGCTGCAGGCTGATGCCGAACTGCATCGCCTCGAGCGCGCGGCTCGCGAAGTGCGCCTCGAGCACGTCGGACATGCCGAACTTGCGCGCGCTGTCCTCGACGTCCGACTGCAGGTTCCTGTGCGTGTAGGCAGCCATCCCCGGGAGTATTCCCGGATGCTCAGCCCGTCGAGTAGGCCGGCTCGGCGCGGATGCCCTCCTCTTGCCTGGTCGGCCGCTGGGTGAAGAACGCGACGATCGCGACCACGAAGGCCACGCCCACCAGCCCGGCGCCGATCAGGTAGGCGAGGTGGTAGCCGCCGTTGAGCGCCGCCGCGGTGGGCTCGCCGTCGGCGCGCAGCTCGCCGGTGCGGTCGGACGCGAGCGTGGCGAGCACCGCGAGGCCGACGGCGCCGCCCACCTGCGCGCTGGTGTTGACGAGCCCGGACGCGAGCCCGGAGTCGCTCGGCGTGGCGCCCGACATCGCGAGCATCATCAGCGACGGGAAGGCGAGGCCGGTGCCGAGCCCCATCACGATCATCGCCGGCAGGATGTCGGTCGCGTAGGCGCCGTCGACCGGCGTGCGCGCGAAGTAGAGGATCCCACCTGCGATGAAGACGAGCGCGGGGAGCAGCGTCGTCTTGGGGCCGAAGCGCATGTTGAGAAGCGCGGCGAAGCGGAACGACATCACGCCCATGACGATCGTCCAGGGCAGGTAGGCGAGGCCGACCTCGAGAGCGCTGTAGCCGAGGACCTGCTGCATGTAGAGGGCGCCGAGGAAGAACATTCCGAACATCCCGACGACGACCAGCGCCTGCACGAGGTTCGCGCCGGACACGTTGCGCGAGCGAAAGAGTCGCAGCGGCATCAGCGGGTTGGCGATGCGCGCCTGGCGAACGAGGAACGCGGCCAGCAGCACGAGCGAGATCGCACCGAGCACGAGCGTCTGGGTCGATCCCCAGCCGGCCTCACCGGCCTCGAGGATCGTGTACACGCCGAGCATCAGTCCGCCGGTGATCAGCGCCGCGCCGGGGACGTCGGCGCCTTCCTCGAGACCGAGGCCTTCGCTCGGCTCGACCGAGCCGGAGCGCGAAGAGCGCGGTCGCCACGCCGATCGGGAGGTTCACGAAGAAGATCCAGTGCCAGTTGATCGTCTTCGGTCAGGACGCCGCCCGCGAGCAGGCCGATCGAGCCGCCCGCGACGGCGACGAACGTGTAGACCCCGATCGCCTTCGCCTGCTCGCGCGGCTCCGGGAACATCGTCACGATCATCCCGAGGATCACGGCCGAGGTCAGCGCCCCGCCGACGCCCTGCAGGAAGCGCGCGCCGATCAACATCTCCTGGGTCTGTGCCACGGCGCACAGCAGCGAGGCGGCGGTGAAGATCGCCAGGCCGATCAGGAACACGCGGCGCTGGCCGATCAGGTCGCCGAGCCGCCCGGACAGCAGCAGCAGGCCGCCGAAGGCGATCAGGTAGGCGTTCACGACCCAGGCGAGGTTGGCCGGCGAGAAGCCGAGATCGTCCTGGATCGACGGCAGCGCGACGTTCACGATCGTGGCGTCGAGCACGATCATCAGCATCCCCGCGCACAGGACGTAGAGCGCCGCCCAGCGCCGGGTCGTCGGTGGTCGTCTCAGTCACAGTCATGCATCAAGGACGAGCGCCGAGGAAGCGGAACTCATCGGGTTCGCCTCGAGATCGCGACGATTGTGGTGTTAACCGAACCTGGGTTACGCAGCGCGCGCAGTGGGAGGCCCGCCAGCCACAACACGGCGCCGCACTCGAGCCGCCGGCAGGCGCCGATCACGCCGACGAGCTCGAGCGAGCCCTGCGCGACGATCACCAGCGCGTCGCGCCACTCGGCCGCCACGTACGCCCGCTCGGCGCCCGGCGCGAGGACGACCTCGCGCTGGACGAAGGCGGGCGGCAGCGGGCGGCCGAGCACCGGCACGGCGTCAGTCGGCCTTGATCACCGAGAGCACGTTGCCGGCGGGGTCCTTGAACCACGCGATCAGCGGGCCCCCGCCTCGGAAGACGCCCTGCTCGTCGGTCTCGAGCTCGGTCCCCTCGTAGCGCTCGAACTCGACGCCGCGCTCGGTCAGGCCCGCGACCGTCCCCTCGACGTCGTCGACGGGGAAGTTGAGGATCGTGAACGTCGCAGGCTCGTGGTTGTCCTTCGGGTAGATCAGGATCGGCCGGTCGCCGGCGATGTGCAGCGTCAGCCCGGCGTCGTTCTCCGAGACCTCGACGCCGAGCGTCTCGCCGTAGAAGCGCTTGGCAGCGTCGACGTCGTTCACCGAGAAGCCGCTGAACGCCTTGATGTTCCCGAGCATGATTGCCTCCTTCGAGGGTGTGGACTACAGACCCCGGCCTGCGGAGGAATTCATCGGCACGGGAGCCGCGCGCGCAGCCGGGTGCCCTTGCCCGGCGGGCTCTCGACGTCGAGCGCGCCGCCCACGGCGGCCACGCGATCGGCGAGCCCGCGCAGGCCCGACCCGCCGTCGACGCGCGCGCCGCCGACGCCGTCGTCGCTCACCTCGAGCAGGAGGTGGCCGTCGCTGTGCTCGACGCGCACGGTCGCCTGTTCGGCCTCCGCGTACTTCGCGACGTTGGTCAGCGCCTCGGAGACGACGAAGTACGCCGCCGTCTCCACCGGCGTCGGCAGGCGGCCGTCGAGCCCGCCGACGAACTCCACGGGCACCGGCACCCGGGCCGTGAGCACGCGCAGCGCCGGCTCGAGGCCGCGCTCGCTGAGCACGGGCGGATGGATGCCGCGGGCGAGCTCGCGCAGCTCGGTGAGGCTCTCCCGCACCTCGTCGATCGCGGCGTCGACGAGCGTGGCCTCGGGCGACCCGTCCTCGAAGCCCCCGCGACCAAGGCGGAGGTTGAGCGCGAGCGTGACGAGCCGCGCCTGCGCGCCGTCGTGGAGGTTGCGCTCGAGCCGGCGGCGCTCGGTGTCGCCTGCCTCGACGATCCTCGCGCGTGACGCGCGGAGCTCGACGATGTGGGCGCGCAGCTCGGCTTCGAGCCGCTGGTTCTCGAGCAGGAGCGCGGTCGCCGCACCGGCCGCGCGCACCGTCTCGGCGTGCTCGGCCAGCGCGCGGTCGTGGACGATCGCGGCGATGTGACGGCCGTCGCGCTCGATCTCCGTGACCTGCTGGCCGGCCCCGACCACCATCGGCGCGCCCGAGGCGTCGACGTAGCGCTCCTGCTCGGGCAGCCAGAAGGCGAGGTGGAGCGTGGGGTCGCCGAGGGCGTCGGCGAGCGCGTCGCGCAGGTCGGCCGGAGCGCGGAGGTCGGCGAGCCGGGCGACGAGGCTGCGCACGCCGCGCGACTGCGAGACATCGACACGCACGAGGCCGGCCAGGAAGGCGAACGGCGTGGCGGCGAGGGCCACGAACGCCAGCCACGAGAACGTGCGGATCTCGGTGACCGCGCCGAAGACCACCAACGCCAGCGTGCCCCCGCCGGCGACGAACAGCGGCGCCAGGCCGCGACGCTCGGACGGGCCGGCCGCGCGCCACCTGGCCACGAGCATCCAGACGGCGAGCAGCGCGACGACCGTGACGAGGCTCGACGTCACGGCTGCGAGCGTCTCGCCGAGCTGCGTGTCGCGCTCGACGAGGAGGACGTTCTCCGGGCACGGCCCGTCGCAGCCGAAGACGACGTCGGCGTCGGCCACGAGTAGGGCCGGCACGGCCGAGAGCGGGACGATTGCGTAGGCCGCGGCGACCAGCACCCGCTCCCGCCGCCTCCGCAGGCGACCGGTCGGGAAGCTCAGCAGCGCGTGCGCCAGCAGCGGGCCCCAGAACGCCCCGAGGACGATCCCGGCGGTGAAGACCACGGGTTCGGAGGCCGCCGGCAGCGGCGCGAGCAGCCACGCGTACCCGAGCGCGACCAGCAGCACCCCGAAGCGGGAGTCCGGCCGGCGCCACCACGCATACAGGCCGGTGCCCACGAACCCCCAGCTGATGAACGGGCCGAAGACCGCCCATACGGCGCCATTCTCGAAGTGGTCGCTCGTGACGAGAAGCAGGCCGTCGGCGACCCCGAACACCAGCGCGGTGGCGGCGAGGGCGATGATCCGGGCACGCGTGGGCGGGCCCCGCATGGGCGCATCCTGACGCGTCAGAACTCTGCTGCCTAGTCGCGGCGCCCCGCTCGCCGGTCGCGGCCGTACCCCCCGCGTACGGGTCGCCGCACCCCAACGCTGGTGATATCCCTGATGCGGGACCACGCGTGCGTGCGGATACTCGCTTGAATGCCCGCCGAGGACCTCACGCTTCCCTCGCTCGACCTTCGTGCGCTTGCACGTCGGGCCGCTGTGCCCGCTGCGATCGCCGCCGCGCTGGTCGCTGCCGTGCTGGTCCTCGGCGGGCCGCTGGAGACGTTCGCCGACGCCATCCGGCGCGCCGTCGAGGCCGACCCAGCCTGGGTCTTCGGCGCCGCGATCTTCGAGCTGCTCTCGTTCGCCGGCTATATCGCCACGCTGTGGCTCGTCGGCAGCCGCGCCTCGCGGCGGCTGGGCCTGCGCGAGACCACCCAGATCACGCTCGGCGGCGCCGCGGCCACGCGGCTGCTCCCCACGGCGGGCGTCGGCGGCGCGGCCATGACCCTGTGGGCGCTGCGGCGCTCCGGCCTGGGCACGCGCGGCGCCACCGGCACGCTGCTGACCTTCCTCGTGCTCGTCTACGCGGTCTTCCTCGGCTCGATCGCGGTCGCCGGTGGCGTGCTGGCCGTCACGGGCGACGGCCCGCTCGCGCTGACGGCGCTGCCCGCCGGCCTCGCGGTTCTCGGCATGGTGCTCGCCGTCGCCGCCGCGCTGTGGATGCCGGCCGAGGGCGCCGGCAAGCTGCGCACCGCCGGCGCCGTGCTCGGCGGCTCGGTGCGCGCGGCCATCGGCCACCTCCGCTCGGCCGACCCGCGCCTGCTCGGCGCCGTCGCCTGGTGGGGCTTCGACATGGCCGTGCTCTACGGCATGCTCAACGCGTTCGGCGCGCCGCCCGCCTTCCAGGTCGTCGTGCTCGCCTACTTCCTCGGCCAGGTCGCCAACACCGTCCCGGTCCCGGGCGCCGCCAGCGGCGGCCTCGTGGGCGTCCTGCTGGCGTTCGGCGTCGAGGCCGACCTCGCGATCGTCGCCGTGCTCGCCTACCGCGCGGTCGCGATCTGGATCCCGGCGCCGATCGGCGTCGTCGCCCTCGGCCACCTGCGGCGCACGATGGCCCGCTGGGAGCGCGAGGACGCCGCCGAGCCGGAGATCGTGATCGCGCCGCAGCCCGAGGCCGACGTCGTCGTCCCGCTCCCGGCCCCGCGGCCCGCCTGGCGCCCGCTCGAGGTCGCCGCAGCATGACCCGCCGCCCGCCCGCGCTGCTGCTGGCGATCGCCGCCCTCGCGCTCGTCGGGTTCGTGCTCACCACCTCCGGCACCGTCCAGCTGCCGGACCTCGAGGAGGCGCTGACCGACCTCTCCGAGACGCTCGGCACCTGGACCTACCTGCTCGTCGGCGGCCTCGCCTTCCTCGAGACCGGCGCGTTCGTGGGCCTCGTGGCCCCGGGCGAGACCGCGGTCGTGCTCGGCGGCGTCGTGGCGGCGCACGGCGAGGTCGAGCTCGGCCTCATCCTCGGCCTGGTCTGGGTCGCGGCGGCGGCCGGCGACCTGGCGTCGTTCTGGCTCGGCCGCAAGCTCGGGCGCCGGTTCCTCACGGCCCACGGCCCGCGGATCGGCGTGACCGCGCCGCGCCTGGAGCGCGTGGACACGTTCTTCGACCGCCACGGCCCGAAGGCGATCCTCGTCGGGCGCTTCGTCGGCATCATCCGCGCGGTCGCTCCGTTCCTGGCCGGCGCGTCTGGCATGCGCGTGCGCACCTTCGTGCCGTGGAGCCTGCTCGGCACCGCCACGTGGGCGACCGCCTTCACGCTCGTCGGCTACCTCTTCAGCAGCTCGTTCGGCGCGGCGACCGACGTCGTCACGCACTCGATGTTCGGTCTCGCGGTCGTCGCGGGGCTCGTGCTGGCGCTGCACGCGCATCGCGCGCAGCGCTCAGCGACGGCCTGACGTTCCTAGTCCCGGTCGGAGAGGTCCTTCACGCGGATGTCGCGGAACGACACGACGTCCTGCGGCGCGCCGTGCGACTGCAGGCCGACGTAGCCGACCAGTCCGCGCGAGCTCGAGTCCGGGTCGTTCGGCCGGCCCGGGAACGGGACGCCCGGCACGTTCTCGTACTCGTTGATGACCACGCCGTTGCGCTTGACGGTGTAGTGCTGGCCGACGACGCGGATCTGCAGCCGGTTCCAGACGCCCTTCGGGGTCACCCGCGCCTGCTCGGCGTTCAGGTCGGCGAAGCCGTAGATCGACCCGGTCTTGCGCGGGTCGCCCTCGAGCGAGTCGTTGATCTGGATCTCGTGGCCGCAGTTGACCGCGATCCACCCCGCGGGGTTGGTCGTCTGCGGGCTGCCGTCGAACGTCATCGGGCAGCCGGGCACGGGCGGCCGCGGCGCCGGGAAGCGCACCTGGACGCCGCTGTTCGCACGCTGGCCCTCGATCGGCGAGTCGTCGCGGAACTGCAGCTTCAGCGAGAAGTCGCCGTACGGCCGGTCGGCGTACCAGAGGACGCCGAGGTTGGGCGGTCCGGGCTCGGCCCGCAGCGTGCCGTCGCGCTGGAGCGTGACCTGCGAGCCGCCGGCGTAGCGCCAGCGCTCGAGGCACTTGCGGCTGCCGTCGAAGATCGACTCGTAGCCGTGGCGGTCGACCATGCCGCAGCGCACGCGCTTGTCGCGCTTGCCTCCTTCAGAGACGGCCGAGGCCGGGATCGCCACGGCCGCGACGAGTGCGAACAGGCCGAGCAGCGCCATGAGATTGCGCATGTCTCCTCCTCCCGCGGCCGCCCTGCCGGCCGCTCCGCTTGACGCGCAGGCTAGCTCGCGTGCAACGATCTGTGGCGTGACGACGCCCGCCGAGCTCGCCAGCGACACCGAGCAGCGCGGGGAGCAGATCGTCTCCGTGCTGGCCGACGCGTTCGGCGAGCTGATCGAGGCCGACGCCCGGGCGTTCCGGCGCAAGTTCCGCAAGATGGCGGCTTCGCCGTTCGCGTTCTATCGCGGCAGCGCGCCGCTCTTCTACGCCGACGTGGCGCAGCTCGAGGACCCGTGGGCCGACGAGCGCACCAGCCGTGTCTGGATCCAGGGCGACCTGCACGCCGAGAACTTCGGCACCTACATGGACTCCGCGGGGATCCTCGTGTTCGACGTCAACGACTTCGACGAGGCGTTCCTCGGGCACTTCACCTGGGACCTGCGGCGGATGGCGGGGTCGCTGGCGCTGCTGGGGTTCGCCAAGGCGGTGTCCGACGAGGCGATCGAGCGGATGATCCGGACGTACGCCGAGGAGTACGTCGATCAGGTGCGGGCGTTCGCGACCGGCGACAAGGACAGCGAGTTCCGGCTCACGCTGGAGAACACCGAGGGCGTGCTGCACGAGGTGCTGCTGGCGGCGCGGATGGAGACGCGGGTCGACCTCCTGGGGCGGGTGACCACGGTGGAGGGCGCCGAGCGCCACTTCGCGGCCGGCGCCGGGGTGCGGCGGCTCGAGGACGACGAGCGGGGCGAGGTCGAGGAGGCCTTCGCCGCGTACCTCGACACGATCCCGGACGTCAAGCGCCAGCACAGCGTCTCCTACTCGGTCAAGGACGTGGTGGGGCGGACCGGGTTCGGGATCGGGTCCGCCGGGCTGCCGGCGTACAGCCTGCTCGTCGAGGGCCGCACTCAGGCTTTGGAGAACGACGTGATCCTCTCGATGAAGCAGGGCAATGTCCCCGCGCCGAGCCGGGTGGTCGACGACCAGGCGATTCGCGAGTACTTCTCCCACCAGGGGCACCGGACGGCGGTGTCCCAGCGCGCGCTGCAGGCCCACGCCGACCCGTGGCTGGGCTGGTGCGAGCTGCGCGGCGTCGGCCAGGTGGTGGCCGAGGTGTCGCCCTACGAGGAGGACATCGACTGGGGACAGGTGTCCGACCTCGAGGACGTCTTCCCGCTGCTCGCCTACCTCGGCGAGGCGACCGCCAAGGTCCACTGCGTGTCGGACGCGGGGAGCGAGCAGACGCTGGTCGACTTCCAGACCGAGGCGGCAATCCTCGACATGGTCGACGGCCGCGAGCAGGAGTTCGCCGACGACCTGGTCGCGTTCGGGCGCGCCTACGGGGAACTGGCCCGCGACGACCACCGCTTGTTCGTGGACGCCTTCCGCAACGGCCGCATTCCGGGAGTTCCCGCCGACTGACGATGGGCTCGGACTGGGAGGCGACGGAGGAGCGGCTGGTGGCGCACAGCGACGAGCGACGCTCCGAGCTCGCCCGCCGCGACCGGCGGCGCAGCGTCATGCCATGGCTGCTGGCGCCGCTCGTGTTTCCGTTGGCGGGGGCGGTAGCGGTGGTCGCGCTGGTGGAGAGCGAGGGCGGGGACTTCGCGGGCTGGTCGACCGGGCAGGCGGCCGCCGCGCTTATCGCGTTGTTCGTCGTGCCGGCGGCGGCGAGCGCCTGGTTCGCTCGGCGCCAAGGCTGGGGAGAGGCGATCGCCTGGACTCTGGCATGCCTCGGCGTCCAGCTCGCCCTGGTCGTCGGAGTGGGCTTCGTCGCGCTCGGCTTCGGGCCGTCCTGACGTCTCCGCGGAGACGTCAACTGCGGCTGCCCCTGCCTGGCGGAGCGCCACCCCCCGGGGCGCTCCGCCAGTCCTGCGGCTCAGCCCGCGGCTACGGCCACCTCGGCAGCCGGGGCCTCGGCGCCGCCGGTTGTCGGCTCCGCGGCAGGCGCCGCAGCGGGCTCCTCGGCGGCGGGAGCCGGTGTCGGCGCGGCGGCGGGCTCGGGAGCCGGCGCAACGGGCGCCTCGGCTACCGGGGCGGGTGCCTCAGCCACCGGCGCAGGCGCCTCGGCCACCGGCGCAGGCGCCTCGGCGACGGGAGCCGGCGCAACGGGCGCCTCGGCTACCGGAGCGGGCGCCTCGGCGACCGGGGCAGGCGCCTCGGCCACTGGCGCGGCCGTCTCGGCGACGGGGGCCGGGGCCTCGGCGGTCGGAGCCGGCGCCTCGACTACCGGAGCCGGCGCCTCGACTACCGGAGCCGGTGCCGCGGCGGCAGGCGCGGGTGCCGGGGCGGTTGGCGCCGGCGCGGCGGCGGTCGCCGGCGCCTCGGTGCCGCCGGTGGTCGTGCCGAATACGGCTGCCTGCTCGGCCTCCGTCGGGCCGCCGATCCCGCCCGTAGCGGTCGTGGCGGTCTTGGCCGCGACCGTTCGGCTGCCCGCGAGGTACGGCGATGGGTTCTGGGCGGTGCCGCCCTGCCGGACCTCGAAGTGGGTGTGGGGGCCCGTGCAGCGGCCCGTGCAGCCGACCTCGCCGATCTTCTGCCCGGCCTTGACGTACTCGTTGACGCTCACGTCGCGCTGCGAGAGGTGGGCGTAGCACGTAGTCGTCTCGCCGGCGTGGCGGATGCAGATCATCGACCCGTAGCCGCTCTCGGTGCCGGACATGCTGACCGTGCCGCACTGGGCGGCGCGGACGGTGGTGCCGGTCGGCGCCGCGATGTCGACGCCGGCGTGGTTGCGGCCGTCGCCGTAGCCGCTCGTGACCGTGCCGTTGACCGGCGTCACCAGCCGGCCGTCGGCCGCGCAGCCGCTGCCGGCCGCGGGCACGCGCTTTGGCGCCGCCACCGGGGCCGGCTGCGTCGCACCGGGCGCGGGGTCGGCGCCGGTCGACGACTCGGGCGGCGACCCGCCTTCGGTGCCTCCCGGCGCAGCCTCGGCGAGCTCGTCTCCGAGCGCGGCTCGCTCCTCGCCGTTCGCGCCGCCCGCCGGCAGCGGCGCGTCCGCGAACACGACGTCCGCCTCCGCGCCTGCCCCGGCGGTCGACGCCGAAGCGCTGTCGAAGAACCGCACGTCCGAGGCGAACAGCGCCGCCCAGGTCTTGGCGTCGACGACGCCCGTGACGTTCATCCGCTGCGCCGTCTGGAAGTCCTTGACGGCCCCCTCGGTCTGCGGGCCGAAGATCCCGTCGGCGACGATCTGCAGCTCGGCCTGAACAGCCGCGACCGCCTCGCCGGTGTCGCCGTACGAGAGCAGCGCGGTCGCGCTCTGGTCGCCCCCGACGACCACGGCCTTATCCGCGATCTCGGCCTTCGTGACCCCGGGCCGCGCCGAGCTCGCCGAGGCGACCGACGCGACGGTCAGGATGGGGGAGGCGAGGATCGCCGCCCCCGCGGCGAGCGTCACGCCCTTCTGGCGCGGCGCGTTGCGTCGCGCGTCACGCACGCGCATGCGGCGCCGGCGCGAGCGATGTAGTGACTTGTCCCACAGCACTGCCGAGCCCATGTCGCGCTGCGCTCGCGGGTACGGATCCAGCTCAGATGGACGTAAGTCCACGCTCGGTACTCCTTTTCTTCTCTTTCCGCCTCCGAGGTGAGCTGACGGGCTCGCGCTGAGAAGTGCGCTACGCCGTTCTGGTCTGACGGCGATTCGCCCCCGCGGTCCACCGGACCGCATTGGTTCCCCCGGCCCACGCCCCCGGGAGGGCGTAGGTTCGGCCTAACAGGACATAAGAATGCACGATCCGCCCGACAGTTGCGGTGCGCCCCGCTTAATTCAGCGACGGATCGAGCGGCATCGTGGCGAGGAGCGCGTACTCGCGGCCCTTGCGGCGCAGCACGGCGGCCCACAGCCCGTCGGCGTCGTCGGCGAAGACCTCCTCGCGCTCGGGCGGTTCGACGATCCAGGACTCCTCGGAGAGCTCGTCCTCGAGCTGGCCGGGCCCCCAGCCGGCGTGGCCGGCGAACACGCGCGCCCGCCGGATGGCGCCCTCGAGCGCCGCCGGGTCGTCGGCGTCGGTGCCGATGAAGCCGAGCTCGCCGTCGATCAGCGCGCCGGCCAGCTCCGGCCGCTCGAACTCCGCGAGGACGATGACCGCGGTGTCGGCGACCGGGCCGCCGACGTAGACCTGAGCGTCGTCGCCGGTCAGCCACGCGAGGTCGGGGACCGCGTCGGAGACCGTCGACTCCGCCGGGTGGTTGAGCACGAGGCCCATCGCCCCCTCTTCGGTGTGCTCGGCGATCAGCACGACGGTGCGAGCGAAGTTGGGGTCCGCGAGCGTCGGGGAGGCGATGATGAGCTTGCCGCGCAGCGACTCGGCCATCGCCACATTGTGGCGACCCCGGTGCTACCGGCGGCGAGCGGTGGCCGCAGCGGCGTCCACGCGGGCGGTCGGCGGCGACGCCGCCGACGCGCGCCCGTCGGGGTTGCTGGCGATCACCTGCACGCGCAGCCGGCGGCCGCGGTCGGCGCGCTTGGGCGCGTAGCGCACGCGGCGGGCACCGGAGATCGTGCGCCAGGCGCCGCGCTGGTAGCGCTGCCAGCGGTAGGCGTAGCTCAGCGGGCCGTTGCGCCAGCCGCCGGCCTTGGCGACGAGCCGGGAGCCGCGCAGCGGCCGACCCGTCACCCGCGGCGCGGCGGTGCTGACGGGCGGCGCGGGCACCGCGGCCTCGGTGCCGCCGCCGCACGCCGGGGCGATCTGCTCGCAGGGTGCGAGGAACGCGCTGTTGTAGACGTTCCAGGAGCGCGCCAGGTAGCTGCCGGGCGCGGGCGCGGGGTTGAAGTAGTCGTCGCGGCCGCAGTCGTAGACCTGCGGGATCGCGCCGGCGGTGCGCGGGCAGTCGTAGCGCATCGGGTGGGCGGCTCCGGCGCCCTCGACGTAGCACATGACGTCGTAGCCCTGCCAGCAGTGGCCGTAGCCGGGATCGGAGAAGCCCGCCGGCTGCGTCGTGTGCGGCGCGGACCACTGGACGGCGCCGAGGTTGTGCGTCATCTCGTGCAGCAGCCCCTCCGGCCACCAGCCGGGCGCGCCGGCGCCGGGCGCGGGAACGCCGTCGCGCGCGAACAGGACCGACGCGAAGCCGCCGGCGTTGTGCACGTTGTCCGCGCCGGGGCGCTCCCCGGCCGGCCCGAGGACGTTCTCGCCGAGGCCGTAGTCGTAGCCGCCGCCGTTGAGCGTGTCGGCGAGCACCACGACGTTGCGCGGACCGTCGGAACGGCCCAGCCGCGCCTCGACCTCGTTCACGACGGCGGCGAAGTTGTCGACGTAGTTCGCGCGCGGTCGGGGCAGGTGCACGACCTGGAGGTCGACGTACTGTGGGCCGCAGCTCGTCCCCATGTCGATCCGCAGGCCCTTTCCGCCGCCGCTCTGGGAGGCGAGGAAGCGCTGTACGACCGCCACGTTCGCCTGCAGCGCGTCCTGCCACTGGGCGAAGCGGTCCGGACGGTCGGCCGGGTGGGCGTAGACGAGCTTGAAGCGCGGCGACGAGGGGGAGAGCGTGGCGTTGGCGGTCCCGTCGGTGGTGCGGGGCTCGCCGCACCAGGCCGTGGGGAGCGCGTCGGTGGCGGCTGCCGCCGCGGCCGTCGCGGCGACACTGACGTGGCTCAGCTCGTCGCGCGTGTCGCGGTGCGTGAGGCGCGTGTCGTGCGCCTGCGCCGGAACGGCGAGGGTGGCGACGAGGACGATGGCGACGGCGAGCGCACGCATGGCCTCCTAGTCATCGGCAGATGTGCGTCCGACGTTCAGGCCGCCGCACGCGCCAGATCGCGCCCGGGGTCGATCCCCCAGCGCCCGGCCAGGGCCCGCAGGTCGGCGCTGATCGGCCAGCGGTCCGGGAGCGCGTCGCCCTCGAAGTCCGGCGCCGCGCCCTTGAGCGCCATCGAGCCGGTGTTGTCGCCGATCGCGCGGATCGCGTCGACCTCGTCGGCCGAGAGCACGTTTCCGGCGGGCACAGCCGCGAGCTCGGCGCGCTTGGCCTCGATCGGCCGCGCGCCGTCTCCCGGCTCCTGGATCAGCGTGGGCGCGACACACGCGACCGGGGCGTGCGCCAGATTCCACGCGCACGCGAGCTGGAGCAGGGTGAGCCCGTGCCGCTCGGCGATCGGGCGCATGCGCTCCAGCCGCTCACGGCCGCGCTCGACCCAGCCGGCCGGCCGGAACGAGCGGTGGTCCGAGCGGGGAAACGCGTGCCCGGGCAGCACGTCGTCGTGGAACAGCCCGCCGTAGTCGACGACACGGGTGATGAGCTGCACGTCGTGGCGCGCGGCGGCGTCGAGCACGAGCTCGCCTGGCCACGGCTCGAGCGGGTTGAGGATCACCATCGCCCAGTCGATGCGGTCGCCGAAGCGCTCGAAGCAGCCGATCAGGTCGAGCGTGAAGCCGTTGGCCGGGCCGGGTGCCACGCCGAGCCGCCCGGCAAGCCCGTCGGCGCGCACGCCCTCGAGCGCATCCCAGACGGCCTCGCTGGTGTAGCCCGTCCGGTCCGGGTTGTGCAGGAGCAGGACGTCGAAGGCGTCGACCCCGCAGCGCTCCAGGCTCCGCTCGACCGACATCCGCACGTAGCCCGCGTAACCGTCGGGGCCGCGCAGCCGCGGGTCGGTGAAGCGCGGGAAGCCCTTGGCGCCCTCGCGCTCGCCCGTGTAGAAGTCATGCCCGATCGCGCCCACCAGGCAGTACGCGTCGCGGTCAACGCCCTGCAACGCCCGTCCCAGCAGCGCGTCCGCGGCGCCGGTGCCGTACGTGTCGGCCGTGAGGACGGTCGAGATCCCGCCGCCGGGGCGCAGCAGGGCGGCCAACCGGTCCTCCTCGACCGGCTCGCCGAAGTGCATGAAGCGCCCGCCGCTCCACGTGCCGACGGACGTATGTCCGGGGTTGCGCATCGATCGCGAGTCTAGGATGTTCACTCCCTTACGCCGCCGTTCAAGTTGCCTATCCCGGTGGCCGAAAAGACCACAGTGCTGATCCGCACGCTTCCGCTCGCCCTCATCCTCCTGGTCCTGCTCCCGCAGGCCGCCGCAGCGGACACCTCGACGCGGATCATCGTGCAGCGCGAGCCGGGCCTGAGCGCGGCCGAGCGAGCCGACATCCGCGCGGACGCCGACGTCCGCCTCGTGCGCAGCCTGCAGCCTGCCGAACGACCGAGGTCGTCGCCGCCGGCACCGGTAAGGCGACCCAGGCGCTGCGCGAGCTGCGCGCCGACGAGGACGTCGTCTACGCCGAGATCGACCACCGCCGGTACGCCTTCGCCGCGGACTGAGTACATCGCACTGGCTGTGGGCGTTCGAGAACACCGGTCAGACTCGGCGGCACCGCCGGACGTCGACAGCGACGTCCTCCAGGCGTGGAATCTCTTGACGAACCCGGGCAGCGGTCAGACGGTCGCCGTCGTCGACTCGGCGAGTCGATGCCGAGCACGAGGACCTCGCCGGTCGCATCGGCGCGGAGCTGAACTTCGTCGGGACGCAACGCTTCCGTCGAGCTCTCGAGCACTACCACGGGCACTCACGTGAGCGGGACCATCGCGGCCACGCGCGACAACGACGTCGGCATCGCGGGCGTCGCGCCGCACGCCGTCGATCATGGCCCTGCGCGTCGCTCGACGATGAGGGCGGCGGGTTCGACTCCGACATCGCTGAGGCGTTCGACTACGCCGGCAACAGCGGCGCTCGCGTCGTGAACGCGTCGCTCGGCGGGCCAGGTGGCGGTGCAGACGCTCCGTACAGCGATCGCGGCGCACCCCGACACGCTCTACGTCGTCGCCGGCTGGCAACGGCGGCACCGACGAGGTCGGCGACAACAACGATGCGACACCTGCAGTACCCATGCAATGTGCCCGAGCGCAACGTCGTCTGCGTTGGAGCGTCGACGAATCGGGACCAGCGAGGCTACGTTCTCGAACTACGGCAGCGTTCACCGTCGACCTGTTCGCGCCCGGGTCAAACCATCCTGTCGACGTTTCCTGGCGATCCAGGCGCGGACGAGCGTTCCGTGGTACCGCCGAGTGGCACCTCGATGGCGGCCCCGCATGTGGCGGCGGCCGCTGCGCTTGTGCTCCAGGCGGATTCTGCGCCTCAGCGCCGGAGACGTCAAGGACATCCTGCTGAGCTCCGTCGACGCGAAGAGCGCGTTCTCCGGGTACTCGGTCTCGGGTGGCCGGCTGAACGTCGAGAAAGGCCGTTGAGCTCGCGCAGGCCGGGGGCACGCTGGACGACGATGACGGCGACGGCTTCGCCAACGGCGCCGACGCGTGCCGGATGACAGCGGCGAGCGGGTCGGCCGACGGCTGCCCGGACGCCGACGAGGACGCGGTCCCGAACAGCATCGACAACTGCCCGACCGTCGCCAACCCGGGCCAGCAGAACGGCGACGGGCGTGCCGACGGCGGCGACGCGTGCGACAACGACGTCGACAACGACGGATGCGCGGACGGGGTGGATGCGTGCCCGGCGACGCCCGCGTCCACGGCCAACGGGTGTCCGGTTCCGCCCGCTCCGAACACGGACGGCGACGGGTTCATCGACGCCACCGACGCCTGCCCGGCCGAGCGGGCGCTGAACACCGCAACGGGTGCCCGCTTCCCGCGTTGACCGCGCTCTCGGGGAAGGTGACCAAGCGCGGGTCGCGGCGGTACGTGACCGTGCGGGCGAGCACGACCCGGGCGGCCGTGGTGCGGATCCTCGTGCAGCGCAAGAGGGGCTCGAAGTGGGTCAAGGTGAAGAAGCGGACGCTCGCTACGAGCGCCAACCGCGTGAAGCTCACCGTGAGCCGACTGAGGCGCGGCCGGCACCGGATCAAGGTGGCCGTCTACAGCAACGCCGGCTCCGGCACGTCGGCCACCCGGTACTTCCGCGTCCGGTAGACATCCGCGGGTGTCCGCCTGCCGCCTCGGCGTCCTCGCCTTCGGGGACTCGATCACGAACGGCGGCGGGGAGCTGCAGTGGGGCGTCGCGCTGCAGTCGTGGGCGTTGTGGGTCGCGCGCGGGCTCGGCCTCCCGTACACCCCGCACGCACAGGACGGCGCGACCGTCCAGGACGTGGTGGCGAGCCAGATCCCGCAGGCCCGCACCGATGCGCTGTACGACCTCGGCTGCCTGTACGTCGGCGCCAACGACGTGCGGCTCCCCACCTGGAACCGCGACGCGTTCGAGCGCGACCACCGGAGCGCGCTCGCCTTCCTCGCCGAGCGCTGCGAGCGGGTGCTGACCGCCACCGTCCCGCTCGACCTCGGCCGGCCGCGGCCGCGCTCGGCGGTGGCCGAGGCCAACGCCGCGATCGAGGCCTCCGCGGCTGCCGCGCACGCGCTCGTGCTGGACCTCCGAGACTTCGGCGCCCGCAACCTGATGATGGCCGACCACGTGCACCCGACCGCGTTCGGGCAGGTCGCGATCGCCGAGCGCGCGCTCGACCTCCTCAGCCGCCACGGCCTCGAGCCCCGGCTCCGGCCGTCGAGCCTGATCCGCTACGAGACGAGCGCCCGCGGGCGCCTGCGCGGCGACCTCACCTACACGTACCGGCACGCGAAGATCAGCGCGCGGGCGGCGCTGATCAGCGCTTCTGCGTCAGCTCGTCGACGTCGACGCCGAGCTGCGTGAGCCGCCGCGGCACGTAGCGGTAGCAGAACCACAGGGCGCCGAGGAACGCCGGCCAGCCGAGCACGACGACCGCGGCCGCCAGCGCGCCTTCGCGGCCTGCGGCGATCAGGATCGTGTAGACGACTGCGCGAACGGTGAAGACGGCCGCGAACACGGCGGTGCCCTCCGTGAACGCCCGCCGGATGCGGGCGTCGCGATGCCAGCCCGACGGGACGTGGTAGAGCGGCGCGGCGATGACCCCGACGAGCGGACGGCGGAACGCGATCGAGCCCCAGAAGGCCACCGCGAGGCCGGCGTTCTGGATCGCGCGCGGGACGAAGTAGCCGGACGCGCTGCCCGTGCGCAGCGCGATGAACACGGCCAGCCCGGTGCCGAGGATGCCGCCGACGGCGTTCGTCAGCGGCTCGCGCCGGACCGCCCGGAAGAGCGCGATCACGACCGAGATCGCGACCGAGACGATCGCCGCCGTCTCGAGCCCGGCGACGGCGTTGACGGTGACGAACGCCACCGGGCCGAGCCCGGTGTCGACCAGCGCCCGGCGATCGCGCAGGATGTCGAGCGGGCTGGGCGGCTGCGGCGGCCGGTCGGGCCGCTCGGCCTCGGCCATCGTCACGCGAGCGGCTTGCGAGCCGCGAGCATGAGGTTGTAGAAGAGCCGCGCAGGCAGGCGCGGCTCGAGCACCCGCCGGTCGACCGCCTGCAGCGCCAGGTAGCCGCGGTAGGCGTACTGGATCCAGGCCCACGGGATGTCGGCCGGGTCGGCGCCCGCCTCGAGCGTGCGGTTGAACCAGCCGAACCAGTTCGCCAGCAGCTCCTCGCCCTGCACCTGCACGTCCTCGAACCCGGCGAGCGCGGCGTGGCGGGAGAGGTCGTCGGGGACGAACGCATGGACGTCGACGAGCGCCTCCAGCGAGTGGTCCTGCGCGCTCTCATGGGGCGGCGCCGGCCGGGCCCGGAGCGCCCGCCGCCAGGCCGGCGCGACCCGCAGCGCGGCGCGCTTGGGGACGCCCGCGAGGCGATCGCCGTCGCGCGACGGCTCGCCGGCGAAGAACAGCGTCCCGCCGGGAGCGAGCACGCGGTTCAGCTCCGAGAACGCGCGGTCGAGGTCGGGCAGGTGATGCAGGACCGCGTGCCCGAGCACGAGGTCGAAGCTCTCGTCCTCGAACGGCAGCTCGGCGGCGTCGCAGACGACGGTCTCGACGTCGAGATCCAACCCGCGGGCGTTGCGCTCCAGCGTCTCGAGCATCCCCGGCGAGATGTCCGTGCAGGTCGCGGCCCCGATCACGCCCGCGCGGGCGAGGTTGAGCGAGAAGTACCCGGTCCCGGCCCCGATCTCGAGCGCCCGCGGGAACGGACCGGGGCGCGGCCCGAGCAGCTTCGTGACCTTTCCGAGCACCTGCCGCCGCCCCACGTCGCCGTACGAGATCCCCCACTTGGCGTCGTAGTCGCCGCCGCGACGTCGTGATAGCGGCGGTTGACGTCGAGGATCTTGTCGGGAGCTGCAGGCGCGGCCATGGGGCGTTAGGAGGGTAGTCGGCCCGCCGCCTCGGTCGCCGCTCGCAACCGGCGCGCGTGGTCGGTCCGTGGAAGCCGCTCGAGGCGCCAGCGCCAGGCGCCGACGGTGCCCGGCTGGTTCATCCGCGCCTCCGAGCCGAGACCGAGCACGTCCTGGACCTGGACCATCGCCAGCCGCGACGGCGACGCGTGCGCGAGCCGGATCAGCGACCAGTGCGGCGCGCGCTCGCGGACGCCCGCGAAGTCGATCGCGGCGTCGACCTCCGCCCGCGTGGCCGCGTCCAGGCTGGAGTACCACCCGCGCACGGTGTCGTTGTCGTGCGTTCCCGTGTAGACGACCGTGTCCTCGCGGTGGTTGACCGGCGTGTGCACGTTGGCGGGGTCGCGCGAGCCGAACCCGAACTGGAGCACGACCATCCCCGGCAGGCCGAGGCCGGTTCGCAGCCGCTCGACCGCCGGGGTGATCACGCCGAGGTTCTCGGCGATCAGCGGGAGCTCGCGGCCGAGCGTGCGGCGGGCGGCGTCGAACGGCGCGCGGCCCGGCCCGCGCGACCAGCGCCCGCTGAGCGCGTGGCGCGCCCCTCGCGGCACCGTCCAGTACGCGGCGAAGCCGCGGAAGTGATCGATCCGCGCGAGGTCGAAGAGCTCGAACGTGCGGCGCAGGCGGTCGGTCCACCAGCGGTAGCCGCGGCGCTGCAGCGCGCCCCAGTCGTACAGCGGGTTGCCCCACAGCTGACCCTTGTCGGTGTACGCGTCGGGCGGCGTGCCGGCGACGGCGTCGGAGCGGAACAGCTCCGGGTGCGCGCGGTGGTCGACCGAACCGGCGGCGACGTAGATCGGCACGTCGCCGATCAGCCGCACGCCCCGCTCCGCGGCGTGCGCGCGCAGCGCCGACCACTCGCGCTCGAACCGCACCTGGTCGGCGATCGCGCCGCGCGGGCCGAGCCGGGCCCAGTCCTCGATCCAGTACGCGTTGCGCTCGCGGAAGTCGAGCTCCTCCGCGCGCGTGACCCGCGCCCGCGGCTCGGCCAGCAGCCCGCGCCACGCGGCGAACGCCGACGCCGACCGGTAGGGCGAGCCGTGGCGATCGGGCGGCCCCAGCGGGAGCATCTGCCACCACGACTGCCCGGCCTCGGCCAGCCAGTCGACGAAGCGGTGGGCCTCGCTCCCGAGGCGGCCGCCCGGCAGGGATGTGGGATGCAGCTGGACGCCGCTGGAACGTGGGAGCTTCATCAGAAGGGTTAGGACCGGACGCGTTGTGGATACTTCCCGGCTGCGATGCCCGAGGCCCCGGCTCGAACCAAGATCAACAAGGCGGCGCCCACACTCGACGGGGGACGCTATCCACCCAAGCGCTGCGTCGGCGACAGCGTCCGTGTGTCGGCCGACATCTTCCGCGACGGCCACGAGATGCTGCGTGCGGTCGTGCGCTACAAGGCTCCCGGGGGCAAGCGCTGGCTGGAGACGCCGATGCACGCGGTCGACGCCCACCACCGGGGCGTCCGCTGGGAGGGCGAGTTCACGGTCGAGACGCCGGGCACCTGGAGATTCGAGATCCAGGCCTGGAACGACCTCTTCGCCACCTGGCGCGACGAGATGCACCGCAAGATCGACGCCGGCCAGCACGACCTCCAGGGCGAGCTGTCCGAGGGCATCGCGCTGCTCGAGCTGACGGTCGCCGCCGCCAAGGATCCCGGCGACCGCGAGGCGATCGAGGCCGCGATGGCCGCGATGGGCGACGCCGCGCTCCCCGAGTCCGCGCGCCACGACGCGGCCATGAGCCCGGACCTCGCGGAGGCGGTCGAGCGGGTCGGGATGCGGCACGAGGCGACGACGCTCAAGCAGCCGCTGCCGCTCGAGGTCGACCGCGTGCGCGGGCGCTTCTCCGCCTGGTACGAGCTGTTCCCGCGCTCGTGGGGCGGCTTCAAGGGCGTCGAGCAGCAGATCCCGGCGATCGCCGACCACGGCTTCGACGTCCTCTACTTCACGCCCGTCCACCCGATCGGCCGCAAGAACCGCAAGGGCCGCAACAACACGCTGGTCGCCGGGCCCGACGACCCGGGCGTCCCGTACGCGATCGGGTCCGAGGAGGGCGGCCACGAGGCGGTGCACCCGGAGCTGGGGACGATCGACGACCTGCGCGCCCTGTGCGAGACCGCGCGCGAGCACGGCATGGACGTCGCGATCGACCTGGCGCTCAACGCGTCGGCCGACCACCCCTGGCTGACCGAGCATCCCGAGTGGTTCCAGCAGCGCCCCGACGGCACGATCAAGTACGCCGAGAACCCGCCCAAGAAGTACCAGGACATCTACAACTTCAACTGGGACACGCCGGCCTGGGAGCCGCTCTGGCACGCGTGGCGGGAGATCGTGCTCGGGTGGGTCGACGTCGGCGTCAAGGTCTACCGCGTCGACAACCCGCACACGAAGCCGTTCCCGTTCTGGGAGTGGCTGATCAAGGAGGTCCACAAGGTCGACCGCGACGTGATCTTCCTGTCGGAGGCCTTCACCCGGCGGGCGGTCATGCGCGAGCTGTCCAAGCTCGGCTTCACGCAGTCGTACACGTACTACACGTGGAAGAACTCCCGCTGGGAGCTGACGGAGTACGTGAACGAGCTCAACTGGACGGAGGAGGCCGAGTACTTCCGGCCCAACTTCTTCGTCAACACGCACGACATCCTGCACGCCTACCTGCAGCACGGCGGGCCGCCGGCGTTCGTCACCCGGCTCGTGCTCGCCGCCACGCTCAGCCCGTCGTACGGCGTCTACTCCGGCTACGAGCACTTCGAGAACGTGCCGCTGCGCGAGGGCAGCGAGGAGTACCTGAACTCGGAGAAGTACGAGATCCGCGAGCGCGCCTTCGACGGGCCGCTGCTGCCGATGATGCGGCGCCTGAACGAGATCCGGCGCGAGAACCCGGCGCTGCAGGTGCTGGGCAACGTGCACTTCCTCGACACCGCCAACGACGCGCTGATCGCGTACGCCAAGGCCGCGCCGGGCAACTGCGTGATCGTGGCGGCCAACATCGATCCCCACAACGCCCAGGCCGGCGCCGTGCTCATCCCCGCCCACCTCGGGCTGCCGCCCGTGTTCGCGGTCCAGGACCAGTTCACGGGCGACCACTACGACTGGCGGATCGGCGCGAACTACGTGCGCCTGGACCCGCACGGGTCGCAGACGCACGTCTTCAAAGTACTTACCGGATGAGCTGCGCAACCGGTTCGATCATTCGGTTGGCAACACGCCACGCACGCGGAGCTGGATGAGCCGCAACGACCCCGGGCACTGGTTCGAGGCCGAGCCGCTGTGGTTCAAGACGGCCGTCTTCTACGAGATCCACACGCGCGCGTTCTTCGACGCCAACGGCGACGGCTCCGGTGACTTCCGCGGGCTGATCGAGAAGCTCGACTACCTGCAGTGGCTGGGCGTCGACTGCATCTGGCTGCTGCCGTTCTACGAGTCGCCGCTGCGCGACGGCGGCTACGACATCGCCGACTTCTTCACCATCCAGCCCGACTTCGGCACGGTCGACGACGTGCGCGACTTCATCGAGGCCGCCCACCAGCGCGGCATCCGCGTGATCGCCGACCTCGTCATGAACCACACGTCGAGCGACCACCCGTGGTTCCAGGAGTCGCGCTCCGGCGCCAAGCGCGACTGGTACGTGTGGTCGGACACGTACCAGAAGTACGAGGAAGCGCGGATCATCTTCACCGACACCGAGACGTCGAACTGGAGCTGGGACGACGAGGCGGGCGCCTACTACTGGCACCGGTTCTTCTCCCACCAGCCGGACCTCAACTACGACAACCCCGAGGTCCAGGACGCGATGCTCGAGGTCCTGCGCTTCTGGCTCGACCTCGGGATGGACGGCTTCCGGCTCGACGCCGTGCCCTACCTCTACGAGCGCGAGGGCACCAACTGCGAGAACCTGCCGGAGACGCATGAGTATCTGAAGCGCGTGCGCGCGGAGATCGACGCCAAGTACCCCGACCGCGTGCTGCTCGCCGAGGCCAACCAGTGGCCCGCCGACGTCGTCGAGTACTTCGGCGACGGCGACCAGTGCCACATGGCCTTCCACTTCCCGGTCATGCCGCGCATGTTCATGGCCCTGCGGCGGGAAGAGGCCACTCCCATCTACGAGATCCTCAAGCAGACCCCCGACATCCCGGACAACTGCCAGTGGGGCCTGTTCCTGCGCAACCACGACGAGCTGACGCTCGAGATGGTCACCGACGAGGAGCGGGACTACATGTACGGCGAGTACGCCAAGGACCCGCGGATGAAGATCAACGTCGGCATCCGGCGGCGGCTCGCCCCGCTGCTCGACGGCGGGCGCGACGAGATCGAGCTGATGCACGCGATCATGTTCTCCCTGCCGGGAACGCCGGTCCTCTACTACGGCGACGAGATCGCGATGGGGGACAACGTCTACCTCGGCGACCGCGACGGCGTGCGCACGCCGATGCAGTGGACGGGCGACCGCAACGGCGGCTTCAGCCGGGCCGACTTCGCGCAGCTCTACGCGCCGCCGCTGATGGACCCGGTGTACGGGTTCCAGGCCGTCAACGTCGAGGCCCAGCTGCGCACGCCGACCTCGCTGCTGCGCTGGCTGCGGCGCTTCATCTCGCTGCGCCAGGAGCACCCGGTGTTCGGGCTCGGCACCTACGAGCCGATCGAGCCGTCGAACCCGAAGGTGTTCGCCCACCTGCGGGTCTACGAGGACGACGTGATGCTGTGCGTGCACAACCTCGCGCGCTCGGCGCAGGCCGTCGAGCTCGACCTCTCGGCGTACGAGGGCCGCGTCCCGGTCGAGGTCTTCGGGCGCTCGCGGTTCCCGGCCATCGGCGAGCTGCAGTACCTGCTCACGCTCGCCCCGCGCGGCTTCTACTGGTTCCAGCTCACCGAGGACGACAGTGCCGCCGATTGACGTCTCGATCCTCGAAGCGGACGCGTTCCAGGAGTGGATGGTCGAGCAGCGCTGGTTCGGCTCGAAGTCACGCGATGTCACCGGGATCGAGGTCGCCGAGTGCGTGACGCTGCGCGAGGAGCCGCCGTTACTGGCGCTCGCCCTGGTGGAGGCGCGCTTCGGCGAGGGCACGCACGAGACCTACCAGGTGCCGGTGGCGCTGCGGCCGGCGTCGGAAGGCTGGAGCGAGCGGGTGATCGCGGAGGAGGACGGGTGGACCGTCTACGACGCTCTGGCCGACCCCGCGTGCGGGCGGGAGCTGCTGCACCGCATGCGCAGCGGCGACGAGGTGACCGGGCAGGACGGCGTGCTCCGCTTCCGGTGGGCGTCGACCGCCGGCGCCGGCCTCGGCGGCACCGTCGACGTGCGGCCGGTGGGCGTCGAGCAGTCGAACTCCTCGATCGTGTTCGGCGAGGCGCTGATCCTGAAGGCCTTCCGGCGGGTCGAGCCGGGCGTGAACCCCGAGCTCGAGCTGCTGCGCTTCCTGTCCGAGCGCGGGTTCCCGAACATCGCCTCGCTGGCCGGGTGGTACGAGTTCGAGGGCCGCTTCGTGGACGCCACGCTGGGCATCCTGCAGGAGTACCTGGCGGGTGCTCGCGGGGGCTGGGAGCTGACGCTCGAGCGGCTGGGCACCGATCCCGACGGGCTGCTGGCCGACCTGCGCGGACTCGGCGAGGTGACCGGCGACCTGCACACCGTGCTGGGGTCGGACAACTCGTCGCCGGAGTTCGCGCCCGACGAGCCGAGCCAGGAGTCGCTGTCGCTGCTGACGGCGGACGTCGACGAGCAGATCGAGCGGATCTTCCGCGACCTCCCGGAGACGCGACGCGCTGGCCCCGATCGCGGGCCGCGGGCAGGACGTGCGCGAGACGCTGCAGGCGCTGTCGCACATCGGCGCGGGCGGCCGGGTGATCCGCACGCACGGCGACTACCACCTCGGCCAGACCATGCTCTCCGAGCGCGGCTGGGCGATCCTCGACTTCGAGGGCGAGCCGGCGCGGCCGCTGCCCGAGCGGCGCCGCAAGCGCTCGCCGCTGCGCGACGTCGCGGGCATGCTGCGCTCGTTCTCGTACGTGACGGCGGGGTCGCAGCTGCTGCACGGGGTCGCGGCGCCCGAGGACTGGGAGGACCGCGCGCGGGAGGCGTTCCTCGAGGGCTACTTCGACCGCGTCGACCCGTCGCTGCTGCCGCCGGGCGCCGCGCCCACGCGCCAGCTCCTCTCCGTCTTCGAGCTCGAGAAGGCGGTCTACGAGCTGCGCTACGAGCTCAACAACCGCCCCGACTGGGTCCCGATCCCGGTCGCCGGCATCCTGCGCCTGATCGACTCGCTGGGCTAGGGGCCTGTCCAAGAACCCCGCCCGGGATCTTCTTGGACAGACCCCTAGGCGCAGCCCTCGTCGAAGTCGACCTCGGGACGGAAGCCGACCGACACCTCGACGACCAGGTTGCGCTGGTCGGTCATGACCACGCGGCGCCGGGGTGCGGCCACGGTCGTGCCGTAGATGAGGTCTTCGCCCCCGGGGATGAACGGGGCGGGCTGGCGGCGATCGGGCGGGCCGTAGATCGCGAGGACCTGCGCCTCGGTGTCGCCGATCCGCAGGCCCTCGGCGGTGGCGAGGGGCGCGCCGGTGATCACGAGCCGTCTGATCACGCCGTTGGTGGTGAGGCCGAAGAACGCGGTGTTGAGGCTGCGGGTGCCGAAGGTCTGGCAGGGCGGGTTGAAGAGGTCGTGGCGGTCGAGCCGCGTGCGCGTCGCCCACTGGGCGCCGCCGAAGGTCATCCCCAGCTCGAGCGGCCCGAAGCCGTCGACCGCCAGCGTGCTCGCGGCGTTCACGGCCGGGGCGCCCGGGGTGGGCCGCAGCGCGCACGAGCGCGTCAGCAGCTCGCGCCGTACGCCGCCGCCGTCCGACCGGCGCCAGCGACCCTCGCGCCGCCGGAGCAGCACCGTGCGCCGCCCGCGCGTGACGTGCGCGAGGCGCACGGCCGCGTACCGCGGCCGCGCCCGATGGACGCAGATGCGGTTGACGCCCGACGTCTCGTGGCGGTCGGCCCAGCGCAGGATCGCCGCGCGCTCGCCCACGCTCGGCGGGCGCAGCGGGGAGGCCGCCTCGGCGACGCCCGGCAGCGCGAGCAGCAGGATGATCGCGGCGAGCGTCCTCATCGATGCCGACTGTCTCGCTTCAGCGCCGTGTCGTCAACGCGTCCTTGAGGTCGGCAGCGGGCAGGAGTACGGTCGGACGATGTTTGCCAGCATTCGCCGCTATCGCGTGGAGTCGGGCTCGGTCAACGAGCTCATGGGCCTGATCGACACGAGCTTCACCGAGCAGGTCCAGAAGATCGAGGGCTTCGTCGAGTACCAGGCGCTCGAGTGCGGCAACGGCGAGCTGATCACGATCACGACGTACCACGACCGCGCGGCGGCCGAGGCGTCGACCGAGAAGGCGGCCGACTGGGTGAAGAACACCCTCGGCGATCGGTTCGGCTTCCGGCGCCTGGAGGCGTTCGTGGCCGAGGTCGTGATCAGCCGCGCGCGGGCCGACGTGCTCGAGCCCGAGCATTACTGACGCGCGACGTGGGTACGCTGAGCGCATGATCGGTGCGCTCATCCTCGGTTTCATCGCGGGCGTCATCGGGCGGCTCCTGATGCCCGGCGACGTCTTCCGCCACATGGGCGGCCCGGCGTCCTGGCTCGTCTCCCTGCTGCTCGGGCTCGCGGGAGCGGCGCTCGGGTGGTTCATCTTCACCGACCTGCTCGGGATCGGCGACGACGAGATGTTCGACCTGGGCGGGGTCGTCTCGGCGATCATCGGCGTGCTGATCCTGCTGCCGATAGCCGGCTTCGTGCTGCGGCGCACCGGGCTCTCGCCCGAGCGCAAGCGGGACCGGCTCCCGCGCGTCTGAGTCGGACCGCCCCGCGCGCGAGACCGCCGCCCGCCCGCCCGAACTGACCTCCTCGCGTGCGAACATGTGTTCGTGCGAGACCAGGCGACCATCCTGCACGCGGACCTGGACGCGTTCTTCGCCTCGGTCGAGCAGCGCGACGACCCGCGGCTGATCGGCCGGCCCGTGATCGTCGGCACGGGGGTGGTGCTGGCGTGCAGCTACGAGGCCAAGGCGCGCGGGGTGCACTCGGCGATGGGCGGCCGGATGGCGCGGCGGCTGTGCCCTGACGCGGTCGTCGTCAAGTCGCGGTTCTCCGCGTACGTCGACGCCAGCCGGGCGGTGTTCGGCGTGTTCGAGGACACCACGCCGCTGGTCGAGGGCCTGTCGATCGACGAGGCGTTCCTCGACGTGCGCGGGATGGAGCGGATCGCCGGCACGCCGCGCGAGATCGCGGTGCGGCTGCGGCACGAGGTCCGCGAGCGGGTCGGCCTGCCGATCACGGTCGGCGTCGCCCGCACGAAGTTCCTCGCCAAGGTCGCGAGCGCGGTGGCGAAGCCCGACGGCCTGCTGGTCGTGCCGCCGGGAGAGGAGCTCGCGTTCCTGCACCCGCTGCCGGTCGAGCGGCTGTGGGGCGTCGGCCCGAAGACCGCGGCCAAGCTCCACGACCGCAACATCGCCACCGTCGGCCAGGTCGCGCAGCTCGGGGAGCGGACGCTGGTCACCCTGGTGGGGCGCGCCGCCGGCCGCCAGCTCTACGCGCTCGCGAACAACCGAGACGCCCGGCGCGTCCGCGTCGGCGTTCGGCGGCGCTCGATGGGCTCCCAGTGCGCGCTCGGCCGCGGTCGGCACTCGCCGGAGAAGCTGCACGCGATCGTGCTCGCGATCGTCGACCGTCTGTCGCGGCGGCTGCGCGCGGCGCGCCGTGTGTGCCGGACGGTGACCTTGCGCCTGCGCTTCGACGACTTCACGCGCGCGGCGCGGTCGCGCACGCTGTTGGCGCCGACGTCTCGGACGTCGGCGATCCTCGAGGTGGCCGAGGTGCTGCTGGCGGAGAACGGCGCATTGATGGAGGAGCGGGGAGTGACGCTGGTCGGCCTGTCTCTCTCGAACCTGGCGAACGCCGGCGTCGGCCAGCTCGACCTGCCGGTCGACCGCCTGGGTGGGCTCGACTCAGCTCTCGACCTCGTCCGAGACCGCTACGGAGCCGAAGCCATCACCCGCGCGGTTCTTCTTGGCCGCAATACCGGCTACGAGATGCCGGTGCTGCCGGATTGAAGTCAACGTCAACGTCAACTGCGCTGGGTAGGGAGAGTGTTGTCACATTCGCGTGGTGATTCGTGATGCGATGCGGGCCAGAATCGCGGCTATGCCCGAACTGCGCGCGACTACCCGCGGAAAGCGCGGGCAATCACGCGCAGTTCGCGCTCTCGCGGCCGATCAGGGCGGAGTGGCATCACGAGCCCAGCTCTTGGGATGCGGCATGAGCGAGTGGGCGATCGATCGCGCGCTGCACGCCGGCACGCTGCATCGGCTGCATCCAGGTGTCTACTCCGTGGTGGCTCCAGAGCTGCTGGGCGAGGACGCTCTTCTCCTCAGTGCGCTGTTCGCCGCAGGCCCGGGCGCGTTCCTGAGTCGCGGCACTGCGGCGTGGCGGTGGCAGATCGTGCCCGCGCCGCCGATCGCGATCGAGGTGGCGATACCCCACGGCCTCCGTCTCCGCCCCGGCGACGTCGTCCACAACGGCGGCTTCCGCACCACCTCCGTCACCCGCACCCTCCTCGACCTCGCCACGCACTACGAGCCGGAACCGCTCCTCAGAGCGCTCGCCGAGGCCGAGTTCCAGCACGACCTCCGCCCACACGACGTCGTACAAGCGCTCCGCCGAGGCCACCCGGGCAGCGCCAACCTCCGGGCCGCCCTCAATGCCCACGCCCCGGGCCACGGCGAGGCCAAGAGCAATCTCGAACGGCGCTTCCGAGCGCTGCTCATAAGACACAACATCGAGCTCCCCGAACGCAACCAACGGCTCGGGCCCTACAAAGTGGATTGTCTCTGGCGCGACCGGCGGGTCGCGGTCGAGCTCGACGGCCGCCAGCACGAACGCCCCCGCCAGGCCGACGCCGACGACGACCGCGACCTCTACCTGCGCGCCCACCGCTTCGTACCGCGCCGCTACGGCACCAGACAAGTCGACCATACACCCGACCAAGTCATCGTCGACCTGCAGGCGGCGTTCGCCGACGCGGTCACGCTCGGATACACGTCTCCCTCACCCAGCCGCCGTTGACGTTCGCCCGCGCGGTACCGTGCCCGGTCGGCACGTATCGACCCGAAGGGAACACACTCCGCCGATGGCACTGGCAGCCGCCCCCGATCTCGAGCGCCTGGTCCGGCGCGAGCACGCCAACCCGCACGGCGTGCTCGGCGCCCATCCCGCCGACGGCGGGGTGGTGATCCGCGCGTTCCGGCCCGCCGCCGCGGCCGTCCGGGCCGTCACGGCCGACAACGAGACCGTCGAGCTGCAGCAGGTCCACCCTGGCGGCGTCTTCGAGGGGATCGCCCCCAACGCCGAGCTTCCGGTCAGCTACAAGCTCGAGGTCGACTACGGCGAGTCGGGGACGATCACGATCGACGATCCGTACCGCTTCCTGCCGACCGTCGGTGAGCTCGACCTTCACCTCGTGGGCGAGGGCCGCCATGAGGAGCTGTGGACCAAGCTCGGCGCGCACGTCGAGGAGATCGACGGCGTCGGCGGGACGGCGTTCGGGGTCTGGGCGCCGTCGGCCAAGGCGGTCTCCGTCGTCGGCGACTTCAACTTCTGGGACGGGCGGATGCACCCGATGCGCTCGCTCGGCTCGTCCGGCGTCTGGGAGCTGTTCCTGCCCGGCGTCGAGGTCGGCGCGCACTACAAGTACGAGATCCTCGCGCCCGACGGCGAGATCCGGCTGAAGGCCGACCCGATCGCCTTCGCCACCGAGGTGCCGCCGAAGACGGCGTCCGTGGTCCACGACTCCACGCACGCCTGGGCTGACGAGGAATGGCGGACGGAGCGCGAGCGCCAGGATCCGCTCGAAGGGCCGATGTCGATCTACGAGGTCCACCTCGGCTCGTGGCGGCTGAACCCGCACGAGGGCAACCGCTCGCTGACCTACCTCGAGCTGGCCGACGAGCTGTCCGCCTACGCGCGCGACATGGGCTTCACGCACATCGAGCTGCTGCCGGTGATGGCGCACCCTTTCAGCGGCTCCTGGGGCTACCAGGTGACGGGCTACTTCGCGCCCACCCCGCGCTACGGCTCGCCCGACGACTTCAAGGCCTTCGTCGACCGCCTGCACCAGAACGGCGTCGGCGTGCTCCTCGACTGGGTGCCCGCCCACTTCCCGCGCGACGACTTCGCGCTCGCCCGCTTCGACGGCACCGCGATCTACGAGCACGCGGACCCCCGCCGCGGCGCCCATCCCGACTGGGGCACGCTCGTCTTCAACTACGGCCGCCACGAGGTGCGCAACTTCCTCGTCGCCAACGCCCTCTACTGGCTTCGCGAGTACCACGCGGACGGGATCCGGGTCGACGCCGTCGCCTCGATGCTCTACCTCGACTACTCGCGCGAGGAGGGCCAGTGGGTGCCGAACGAGTACGGCGGCAACGAGGACCTCGACGCCGTCGGCTTCCTCAAGGAGCTCAACGAGGTTCTCCACGCGCGCGAGCCGGGAGCGATCTCGGCGGCCGAGGAGTCGACCGCGTGGCCGGGCGTCTCCAGGCCCACCTATCTCGGCGGCCTCGGCTTCGGCTTCAAGTGGAACATGGGCTGGATGCACGACACGCTGGCCTACTTCCAGCAGGACCCGGTGTACCGCCGCTGGCACCACCACGAGCTGACGTTCAGCCTCGTCTACGCGTTCACGGAGAACTTCATCCTGCCGCTCTCCCACGACGAAGTCGTGCACGGCAAGGGCTCGCTGATCAGCAAGATGCCGGGTGACAAGTGGCAGAAGCTGGCCAACCTGCGCTCCCTGTACGCGTTCATGTGGGCGCACCCCGGCAAGAAGCTGCTGTTCATGGGCTGCGAGTTCGCCCAGGAGGCGGAGTGGAGCGAGGAGCGCTCGCTCGACTGGCACCTGCTCGAGGATCCCCAGCACGCCGGCGTGCAGTCGCTGGTGCGCGACCTCAACCACGCCTACCGTGCCGAGCCGGCGCTGTGGGAGCTCGACTTCGACGGCACGGGCTTCTGGTGGATCGAGGCCAACGACGCCGACTCGAACGTGTTCGCCTTCGCCCGCCGCTCCAAGGACTCCGAGCGCGTGATCGTGTACGTGGCCAACCTGTCGCCGACGCCGCGCGAGAACTACCGGCTCGGGCTGCCGCGCGCCGGCCGCTGGCGCGAGGCCGTGAACACCGACTCGGGCTTCTACGGCGGCTCGGACGTCGGCAACCTCGGCGGGATCGAGGCGCAACCGCTCGGGTGGATGGACCAGCCGTTCTCGGCCGAGCTGCGGCTGCCGCCGCTCGGCACGCTGTGGCTCGTCCCTGAAGACCAGGACTAAGTGCAGAGCGACACCCTGCCGTTCGAGCGCCGTCTCGGCGCCCATCCGCTGCCGGACGGCCGCGCGGAGTATCGCGTCTGGGCCCCGATCCCGGAGACGGTGACGCTGCGCGTTGACGGTCGGGAGCACGCGATGGAGGACGCCGGTCTCGGGGTGCGCGAGGCGGTCGTCGAGGCCGCCCCGGGGGCCGACTACGAGTTCGTGCTCGACGGCCGGCCGCTGCCCGACCCGGCGAGCCGCTGGCAGCCCGAGGGCATCCGCGGCCCGTCGCGCCTGCTCGACGCGGGCGCGTTCACGTGGACCGACAGCGACTGGGTCCCGCCCGCGGTCGGCGAGCTCGTGCTCTACGAGCTGCACGTCGGCACGTTCACCGCCGAGGGCACGTTCGAGGCCGCGATCGGGCACCTGCGCGAGCTCCGCGAGCTGGGCGTCACCGCGATCGAGCTGATGCCGGTCGGCGAGTTCCCCGGCCGCCACGGCTGGGGCTACGACGGGGTCTACCTGTCCGCCGCGCAATCCTCCTACGGCGGCCCGCTCGGCCTCCAGAAGCTCGTCGACGCAGCGCACCGAGAAGGCCTCGCCGTGCTGCTCGACGTCGTCTACAACCACGTCGGCGCGTCCGGGACGCCGGCGCTGACCGCCTACGGCCCGTACTTCACCAGCCACTACGAGACGCCCTGGGGCAATGCCGTCAACTTCGACGACGAGCACTCGGGCGCCGTGCGCGAGTGGGTCTTGCAGAGCGCCGAGCAGTGGGTGCGCGACTTCCACCTCGACGGCCTGCGGCTCGACGCCGTCCACGCGATCAAGGACGGCAGCCCCGAGCATCTCGTGGCGGCGATCGCGCGCCGCACCGAGCCGGCGTTCGTGATCGCCGAGTCCGGCCTCAACGACCCGCAGGTGATGCGCGACGTGATGCGCGGCGGCTGGGGCTGCGACGCCGCCTGGGCGGACGACTTCCACCACGCGCTGCGCGTGCTGCTGACCGGCGACCGCGAGGGCTACTACGCCGAGTTCGGCGCGCTCGCCGACCTCGCCAAGGCGTTCCACCGCCCGCACGTGCACGACGGCACCTACTCCACCTTCCGCCACCGCCGCTTCGGCGCCAAGGCCGACGACGTCCCACCCGAGCGCTTCGTCGTCTTCAGCGCCAACCACGACCAGGTCGGCAACCGCGCGTTCGGGGAGCGGCTCCCCGTCGAGACGCGCGCGCTGGCCGCGTTCTGCACGCTGCTGTCGCCGTTCACCCCGATGCTCTTCCAGGGCGAGGAGCACGGCGAGGACGCGCCGTTCCAGTTCTTCTCGGACCACATCGACGAGTCGATCGCCACCGCCACCCGCGAGGGCCGGCGGCGCGAGTTCGCCGCCTTCGCCGAGTTCCGCGGCCGGGAGGTGCCCGACCCGCAGGATCCCGCGACGTTCGAGGCCTCCAAGCTGACCCGCACGGGAGAGCCGGACGGGCTGCGCGAGCTCTACGCCGAGCTGCTTCGCGTGCGCCGCGATCTTCCGCCGGGCGACGCCGACAGCGTCGAGCACGACGAGCACGCCGGCTGGCTGCGCGTGCGCCGCGGGCCGTACCTGCTGGTGGCGAGCTTCTCGCGCCGCGACTCCCATATACCGCTCGAGGCCACCGGCGAGCTCGTCCTCACCACTCACCCGGTCACGCTCGAGCCCGGCTACGTCCACCTCCCGGCGCTGTCGGGCGCGCTGCTCCGGCTAACGTGACCGCCGTGAGAGACGTCTGGCCGGGCAGGCCGTTCCCCCTGGGCGCGACCTGGGACGGGCAGGGCACCAACTTCTCGCTGTTCTCGGAGAACGCCGAGCGCGTCGAGCTGTGCCTGTTCGACGACGAGGACGTCGAGGAGCGGATCGAGGTCGGCGAGCGCACGGCGTTCAACTGGCACGTGTACCTGCCCGGCGTCGGTCCCGGGCAGCGCTACGGCTACCGCGTCCACGGCCCGTACGACCCGCACGCCGGCCACCGCTTCAACCCGCACAAGCTGCTGATCGACCCGTACGCGAAGTCGATCGAGGGCAAGGTGCGCTGGAAACGGGGGAACGTGCTCCCGTACAAGCCCGACCCGGACGCCGGCGACGAGTCCGACCTCGTGATGGACACCACCGACGACGCGCTCGCGATCCCCAAGAGCGTGGTCGTCGACGATCGCTTCGAGTGGGAGGACGACCGCCGGCCGGGCACGCCGATGGACCAGACGGTGATCTACGAGACCCACGTCAAGGGCTTCACCAAGCTCCATCCCGGCGTCCGCGAAGACCTCCGGGGCACGTACGCCGGGCTCGCCTCCGAGGCAGCCATCGAGCACTTCCAGTCGCTGGGCGTGACCGCCGTCGAGCTGCTGCCGATCCACCACATCGCCGACGAGTCTTTCCTCGCCGACAAGGGCCTCACCAACTACTGGGGCTACTCGACGATCGGCTTCCTCGCGCCGCACTCCGGCTACGCCGCCACCGGCATCCGCGGCCAGGAGGTGCGCGAGTTCAAGGGCATGGTCAAGGCGCTGCACCGCGCCGGCATCGAGGTGATCCTCGACGTCGTCTACAACCACACCGCCGAGGGCAACCACCTCGGCCCGATGCTCTCCTTCAAGGGCGTCGACAACGTGAGCTACTACCGGCTCATGCCCGAGGACCCGCACTACTACATGGACTTCACGGGCACCGGCAACTCGCTCAACGTGATGCACCCGAGCGTGCTGCGGCTGATCATGGACTCGCTGCGCTACTGGGTCGCCGAGTGCCACGTCGACGGCTTCCGCTTCGACCTCGCCAGCGCCCTGGCGCGGGAGTTGTACGACGTCGATCGTCTCGCGAGCTTCTTCGACGTCATCCACCAGGACCCGATCCTCTCCCAGGTCAAGCTGATCGCCGAGCCGTGGGACGTCGGCCCCGGCGGCTACCAGGTCGGCAACTTCCCGGTCCTGTGGTCGGAGTGGAACGGCATCTATCGCGACGTCATGCGCGACTTCTGGCGCGGGCAGGCGAGCGCCGCCGCGTTCGCGTCGCGCTTCACCGGGTCCAGCGACCTCTACGAGGACGACGGCCGGCACCCGTTCGCGTCGGTCAACTTCGTCACCGCGCACGACGGCTTCACGCTCAACGACCTCGTCTCCTACAACGACAAGCACAACGAGGCCAACCTCGAGAACAACCAGGACGGGACGAACGACAACCGCTCCTGGAACATGGGCGCCGAGGGGGAGACGGACGACCCGGAGATCATCCACGCGCGCGACCGCCAGCGGCGCAACTTCCTCGCCACGCTGATCCTCTCCCAGGGCACGCCGATGCTGCTCGGCGGCGACGAGATGGCGCGCACCCAGGGCGGGAGCAACAACGCGTGGTGCCAGGACAACGAGATCTCGTGGTTCGACTGGGAGGTGGGTGAGACCGGCCGCGAGCTGCTCGAGTTCACGCGCCGCCTGATCGCCCTGCGACGCGAGCACCCGGTGTTCCGCCGCCGGCAGTTCCTGCACGGCACCGACAAGGAGGGGTCAGGGCTGCCCGACGCGTGGTGGTTCCGCCCCGACGGCCGGCGGATGACCAAGCGCGACTGGGACGAGGCCCACGTCGTCGGCATGTTCCTCAACGGCGAAGCGATCGCAGCACCGGACGAGCAGGGTCAGCGCGTGGTCGACGACTCGTTCCTGCTGCTGTTCAACGGCAACCACGACGACATCGAGTTCAAGCTCCCGCCGAGCCGCTTCGGGCGCCGCTGGGCGATCGTCCTGCGCACCGACGACGGCTCGTTCGAGGACGGGACGACGAGCGCCGGCGAGGTCGTCACCGTGCCCGAGCTGTCGCTGATCCTCCTCCGCCGCGAGAACTGACGTGGCGGCCTTCCGCGCGACGTACCGGCTCCAGCTCGGCGGCGGGTTCGGCTTCGCCCAGGCGCGCGAGCTCGTGCCCTACCTGCGCGACCTCGGGATCAGCCATCTCTACCTGCCGCCGTCGTTCCAGGCGCGCGCGGGCTCCACCCACGGCTACGACGTCGTCGATCCCGGGCGCTTCTCCGAGGAGCTCGGCGGCGAGCGCGAGCTCGACGCGCTGGCCGCGGCCGCGCGCCGCGAGGGTCTCGGGCTGATCCTCGACATCGTCCCCAACCACATGGCCACCGACGACGCCAACCGGTTCTGGGCCGACCCGGCGCTGCGCGGGCGCTTCTTCGACCTCGACGACGAGACCGGCCGGCACCGCCGGTTCTTCGACATCGACCACCTGGCCGCGGTGCGGCAGGAGGACGAGCACGTGTTCGAGGAGACGCACCGGCTGGCGCTGCGGCTGGTGAGCGAGGGGGTGGTCGACGGCCTGCGGGTCGACCATCCGGACGGGCTCGCCGACCCTGCCGGATACCTGCGGCGCCTGCGCGAAGGCGGCGCGCGCCACGTGTGGGTGGAGAAGATCCTCGACCCCGGGGAGTCGTTGCGCGACTGGGCGGTGGAGGGGACGGTCGGCTACGAGTTCCTGAACGACGTCGCCGCGCTGTTCGTCGATCCCGCGGGCGAGCCGCCGCTGACCGACCTCTGGACCGAGCTGTCCGGCGACGCGCGCCCGTTCGGCGAGGTCGCGCTCGAGGCCAAGCTCGAGCAGGTGCGCGGACCGTTCGCCCCCGAGGTCGACCGCCTGCGCCGGGAGGCGCCGCGCGCGGTCGGCGGGCTCGAGCGCACGCTCGCCTCGCTGCCCGTCTACCGCACGTATGTCGAGCCCTGGTCGGGGCGTGTCGAGGAAGCGGATCGTGAGGCGATCGCCGAGGCCGCGCTCCCCGACTCGCTGCAGCGCGTGCTGTCGCTCGAGGACCGCGGCTGGGACGCATTCGTCACGCGCTTCCAGCAGACGACGCCGGCGATCATGGCCAAGGGCGTCGAGGACACCGCGTTCTACCGCTACGCGCGGCTGCTGGCTCTGAACGACGTCGGCGGCGACCCGTCGCGCTTCGGGCTGTCGGTCGACGCGTTCCACGCGGGCAACCTCGAACGTGCCCGGCGCTTCCCGCGCAACCTGCTCGTCACCCAGACGCACGACACCAAGCGCTCGGGCGACGCGCGGGCGAGGATCGGCGCGCTCGCCTCGATGGCCGAGGAGTGGGCGGCGCATGTGCGCCGCTGGCTCGAGGCGTGCTCGACGATCGTGGGGCCGGACACGGTCGAGCGCTACTTCATCTTCCAGACGCTCGTGGGGGTGTGGCCGATCGAGATCGACCGGCTCGAGGCGTACGTCGAGAAGGCGCTGCGGGAGGCCAAGCGCAGCACGAACTGGATCGAACCGGACACCGCGCACGAGGACCGCGTGAAGGCGTTCTGCCGCGCGCTCTTCGAGCACCGCCCGTTCCTGTCCGACTTCGAGCCGTTCGCGGCCGAGGTCGCGCGCGCCGGCGAGCGCGCCGCGCTCGGCCAGCTGCTGCTGAAGCTGACCGTGCCCGGAGTGCCCGACATCTACCAGGGCGACGAGCTGCTGGCGCTCTCGCTCGTCGACCCCGACAACCGCCGTCCGGTCGACTGGGCACGCCGCCGCGAGCTCCTGGCAGAGCTACGCCGCGGCGCGCCGCCGACCGACGAGACGCGCAAGCTGTGGCTGATCGTGCGCGCCCTCACGCTGCGCGCGCACCGGCCCCGTCCCTTCGAGGGCGCCTACACCGCGCTGGCCGCCGGGCCGGACACGGTCGCCTTCCTGCGCGGCGACGACGTGCTCGCGGCCGTCGCGCTGCGCGGCGAGGGAGCACCGGTGGACGTTCCCGCGGGAACGTGGCGCGACGTGCTGGCCGGCGGCGAGCGCCGGCTCGGCGGGCCGGCCGAGCTGTTCGACGAGAACGGCCTGGCCCTGCTCGAGCGAACCTAAAGGGTCTGACCCTTTATGCGGGCTGCGGCACGACGCGGATGTAGGGCCGCGGCGCGTCCCAGCCGTCGGGGTACGTCTCGCGCGCCTCGTCGTCGGAGACCGACCCGGCGATGATCACGTCCTCGCCCTGGCGCCAGTTGACCGGCGTGGCGACCTTGTGCTTGGCGGTGAGCTGAAGCGAGTCGATCACGCGCAGCACCTCGTCGAAGTTGCGGCCGGTGGTCATCGGATACACGAGGATCAGCTTGACCTTCTTGTCGGGCCCGATCACGAACACGTTGCGCACGGTCTGGTTCATCGCCGGCGTGCGCTGCGTCGGGTCACCGTCGACGTCCTCCGGCAGCATCCCGTAGAGCTTCGAGACCGCGAAGTCGGCGTCGCCGATGATCGGGAAGTTGGGCGCCGTCCCCTGCGTCTCCTCGATGTCGGCGGCCCACTTCTCGTGGTTCTCCATCGGGTCGACGGAGAGCCCGATGACCTTCACGTTCCGGCTGTCGAAATCGGGCTTGATGCGTGCCATGTAGCCGAGCTCGGTCGTGCACACGGGGGTGAAGTCGCGCGGGTGCGAGAAGAGCACGGCCCACGAGTCGCCCATCCACTCGTGCAGGCGGATCGTGCCCTCCGTCGTCGCCGCCTCGAAGTCCGGTGCTGTGTCGCCGATCTGCAGGGTCATCGCGTTCCTCCTGGTCAGGGGTGACAACCGCGTCAGACCCTATGCCGAGCGGGGGCATGCTGCCAAGCCGAGTAGCTCGCGACGCGGCGTGCCCGAGACCTAGGACGGTCCCACGGCCGCGTAGGAGCCGACCACCGCCGCGGGGCGCACGTTCGCGCCGGCGTGGACCGTGGCGTGCGCGCCCAGACGGGCGCCTTCCCCGATCCGGACGGCGGCGACGCGCACCGGCTGCAGCCGCGACGGGCGCTCGGGGTCGCCGTAGGTCGGCTCGGCGTCGCACACGAGCGCCCATTCGCCGACCACGCAGCCCGCGCCAAGCTCGACGCGCTCGTGGGCGACGATCACGGCTCTGGAGCCGACCCGCGCGCCGGGGCCGACATGGACGACCCCGCCGACGGCGTCGATCCGGGAACCCGCGCCGAGCACGCAGCGGTCCGAGAGCACGACGCGCCCGCCACGGGCGACCGTGATCCGCGCGCCGCGCTCCACCGTCGCCGTCCCGCGGACCTCGAGCCGGCCGCGCGCGGCGACCCGCAGGCGGGCGAGACGGAAGGCGGCCAGCCGGCCGCGAGGCTCGGGCACGACGGCGTCGGCCCCGGCGGGAACGTTCATGCGAGCCACGCCATGGCGGCGTCGGCGCCGGCGGGAACGTTCATGCGAGCCACGCCATGGCGGCGTCGGCGCCGGTCGGGGCGGTCACACGCGCCAGATTAATATTTCGAGACGGCGGAAACGGGCATACTCGATTTCGGGTGTTCTTGACCGCTCTCACCGTGCTGGCCGGAGCCGTACTCGGGGGTGGCGTCGCCGTCGACGTGACGGCGATCGTCATCGTCGCTGCGGTCGCGCTCGTGGTGCTCGCCGCCGTCAACGGCGCGCGCATGCTCGGCGAGATGTCCGCCTCGATGGACGACTAGGCCGCCTGCAGCTCGCCCGCGACCGGGACGGGCATCCGTGCCGACGGCGCGACGACGAGGTCGAGGCCGTGCCGGGCGACCACCGCCCGCGCGTCGGCGACGCCGAGCGACCCGAGCCGCTCGAGCAGGAGCGCCGGCCGGCCTGGAGTGCCGAGCGCACGGTGGAAGGAGACGATCGAGGTCGAGCACGGCAGGTGCTGCCGGTAGCTGGCGCGCACCGTCTCCTCGTCGCCGTGGGCGATCATCACCACGCCCGGCAGGTGGCCGAACTCACGCGCGACTGAGGCCATCTCGACGTGCGCGGCCGAGGTGACGAAGAGCAGGTCCTCGCCGGTGCGGTCGAGGATGTCGGCGACCAGCGCGTTGGAGCGGCAGCGCACGCCGGGGGAGATGTGCTGCACCGTCCGGACGGTGCCGTCGCGCACCGTGAGGTGGTCGGGCACCCAGCGTGCCGCCGGGCCGCGGAGGCCGATCGGCCCGAGCGAATGGAAGTCGTCCATCACGGCGGTGACCGTCTCGGGGGTCAGCCCGCGCGGCAGCCGCTTCCAGTCGAACGGCAGCTGCGACCGCGACAGGTCGCTGGTCACGCTCCCAGCCTGCGTGGCCGGCCGGCCCTTGAGCCGGTTGACGCGCTGCACCGACGCTCGCGACGGGAGCGCGGCGAGCGCGCAGGAGTTGCCGAAGCCGTAGAAGAGCGCGGCGCCGTGAGTCGTGGCCGCGGCGGCGAGGCGACGGTCGAACGCGTCCGCGAGGCTGAGGATGCTGGTCACGTTGCATACCGTCCTCCTCTCGCCTTGGCGAAAGGTTGGAGTGATCTTGCATCCGTCGCGCGTGGCGCGTGGCGCGTGGCGCGTGGCGCGTCGCCCGTCGGTGCCGGTGCGTGACGCCGGGCTGGGCCAACGTCAACTGCGGCTGGGTAGGGAGGCTGGGGTTTTGGCCTGGTTGGTCGGCCTCGGGGCGGGGGCGGTGGTCAAGCCGGTGTTTCGTGTATCTCGGTGAGCTCCGGTTCGCCCGAATCCACGTAAATGCTCTAGACGAGCACTTACGTGTATTTCGATGATCGCCGGCTCGCCGAAATCCACGTAACACCGCCTTGACGGCACATTCGGTGTATCTCGATGCATCCGGGCGCGCCCGGATGCACCAAACTCACCTTCCTCGCGCCGCGAAAGGCTCCCCAACCTCCCTACCCAGCGCAGTTGACGTTCGCCCGAGCCCGCGCGGACCCTTCAGGCAGCAAGCGCGCGTGCCGCGGCAGCCACGGGCGTCCAGAGCGCGTCGTTCCCGAACGCCCGGCGCACCACCGTGCTGCCGGCGACCGCCGAGATCAGGCTGTCCTCGGCGGCCCCAACATCGGGCGCGTTGAGTGGCGGCGCCATCACGGCCGCGACCTCGGCCGTCGTCAGCCCCTGCGGGACCGCGCGCAGGACCTCCTCGGCACTCTCCGCGTGACGGCGTCGCTCCAACCGCGGGTCGAGGTTGGCGACGCAGACGTCGTAGGCCTCGATCGACTGGAAGCCGCCCGCCTCCAGGCGGCGGCCGTCGCCGGTCTCGAAGGCCACGCTGGGCGCGGTGAAGCGCACCTCGCCCTCCGGCGTGGTGGCCGACTTGCCCTGGAACTCGGTCGGCCCGCCCGCCGCGGTGCGGGCGAGCGCGAGGTCGGCGCGGAAGGCCTGCTCGGTCGCGGGCTCTGCTGAAGCCGCGACCAGCGCCGCGCCGTCAACCCCGGGGACCCAGGCGAGCGCCTCGGTCAGGCCGGCGGGCTCGTCGAGCGTCAGCGTGGTCGTGAACTGAGCGAGCTGCAGCGCGCGGAAGACCGGCCACTCGTGCTCCGGCGCCGTCAGGCGCGCGGCGACGACCACGCGGCACATCGGCCAGGTCGCGTGCGGCCGCTCGCGCGGCTCGGTGGCGAACGGCATCCCGCGGCGGCGGAACGAGCGGTAGCCGAGCGCCATGCCCTCGCCGGTGTAGCCGCGCCGCTCGTACTGCGCGGCGGTCTCGGTGAGGCCGATCATCACGTGCTGCCACTCGAGCTGGTCGCCGTAGCGCCAGCGCAGCGTGGCGAGCGCCGGGCCGGCCGACCACGCCCACGGGCAGCCCGGATCGGAGAAGTGGATGACCCGCATCAGCCGAGCCCGCGGCGGATCCGCACGTCCCCGATCAGCGAGCCGGGCGGGCCGAGGGTGACGACCACGATCGCTGGGAACCACCAGCCCCACAACCCCTCGCCCGCGCCCCGCACGCACAAGAAGAGCAGCGTGAGGAACCCGAAGCCGTGCAGCGGCCCGAGCCAGTCGACGACCCCCTCGGCGCCCGACACGGCGGCGACCACGAGCGGGACGAGCAGCAGCGCGTCGACGACGGCGACGGCGCGGATGACGTTCAGGCGGCGGCGAACCATGCTCTCGCTCACCGAGTCCAGGATATGAACCCCACGAGGCCGGCCGCGCCGGGTCCGAGGCCGGCCGCGCCGCATCGCGTGCGCGGCGGGCCGCTGCCAGGCTCGCCGGATCGCGTGGCCGCGGTCGGGTCGGCCGCCGTTCCGTCCAGCGCGTTTCTTACCCTCCGGCGCCCTTGACGTCTGCGGTCACCTCATCCGCCGTCCGGCGTGGCCGGTCGCTGCCCGCGTGGCCGTCGGGTCGCCCGCTGCGCTCCTGGCAGCAGGCCGCCGCCGCGGCCGTCGCCGCCCACGAGGGCGACTCGTTCCTGGCCTCGGCCACCCCCGCGGCCGGCAAGACGACGTTTGGTCTGCACGTCGCGCACCGGATGCTGGCCGAGGGCCGGGTCGCCCGCGTCGCCGTCGTCGCGCCGACGACGCACATCTGCCGCCAGTGGGCGCTCGACGCGGCGCGCTACGGGATCGATCTCGAGCCCAACCGCCCCAACGCCGCGGGGCCGGAGCCGAGCGACCGGCACGGAGTCGCGGTCACCTACGCCACGGTCGCGGCCGGCCCGCAGACCCACCGGCGCGCCGGCCGCGACAAGCCCACGCTGCTGATCGCCGACGAGCCGCACCACATGGGCGAGCTCGCCGCGTGGGGCCGCGCGACCGTCACCGCCTTCGAGCGCGCCCGCTTCCGCCTGCTCCTCTCCGGCACGCCGTTCCGCTCCGACAGCACGCCGATCCCGTGGGTCGAGTACGACGGCGAGGGCGTCTCGCGCGCCGACTACGCCTACGGCTACACCGACGCGCTGCTCGACGGCGTGTGCCGCCCGGTGACCTTCCACACCTACGGCGGCGACATGGAGTGGATGAGCGATGGCCGCCGGCGCAAGGCCGACTTCGAGGTCCTCCTGCCCGCCGCCGAGGCCGCCCGCCGGCTGCGGACCGCGCTCGAGCCCGAGGGCGACTGGGTCGAGCACGTGCTCAGGGACGCGCACGCCGAGCTCGCGGCGCTGCGCGGCGGCGACCACCGCGATGCCGGCGGCCTCGTCGTGGCGATCGACAAGGAGCACGCCGAGCGGCTCGCCGCCCGTCTGCACCGCATCACGGGCGAGGCGCCGGCCGTCGTCACGTCCGACGCCGCGGACGCCTCCCAGCGCATCGAGCGTTTCGCGGCCGGGACGGGGACGTGGCTCGTGTCGGTGCTGATGGTGTCCGAGGGCGTCGACATCCCGCGCCTGCGCGTCGGCGTCTACGCCACCAGCGCGCGCACCGAGCTGTTCTTCCGCCAGGTCGTGGGCCGCTTCATCCGCCGCACGCCGGCACCGCGCGAGCAGATGAGCCACCTCTTCCTGCCCTCGGACCCCGCGCTCAAGCTGCTCGCGGCGCAGATCGAGGAGGAGCGCAACCACGCGCTCACGCTCGAGCCGGCCGGCGAGCTCGTGGCCGAGCGCGCCGAGCGCGCCGAGCCGGACGAGGCATTCCGCGCGCTGTGGTCGAGCGCGCGGCGCGACGACGAGGTGCTGCAGACGACCCAGCCGGGCGAGGCGCTCGCGCTGTTCGCCGAGGCCGCGCCCGAGCCGACGGCCACCCTGGTCGCCTTCACGACCACCGACCCCGCGCCCCAGGAGCGGCGGGAGCGCCTGCGCGAGCAGCGCCGGGCGCTGGTGGCGGTCGTCGCCCGCGCCACCGGCGAGGAGCACCGGATCGTCAATGCCCGGCTCAACCGCGCGGTCGGCGCCGCGTCGGTCGCCAAGTCGACCGCCGAGCAGCTCGAGAAGGCCAACGCGCTGCTCGAGAAGGAGATCGCCCGCCGGCGCCTATGATCGGCCCGGTGACGGTTCCCGACTGGCCGCCCGGCACCGTCGCCATCCTCGCCACGGTCGGCCGCGACGGCGCGCCGCACGCGATCCCGGTCTCGACCGCCGTGCGCACCGGTCCGACCACTGTGATGCTGGCGCTCGCGCCCAGCCGCGGGTCGCTCGAGCGCCTGCGTCGCCGAGCCGCGCTGCGCGCTGGCCATCGTCGCCGAGGGCGTCGCGGTCACGCTGCGCGGCCGCGCCGCCGTCGCGGGCGAGGCGGCGGGCACGGTGGCGGTGCGCCTCGAGGTCGACGCGATCGACGACCACGACCGCCCGACGTTCGCGATCGAGTCAGGCGTCGGCTGGCGCTGGACCGACGCCGAGGCCGAGCGCCGCGATGCCGAAGTCCGCGCGGCGCTCCTGGCGGTGCCCAACGGGACATCGCACGACACGGAATGACCTGCTGGGCGGGGCGCCCTAATCCGCGGCGATCGTGAGGTTGCGGCCGGCCTCCTTGGCGGCCGCGAGCGCGTCCTGCGCGCGCACCAGCAGCAGCTCGGCCGGCTCTTCGCCGTCCCAGCGAGCCACGCCGGCGGAGGCGGTCTGCCCGCGCGGCGTCGACGCCCGCACGCGGTCGAGCACGTCGACGGCCTCGCCGAGGCCGCAGCTCGGGAGCAGGACGCCGAACTCGGTCCCCTCGAGCCGCGCGAGCATGTCGACCTCGCGCAGCTCGCCGCGCCACCGGGATGCGGTCTCCTTGATCAGCCGGTCGCCCTCGCGCTCCCCCCGAAGCATGTTGAACGCGCTCATGTGGTCGAGATCGATCACCGCCAGCGTCAGCGGGCTGTCGGAGCGTCGCGCGCGGGCGAGCTCGCGCGGCACCTCCTCTTCCCACACGCGGCGGGTGACGAGCCCGGTCAGCGAGTCGCTGAGCGCGAGCGCGCCCATGCGGCTGCGCAGCGTCGCGTGCTCGATCGCCACCGCCGCCTGCGCGGCCAGCAGCCGCAGCACTCCCGCGGGAGCGTCGGGCAGCTCCTCGAGCGGAACCTGCCACACGACGATCAGCACGCCGCAGATCTCGCCGTCGCGCAGGACCGGCTCGAACACCGCGGAGCGCGCGCTCGTCGCCTCCACCAGCGGCGGCGCGAGCGCCGGATGCGAGCGGGCGTCGGCGACGAAGTAGGTCTCCTTCGACGTGAACGCGCGGCCCGGGCCGGGCGCGTCGCCGCGGGCCTGGATCGTCACCGGCGCGATCTCGACGCCCGCCATGGCGGTCGACACGAACTCGCGGCCCGCCGGCTCGAGCAGGAAGGCGACGGGAGCGCCGGCGACCTCGCGAGCGGCCTCGCAGACGGCCTCGCGGGCGTCATCGGCGGCGGCGAGGGCACGGGCCACACGGCCGACCGCTCCCATCCCGCGCGCCTGGTCGCGCAGCATGTCGTTGAAGCGCCGCAGATCGCGCTCGTTGCTCTCGCGCTCGAGCTCGGAAGCGAGCACCCGCGCGAGCATCATGAACAGCTGCTCGTCGGCCTCGGTGAAGCCGGCGACCGAGTGGCGCAGCGCCGCCAGCGAGCCGACGCGCGTGCCGTCGGACAGCTCCAGCGGCACGCCCAGGTACGCGCTCGCGCCGACCTGCTCCTGCATCGGCAGGTCGCGGTAGACGTCGTTGCGGCCGACCGCGTTGCACAGCCGCGGCGCGCGATCCTCGGCCATGTGCGAGCAGAAGGCGTCGCCGAGCGGGGTCGCGAGGTTCGAGCGCAGCCCGACGCCGCCGCCGTTGCGGGCGTCGACGATGCGGTGGATGAACTGCGCGCGATCGAGGTGGGCGAGGTACAGGACCGCGTCCGGCAGGTGGCGCTCGAGCAGATCCAGCACCGAGCGCGTGGCGTCGGCGAACGACCGGTACGTCGCCGAGGTCGCGGCCGTCGCCGCCTGGATCGCGCTCGCATCCACGCCCGTCATTGTCGTGCGCGGCAGCCCGTCTTCAAACCGATTATCCGTCTAGGGTGAGCCCCCCATGAGACTTGCGACCTTCGTTGGCCCGGATGGCGGCAACCCTCAAGCGGGAGAGGTCCGCGGGGAGGAGGTCGTCGCCTTCGGCTCGGGCACCGTCCGCGACCGCCTCGCGTCCGGCGACGCCACCCCCGCCGACGGGCGCTCCTACCCGCTCGCCGAGGTGCGCCTGCTGGCTCCCGTGCCGAGCCCGCGGGCGATCTTCGGCATCGGCCTCAACTACGCCGCCCACGCGCGCGAGCAGGGCAAGGAGCTGCCCGAGCGCCCGATCGTGTTCATGAAGCTCCCGACCTCCAGCGCCCCGCCGAGCGGGCCGTTGCAGAAGCCCACCGCTACGGAGCAGCTCGACTACGAGGCCGAGCTCGTGATCGTCATGGGCGGCGGCGGGCGGATCGCCGGCTGGGCGGTGGCCGACGACGCGACGGCGCGCGACCTCCAGCGCACCGAGCCGCAGTGGACGCGCGCCAAGGCGTTCGACACCTCCTGCCCGTGGGGCCCGTGGGTGACGACGATCGACGAGGTCCCGGACGCGAGCGGCCTGCGCATCGGCTCCTGGGTCAACGGCGAGCAGCGCCAGGACTCGACCACCGACGACCTCATCTTCGGCCCGGCCGAGATCGTCGAGTTCATCGCTGCGACCTGCACGCTCGAGCCGGGAGACCTGATCCTCACCGGCACCCCCGAGGGCGTCGGCGACGCGATGGACCCGCCGACCTACCTACAGGCGGGCGACGTCGTGCGGATCGAGGTCGAGCGCCTCGGCACGATCGAGCACGAGGTGGTGTAAACCCACGGGGGCCCGCCCGACGGGCGATTCCGTGTCGAGCACTGTCTCGTCGAGCACTGGCCCGTCGGGCACCCCTAGTGCTCCCGGATGACGCTGTCGATCAGCCCGTACTCCGCACGGAGTTCGGCCCTAGTGCTCCCGAATCACGCGGTCGATCAGGCCGTACTCCGCAGCCTGGTCGGCGGTGAAGAAGCGATCGCGCTCCATGGCGGTGTGCACGTCCTCCTCCGGCTGCCCGGTGTGCTTGGCGTAGATCTCGTCGACGCGCTTGCGCGTCTTGAGGATCTCGCGGGCGTGGATCTCGATGTCCGTCGACTGGCCCTCGAAGCCCGCCGACGGCTGGTGGATGAGGATGCGCGAGTTGGGGAGCGACATCCGCTTGCCCTCGGCGCCGCCGGTCAGCAGCAATGAGCCCATCGACATCGCGATCCCGACGCACATCGTCGCCACGTCGGGCTTGATGAACTGCATCGTGTCGTAGATCGCCAGCCCGGCGTAGATCGAGCCGCCCGGCGAGTTGATGTAGATCGAGATGTCCTTGTCCGGGTCCTGGGACTCGAGGTGCAGGAGCTGGGCGACGATGAGGTTGGCCACCTGGTCGTCGACCGCGCTGCCGAGGAAGATGATGCGCTCGTTGAGGAGGCGCGAGAAGATGTCGAACTCGCGCTCGCCACGGGCGGTGCGCTCGATGACCATGGGGACGAGAGGCATGGCGGGTGAGTCTAGGCGGCGGCGTGCGTGCCGGCCCGCAGCCGCCCGAGCATCCGCTCGATCCGGCGCGCCGCCCGGCGGCGATCCAGGTGCAGCGTGTCGGCGGCATCAGCAGCAGCGGTCCCGTCGGCGAGCATGGCGAGCAGCGGGAGGTCCTCGGGGTCGAGCAGGTGCGCCGCGGCGTCCATCTCGCGCGCGTCGAGCCGCGGGAGCGCGGACCCGCCGCGCGAGACCACGCGGATCGCCTCGAACAGCTCGTCGGGAGCGGCCAGCTTGTCGACCAGCCCGTCGGCGGACGCGACGCGGGCGAGCAGCGGGAGCTCGCGTGCGGGCTCGGCCGTGTAGAGGATCACCTTCGGAGCGCCGCCGAGCGCCTTCAGCCGGCGGCAGAGCGCGATCCCGTCGCCGTCGGCCAGGTGGTGCTCCGCCAGGACGACATCAGGATGCAGCCGCTGCGCCAGCGCGAGCCCGTCGTGGATGTCGGTGGCCGCGCCCACGGGGACCAGCCCCGGCTCGGTGCGCAGCAGCATCGCCAGCCCGGCCCGCACGGCCGGCTGGGGGTCGACGATCGCGATGCGGATCACCTGCGGCACCTTCCCAGCACGGTCTGAACTTCGCGTAAAGCGGGTGTAAGCCTTCAGGCGCGCCCGTCGAGCCACTCGCGCATCGAGAGGTGATGCTCCGAGTGCTCGCCTGAGGTGAGCTCGCGCCGCATCTCGCCCAGCAGCCCGAACCGCTCGGCGGTCACGTTGTGCTGGTGGATCGTCTCGAGATTCTCCTGGCGCGCGGAGACGAAGTGGCGCTCGGTGAGCCCGGGGAAGCGCTCGACGACCCCGCGCACCATCTCGCGCACGCAGTCCTCGACGAAGCGCGGCCGCCGGTGGGCCTTCTCGACCACGGCGGCCTCGTCGCTGCGCTTCATCAGCTCGTAGATCTCCGACGACATCGAGTCCTCGACGATGGCGAGCAGGCTCTCGGCCGCGATGTCGGTCTCGCAGCCCTCCGGGCAGCCGATGTGGAGCGTGCCCAGCCCGCGCTGGTTGTGGGTCGCGAGCGGCACGGCCTCGATGATGCGGTCGACGTCGCCGGCCGAGAAGCCGCCGTCGGCGAGCCGCTCGCGGGCGCGGCGCCTCGACCAGCTTCTGGGCGCACGGGCACGCCGTGATGCCCTGGGCGCGGACGCCGACGAGCCGCCGCGTGCCGGCCTCGCTGGCCACCGCGACGCCCAGCAGCGAGTAGATCTCCTGCGTGGGGATGCCCGACACCGGGGCCGGCTTGTGCTCGGGATAGCGGGCCTCGATGTGCACCTCGGCGCGCCGCGCGCCCTGCTCGTCGCGCACCCGCTCCGCGATGTGCTGGGCGAGCGTCTCGGCGCGAAGGGCGGACTCGCCGATCACGACGGCGCCGATCACCTCGTTGACGACCTCCTCGAAGCGCGACATGTGCGCGCCCTTCTGCTGGGGGCCGAGATCGACGAAGCAGTCGAGCCGGGCGGAGTAGAGCTGCTCGCTCCCGTTGGCCTGGATCCGGATGACCTTCTCGACGTTCGTGACGCCCACGCGGGAGAGCGACACGGCCAGGCTCGGGACCTGCGCCTGTACGTCTACGAGTGTGATTTCGGACATCGGACCCCCCAGGCTAGTAGGCGCGAATGAGCGCGAATGCGCCCGCGCCTAACCCGGAAGCCAGGCGATCGGGGGCGACAGATTCGATTGCGCGTGCTACAAACCCTCGATTGAGGCCTTAGGAGAGGCTTAACTGCCCCGGGCCACCTCGCGACAAACGTCGCGGCGAGCAGCAGCATTAGCGCGAAGGAGCGATCCCAGGAGGCGGGATGCCGCTCACGTTGACTCCCGAAGGATCTGATGGGCACAAAGACCGAAGCACTGCTCGCGAGCGACGTGTCGATCATCGAGATCGACGAGCTTCGCCCGCTGATTCTTGAGGGCCAGGAGCGGGGGTTCCTGACCTTCGAGCAGATCACCTCGTGTCTGGAAGAGGTGGAGGTCACCAAGGAGCAGGTCGTCGAGCTGCACGCGTACCTGGAGGACCAGGGCATCGACGTCGTGAACGCCGAGGACGGTCGCCCCGCGATCGCCGAGGGCAGAAGGTTCGAGCCCTCGTCGGCGGCCTCCAAGACCCCTGACGCACCGCGCAAGCCCGAGATCGACCTCACGGTCGAGCCGAGCCTCGACTCGCTGCGGCTCTACCTGCGCTCGATCGGCCGCGTCCAGCTGCTGACCGCCGAGCGCGAGGTGGCGCTCGCGCAGCGGATCGAGCGCGGCGACCTGATGGCCAAGCAGGAGATGGTCGAGGCCAACCTGCGCCTCGTCGTCTCGATCGCCAAGGGCTACCTCGGCCGCGGGCTCTCGTTCCTGGACCTGATCCAGGAGGGCTCGCTCGGCCTCATCCGCGCCGTCGAGAAGTTCGACTACCGGCGCGGCTACAAGTTCTCGACCTACGCGACCTGGTGGATCCGCCAGGCGGTGACACGCGCGATCGCGGACAAGGGCCGCACGATCCGCATCCCCGTCCACATGGTGGAGAAGCTGAACAAGGTCGTGCACGTCGAGCGCCAGCTCGTCCAGCAGCTCGGCCGCGAGCCGCTGCCAGAGGAGATCGCGCACGAGCTCGAGTGCACCGCACGCGAGGTCCGCGACATCCTCCGGATGGCGCAGCAGCCGGTGTCGCTGGAGAAGCCGATCGGCGAGGAGGAGGAGTCCGAGCTCGGCGACTTCGTCGAGGACGACGCCGCGATCTCCCCGTTCGACAGCGCGTCGGAGAACCTGCGCAAGGAGAACGTCCGCCGCGCCCTGGATGCGCTCCCGCAACGAGAGCGGGAGGTCATCGAGATGCGCTTCGGGCTCACCGGCGCACGGCCCTACACGCTCGAGGAGGTGGGCCGCGCGTTCAACGTCACGCGCGAGCGCATCCGCCAGATCGAGAACCACACCCTGAAGAAGCTCGAGTCGCTCCCGGAGGCCCAGCGCCTCCGCGATTCCGGCTGAGCTTCAGCGCGCGGCGGCGGGCCTTCGAGCCCGCCGCGCCGCGCGAACCAGTTCCGTCCGGCTGGGAACGTATGTTCGTGTGCATGGACACCCAGACGCAGGGCGATCTGGGCGAGGCCTCGGCAATCGAGTGGCTTGCCTCGTGCGGCTATCCCGTCTGGGTTCCCGTGGGCCGCTCGCCAGACTGCGATCTCATCACCCGCATCGACGGCCGACTTCTCGGCGTCCAGGTGAAGACGTGCCGGCGGCTGTTCAATGGCCGCTTCCAGGTGATGGTCTGCACCAAGGGCGGCAACCAGAGCTGGAACGGTGTGGTCAAGCGATTCTCCGCGGCGCGGTGCGATTGGCTGTTCGTCCTCGTCGCTGACGGGCGCCGCTGGTTCATCCCGGCGACCGAGGTTGGCGGCGGCTCCGCGATCGCGCTCGGAGGCCCGAAGTACGCCCCGTACGAGGTCGAACGGGGGCGCCCGTTCGAAGCCACCTCGGGCGTCGCGTCGGTACACTCCGTCCCTGCTCGGCGGGGTTCCCGAGCGGTCAAAGGGGCCGCGGCTGTAAACGCGGTGGCTCATGCCTTCGCAGGTTCGAATCCTGCCCCCGCCACTTCAGGACTTCTTGCCGGCGATCGCTCGCTGGAGTTGCTCCTTGTTCATCGAGGAGCGCCCGTCGATGCCGAGGTTCTTCGCCTCGTTGTAGAGCTGGTCGCGGGTGCGGCCCTTGGTGCGGTTCGTGCCCGACCGCTGGCCGCCGCGGCGGGAGGACGACATGTCCTGGGTCGACGTCCGCGAGGCGGTGCGGGACTCGCCCGCGCGCGCCTTCTCCTTGTTGACCGTGCGCGCGGCGATCTCCTCGGCGCGTGACTCCGAGCCGCCTTGGCCCTTCACGCTCTTCTTGATCTTCTCGTACTGACGGGCGCGCTTGGTGCCCTTCTTGACTCCGGCTGGTGGCATCGGATCTCCTTTCTGCGGCTCGGTTTACCCGCTGTCGCTGGCAGCCAAAGGCGTCGCGTCGATCTTCTCGATCAGGGCCGGGAGGTCCTCGAAGACCTGCTCGGCGCCTGCGTCGTCGAGCTCGGCGCGGCTGGTCCCGCCGGTCAGCAGGCCGATGGTCGGCAACCCGGCGGCGCTTGCGGCGATCACGTCGTAGACCGAGTCGCCGATCATCACGGCGCGCTCCGGCTTGCCCAGCTTCTCGAGCGCCACCGCGACGAGGTCGGGCGCCGGCTTGGTGCGGGCGACGTCGGCCGACGTCGTCCACGCCTGCACGAGCTCGCGGGCGCCGAGCAGCTCGAGGTAGACGTCGAGATCGTGCGCCTTGGCCGACGAGGAGAGCACGACCGGGTGCCCGCGGACCTGCAGCAGCTCGAGGAACGCGCGCGCCGCCGGCAGCGGCGTGACGCGGTCGATCATCTCCCCGAATAGCGCCGCCTCGGTGGCCTTGACGTCGTCGCCGTGCTCGGCCGTCCAGTCGTCGTCGGAGAGCGCGGGCACGAGCTGGTCGCCGCCCATCCCGATCGCGCGGTGCGCGCGCCAGGCCGGCACGGCACGACCGTGCTGGGCGAACGCGCGGTGCCAGGTGAGCGCGTGCTGGTAGTTGCTGTCGACGAGCGTCCCGTCGACGTCGAGAACGACTGCGATCGCGCTCATCAGCTCTCCACGGAGGTGGTGTGGTGAGGACAGCCGACGGGCTTGGACTCCGGCGAGCCGCGCTGGCGCAGGTAGATGGCGAGCACGGCCATCGAGCCGACGGCGAGGAACTCGGACTGCCAGTTCTGGAGCGTCGTCTGCCAGAAGTCCGCCGAGCCGAGGTAGCCAAGCCACGAGAGGGTCGGCTGCTCGTGCTCGACGAGCTCATCGTTGTGCGAGGTCCAGCCTGAGACGGACTGCGCGAACCACGACCAGATCCAGATCGTCGCCATCACCAGCACCAGCGAGTTCTCGTAGATCTTCAGCCGCCAGCCACGAGCCTTCGCCCACCGCGGCGAGTTCGACAGCGCATGCTCGCCGACGTGCTGCTCAGCGTCGGATTGCCCACCCTCGTCGCCCGGCTGCTTGGACTCCGGCGAGCCCTTCTGGATGAACCAGACCGTCAGGAGGATGAAAAGCGTGAACTGGAGGTACTCCGACTGCCAGTTCTCCGTGACGGCCTGGGCGAATTCCGGGGAGACCAGGTAGGCCCCGAGCGTCAGGGTCTGCGGCGCCTCGCCGGCCATCTGCGCGTGCCAGGTCTCGAGGTTGTTGTAGTCCTGCCAGCCGGCGATCGCCTGCCCGGCGAGCGCCGCCAGGAAGAGGCCGAGGAAGACCAGGCTCAGGCTCTGCTCACGCAGGACGCGTCGCATCAGCCCGTGAACCCGACGACCGTGAAATACGTCAGTCCGGCCACGATAAGGACGAGGTAGACCGCGAAGATGGCGCGCACGACCACGCGTATACCCCGCCGCGGCGCCCCCTAGTGAGTATGTCGCCGGGGTCGCGGGGAGAGCCGTGGGATGAAGGCACTCTTCCTGAACGCGACACTGAAGCGCTCCCCCGATCCTTCGAGCACCGGGGCCCTGAACGAGTACGTCGGCGAGCAGCTGGCGAAGCACGACGTCGACGTCGAGCACGTGAGGCTCGCCGACCACGTGATCGAGCCGGGCGTCGTCAGCGAGGCCGTCACCGACGCCGACGAGTGGCCGGCGCTGCACGACCGCATCCTCGCCGCCGACATCGTCGTGTTCGGCACCCCGACCTGGCTGGGTCAGCCGTCGAGCATCATCAAGCGCGTGCTCGAGCGGCTCGATGCGCTGCTCTCCGAGACCTCCGACGACGGGACGCCGGCGGCGTACAACAAGGTCGCCGGCTTCATCGTCGTCGGCAACGAGGACGGCGCCCACCACTGCATCGCGGAGATGGCGGGGGCGGCGATCGACATCGGCTTCACGGTCCCCGGCCAGGCCTGGACCTACTGGAACAAGGGCCCCGGTCCGGGCGACGAGGAGTACCTCAACACCGACGACAAGGAGTGGACCCACACCACCGGCGACGCGATGGCCCACAACCTCGCCCACACCGCCCGTGCCCTCGCGGCCACCCCGATCCCGAAGCCGCCGAACGCCTAGCGGGTGACCGCCGCGATCGGCGGGTAGCACGGGCTTCATGCGACGAGCGATGGCGGTGCTGATCGTGCTGGCAGGCCTCGCGGTGCCGAGCGCCGCGCAGGCCCAGGAGAGCGAGGTCGTGACGCTGCTGCGCGACCTGGTCCGCATCAACACGAGCAACCCGCCCGGCAACGAGGCGCAGGTGGCCGAGTTCCTCGCTCCCCGGCTCCGCGCCCTCGGCTTCGAGGTCGACGTGATCCAGACGCCGACCCCCGGCAAGGCCCATCTGGTGGCTCGGCTGCGGGCGGCGAACCCGACCGAGCGGCCGCTCCTGCTGGCCGGCCACGCGGACACCGTCGGCGTCGAGCCCGAGCTGTGGCGGTCCGACCCGTTCGGCGGCGCGATCAGCGGCAACTACCTGCTCGGCCGCGGGGCGCTCGACTTCAAGGGCGGCCTCGCCGCCTTCACGGTCGCCGCCATGCGGCTGGCGCGCTCCGGCGCTCCGCTCGACCGCGACGTCATCCTCCTCGCGGAGGCCGACGAGGAGGGCGGGAGCTACGGCACCTCGTGGCTCGCCGACAACCACTGGGCGAAGATCGACGCCGGCGTCTCGATCAACGAGGGCGGGTGGATCTTCAAGAACCGCTCCGGCCGCCCGCGGCTGCTGGGGATCACGACGATCGACAAGAACTCGCTGTCGGTCACGCTGAAGACCCGCGGAACGTCGACCCACAGCTCGCGACCGCTGCCCGACAGCGCGATCCGCCGGCTCGTGCGCGCCCTGAACCGGATCGAGCGCTTCGACGGCCGGCCGCGGATCACCGCGACCGCGCGCCGCTACCTGCGGGCCTGGGCGAAGGCGTTCGACCGCGACCGGCTGCGCCGGCTGGCCAACACGCGCGAGCGCGGGAGCGCTTCCGGCTCGCAGATCAGGTCAAGGCCGGCCGCTACGGCGAGCTGTTCAACAGCCTCGTGCGGGACATCTACGTGCCGACGATCGTCGACAGCGGCTTCCGGGCCAACGTGCTGCCTGGCACCGCCGAGGCCACCGTGAACATGCGCATGCTGCCGGGCACGCGCCCGCGGCCGATGATCCGCCAACTGCGACGGGTGATCGCCGACCGCGAGGTGAAGGTCGAGCCGATCGTCACGCCGCCCGCGACCGTCAAGGAGACGCTGGACCGGTTCGACGAGCGCGCGCGGCAGGCGCCGTCATCGATTGCTACCGACGTCTATCGCAGCCTCGCTGCTCAGGGACGCGCCCAATGGCGAGGCGTGCGCGTCACCCCTGCGCTGTTCGAGGCCGGCACCGACGCCGTGCCGTGGCGTGAGCGCGGCATTCCGGTCTACGGCGTGTACCCGTACCCGATCTCACGTACGGACCTCGAGCGCATGCACGGCAACGACGAGCGCGTGCCGATCTCCGGCCTCGAGCAGGGGACCGACTGGATCACGCGCGTCCTCGCCGACGTCGCTACCTAGGTCGCACGGCTCGCAGCGCCGGGACCGGCTCGGCGATCCCGCGCAGGTCGTGCAGGCCGGCCGGCTCCCAGTCGTGGGAGTCGGCCGCCGCGGCGCCGGTGGCCAGCACGGTCCACGGCGGGGCGACCGCGCACAGCCGGGCGGCGACGTTCACCGTCCGGCCCAGCCAGTCTCCGGCGCTGTGCAGCGCCGGCCCGTGCGCGACGCCGGCGTGCACGGGCGGCAGGTCCTCGTCGGCGGCCGCGTCGACCAGGTCGAGCAGCGTCTTGACCAGCGGGGCGGGCTCCTCGCAGGCGAGCATCGCGCCGTCACCCAGCACCTTGACGAGCCGGACGTGCGCGCCCGCGAGGTCCAGCACCAGCTCCTCGAAGCGAGAGGCCACGCGGCCGAGGTCCTCGATCGGCAGGCGCTCGCTGAGCGCGGTGAAGCCGGCGAGGTCGGCGAACGCGATCGTCATCTCGCGCGAACCGGCCAGCTGCCCACTGTCGCCCTCCAGGCGCAGGATCGCCTCCCGCTGCACGACGTCGAGCAGGTGCAGGCGCAGCACCGCGCCGCTCATGCGGTCGAGGACGGGGAGGGTGGCCTCGGCGAGGTCGGCCAGCCGCAGCGCGAGGTCGTCCTCGGTATCGCCCGGCTGCAGCAGCGCGCGCGAGAGCACGTCCACCATCGCCTGCGCGGTGCGATGGGAGGCGCGGCCGAAGATGCGGCTGATCGCGTGCAGGTCCTCCTCGGGCACGCCCAGCTCGACCATCCCGCGCAGCACCTTCAGGTTCTCGACCTGGTCGTCGTCGTAGACGGGCTCGTCGTCGTCGCGCGGGAGAGGGAGGCCGAGCGAGCGGTGATTGACGTCCGCGTAGGCGTCGCTGATCCCGGCGGCGCGGGCTGCGTCGGTCAGGCTGTGGCGGCGGTTGCGCGCGAGCAGGCGCTCGACCGCGAGCAGTTGCAGGCGGCCCGCGTCGTGCGCGGTCCGGAGCTCCTCGAGCTTGCACCCGTCCGCGTGCAGTCGCTCGAGCAGCGCAAGCCGCGAGGACCGCTCGGCTTCGGTCAGGCCTTCGAGCAGCTCGGCAAAGTCCTCGGGCACCGGCCCGACGCTATCGTGCGGGCCGCTCGAGTCCGACTCCGAAAGGAAGCTTGATGACCGCACCTGGCAGCGCGATCGCCCTCCCACGGCGGGACGTCCTCGCCGACGCGCTCCCGGGCGCGCGCGTGCGTGATGCGGTGCTCGTGCTCAGCGGCGCGCTCCTGACCGCGCTGTTCGCCCAGATCTCGATCGACGTGCCGCCGTCGCCGGTGCCGATCACAGGGCAGACGCTGGCCGTGGGCATCGTGGGCGCGACCCTGGGCGCGCGGCGCGGGGCGAGCTCGCTGCTGCTGTACGCGGTGCTCGGGCTCTTCATGCCGTTCTACGCCGACGGCGAGTCCGGCTGGGACATCATCTGGGGCGCCAGCGGCGGCTACATCGTCGGGTTCATCTTCGCCGCGGCCGCGATCGGCTGGCTGGCCGAGCGCGGCGCCGACCGCCGGGTCGTCTTCGCGTTCCTGGCGTTCGTCGCGGGCCAGCTGATCGTGTTCGCGTTCGGGCTGGCCGGGCTCAAGATCGCCGTCGGGGAGACCTGGGGCTGGACGTTCCACAACGGCTTCGTGCTCTTCATCTTCGGCGGGGTCGTCAAGGCCGCCATCGGCGCGGTGGCCTTGCCGTCCGCGTGGCAGCTCGTGCGGCGGTTCGAGAAGCGCTAGTCGAGCCGCTCGCGGCGGGCGGTCGCCGACCCGTCGCCGGGGTCGATCGAGACGAGGTCGGCGGCGAGCGGCTGGAAGGACGGCTCGAGCGTGTAGATCAGGCGGGCGATGCCCATGTCGGTCTCCTCGGCCAGGTTGCCGGTCCCGCCTGCCCCGACCGACCCGCCGTTGACGACGGTGACGCCCGGCTCGTGGTCGATCGACGGGCTGTGCGTGTGGCCGGTGATGAACACGATCGGGCGCACGGGCGGCTGGGCGAGCAGCTCGTCCAGCGCCGGCTCGATCAGCGCCGGCTGGTGGACCATGACGATGTCGACCTCGTTGATCAGCGGGCGCAGCCAGTCGGTGAACGCTTGCTGCAGCGCCGGGCTGGGCTCCGGCTCGAAGCGATCCTCGTAGTTCTCGCCCGCGCGCCGCTCGAACGGGTCGCTGTAGCCGGCGACCTTGAGGCCGGCGACGTCGACGATCGGGCCGCCGCGTTCGCGGTTCAGCCGCCCTTCTTGCGTGAGCACGACCGCGCCGCGGCGGGCCAGCTCCCGCTCGAGGCTGTCCGAGTCGTGGTTGCCGGAGACGAACACGAACGGCTTGCCGAGGCTCGTGACCCGGCTCACGAGGCGCGCCTCGAGCGGCGAGCCGCTGTCGGTGAGGTCGCCGGCGAAGAACAGCGGCCCGTCGCCGGTGGCCCGCTCGAGGATCGGGATCGAGAGGAAGTTGTTGTGCAGGTCGGAGGCGATCGTGAGTCGCGGGCGGTCGTCGAGCGAGGCGCGCCCGGCGGGCTGGGTGACCAGCCGGGCGAGGCCGACGAGCTGGGCGTCCAGCTCCTGGTCGAGCTGGCGGGACGAGCGCTGGGCCGACTCGACGGCCTCCAGCGCCCGCGGGATGTCGGGGCCGAACGCGTAGTACTGCGGGGTGTCGATCGGTCCGCGCGGCGGGAGGAGCACGATCAGGGCGATCGCCGTCGCCAGGGCGGTGAGCGCGGCGGCGGTGACCGTGTAGCGCAGGCGCGGGCCGGCCCGGTGGCGGAGCGCGAAGGCGACGAGCAGCCCGAGCACGAGCGCGGCGGCGGTGCCGAGGGCGATCAGCGCTCTCAGGTAGGCAGCGATCGCGTCCCGCGCCTCGGCTCTGACGTCCTGCACGTCCAGGGTCTCTCCCTGCGCGACGCGGGACACGGTGAGGCGGTCGACCGTCCGCAGCTCCACGTTCAGGCGCGCGGGAAGCCTGACCGCGTCCTCGAACCGCACGCCCCAGTCCACGAGCGGGACGTAGAGGTCGAGCGCGCCCCGCCTGCCCGGCTCGACCGAGAGCTCGATCTCACCGATCGACAGCTGGCGTGCCTGGCTGTAGGTGTCGAGCGCGCCGAACGCTCCGGCGAGCGTGGCGACTACGACGGCGGCGACGACGAGCGCGTGCCCAGCACGTCGCGTAACGCGCGATCGTCGCTCCAGAACGCCAGCTCTTCCCATGGGATATCTGTCGGATCGAACGCCCGGACCTCAAGCGCCTCTTCAGTCGGGACCGGCGTGCCGAGGGCGTGGGCGGTGTAGACGATGACCACGATCCGATCCGTGCTTCGAGAGTAGACACCCACAAGTTCACCGGGCTCGATGTCGATCCCGATCTCCTCGTTGACTTCCCGCCGTGCCGCCTCTTCCGTGGACTCCCCGAGGTCGACGAAGCCGCCGGGCATCGTCCACCGGCCCTTGCTGGGCTCGGTGGCACGGCGCATGAGGATGATCCGGTCGTGGTCGTCGTGGACGATGGTGCAGGCGACCGGCTTGGGGTTGTAGAAGGCGCCGTAGCCGCAGCTCGGGCAGCGGATGGAGCGGGGGAAGTCGACGTTGGGTTGCGCGCCGCAGCGCGGGCAGTGGTTGACGTCCTCGAGCGCGGGGTTGAGGCTCATCGTCGTCAGCGGCTCGGCTCCCAGAGCTGCATGTCGCACAGCCGGTGGTAGCCGAGGTTGGTGTACAGCCGCTCGCCGACGTCCGTGGCCTGCAGCGTGGTGGTCGTGCAGCCTTGGGCGATCGCGTCCTGGAGCGCCTGCCGCATGACGGCGGTGGCGAGTCCTCTGCGGCGCGCGTCGGGAACGGTGGCCACGAACGAGATCCCGCAGTCGTCCTTGTGATGCAGCGCGAGGGCGACGGCGGCGGCCTGGCCGTCCTGGTCGGCGCGATAGCCGCTCAGGACGCCGTTGGGAAGCGGGGTCAGGGTCCGCTCCAGCCGGCCGTCGAAGTTGCCGTAGGCGAGGTCGTTGACTCGCCCGACGGTGGCCAGATCGGTGTGCTGAGGCGTGTCGCTGTTCTCGGATTGTGTTGTGAGGACGGCACCCATGCCGGGGCTCGAGGCCGTGACCTGAAGCCCGGCACGCTGCAGCTGGCGGGCGGCGTCGGTCGCGCCGCCGTCCAGCCACACGCCCCACCGGCGAATCTGCGCCGCGTCGTAGTTCTTGCGGAGCTCGTCCAGATGCCGCGGGCCGGCATCCGGATCAATCGCCACGGCAGCGTTCAGCGTGGGCGAATCGGGAGCCGCCTGGACCACCGAAGCAACCAGCCCATCCCGCTCGATCACGAGCCCCGGCCCGGCATGCCCACCGAGCAGCACCTGAAGCCGAGCAAACCCCTCCCAGAGCCTCACCCGGAGCATCCCCTCGTCCATGCGAGGAGGCTACCCCCGGGCCGCCATGCCGCTACGCTGAGTCACCGCAGCGCCCTCTTAGCTCAGTTGGTAGAGCACTTCCATGGTAAGAGGATCCGTGGGTGGCACGCCGGGGCATCAGCACGTCGCGTGCAGTAGGCGTTTGCAGCGGTTTTCGCCGGCTATCAGGGGTCTCGCGGAGGCGTCGCCTGGGGGCGGGTTTGACCCTATCTCGCCAGCGCGTGCAGTATCAGCGCAGTATGGGCGTCGTCGTCGCGAGCCGGGTCGCGACGCTCGCCCTTGCGGGCTGCTTCCTGGCGCAACGGTGAGTTCGTCGCTCGGAAGCTCGTGAGCGATCCTGGCCGGTTTCTGGCGACTCTTCTTGCGACTTCGAGAAGGCCCGACGACCCGCGTGGCTCTCGCTGGGTCGCCAGCGTCGCCCGAGCTGATGGGGGTCATGACGGGAGGCTGACCGCGGCTTGGTGAGCGCGCAGTCCCGCGGCCGGTCAGCAGTAGCCGGCTGCGGTATTCGCGCGGACGCATCGAACGTAGACTCACGCAGATGAGCGTGGGAGCCGCCATCGGGCTTGGCGCCGTGCTCGGCTTGGCGCTAGGCATCCTCGTCAGCGTTACCACCGATGTCCCGTTTGCCCCTGAAGCCGGGCTCGCGTTCGGTGCGCTCGCTGGCTGGTTCTTGCGCCGCAAGGCCGGGTAGGTCATACCTGCTGCGCGGCGATGTCTCGAGCTCGTAATTGGCGTGGTGAGCTGCGACGTTGCGCTCGCCGAGAGGAGAGGCTACGGCTTCAGCGAGAAGGGCGGGTAGCGGTCGGTGACGAGCAGGAACGCGTAGGCGGTCACGCGCACGCCCCAGCGTCCCACGCCGACGACGAAATCGAACAGCTCGCGGGGGTAGCGGCCGGTGAACAGGATCGCGAACCAGGCGATCACGATGCACACCAATGCGGCGATGCCCAGGAACACGAGGACGATGTAGTGCGGGATCGCCAGCAGCCACTTCACCAGCGGCAGCCAGCGGTTGAGGTCGGTTCGCGCGTCGGGATACGGCATATCGAGCCGTAGGGACTGAGCCTCGTCGGTTGAGGGGTAGCGGTCATCCAGCAAGGCGCCGTACAACGTGACGCGCGACGAGAACCGCGTCAGCTCGAGGTTCCAATCGAACCACCAGCGCGGGTACTTCTGCCGGAAGAGGATCATCAGCAGCGGGCCGGCGACGAGGATCCCGCCAGCGCCCACGACCACGGTCGTGGTCGTGTCGGTCGCGCCGCCGCTGTCGGTCCAGGTCCACGCCTCGCCGCCGGAGACCGTGCCGAGGACGATCGCGATCGGAATGATCGTGAACGCCCTGAAAAACGTCGTCAGGCGGTTCAGGGGGCGGTCCGGATACTCGATGTCGAGCTGTACGGGATAGCCATCGGTCATGGGCGCACGTTACGGCCCGTAGCGGCGACGCGCCACCGTTCCGGCGTGAGCTCGCGTTCGCGGAGCATGAGTCGCATGGCGAGACCCGGACTCGAGCCGGGGACACGGTGTACGCCATCAAGCAAGCCACCGGCGAGGTCCGCGCCTACCGCGTCGACAGGATTGAAGGCGTCAGCATCACCGACATCCCGTTCCAGCCGCGGTACGCCGTCGAGCTGTCGGTCGCTCTGCCGGTCGCGACCTGGACGACCGGATCCCCGACCGTGGGCCCGCGGGCCGCGTCCAAGCGCGCGACGGCGCCGTCGGTGAGCAGTCCAGGACACGACTCGAAGTCGCGTGGTCTTGGTCTCTAACTGCCCATGACCACTGGGTTTCTACGGGTCGTCGTGGCGGCGACTGGGCACCGAGTGCCCGATCGGGTACCCAATGGGGGCTCCACGCGGTTCGGCCCGGAAAGCAGACAATCCCGCAACCATGCGGGATTTCGCAATGGCGAGACCCGACTCGCACCGGGGGACACCACGATTTCAGTCGTGGGCTGAAATGTCTCTACGGCGGCCAAATCCCTGCAATTTCGCCACTTTCTAGCCCACGGCGACCGGGCCAGCATTGCCGCAAATTGCGTTCTTTTCCCGTCGGTTTGGGCACTCGCGTTCCGTTCGGTGCCCAATCACGTGCCGACGCGACTCGTCGGCGACGCAGGTTCACATGGACCCCCGCGCATTGATGCGGGCAGAACGCTGAGCTGTCGTGCCGCGGCTAGGCGGTTTCCGCTGCAGGCACGTGCCGTGCGTGCTCGCCCGATCTGGCGGATGGTGGCGGCTGCTCTCCGCCGGGCTGGTCCGGGAGCCGGAGCCGCTTCAGCGCGACGGCGTTGATGGCGACGATGACGCTCAAGCCGGCCATCGAGATGGCGCCGACCTCCGGGCGCAGGACGAAGCCGAGCGGCTCGAAGACGCCGGCGGCGATGGGCAACGCGAGGCTGTTGTAGCCGACCGCCCACCAGAGGTTCTGGTGCATCTTGCGGACGGTGCCGCGGCTGATCGTGATGGCGGTGGCGACGTCGAGCGGGTCGGAGCGCATGAGCACGACGTCGGCGGTTTCGACGGCGACGTCGGTGCCTGCGCCGATGGCGATGCCGACGTCGGCCTGAGCGAGTGCCGGAGCGTCGTTGACGCCGTCGCCGACCATCGCGACCTTGCGCGGGTGGGCGGGGTCTGATTGGAGCTCGGTGATCTTGGCTGCCTTGTCGGCCGGCAGCACCTCGGCGATGACCTCGTCGATCCCGAGTTCGGCCGCGATGCGATCGGCGGTCGCCTGGCTGTCGCCGGAGAGCATGACCGCACGGACGCCTTGGTCGCGCAGCGCGCGGATGGCCTGCGCGGAAGTGTCGCGCGCGGCGTCGGCGATGGCGATGACGGCGGCGGCCTTGCCGTCGATGGCGACCTGCACGCTGGTGCGGCCCTGCCCCGCGAGCTCGTCGGAGCGGGCCGCGAGGCTGTCGCGGGCGATGCCCTGCTGCTCGAGCAGGCTGGCGTTGCCGACGGCGAGCCGGCGGCCGTGGCACCGTCTGGCCGGCGCGGCCTGTGCCGAGCAGGGGCAGGTCTGGAAGATCGACAGGCACGGCGTGCCGAGGACCGAGGACCCGATCACGGTCGTGGACGACGATGTCACGAGCGGTGGGCGCGGCCAGATCGCGGGGGCTGTGGACTTCTTTCACTCGGTGGCGTTCAACAACGACGGCCACGTCGTCAACTGGGTCGACGAGTCCTTCGGGAGCGGCTGTCCGACGATGACCACCTACCAGGCGAGGCCGTGGAACCCCGCCGGCGGAACCCACAAGACGGGCAAGATGTTCTTCACCGCCCTCGACGGGGACTTCCTCAGCGAGTTCCACGTGGGCGACGTGCGGCCTGACCCCGGCACGACCGAGTACTGCTCGGCGCACATGGGCATGGCCGTTATCGGCATCAAGCGGGACCTGCTGGTCAACGCCTGGTACACGGGTGGTGTCGACGTCATCGACTTCAGCAAGCCGACGCGTTTGAGAGAGGTTGCGTACTACGACCCGCAGCAGGACTCCGGTACCTGGTCCGCGTACCCGTACACGGGACCGATGTTCAAGAGGGGACACGGGATCCCCGTGTACGCGTCCGACGGGGTCGAGAACAACGCCTTGGCGGAGGGGATGGTCGTCTACCGGGCGAGGATCGAGGGGCCGCGCCGGTCGAAGCGCGTGGATCACCTGAACCCGCAGACGTTGGAGGACTGACCGCAAAGCACATTCGGTAGGTGCGGAGAGGGCGGCCGCGGCCGCCCTCTCCGTTGTATGCGGCGGCGTGCGCCTCAGCTCAACGTTCGCGCGGCTTACTGAAACTCATGGGGAAGTTGGGAGGTCTTCTGTGCGCCGCCCACGCCCCGCCAGCCGCGAACACCATCAGCGCGACGCTGGTCCACTGAGCGGTCTCGCGTCCCCATGCGAGCGTTGCCGAGTCGGATCGCACGAAGAACTCGAGGAAGCGACCGGCCGCGACAGTCCGATCACGGTCCATACCAGCGCCGTCTGTCGCTGGAGGCGCGTCCGCAAGGGCCAGACGATGCCGAACACGATGAGTCCGATGAGGACCTCGTAGAGGCCTCCGGAGTGATACGCCACGTCGTGACGGGGAACGTCGACCTCGGGATGGACGTTCTGGACGGCGAGGAAGAAGTCGCTCTGCGGGCCGTAGTGCTCACCGAGGATCACGTCCCCGACACGGCCGACCGCCAGTCCGAGCGGAAGGGCGACGGCGACACCGCCATAGAACGTGAAGCCCTGAGTCCCGAGCCAGGCGCCAGGATCGAGGAGGTCGCCGTGCTCGGCGAGGAAGTAGACCCGTCCCCCTACGAGCGCGCCGACATGAGGATGATGCCGATCCACTGCAACGGCGCGGGATCGAGCCCGCGGCGACGCGCCTCTCGCGCCGCCACGAGGCCGCCGAGCAGAACGCCGAGGGCGATCGTCAGCCCTTGCCAGGCGAGCGTGACCGGCCCGAGATCGATCGTCGGGTCGATCCCGATCTTCAGTACGGCCGTTTCCATCTGGGCGAGGAGCTACGGAGTGCCGCCGACCAATCACTACACACTGTGGGAGGACTACCTCAATGGACGCAATGCTCGTTGTGGTGGGTGCCGTGAGCGTCGGCCCGTGCTCCGGCCACGGCTGCCGTGGGGAGGATGGCGGCCAGCACGAGCGTGCAGGCGACCATTGCCGTCGCGAGCGCTTTGAGCGCCGCCGTGGCGGACACAGACGATCGCGTCGCAGAGTCGTCGAGCAGCTGTCCCACGCGCTCGCGGACGCCCGTCTCGCCCAGTTGGGCAGTAGCGGGCGTGCCCGTCAAATCAGTGGACATCGCCGCTTTGCAGATCGCGCTCGCCAACGCCAGTCGGTCGCTGCGGTGCCTCAGGGCCCAGCTGTCGGCGTCCCGCTCGAGATGGAACGCGAGCTCGCGAACGGCGCGATGCGTACCAGGGAGCGGCCGGCCGAGCGCTCGGAGCACGATTGCGGCAAGCATGACGAACCGATGTCGCCGCGCGATGTGTGCCTGCTCGTGGTCCAGAGCGGCGCAGAGCTCCTCGTCGTCCAGCGATGCGAGAGCGCCCGCCGACACCACGATCCTCGGCCGGGTCAGTCCCACGACGGCGAGCAGCACGTCGTGGCCCCCGACCATGAGGCTGTTTCTCGGCCCCGTCCCGACGACGTGCGGCTCCACCAGGTGACGGGCTGCGACGGCCTTTCGCCCCGTGGAGATGCATGCCACGACCAGCGATCCGGCAAGCGCGGCTCCCGGTAGGTACAGGGCTAAGTCTCCGAGGCCGTGCCCCTCGACTTCGAGCTCATCCGCCAGCGCCGGAACGGCCGTATGCAGACACCAGTGCGTCAGGGCGGCGAAGACGCCGGTGCGCGGAAGGAAGAACAGCAGGTACACGACGCCCAGGACGCCGACGAGAGCGCGAAGCGCCAAGGAGCTCAACCAGAGCGTGATCGCCATGACAGGGTTCACGCGCTGCAGGCGAAGAAGATGAGGGGCGGCGATTCCCGCGGCGGCGATCACTGCCAGCGCGAGTGTCATCGCCGCCCGCGCTTCTTGCCCATCTCCTGTGCGAGCCGCTGCAGTGTGGAGAGCTCGTCCTTGTCAAGATCGCCGATCAAGCGGGCGAGCGCAGCTTGGCGAGCATCCATTGACGCGCCGGCGAGCGTTTGCGAGATGGACCGGGCGACGTAGTCCGCTTCAGAGACCGTCGGGCGGTACTCGATCACGTTACCGGCCTTGTGACGCGAGAGCAGACCGCGCTCGGCCAAGCGGTTCAACACCGTCTGAATCGTGTTGTACGCGCCGCGGTAGCGCGGAGGCAGCCCGCTGCGGACCTCCTCGACGGTGGCGCTGCCGAGCCGCCACACGGCCGCCATGACCTGCGTCTGCAACTCGCCCGTGATCGGCGAATGGTCGGCCATGTCAGTGAGTATGAACCGCCGGACCCCCAAAGGGTCGGTGTCAAAGGGTCGGTGTCGATTTGTTCGACCCTGGCCGCGTCAACCTCTTTGAGCGCTGGAGTCGCAAGCGGCCGTCGAAACCTTCCGCAGCAGCGGCCCCAGCAGCAAGCAAGGCGCGGCAACACTCTCGGTGTCGGTAGCCGAGTACGACATCGCCGACGTGCGGCCCTTGTTCGGAAAGGCAGAGCGTGAACCCAAGTACGTGGCATCGACCACACTTACGACCCGCGGTGGGCGAACACGACCGTCCTCTCGCGTGAGGTCGCGGCCGCCGTCGGCGAGCTAAGAGCCAAGCCGGGACGCGAGCTGGAGGTGCACAGCGGCCGCACCCTGATCCGGTGGCTGCTCGACAACGACCTTGTCGACGAGATCACCCTGCACATCTTCCCCGTGGTCGTCGGCCAGGGCACGCGGCTTTCCCCGACACTGGCCCGGACACAGCGGTCGAACTGGTCGATCGCGGGCCAGCCCCAGCGGGGACGATTCAGGTCTACCGGCCCACCGGGCGCGAGCAGTACGGAACGGCCACGACCGACATGAAGCACGTGACACTGATTCCGCATCGAGGGCTCCGGACGGCCGCATCGACCGACGGACCCCCTGTCCAGCGGGCCGCCAGCGGTGCCGCCGTCTCGACTCAAGCACCGATCTCTACCGGGACACCGCCCCCGCTCTCCGACCGGATGCGGGCGTCCCGAAACGCTCCCCGCAGGCTGTCGCTCCGGACGAGGAGCAGGCGCACACGTCGAGAGACTGCTGGTCCCCTGAAGTAAAGGGAAGCCTTGCCACCGCTCAACGCTGGCGGCGCCTAACTACCTGCCGTATGTAAGGCACACCACGCGCTCTGCCTCCGAAAGCGGGCGCGAGCCTACGGCGCCTCGAGACTCTCGCTGGTCGTCCGGAGCGAGCGCCGAACGCCGAAACTCGCCGACGCTCGCTTGCGGTACGAAAGGAGAAGCGAGCCCTGGGTGCGCGAGACGGTCGCAGTGCCCGACTTGTACTACGTGAGCTGTCGGAGCCCCAGCCTGGGCCGGTCGGCTCACGCGCCTAAGCTGGCTCCAATGACGAACTGGTGGGTTCTCAGCGCGGTCCTCACGGAGTTGGTCGGCGCGGCCCTGATTGCCCGTGGCCTCTCGCTTGAGAAGCCGGCGCAATGGGTCAACGGCCGTGGAACCGGTCGCTGGACCCTTGAGCCCGACGCGGATCTGAACTACGCGGCCAGTTCGACTGATGCTGGCGTTGGATTTGGCGTGCTCTTAGTCGGCCTCGCTGTGCAGGCCGTCAGTGCCGTCGATTCCGCGACTAGGGGTACGGGCCGGCTCCTGGTAGTCCCGATCGCGGCCATCCTTATCGCTTCTATCGTCGCGGCGCCGCTAGCGCCACCACCGTGAAATCGCCGTCCTGCGGATCCGGATCGACGGTTTCGTCGTGAAGAGAAGGATGCCGCGGCCCGACTGGCAGGCGATTGTTCACGGTTACTCCAGGGCACTTAAGGAGGCCGGTTGCCCGCCCGCGGCCGGCGAGGATGCCTGGGCACACCTCGATCGCATCTACGGTGTGAATCACTGGCTGCCGAGCGAGTCCGTCGAGGAGATGCGCGAGTCGTACGAGGTGAACGTCTCGATCAGTGACCTTGAGGAACTCGGGCACGTATGGCTTCCCTGGTTCGTCCGCGCCGACAACCCGGCCGAGCCGGTCCGCGACCTGGGCCGCTCAAACGCGCGCCAGCTCCGCGTTCGCGATGTCGTCAGTGACCCCGTCTTCCGACCAGCTCTCGAAGAGGAATACGAGGACCAGGGACGGCGCTGGACCCACCTCGGGCGGATTGAGGAGTATCGCGAGCAGTGGCGCAACCTGACCAGCGTCAGCCAGGGCCGGTTTCCGGCCTTCCGAACCGTGGACGGCCCGGTCTTGGTGGACGGCTGTCACCGCGCATGTGCGATCTACGCGCTCGATCTCCCGGAGTGGCGAGTCGATCTGGAGCTGTCAGAGCCTTCCCCTAGCCACCCGGACACCCAACCGCGTCCGCGCGATGTGGCTTTGGGACGGACCAGCGCCGACGGCTAGACGTACGACACACGCGTGTCGTCGCCGGCGAGCTGGCCGCTGCTCTTGTGCGAGTGCGGGCGCGTACCGACGGGGCACTCGGACGATCGTGTGTCGTCCATTTCGAAAGCCTCACCTCGACCAGTGACACGCTCGTTCCCCGTGCCAATCCGGTGGTTCGACGCAGGCGACGTCGGGTTGAGCCTCCGGTAGCCAGTAGGCGATCCTCAGTTGCGGGCGTCCCAGCACGCTGGCCAGGCTCTCCCGGACGTCTCCTCTTGCGGGCGCCAGGAGCGACACCAACGTGGGGAGCGCGGCGCCGCCATCCAGCGGCCGGTGCGCGGCTAAGCTGTCCACACGAGCCGATCTTCCCAGCATCAGGTTCGGCGGTGAAGTCGCTTTGCCGCATCGCCGGTCCGTCTTTCGACACCGGTGATTATCTTCACGCGTAGAAAGGTTCCTTACGTTTCGTACGCCGCGTATACGCGTATGCCCAGCTTCCTGGCCCATCTGCGGCCGGGCCGCAAGCCCCGCACCTCGTGGACGACCGAGAATCTCCCGGTCCTCATGAGGCACTCGTGCTCCATCGGCGTGCTGTAGATGAGTCGGAACGGACGCGGATGGTCGTCGAGCGCTGCGATCAGCTTCTCGACGAAGCGTGCGAAGACCTCGCCGCGGAACGGGTTGTACATGTACAGGACGGTCACGTCGGCCGGTAGGTGGTAGTCGAGCGCATCGGCGGTGACCAGCTCGATCTCCTGGCAGACCTGTCGCCCGCGAAGTGCATGAACATTGGCGTGCGCGACGGCCGTGAGCTCAGGGGCGATCTCGACACCGATGACGCGCCGGAATGGGTATCGGGCAGCCTGCAGCAGAACGCGTCCCTTGCCGGACCCGAGGTCGAGGAAGACGTCGTGCGGGGAGACGTCGCTCTTGCGCAACACGCGTCGTAGATCCAGCCACCCGGACGGCTCGTAGTGCACAAGCTCGGGCGCGGCGATTTCCGGCGTCAGGTCGGCCGTCTTCGCGGTGTCAATGCCACGACGGCTGTCGATGAGCATGCTGCTCGCGCTGCCGCGCATCGCGACAAAGCTCTTGCGGACGAGGTACCGCAGCCGCCCGACAGACAACTGCGAGCGGACCGCTGGCGGACTGGGAAACGGCACGCCGAAATCCTACAATCAGTCGGAGTAATTGCCGCGAAGACTAGCCTTTAGTCGCGCGACTCTGCCCATGTGGGTCCGACGGCACGTGGGAAGCGACAGGCCGACGGGCGCGTGGTTCGCCGCGCTAGCCCCGGACCCGGAACGGCTGCGGGTTTTCCGAGTTGTCACGGTGACGATAGCTGGACTGCGACCCGATCCGCGGCACCAGGTTGTGCCCGGCAGCATCGCCGCCGGGCACATACCCAGGATTCAGGCGCCGACGTGTTGGACCCTTCAGGCCGCGAGCGGCTCGCGGTCGTCGGTCTCCGGTTCGGACACGGCTGTCGGCGCCTGCTTGGGAACGCGCAGCAGCACCGCCGCCAGCAACGCTCCGGCCACGGCGATGCCGGCCGCGCCGATGAAGGCGGCCGAGTAGCCGTCCGTCAGCGCGCCTGCGTTTCCGAGCTGGTCGGCTCCCTGTGACGCCGCGACGGCGGTCATCGCGGCCAGGCCGAGCGCCGAACCGACCTGGTAGCTGGTGTTGACGATGCCGGAGGCCAGTCCGCCCTCCTCGGGGCGCGCTGATGAGATGGCGGTTCCGAGGGAGGGGATGAAGGCCAGCGACATGCCGGCGGCGGCGATCAGCGAGGCGGGGAGCACGTCGACGGCGAAGGTGCCGTCAGCTCGCACGAGCGAGAGGAGGGCCATGCCGGCGGCGAGCAGCAGCATGCCGGCCACGACGGGGGTCTTGAACCCGAAGCGGTTGACCACCCGCGGGGCTACGACGACCATCAGCAGCATGATCGCGGCGGTCATCGGCAGCAGCGCGGCGCCGCCCTCGAAGGCGCCGTAGCCGAGCACCTGCTGGAGGTAGAGGTTCAGGAAGAACCACATCGGGATCCAGGCCGCGCCGAGCAGGAACTGCGCCAGGTTGGCGGCGGCCAGGTTCGGGGTGCGGAAGATGCTCAGGCGCATCAGTGGCTCACGGATCGACGCCTGGAGGGCGACGAAGATCGCGAGGAGCCCGACGCCGCCGGCGAGGGCGAGCAGCGTCTCCGCCGACCCCCAACCTGCCTCGGGGGCCCGCACGATCGCGAACACGGTGAGGGCGAGCCCGGCCGTTGCGGTGACGGCGCCGGCGAGGTCGATCGAGCCGCGCCGGGCGGCGACGTTCGGCATGAGGGCCGGGCTGACGGCCAGCACGACCAGTGCGATCGGGATGTTGATGTAGAAGACCCACGGCCAGGAGATCCACTCGGTGATGACGCCGCCCAGGAAGACGCCGGCGGTGCCGCCGGCCGGTGCGGCGGCGCCGTAGACGGCGAATGCCTTCATGAGCTCCTTCGGGTCGTGGCCGAAGAGCATCATGAGCAGCGTCAGCGCCGACGGGGCGATGAAGGCCGCGCCGACGCCTTGGACGGCGCGCGCGGCGATCTCGAGGCCGGATGTCTCGGCGAGACCGGCGGCGAGCGAGCCGGCGGCCAAGACGGCCCAGCCGGCGAGGAACACGCGCCGGGCGCCGAACAGGTCCGATAGGCGGCCGCCGAGCAGCAGCAGGCCGCCGAAGGCGACGACGTAGGCGTTGAAGACCCACGACAGATCGCCGGGGCTGAAGCCGAGGTCCGTCTGGATCTCGGGAAGGGCCACGCCGATGATCGAGGTGTCCATGATCACGATGAACTGCGCGAGCGCGATGACGGCAAGGGCCGTCCAGCGCCGCGGATGTGCGGTCTGCATGAAGTTGCCTTTCTGAGCCGCGCGGTGGCGGCTCGTCGATTGCGGGATGTGGGCCGGGCCGGGTGGGGCCGCGCCTGCCGTCCGGCGCGCTAGGGCGCTAGACGGCGTTCGCGCATCGCCCGCAGCCGGCGGCGCCGACCGCCGCGGCCCAGGTGAGGTAGGTCGTGCTCATGCGGTTCTCGGGGATGTGCGTTCGGCAAGGTCTTGGGGGGCGGGCTCGATGCCGGCGACGAGGTTCAGGCCGCCGGTCAAGAGCTGCAGCGCCACGAGACCGACGACCTCGGCGATCTGCTCGTCCGTGTAGCCGTGCCCGTGCAGCTCGTCGATCTGCGCGTCGGTGACGTCGCCGGGTCCAGCGATGACTTGCTGGCCGAAGGCGACCATCGCCGCGATCTTGGGGTCGGTGGCGGTGCCGTGCCGGGCGAGCTCGATGTCGGTGTCGCTGAGATCGAGCTGCCGGGCGGCGCGGGTGTGCGCGACGAGGCAGTACTCGCAGCCAAGCCATTCGTGTACCGCCAGGTTGATCCGCTCGACGATGCGCCGGTCGAGGTGCGTGCGCTTCAGCGCCCGATTGAGGTCCAGGTAGCCGCGCAGGAGTGCCGGGGCGTTGGCCATCGCCCGGACCATCGGCCCGGGCTCGCCGCCGCGGCCGGCGAGCTCGTCGAGCAGCTCCTTGGCCTTGCCGGTCGCGTGGTCGATCTCGATTGGCTCGATGCGTGCCATCACGCCACCTCCCTGGCTTGACGAGTGGACATGGCGGGTGCACCAGGTGCCGGGCTGGTGGAGGCGGCGCCGGCGTGCGCGGAGCGGAAGCGCCGCAGCCGCAGCGCGTTGGCGACGACCGAGAGGCTGGAGAACGCCATGGCCAGGCCGGCGATCAGCGGGTTGAGCAGGCCGGCGGCCGCGAGCGGGATCGCGGCGACGTTGTAGCCGAACGCCCAGGCGAGGTTCTGCTTGATCGTGCGCAGCGTCGCGCGGGAGAGGCGAATGGCGTCGGCGGCGGCGCGAAGGTCTCCGGAGACGAGCGTGAGGTCGGAGGCCTCGATGGCGACGTCGGTGCCGGTCCCGATCGCCAGCCCGAGGTCGGCTTGCGCGAGCGCGGGAGCGTCGTTGACGCCGTCGCCGGCCATCGCCACGACGCGGCCCTCGGCCTGGAGGCGCCGGACGACGGCGGCCTTGTCGGACGGCAGGACCTCGGCGATGACGTCGTCGATGCCGACCTCGCCGGCGACGGCGCGCGCGGTGGTCTCGTTGTCGCCGGTCAGCAGGACCGGTCGCAGCCCGAGCGCCTTCAGCGAGGCGACTGCCTCGGCCGACGTGGCCTTGACCGTGTCGGCCACGACGAGCAGTCCGCGGACTTCACCGTCCCACGCGACCACGACCGCCGTCCGGCCCTGTGCCTCTGCAGCGCGGTTGGCGGCTTCCAGCTCGGTCGGGATCTTCAGGCTCCAGTCGGCCATGAAGGCCGGTCGGCCGATCAGGACGCCGTGCCCGTCGACGATCCCCTCGACGCCGAGACCCTCGTGGTTGGCAAAGCCATCGAGCGCCGGAAGCTCGCCGAGCTCGTCGCGGGCAGCGCGCGCGATCGCCTGCGCGGTCGGGTGCTCGGATGCGTCCTCGAGCGCGCCGGAGATGCGCAGCACCTCGGCGCGGTCCTCGCCGTCGGCCGGCACGACGTCGACCAGGCTCATGCGGCCGGTGGTGACGGTGCCGGTCTTGTCGAGCACGATCGTGTCGACCTTGCGGGTGGACTCGAGGATCTCCGGGCCCTTGATCAGCAGGCCGAGCTGCGCGCCGCGGCCGGTGCCGACCAGCAGCGCGGTCGGCGTGGCCAGCCCGAGCGCGCAGGGGCACGCGATGATGAGGACGGCCACGGCGGCGGTGAACGCGAAGGTCAGGTCCTCGCCGGCGCCGATCCAGAAGCCGAGCGTTGCGACGGCGAGGCCGATGACGATCGGGACGAACACGCCCGAGACCCGGTCGGCGAGCCGCTGCACGGCTGCCTTGCCCGACTGGGCGTCCGTGACGAGCCGGGCGATCTGCGCCAGCGCGGTGTCGGCGCCCACCTTCGTCGCCCGGACGATCAGCCGGCCGCCCGCGTTGACGGACGCACCGGCGACCTCGTCGCCGGGCTGCTTGTCGGCGGGAACCGATTCGCCGGTCAGCAGCGACTGGTCGACGGCGCTGACGCCCTCCTCGACGATCCCGTCGGTCGCGACCTTCTCGCCCGGGCGCACGACGAAGCGGTCGCCGACGGCGAGCTGCTCGACCGGCACCCTGCGCTCGCTGCCGTCGGCGTCGAGAATGGCGACATCCTTGGCCCCGAGCTCGAGCAGCGCGGTCAGGGCGGCGCCGGCGCGACGCTTGGCGCGTGCCTCGAAGTACCGGCCGGCCAGGATGAAGACGGTCACCGCGGTGGCGACCTCGAGATAGATCTCGTCGGCGCCGGTGCCGCGCTCGGGGACCAGATCGAATCCCATGGTCATGCCCGGGATCCCGGCGTCCCCGAGGAACAACGCATAGAGCGACCACGCGAACGCGGCGAGCACGCCGACCGAGATCAGCGTGTCCATCGTCGCGGCGCCGTGCTTGAGGTTCGCCCAGGCGGCGCGATGGACCGGCCACGCGCCCCAGACGACCACGGGCGCGGCCAGCGTCAGCGATAGCCACTGCCAGTTGTCGAACTGCAGCGGTGGGATCATCGCCATCGCGAGCACGGGCAGCATCAGCGCGAGCGACACCAGCAGCCGCTGCCGGAGCGGCGCGGTCTCGTCGACCGCGTCGGTCGCCGCGGGCTCGGCCGACGGGAGGACGGCCTGGTAGCCGGCCGACTCGACCGCAGCGACGAGCTGCTCGGGCGCCACGGCGGCCGCGTCGAACTCCACGGCCGCCTTCTCGGTCGCGTAGTTCACCGAGGCGGTCACGCCCTCGAGCTTGTTCAGCTTGCGCTCGATCCGGTTCGCGCACGACGCGCACGTCATGCCCGTGATCGGCAGTTCGACGTGCTGCGTGGTCACGGCCTAGCTCACCTCCTGGGTGAAGGCGACGGTCTGCACGCGGGTGGGTGGGCCTGAAGTCTTGAACTGCAGGAACAGCCGGTAGCGGCCCTCCGTCGGGAAGGTGGCGGCGAACCGGACGGAGTCGTCCGCCGGGTGCACGTGCAGGAACGCCATGTCGCCCTCGCGCAGCGCGACGAGGTGGCCGCCGGCGCCGAGGTAGGGCTCGGTGTCGACCGGCACGCCGCCCTTGCTGATCGTGAAGCGAAGATCGGCCTCCTCTCCCCGACGCGCGTGGCCGGCGTCGAGGCGGACGTCGTAGCCGCCGTCGCTCTTGGCAGCGCCCTGCGGCGCCGGGAGCGCGCGCAGGTCGCCGTCGCCGTCGACGCGCAGGTCGGCGGCGAGCGTCTGGTTCTCGCCGCCGTACGAGAAGTCGGCGAACAGCCGGTACGAGCCGGCGTCGTCGACGCGCACGCTCGTGCTCCAGCTGCCGTCGGGCGCCTGCTCGGGGTGCAGATGCTGGAAGCCGGTCAGGTCGCGGCGGGCGATGATCAGGTGCATGCGCTTCTCGTGCTCGACGTCGAAGTCGCGCACCGTCTCGCCGCCGTCGTCGACGATCCTGAAGCGCAGCATCGCTTGCTGCCCGCGGCGCAGCTCTGGGTTCTCGACGACCACCCGCAGGCCATCCTCGGCGACCGCCAGGCCGCGCACCGGGCGCGCAGCGCCGTGCGCAGCGGCTGAAGTCTTAGGCGTGGAAGGCATCTTGGAGTGCTCCGCTGGTACAGCCGACGCGGCGTCCTCGTCGCGGTCGGGTCCGATCGCGGCGCCCGCCAGCGCCGCGCCGCCGAACAGCACGGCGAGCGCAGCGAGCAAGGCGGTGAGCTTGACGGTTGCGCTCACGCGGCGACCTCGTAGCCGGCGTCAGCCACGGCCGCGCGGACGGCGTCGTCGTCGATCTCCGGTCCGGTGATGGTCATGCGGCCGGAGGCGAGGTCGACGTCCACGGCGCGCACGCCCGGGACCTCGGACACCTCGTCGCGCACGGACAGCACGCAATGCGAGCACGCTATGCCCTGGACGGTGTAGTCGCGAGTCTCGGCGGTGTGCGTCGTAGTGTTCATGAGAGAGGTTCCTGATACCGGCAGGGGGTATCGACTCGCCACGATAGCATACCCTCCGGGGGTACGGTACACTTTCTTGGCGATATCCCTGAACGGAGACCAGATGCCCGCCACAAGCACCGCTCAAGAGACCCGCGGCTATACCGCAACGAAGGACGCCCTCCTCAATCGCCTTCGTCGCGTCGAGGGCCAGGTTCGCGGTGTGCAGGGCATGGTCGAGGACGACCGCTACTGCATCGACGTGCTCACGCAGATCAGCGCGATCCAGGCCGCCCTCGACAAGGTCGCCCTCGGCCTGCTCGACGACCACGTACAGCACTGCGTCATGGGCGCCGACGCCGACGGCAAGGCCGAGATGACCGACGAGCTGATGGCTGCCGTCGCCCGGCTGATGCGCCGCGGGTAAGCGGTAGCTGCTGCGGCTAGGAGCCGAAGCAGCGGCGACCTCCTATTTCTTCACCAGGTCGCGCCATGTCTTGCCGCGGTCGCGCGACGACAGGACCTGCGACTCGTGAGTGGCGGCGAGCAACTCGTCCCCGACCCCTTCCAGAGCTGCCGGTGGCCCGGGAAGCGTGCCGACCTCGTTCCACGCGCCGTTCGGTTCGCTCGCACTGCGAACGACGCCGCGGAGATCCACCGCGATCAAGCCGAGCTCTCGGGTCCAGGCGACCATTCCGCCCGGAACGGACAGCGGGCGCCAGGTCGCGCCGCCGTCGCGGGAAACCCAACCGCGCTGCTCGCCGAGCGCGACGCTGACGCGCGGGTCTTGGGGGTCGATGGCCAGCCCGAGGAGCCCCTCCGGCGCCGCGCGGCGGGTCCACGAGCGGCCCGCGTCGTCGCTGCGCAGGAACCTGGCCTCACGCGTGTCCCAGTCGCTGCCGAACCCGTACACGGTCTTTCCCTGGGCCTCGAGTACGTGGAAGTCTGCGTCGCCGCGCAGCGAGATGGGGCGCCAGGTGTTGCCGGCGTTGCGCGACTCGATCAGGCCCAGGAAGGGTGGATCGTTCTCAGTGCTGCCGGGGTGTCCCGAGCCGAGGAAGTGATCGCGCCCGACGACCGTGAACCCCATCGTGTCCTGATACAGGCCGGCGACTCGCCGCGGGGACCGGTCGCCCGAGCCCATCCGGAACAGGCCGGTGTGGGTGGCGATAAACAACGCCTCGTCGACCGGATTGCGGCCGAGCCCGTGGATATGGATGACGCCGGGATCGCTGGGCGTCACGGGCGCCGATGGCCGATCGCTGGCCTCACCGCACCCGAGGAGTATCAGCGCGGCGATGACTGCAGCGATCGCGCCCGGCCCCATGGGCAAGCAGCGTAGTGCCGAACGCCCACGCGACGCCGTCCAGGCGCCCAGCTGCCCGTGCTCATGCCGATGGACCCTGCGGCTGCGCAGCGGGCGGGACGCAGAGCGCGCCGAGGACGGTGCTCGCGAGCGCGTCCTCGGCGTGCCCGTCGTCGACGCGGGCGGCTTGCAGTTCGGCGCTGGCGGCGTGGATGAGTGCCATGAGCATCGACAGGTGCCAGGACGCGGGCACGTCGGAGCGGAAGCTGCCGTCGGCTTGCCCGCGCACGATCAGCGGTTCGAGGTGGGCGAGGACCGAGTGATGCTTGGAGCGCAGTTCGGCCTGTGGGAGCTGGGTGGTGATGGCGACGAGGGCGTGGTAGCGCCCGAGCTCGCGCCAGGTGGACGCCAGGACGCGGCGAAGCGCGTCAACCGCGCCGCCGCGCTCGGGCTCGGCGGCCTCGATTGCGGCGCTGACTTCGAGCAATGCGCGCTGCCTGACGGCGTCGATGAGCGTGTCTCGCGTCGGGAAGTGCACATAGATCGTCGCTCGCACGACCCCGGCCCGGCGAGCGATCTCGGCCATGCTGGCGTCGGGATCGCTCGCGAGTGCTTCGAGCGCCGCGTCCAGGATCCGCGCGATGCTGCGCTCGGCGTCGGCGCGGCGGCGTGGCGGTTCGGTTGCGGGCTCGGGGTGGGCGGGCATCAGTGGACGGCGACGTGCGGGGTGAGCGCGAGCTTGGGCAGGAACGTCTTCGCCGAGGGCAGGATGACGAGCGCCGCTAGGCTCGCGATCGCCGCGATCGCGGCGGCGGTGAGGTAGGCGTCGCCGATGCCGCTTGCGGCAGCGCCGGGGCCGAGGGCGCTGGTGGCGATGCTGGCCAGGATGGCGATCCCGAGTGAGCCGCCGATCTCGTGGCCGGTGGTGTTCAGGCCAGAGAGCATTCCGGATTCCTCGTCGCGGGCGCCGGTGAGCACCGAGACAGTGACTGCCACGAGCACGATGCCGAGCCCGATGCCGGCGATGATCATGCCGGGCAGCACATCCGCGATGTAGTTGCCATGCTCGCCGACGCCGGAGAGCAGCAGCAGTCCGGCCGCGGTGACCGCGAACCCGGCGGCGAGCGGGACGCGGACGCCGGCGCGGGTGATCACGTGCGTGGCGGCGTGCACGCCAACGCCGATCGCGCCCGCGAACGGCAGGAATGCCAGGCCGGTCTCCAGCGCGCCGGCGCCGAGCACCTGTTGCAGGTACAGCGAGGCCAGCAGGAAGGACCCGAACATCACGGCCGAGGCCGCGAGCATCATCACAAAGCCGCCGCCGATCGCGCGATCGGTGAGCCGCTGAACGCGCAGGAGCGGCTGCCGGGTGCGCAGCTCGAGCGCGGCGAACACGGCCAGGCCGGCGACCGCCGCGACGCCGATACCGAGCGTCTGCATCGAGGCCCAGCCGGCGATCTCAGCCTGCGAGAGGGCATAGACGAGGGCGCCAAGGCTGGCGGTGGCGACGAGCGCGCCGCGCAGGTCGAGGCCACGCCAACGAGGCCGCGCCGTATCGGCCGGGATGATGTGCACGGCGCCCGCGGCCAGGAGGGCGCCGATCGGCAGGTTGATGAAGAAGATCGCGCGCCAGTCGACGAGCTCGGTGAGCGCGCCGCCCAGGAGGACGCCGATCGCGGCGCCGGCGCCGCCGACGGCACCCCAGACGCCGAGCGCCTTGGCGCGGTCCGGGCCGTGGAAGCTGGTGGTGATGATCGACAGCGCGGCCGGGGAGAGCATCGCGGCGCCCACGCCCTGGCCGGCGCGAGCCGCGAACAGCACCGTGGCGTCGCCGGCCACGGCGGTCATCAGCGAGGACGCGGTGAACACGCCGAGGCCGGTGAGGAACACGCGCCGGCGGCCGAGCAGGTCGGCGGCGCGTCCACCGAACAGCAGCAGGCTGCCGAAGATCAGCGAGTAGCTGGTGATCGTCCAGCCGATGTCCGCACTCGGGATGCCGAGGTCCGTCGCAAGGTCAGGAAGCGCGACGTTCACGGCCGAGATGTCGAGGATGACCATGAGCTGCGCGACTGACAGCAGCAGAAGCAGCGACCAGCGCATACGGGTGGCGCCGAGCGGCGCGCTGGGGGTGTGGTGGCGATGGTGCATTGGGGAGGACCTCGATCTGTTTCAGACAGTAGTGTCTGACTTAGTAAATCAGACAGTGGTGTCTGGCGTCAAGAGAGCGAGCCGCGCCATCGTCGATGACGTGCGGGATCATCAGGACCGCGATGAGCCAGCCGGCAGCCACGGCGTCCCCCGCTTCGCAGCCCGCGGCAGACCGAGCCGCCATGCTGTGGGGAATCGTCGTCGGCCTGCTCCAGGCCGCTACGCCACTGGTCTTCTGGTGGCTGGACAGCGCGACCGTCTATGCGCTCGGGCTCGTCGCGATCGCCGCCATCTACGTCGGCTTCGCGGTCGCCGACGGACGGCCGAAGGTCATCGCCGTCGAAACCAGCGTGACGTTCGCGTTCGTCGTCGTGGCCGCCGCGGCGATCACCGGATCACCCTGGCTGCTCGTGGCGGGCCTGGCCGGCCACGGACTCAAGGACCTTTGGCAGCACCGAACCCACTTCGTGGCCAACACGCGATGGTGGCCGCCGTTCTGCATGATCGTCGACTGGGTCGTCGCCGCGATCATCGTTGGCGAGATCGCAGCAGGGATGCACTTCAACTAGCGCGCGTGTCGGCCCCGTCCCGGCCGCCGTCTGGCCGTGGGCGTGCTCATTGCTGCGCGGCTCGGCGGCGAGGGCCGGCGTCGGCGGGCTCGTGCCGGTGCAGGAGGCGACCCGTGCGGGTCAAAGACGGGCAGTTGCATGAACGAGTGGTCGAGCCCGAAGCCGGTCGCCCAGATGACGGCTCCGGACTGAGCCGGCCGCCGCCGCTAAGCGCACCTCTGACCCCGACACGGCGTCGGTTCGGCCGCGCAGCTCGATGCCGTGCCGCCGCCGGGCCGCCGCGCCCTGTACGGCGGCAGTATGGTTTCAGCTTGGCGCTGAGCAGTTCGCGTTGCCCCTGATTCAGGAATACTGCGTTCGCAGGCCATTTCGCGCCCTCTTAGCTCAGTTGGTAGAGCACTTCCATGGTAAGGAAGGGGTCGCCGGTTCGAGTCCGGCAGAGGGCTCTTGGGGAACACTTGGACGGGCACCCACGATGCGCAACCTTGAATAGGCGCGCGAGCTAATCAAGGAAACCACCGCATCCTTTACTAAGCTTCGCACCTAGTAAAGGATGCGAGCGTGATTCAGACAACCAGCGAGCGAGCCGGTCGCCTCATCGCGGTGCAGTCGGGCACCGAGGGCTACTCCGCATTCGTGCCCGCGCCGCTTCCGCCGGATCCGCCGGTCCACATCGACTCGAGGACCCAGGATCTGCTGGACGCGGCCAATCAAGCGCTCGGCCGACTGGACGGTGTGACGCTGCTGTTGCCGGACCCGGGCCAGTTCCTCTACACGTACGTCCGGAAGGAGGCTGTGCTCTCATCGCAGATCGAGGGCACGCAGTCCTCGCTGTCTGACCTTCTCCTGTTCGAGAACGAAGCCGTGCCGGGGGTTCCGCTCGACGACGTCGAGGAGACGTCGAACTACATCGCCGCGATGAACCACGGCTTGCAACGGATCGAGTCCGGCGAACTGCCGCTGAGCAATCGCCTACTGCGTGAGGTCCATGCGCTGCTCATGTCCGGTGTCCGCGGGGGTGAAAAGGCTCCCGGCGAGTTCCGGAGAAGCCAGAACTGGCTCGGAGGTGCTCGGCCGGGGAACGCGCGCTTCGTGCCTCCTCCCGTGCCGGAGGTGCTACCGGCGATGAGCGACCTCGAGAAGTTCCTGCACGACGATCCCGAGCCGACTCCGATCCTGGTCAAGGCAGCACTCGCCCAGGTGCAGTTCGAGACGATCCATCCGTTTCTCGACGGCAACGGCCGTGTGGGCCGCCTGCTCATCACGCTGCTGCTGTGCTCCGAGAAGGTACTGCAGCAGCCGCTGCTCTACCTGAGCCTCTACTTCAAGCAGAATCGTGACGCGTACTACGACCACCTGCAGCGAGTGCGGACAGAGGGCGCGTGGGAGGATTGGCTCACGTTCTTCCTCGAAGGGGTCATTGCGGTTGCCGGCTCGGCTACCGAGACGGCACGACAGATCAGACGGCTGGTGGAGCGGGACCGGGACGCGATCCACGGGCTCGGACGCGGCGCCGCGTCCGCGCTCCGCGTCCACGAACTCGCCGGCCGGCGAGTTGTGCTCACCGCAAGCAGCACGTCAGCGCATCTTGGCCTCAGCGTGCCGACCGTGAACGCAGCGTTCGCGCGGCTCAAAGAGGCCGGAATCCTGCAAGAGGTAACCGGCCGCCGGCGTGGTCGGGTATTCGTCTACGCCGCGTATCTCGAGCTGCTCCAAGCCGAGCAGTGACATCACGGTCAAGGGCGCACCTGAACGAGGCTTGCCGACTCATGCGGCCGCACGCAGGAACCGTTCGAACCGCGACTCCAGGCGGTCCGGGTCCGGGCGATCCTCATGTCGCCGCGGCACGGCGATCGCCTCGCCGTGGAAGCCCTGCAGTCCCGTGCGCAGCATCGGCCCGTCGACCTCGCGCAGCAGCCGGTCCGCGATGTGGACGACGCCACGCGGGTCGATGCCGAGCAGGTTGCGATCGAACGCGAGGTGGTGGATCGCGCACAGTGCCAGGCCGTTGACGACGGCTGCGATGCCTTCGGGGTCGACATCGGGAACGATGTGGGCGGCCTGGACGAGCGCCCGCTCCCGCAGCAAGCAGATCGCGCAGCGGCCGCCGTAGGCGCGCATCACGTCGAGCTTGAAGCGCTGCTGATGGAGCCGTATGCGCGCATCGCGGGTGGCGTAGGCGCGGACGTCCGGCGCGGACACCAGGCCGTGCGGCTGCATGTCCTGGATCGGGAGGCCGGGCTCGAGCACGACGACCTTCGCGGCCGGATCGTCGGCGGTCACGAACATCGGGGCGATGACCAGATACTGGCTCGGCGCCAGCGCGCGGAGGTAGACAAGCGGCGTCTGCAGCTCGAAGGCAGCGCGGAGCGCGCGATTGTCGGGCTGGTCGATCGAACCCGCACGGTACGCGTACGTGAAGAGTGCGCCGGCCTCGTCAAACGTGTCGGCGTAGGGGTCGTTGAACGACGTCGTGAGCGTCAGCGCGGCTGGGCCGCGCTGATCGCGGCCGCGATGGATTCCGCGCTGGAACGATCCGAAGCTGACCCGCTGACCCTCGAAGTCAAAGCCTTCGCGCAGCCGGACGAGCGGTACGAGGTCGTCGTACGCCGCGGCGAGTTCGCGGGCACGCGCGACGGCAGCCTGTCGGAGCGGAAGATCAGGGTCGGCGGCCGGCACGACGGCAACTGTGTCGCAGCTCCGCAGGCGACGCAACCGCTGCTCAGCCCAGAAGATCCCGGTCGGGGATCATCGTCGATCGGGGCCAGCAGCGGTGCGATGTCGGCGCCGGATCAGCGTCGTCGTAGAACCCGGCGGTCGGCGCTCGACAATGTGATCGCATTTCCGCGCGCTGGGCCGCCCGTACCCTTGCCTGAAGCGGCGGACCGGACATAGCCTCCGCTCACCGTGTTGAGGCGAGCAAAGGGAGCGTGACGCGATGGACCGGCCACTCGGCCAATCCGGGCGCCTGTCTGCACTGTCGACGTATCTCATCTATCAAGACGGAGGCATCGGCGATTCCCAGCCGCAGAACATGCCTGGCACGGAGTGGAAGTCGAAGAAGCTCAACAGCTTTCTCTGGGGGCTGATCCGGCAGGACCTGCCGGTCACGAACTGTCGCCTCGCCAACGGCCAGCGGCTGGGCATCGAGGAGATCCGGTTCGGGCGGAGCCTTCCCCAGGCGCTGGCGACCGCGTTGACGCTCGGGATCTGGGCACCCGCGCGCGTCAGCTGGCGGTGCTGCCGGCCGCCGGTGCAAACCGGGACGCTGGACTGATGATCCACAAGGACGACCCCGGGCCGCACGAGTGGAACGGCGCCCACGTCACGCACAGCACCACAGTCGCCGAGCTCTTCGACGTCGACAACACCAGCCCGGACGGCACGCTGCTCGCCGGCTTCGAGCTGTTCAAGTACGCGGGAGACAGCCTGAATGGGCTGATCCAGGAGGCCCGCGACGCCGGCAAGCAGGTGCTCGCCATCGGCTCTGGCTGGGGGCTGTCGCGGATCAACATCACCGACGGCTGGCTGGTCAACACCAAGCTGCTCAACGGCTGCTACGACATCGGCGATCGCCACTTCCACGACGACTATCCGGTCGCGGACCGCCCGCATGTCGTCCTCGCCCAGGCCGGAATGCAGATCGCCGAGCTCAGCGCCCATCTCGAGCTCACCCCGAACGTGGAGAAGCGGGCCCTCAAGGCGGCGGGCATCGGCAACGGCCAGACCATCGCCGGCGCCGTGTCCGGGAACACGCATGGCTCGCAGATCAACTTCGGGGCGATGCCGGACTTCGTCTGCGGCCTACACGTCGCCACCGGCCGGGACAAGACCCTGTGGATCGAGAGGAAGTCAAAGCCCGTCTTCAACGACGAGTTCGTCGAGACGCTGGGCGCTGAGCCGATCCGCGACGACGAGATCTTCAACGCCGCAGTGGTGAGCTTCGGCACGTTCGGCGTGATAACCGCCATGGCGGTGGAGACGGCGGCGATCTACCACCTCCAGTTCCCGGCCGTCGGCAACATCCACCACGACGACCTGAAGGCGAAGCTCGCCGGGTTTGCCGACGCCGACCCCGAGGAGCTCTACCACTACGAGTTCATCTTCGACCCCCACAGCCGCAAACAGATGGCGATGGAGGCGGGCGCGCCGTCGATCGACTTCGAGCCTGGCCACCCGACGCCGAAACCGCGCTGGATCGTCCGCGACGGGAACGGCTATGCGCCCGGGATCAACGTCCTGCGCGTCCTGCGCGTGCTCCGCCGGCTCGTGCCGCCCCGCATAATCACCGGTTTCCAGCTGAAGCAGTACCGCAAGCTCGCCCTGCTCAACAGCGTCCGCGGCAGCCCCGGCCAGCTGTACACGTCGTCGATCTACTACCTCGAGGGCTACGCGGAGAGCGCGTTCGCCGTCTCCGTCCGGGACGCGCCGGCGGTCATCGACATCTGCTCGCGGATCGCCAAGGACCTCAAGCTCCCCTCGATCAGCCAAGTCCGGCTCGTCCACCGCTCCGAGGCCACGCTCGGGTTCACGCACCACGAGCCCAAGACTGCGGTCTTCGAGGTCGGCCTCATCAACGATGACGGGTTCCGCGAGTTCGAGCGCACGCTCGACGAGGCGCTCCGGAAGGCGGGGATCCGCTACACGCTCCACTGGTCGAAGAACTCCGGGATCGATCCGGAGAAGCTCGGTTACATGTACGGGGACCGGATCGCGCGCTGGAAGGCGGCGCGGCGCGACGTTTTCGGCGGCGACGAGGCGCTGATGCACGTGTTCGAGAACGACGCGATGGTCTGCGCCGGGCTGGCCTGATCCATCCGCCCGCGCCATCATTACGTCGCGCGGAGGCCGCCCGGTGCGGGTCTCCTCGCGCCCGACCGTTGTCGCGCTCGACGGTGGCGGCCGGCGACGGTACGGTCGGCACATGCCTGGCCCTGGCGACCTCGACACGACCTTCGGCCGCAACGGCAAGAAGACGATCACGTTCGGTGGCGTCGACGCGGCGCACGTTGTGCTCGTGCAGCCGAACGGGCGGATCGTGGTTGCGGGCGGGGGCGGCGCGGCCGCGAGCACGTTCTGCGTTGCGCGTCTGCGCCCGAATGGGCAGCTCGACACGACGTTCGGGCCGGCCGGCAAGCGCCGGATCGCGTTCGGCGGCGACCAAGAGGCGGCCTTCGGCGCGGCGCTGCAGCCGGACGGCAAGATCGTGCTCGCCGGCGACTCGGACTTCCGGGTCGCCGTCGCGCGCCTCAATCCGAACGGGACGCTCGACACCACCTTCTCCGGCGACGGCAAGCGCACCTTCAGCTGGGGCCCGATCAGCCGGGCCCAGGCCGCGGTCGTGATGCCGAACGGCAAGCTCCTGCTCGCCGGCTTCTCGGGGCCCGAGACCGGGAACATCCAGGTGGCGCGCCTGAAGCCGAACGGCGCACTGGACGGGACGTTCGGTGTCGCCGGGATCGCGAAGGTCGACTTCGGGGGCGACGACTTCGGCCTCGCGATGGCGCGCCAGGCCAACGGGCGCATCGTCGTGGTGGGCCGGTCGTCGCCTACGTTCCCGCAGGACGAGACGCTGGGCGCGATCGTCACGCGCGTGCGGGCAAACGGCGAGCTCGACCCGGACTTCGCCGGCATTGGGAAGATCACGCTGCCAGGCACCAGCAACGCGCGCGCCGTGCTCGTGCAATCCGACCGCATGATCGTCGTCGCCGGCACCGCGGACGGAAGCCAGAAGATGACGGTGACACGCCTAAGGCCGAACGGCGCTCTCGATCCGACGTTCGACGGCGACGGCACGGCAACGATCGACTTCGCTTCCGTCCTGGTCACCGGCGCGGCGCTCCAGCCGGACGGCAAGATCGTCGTCGCCGGCTCCAGCGCGGGTCGCTTCGCAGTTGCGCGACTCAACCCCGACGGCTCGCCCGACGCCACCTTCGGCACCACCGGAAAGGCGACGGTCGACTTCGGCGTGGCGACGTTTGCGCACGCCGTCGCGCGTCAGCCGAACGGGCGGATCGTCGTCGCAGGGCAGCGGACGGTGAGCGACGACTTTGCGCTCGCGCGCCTTCTGGCCTGACGCGGGAGCTCGGCCCCCAGCGACCGGGCGATGTCGTCCCAGCTGGTCGCGGCGATGCCCCGCTCGGTGTGCAGCTCGCGGTCGCGTCGATGATCCGCCGCCGCGGCTTTGCGGCGGCCGCGGCCCGTTTGCTCATGTCGTAGTGTTCGCGGAGCATTTTGCTTGACGAATATGCTCCGCGTAAGTAAAGTCGCCGGCGTCGTTCTCCCCAATCCCCCCGCCCGCCCCGCAAGGAGGCACCGCATGGAAACCCAGATCGCCCCGCAGTCCCGTACCGCCCGTGGCCCGCAGCACTGGTTCTTCGGCATGCTCGCCGAGGTCAAGGCCTCCGCCGCCGACACCGGCGGCCAGTACACGCTCCTCGAGGTCACCGCGCCTCCCGGCCTGCAGACCCCGCTGCACGTCCACTACCGCGAAGACGAGGGCTTCTACGTCCTCGACGGGAGCGTGACGATCCTCGTCGGCGACGAGACCGTCGAGCTCAGGCGCCGGCCAGCACGCGTTCGGCCCGCGCGACGTCCCGCACCGGTTCACCGTCGGCCCGGACGGCGCCCGCATGATCTGGGTCCTCACGCCCGGCGGCTTCGACGACTTCGTCGCGGACGTGAGCGTGCCGGCCGAGCGGCCGACCGTTCCCCCGGCGAGCGTCCTGCCGCCCGAGAACGCCGCGGAGATCGTCCTGCGCCACGGCATGGAGCTGCTGCCGGACTGAATCGTGTCGCGCGGGCGGCCCTCGGCGACGGGGGCCGCCCGCGCGGCCGTAGCTCGTCGATGATCGAGTTCCCGCTCTGGTGGGTAGTGATGCCATGCCCAACCGGGCGCACAGGGTCTATCCGAACGTCGAGCAGACAGCGAACCGGGTCTGCATAGTTTGGCTGAAGCCACCACGCGTGGAGAGTGAGTAAGAAGCTCCCCCTCCGGGACTGCCAACGGGTTCCCGCATCCACGCGCCGGTGGGCTCTTGACGCGTGCGGGACGCTCCACTGATGCCGGACTTCGACGTGCACTTCGAGGAGTTCCTGCATCTCGCGGGTCTCGGCCACGACAAGGCCCTGATCGCGTGGGGTGGCTTCTACTTCCGGCGCGGTGATTCGCCGTACGGCGAGTGGCGGATCGTCGACGACGAGGAGCTGTCGGCGGTTGCTCCGAGCCCTCGCGGCGAGACGATCGGTGCGGGCTCGGAGCCGTTCGGGCACGCCACCGTCGAGATAATCCGGGACGGCAGCGTCGCTGCGCGCGCGGAGACCGACGAGCACAACCACGCGTGGCTCACGGGTCTCGAGCCGGACACGGAGTACCGCTATCGCGTGACCGTCGACGGCCGGCCGTGGGGCGAGGGCGAGTTGCATGACTGGAGCGTCGAGGAGGCGACGCTGGTGAAGGCCGGCGGTCGGTACGACAACCGCTTCCGGACGTTCCCGTCGATCGAGACGAACGCGCCCGTCGGCTTCGCCGTGCTCGGCGACTTCGGGGTCGGGATCGTCGACGGGCGCCTCGACGGCGCCCGCCAGCTGCTCATCGCGGGTGCGCTCGAGCGGGCGATCGACACGCACGACGTCCGGCTGGTGATCACCACCGGCGACAACATCTACCTCGGCCACCAGGACACCGCGGGCACCGGCAACGAGGACGACGAGTGGTACTCGAGCTTCTACCAGCCCTACCGCTACGCCCTCAACCGTGTCCCGTTCTTCCCGACCGTCGGCAACCACGACGCCGGCGACAGCGAGAGCTCTGACGACCGCGACCAGCTCGCCGACAACCTCTTCCTCGACCATCGCTTCCGCAGCGAGGTCGAGACCGGCTCGGCGTCGCTCGACCCCGGCCTCTTCTATCGCTTCCAGGTGGGAGCGAACCTCGAGTTCATCTGCATCGACACGTCGATCGCCAGCGGCATGGACGTCGAGCACTACTTCGACGATCCGGCGCACTACCGCTGGCTCGAGGAGACGCTGCGCGGAGACGGCGCACGCTGGCGGATCCCGTTCTCGCACCACCCGCCGTTCTGCGCCGGCCCCGAGCACACCAACACGACGGGAATGGTGGAGCGGCTGGTGCCGCTGTTCGAGGAGACCGGCGTCCGGCTCGTGCTCAGCGGGCACGAGCACAACTTCCAGTACGCGGTCGTCAACGACATCCATTACGTGGTCAGCGGGGCGGCGGGGAAGCTGCGGCCGGAGCCGCCGCAGCACTTCGAGCAGGCCGGCACTCGGGCGTGGGCCGCGGCCGGACACTTCCTGCTCGGGCATGCCGACGAGCGGCGCGTGGTCGTCGAGCCGCTCGGCGGCATCCGCGAAGACGGGTCGTTCGAGCCGATCGAGCTGATCGATCCCGACGGCCGCCCTTTCGAGCCTCGGATCGAAGTCCGCTAGCTGAGCGCGGCCACGAGCCGGTGATGGCGGAGGTCGGCCGGCGGGTCTCCGTGGAGGACCCAGTCGCCGTCCTCCCGCCGGCTGATCGAGCCGTCTCGCGTCAGGCCGCCGAGCGCGCTGGTGACCGACTGCCGTTGTGCGCCGACGAGGTCGGCCAGGCGCTGGTGGCCGAGCGGCAGGGGGACGACGATGCCGTCGGTGTGGACTCGGCCCCAGCGCTCTGCGAGGTGCCAGAGCGTGAGCAGGAGGCGGTCGTCGACTCGCTGGTGGTGGGCGATCGCGAGCGCGACCGCGAGGTGGTGGGCTCGCCGCGTCCCGCGGTTGAAGAGCTCCAGGCCGAGCTCGGGCCAGGCGACGATCCTCGCCACGAAGGCGTGATCGAGGACGGCGAGGCGGGTCGGTTCGAGCGCCGTCCAGCCGACCTCCGCTTGGACGTGGGAGCCCTCGTCGTCCCAGCGCCACGGACGCATGACGTCGCCGTGGCCGACGAGCTCCACGCAGCGGCGGCCGAGCACGTTGACCGTGCGGGTGAGCAGTCCGTCGATGACCATGAAGCCGCGATGGTGCTCTGCCGGCTCGTGAGCTGCCGCAGCATCCCACTCCCCGGGTGACAACCGATTGATGCGCGTGACCGCCTCGCGGCGCGCCTTCTCGAGCTCGCGCGGGTCGAGCAGGTCGCCGAGATCGGGGTCGGCGTCGACGATGCTGATGGTCGAGTCTCCGGCCATGCAGACTCCCTACCCGCCGAGGCGGCCCACCGCGCATGTCCGCGCTCGGACGTCGCCAGGCCGACGCAGCGAGTGGAAGCCGCGCCGCACCGTCCTACGGTCACCCACCAGACGCGGCAACGAGAGAGGAGCGCTGCATGTTCGCGGTGGACGATGCTGATCTAGGCGACGCACCCGGCGTCGCGGTTCGGGGCGAGGTCGACATCGACGTCGTCCAAGACCTCGAGTCCGCCATCGACGCCGCGATCCGCGAGAGCGTCGGCGCGTTCATCATCGACCTCTCCGACCTCGACTTCATCGACTCCAGCGGCATCCACGTGCTGCTCCGCGCTCGCGGGCTGCTGAGCCGCGAGGATCGCGCGCTCGCCGTGGTCTGTCCGTACGGTCCCGTGCGGCGGGCGCTCGAGCTGTCGGGTGTGTCCGACCTGTTCGTGCTCTACCGCTCGCGCGACGAGGCCGCCGCGGCGCTCGTGCCCGCCGACTGACCCCGCTCAGAGCGCATAGGCTCGGCGCCGTACCTTGCTGCCGAAGGAGACGGGCATGGAGTCAGTCCCACTCGAGCCGGTCGACTCGCTGACGGTCACGACGCTGGTCGACAACACGACCGACCTGCTGCTGGCGGACGAAGGGCCGGCCACGCGCTCCCCGTTCACGCTCGCCGTCCGCCCCGACCTCCCGGCGCGCTTCCTCGAGAACGGCCGGACCGGCGACGCGCTGCGGGCGGAGCACGGGTTCTCCGCTCTGGTGACGGTCGAGAAGGCCGGCCGCACCACCACGGTCCTGTTCGACGCCGGGCTCACGCCGGACGGGCTCACGGAGAACATGCGCCGCCTCGAGCTCTCGCCCGGCGACATCGACATCATCGTCCTGAGCCACGGGCATTGGGACCACACCACGGGCATGCACGGCCTCGCAGCACAGCTCGGCCGCTCGAACCTGCCCGTCCTGATCCACCCCGAGTTCTGGAGCCGTCGCAGGATCGCCCTGCCGGGCCGCGAGCCGATCGAGCTGCCCACGACGAGCAAGGAGCGCCCTCGAAGGCGCAGGCTTCGAGATCGTCGAGCAGACCCAGCCCTCGTTCCTGCTCGACGGCTCGCTGCTCGTGACCGGCGAGGTCGATCGCACGACCGACTTCGAGCAGGGCTTCCCGGTCCACCAGGCCCACCGCGACGGCGGCTGGCAGCCCGACCCGCTGATCCTCGACGATCAGGCGCTGGTGGCGAGCGTTCGGGGCCGCGGCCTCGTCGTCCTGACCGGCTGCGGGCACTCGGGCATCGTCAACATCCTCCGCTACGTGCGGAAGCTGACTGGCGAGAACCGCATCCACGCCGTCATCGGCGGCTTTCACCTCAGCGGGCCGTTCTTCGAGAAGGTCATCGAGCCCACGTGCGAGGCGATCGCGGCGTTCGAGCCCGACCACCTCGTCCCCTGCCACTGCACGGGTTGGCGAGCCACGCACGCGATCGCCGCCAGGTTTCCCGACGCGTTCATCCAGAACAGCGTCGGGACGCGGTTCGCCTTCACATAGACTCGCGCTGCGATGCTCCGCGCCGCCGTCTTCGCGACGGTCGTCGCCGCCCTGGTGCTCGGCGGCTGCGGTGACGATGCCTCGGACGAGCCCGGCGGGTCGCCTCCGGCCGCTACCACGACCTCCGCGCCGAGTGGCTACTACGAGGCGATGGACGCGCTGGTCACGCGACCTCGACAGGGCGGTCGCGGCCGCGATCTCGGGTGACGCGGGTGCGACGAAGCGCATCAAGGCCGTGATCAAAGACGTCCGGACACAGTTGCGGGGGTCAGGCGAGACGCCGGCCGGAAACCTGGTCCTGACCACCGCGGCGTCCGCCCGCGACTACGCTCGGAACGGAGACCGGGCGGGTCTGAAACTGATCCGCCGCATTCCGATCGTGGAGGCGCGTGACGCGCTGAGGAGCGAGGCGGCCGGATAGCAAGCTCAGTCGCCGGCGCGTCAGTAGCGGCGACCGCGCGTGCGGCGGCGCGACCGGAAGAAGTCGATCACCTGTTTGATCAGGAAGATGCGGGTGATGAGCTTGAACATGCGAGGGGTCTACCCGCGAGACGCCTCGGCAAGCCCTGCCGGCGATCCACGCAGCGCCTCCTCGACCAGCCGCCGCATCCGCTCGCACGTGTGGTCGTAGAAGCGCAGCTGCTCGCGCCGCCCGAAGAGGCGGAAGCCGAGGCGCACGATGGGATTCGGGTCGCGTGCGCGACGGGAGCGAGCGCGCAGGCGGAACGCCACCTCGCCCGTGTCGAGCCACTTCACCACTTCCCAGCTCATCTCGCCCTCCTCGAAGTGGCCGCGCAGCGTGCCGTAGCTCCATCCCCACACGCACACGTCGCGGCCGGCTTCCGGAACGGTGCGCTCGTAGACATCCGTGACACGGCAGCCGACACGGAACACGAGGCCGTGGAAGCGCACCGCGAGCAGCATGTCGCGCCCCTCGAGCGGCTGCTCGGGGTCGTACTGAGCCCGGACGCGCGACGGATCGGCGAACTCGTAGCCGTGCATCAGGCGGCGCGCAAGCGCCCACGGCCCGTCCGGCACCGGGGGCCCCGGCGGCTCGGACGGCAGGGGCTGCACACGCTCGTCGTACTGCCAGCGCTCCGGGTGCTCGTGCACCTCGGTGCGGTCGAAGTTCAGCGGCAGCCGCGCAAGCCGGCTCACGGCTGGCTCCCGCGCCGCGTCTCGATCCTGATGCAGCCCGACCGCCGCCCGCCCGAGTGCTCGACCACGCGCTCGAGGAACGAGACCCACATGTGCAGCTGGATCTCCTTCGCCATCCGCACGCGCGTGTAGAGGAGGTCCGACAGGCGGTCGGCGCTGCGCGCCCAGGACTCGATCGTGAACTCGAGGTCGTCGCGGGCGCGGAACTCGATCTGCCCGGCCTCGAGGTGGCCATTCAGCGTCGCGAGCCGGAAGGAGTCCTCGCCAGCCTCGACGACGCGCACCGGACCGTCCCAGGGCCCCGGCATCCGCACCACGTACTCGTCGCCGGCGGCGAGCGGCCCGTCGCCGTCCACCCGCTGGAAGCTTGCGAACTCGGACGGCGCGAACGCGTCGAGATCGGCTCGCAGGGCGTCCATCAGCTCGGCCGGCGAGAGCTCGGCGTCCTCGATCTGGACGCAATAGCGCCGGTGATAGAGCGGTCCGGCGCCGTCGGCCGCGGTCTGCACGTCGCTGGTGTCGAACCCGGCCGGGAGCGGCGGTGGGACGGCGTCGTCGCCGACCGTCTCGGTGCGACACATCGGCACGGTTCGCCACATGTAGCGCCATGAGGTCAGACCGATCCCCAGCGGCCAGCGGGTAGCTGTCGCCAGGCGGCGCGAGAGCGGGAGCGAGGTCGGCACCCGTCTAGGCGTACCCGCCGACACCGCCGGCCAACGCACCATGCTTGCTCGGGCGTCGGTGCGGGTAACGCGGCGTGAGTGTTCGTCGACTTCCTGTACCGACTCGGGCTGCGTGGCTGGCTGTTCCACGTGGCCTCGCTCTCAAGCGTCGGCCTCTGCATCGGGCTCTGGATCCGCGCGAAGACCGTCGACCAGGACGAGCGGGGCAACGCGGAGCGCCGGGCGCTGTTCACCGGGCTGTGGGCGCCGACACTGTGGAGCGTCGGCTCGTCGCTCGAACAGCGCGACTGAGCACACGCCCGCTAGGTTCCACTTGGCATGTCGGCGCTCATCGGCTTCATGGTCGCCGTCGGGATCCTGCTCGACACGTTCGTCGTCCGGACGATCATGGTTCCCACTGCAGTGGAGCTCCTCGGCGATCGGGTCTGGTCGCCATCGACCGCCCGGGCCGGCGGCCACGCGCTGCGGGAGTGCGCCGAGCCCGACGAGGAACTCGTGCCCGCGTGAGCGCGGATCCGCTTGTCGCGGGCTGGGGCGAGCTGCGGCAGGCTCACTGGGAGGCGGCTCGCGCGCGCTTCCAGGCGGCTCTTGAGGCGCAGGAGACGCCCGAGGCGCTCGAGGGGTTGAGCTGGGCGGCGTGGTGGCTCGACGACGGCGACGCCGTGTTCGCTACTCGAGAACGCGCGTACCGGCTGTACCGGAGCCGAGGAGACGCGGCCGGCGCGGCCAGGATGGCGACCTGGCTGGCCGCCGACCAGCTCGACTTCTTCGGCGCCTGGGCGGTGGCGAGCGGCTGGCTGCGCCGCGCACACCGCCTGCTGGACGGGCTCGAGCCCGGCCCCGAGCACGGCTGGCTCGCGTTCCACGAGGGCTATCTTGCCCACGCGGAGGGCGACACGGGGACGGCGACCGCGCTGGCCGAGCACGCCATCGAGCTCGGGCGGCGGTTCGCCGTCGCCGACCTCGAGATGCTCGGCCTCGCGCTGCAGGGCGCGACGCTCGTGGGCTGCGCCCGGGTGGTCGAGGGCATGCGCTGCCTGGACGAGGCAACGGCCACGGCGCTGGCGGGTGACGCCGACATCCCGATCGCGAGCGCGTGGACGTTCTGCATCATGGTCGGTGCCTGCACCGCGGTGCTGGACTTTCAGCGGGCGGCCGAGTGGTGTGATCGGGTCGCCGAGTTCGCCGAGCGCCACGGGAGCCGCTACATGCTCGCCTTCTGCCGCGCGGAGTACGGTGGGGTCGATCTCTGGCGCGGCCGCTGGAGCGATGCCGAGGCGATGCTCGAGGCGTCGGTCGAGGACTTCTCGCGCTCACGTCCGGCGTGGGTCGGCGGCCCGCGCGTGGGGCTCGCCGAGCTGCGCCGGCGGCAGGGCCGTACCGCGGACGCCGAACGGCTGCTCGACGAGGCCGGCGCCTCGTCGAAGGCCCACCTCTGCCGTGCCCGCCTGGCGCTCGACCGGGGCAAGCCGCTGCAGGCGGCGGAGTTGCTCGAGCGGCTGCTGCGGCAGGTGCCGCCCGATCGGAGCCTGGATCGTGCGCCGGCGCTCGAGCTGCTCGTCCACGCCAGGGCGGCACACGGCGAGCTCGAGGAGGCGGGCTCGGCTGTCGCGGCTCTCCGTGACGTCCAGCAACAGGTCGGCACGGCGCCGCTCGCGGCGTCGGCGGATCTGGCCGAGGGGGTGCTCGCATGCGCCCGCGGCAAGCACGATCGCGCTCGGGCGCTGCTCGAGGACGCGGTCGATGGCTTCGAGCGCAGCGGCGCGCCGTTCGAGGCGGCGCGGGCGCGGCTCGAGCTTGCCACGTGCCTGCTGGCGCTCGGTCGCGTCGAGGCGGGCGAGCGCGAGGCGAGGGCCGCGCTCGATCGCTTGCGCGAGTTAGGGGCGGAGCTCGACGCCGCGCGGGCCCGGCGCATCCTCGCGACCGCCGCCGCGCCGCTCGGCGAGCTGACGCCGCGGGAGCGGGAGGTCCTGCGCCTGATCGCCGACGGCTTGACGAACCGGCAGATCGCGGAGCGGCTGGTCGTAAGCGAGCACACGGTGCACCGGCACGTGACGAACCTGCTGCGCAAGCTCGATCTGTCATCGCGCACGGCCGCTGCGGCCTACGCGGTGCGCTCTGATCTGCGCGCATAGCCAGAACTGGCCATTCGCGGCGGGCCGAAGATGGCCGGTCGTGGCGAAGACGCGGTGACCCGCGGCGCCTAGGTTCCGGGCATGCCCAAGTCACCCATCCTGCAAGCCGCCGCGCGCGCACGGATCGAGGAGCTGGCGATCGAGCGTTCCATGTGGGCGCTCGGCGACTATCACCGGTTCGCCAAGCACACCGTCTGGGGGCTCGGGCCGGTACTCGTCGACGCCTGTGGCATCGCCCCGGGCCAGCGGGTGCTCGACGTCGCGGCCGGCACCGGGAACGTGGCGATTCGCGCGGCCGAGGCCGGGGCGCATGTCGTCGCGCTCGACCTCACGCCGGAGAACTTCGACGCGGGCCGCCGCGAGGCCGCCACTCGCGGGGTCGAGCTCGAGTGGCGCGAGGGTCACGCGGCCTCGCTGCCCTTCGGCGACGGCGAGTTCGACGTCGTGACGTCGTCGTTCGGCGCGATCTTCGCTCCCGAGCATCAGGCGGTCGCCGACGAGATGCTGCGGGTATGCCGCCCGGCCGGCACGATCGGGATGATCAACTTCAGGCCCGAGGGCGAGGCTGCCGAATTCTTCGAGCTGCTCGGCCGATACGCGCCGCCTGCGCCGGGAGCTCTGCCGCCCCTCCTGTGGGGCAGCGAGCCGCACGTGCGCGAGCTGTTCGGCGACCGCCTCGCGTCGCTCGAGCTGACCCGCCAGTCCTACGTCGAGCGCAGCCCCGGCGACCCCGCCGCATACTGCGAGTTCTTCAAGGAGACGTTCGGTCCGGTGGTCGCACTCCGCGCCGGGCTCGCGGACGAGCCTGATCGGCTCGCGGCGCTCGATCGCGACTTCCTCGGCTTCGCCACGCGCTCGAATCAGGCGCCGCCGGACCGGCCGGCCGAGTACCGGTACGAGTACCTGCTGGTCGTCGGACGGCGGTAGCGCACCGCTACGGCGTCCGGACTTGAACAAGGTCGGCGATCAACTGGAAGTCGGCGACGTTGTTGGTCACGAGAGGAACTCCGGCAACGTTCGCGGTCGCGGCGATGGCGAGGTCCATCGCGCGGCGGCGCGGACGGCCTCCACGTGCGGTGACCGTCGCGGCGAGGCGGCCCCATTCCCGCGCCACGGCGGCGTCGAGCGGCAACGGGTCGAATGTGGCTTCGATGACTCCCAGCCGGAGGCCCCGCCGGGCTCGTTCGTCCGCATCGCGCGCAACCAACACGCCGAAGTGCAGCTCGGCCAGCGAGGCGACGCTGATAGCGCCCTCCAGATCGCCGGGGGACTGCACGCCGATCAGCACCGATGTATCGAGGAGCGCTCGCACTAGGCGAACGGATCGGAGAGCCCAACCGGAAACTCTTCGAGATCCTTCTCGAGCGTGAGGGGAGCGGGCGTCTCCCACACGCGCGCGAGATCTCGTCCGGTTACCCAGCGTCGCCGCTGGGTCGGGCCGAGATGCGCGACGGGTCGCCCCGCGACCGTGATCGTGAACTCCTCACCGGCCTCGGCGCGACGGAGGACCTCAGCGACGTTGTTGCGCAGTTCCTTCTGCGGAATCGTTTCCACGGACAGATGGTAGCACTTCTGCTACCGGACGAACGACCGGCCAGATCGCCACGCCACGCGTGGGTACGGGGGAGGCGGCTCGTCAGTCGCTGGGCAGGATGATCCACAGCGCGATGTAGAGCAGGAACTGCGGGCCCGGCAGCAGGCACGAGATCAGGAACAGCGCGCGGACCTGCCACGGCTTCATGTCGAAGCGGCGCGCGAGCGCGGCGCAGACGCCCGCGATCACCCGGCCGCTGCTTGGTCGCGCCAGGGCGGTCGATCTGGCCATCGCCTCAGGCTACTGCTAAGAGAGGGGCGTGGCGCGCTTCGTCGTCCAGCTGCACGACGCCACGACCCTGCATTTCGACCTGCGGCTCGAGCTCGGGGGCGTGCTCCGCTCGTGGGCGGTGCCGAAGGGACCGTCGCTCGATCCGGCCGTCAAGCGGCTGGCGATGCAGGTCGAGGATCACTCGCTCCAGGCCGGGGAGTTCGAGGGCGTGCACGAGGGGTCGCGGCGTGGCACGGGAGCCGTGATCGTGTGGGACGAGGGCGTCTTCGAGCTCGTCCGCGAAACGCCCGATCACCTCGTCGTGACCCTCCGAGGCCAGAAGCTCCACGGCGGCTTCGCCCTCACCAAGACCGGCGACCGGCAGTGGATCCTCGTCAAGACCGTCGACGATCACGCGCGCCGCGGCTCCGACGTCGTCGCCGAGCAGCCGGAGAGCGTCCGCTCCGGCCGCACGTGGCAGGAGGTCGCGGCGCTCAGATGACCCGTTCGGGCTCGGTCAGCTCGCCGCCGGCGTCGCCGGTGTTGACCGTCCCGCGCGGCTCGATCAGCAGCACGTGCGCCTCCGCCTCCGCCCGCGGGCAGTGCTCGACGCCCCGCGGGACCACGAACAGCTCGCCCTCCGACAGCTCGACGTCGCGGTCGCGGAGCTGGATCGTCAGGCGGCCGGAGAGGACCAGGAAGAAGTCGTCGGTGTCCTCGTGCTTGTGCCAGACGAACTCGCCCGACACCTTGACCACCGCCAGCTTGTAGTCGTTCATGAAGCCGACGATCCCGGGCTGGAACGGGCCGTCGAGCAGCGCGAGCTTCTCGGCGAGGTTGATCGAGTTCTCCATCCGCGCAACCTCGCACACCTACTCTTCGTAAGCAATCTTGATCCGCGGCTCAGGTTCGAGCCTCACCATGCTCGGCATGCCCGCCTTCGAGCTGCTTCCCGAACTCCGGCCTGACGGGACCATCGTGCTTCGCGCGGTCGTGCTGAAGCCAGGCGAGCGGTGGCGGCGGTGGGTGCGCCGGCTGAAGCGCCGGCGCTAGCCGTCCTCTTCCAGGATCGGCCGCCAGTGATCGGCGGTCAGCTCGGCGGCGTCGGTCTCGTCGCAGAACTCCGACAGGATCGCGGCGAAGCGCTCCGGGTCGTCGTCGTGCGGCATGTGGCCCGCGCCGGGGAAGACCTCCAGTCGGCTCCCCGGCATCGCCTCGTGCGCGGCGCGGCCGTGCTCGGCCGGGATGATCGAGTCCCGCTCGCCCCACACGATCAGGCTCGGCATCAGCGCGGCCAGTGCCAGCCGATCGTTCGCGCTGACGCGCTGCCCGCCGGGTTCGATGACCGCCCGCACCGTGTGCAGGAACGCCTGGCGTGAGCCCGCGTTGTCCAATGACGCGAAGCCCTGGGCGAGCACCGCGACGTCGCCGCTCGGAGCGAGCCGCGCCCGCCGCAGCAGCGACCCGACGCTGCGCCCGATGCCGAGCAGCTGCGGCGAGGTGAGGAACGGCAGCACCCAGTCCGCGCCCGGCAGCGCGGCCGCTCGCAGCAACAAGTGGACCTCGCGCCCCAGCCCGCCGCTCGACACGAGCACGAGCCGCTCGCAGCGCTCGGGGAACTGGTACGCGAACTGCATCGCGATCCCGCCGCCGAGCGAGTGCCCGACCACGGTCACCCGCTCGTGGCCGAGCGCCGTCAGCACGTCGCGCACGCCGCTCGCGTGCGCGCCGAGCGAGTAGTCCCCGCGCGGCGTCGCCGACTCGCCGTGCCCGAGCAGGTCGGGCGCGAGCACGGTGAAGTGCTCGCTCAGCAGCGGTGCGACGTGCTCCCACGTCTGCGACGAGTTCGTGATGCCGTGCAGCAACAGGAGCACCGGGCCATCACCGGCAACCCGGTACGTCACCCGGTGCCCGTGCAGGGTCAGTTCGTTGGCCGTGAGCGTCATCCAACGACCATGATGCCTTGCGCGATCGGGCCGAGTGGAGTATCGATCAGGGAGGCGGGCACCGGCCCGACAGGGCGTCTTGGAGCGTACGGCTTCGACGACGGGGGGAGAGGCGACCATGAAGACCCGGATCCTGGCCACCTTGGCGACCGTGTTGGTCGCCTGGCCCGCGGCATCCGCATCGGCGGACAGCCGCGCGCTCGAGCGCTATGGCGCCGACACCTGGCGCTCGTTCGTGGCGATGACCGACGAGACCTCCGGCCTGCCCGCGGACAGCCTGCACGCCGACGGCACCCGCAGCGTGCAGACGTCGACGACGAACATCGGCGCCTACATGTGGAGCGCGCTGGTCGCGGAGCGGCTCGGCATCATCGGCCATGGCGAGACCGTGTCGCGCCTGACGGCCACGATCGCGACGCTCGAGCAGATGGAGCGCCACGGCCCGAGCGGCCAGTACTTCAACTGGTACGACCACCGGACGGGAGCGAAGCTGACGAGCTGGCCGCCGACCGGCGAGCCGCTGACGCCGATCCTCTCCTCCGTCGACAACGGCTGGCTCGCCACCGGCCTGCGCGTCGTCGAGCGGCGCGTGCCCGAGCTGGCACCGCGTGCCAAGGCGCTCTTCGACTCGATGAACTTCGGCTTCTACTACCGGCCGGCGGTCAACCGGATCCTGTTCCACTACGTGCCGAGCACCGGCCAGGAGGTCTGCTGCTACGACACGACCGTCAGCGAGAGCCGGATCGCCAGCTACATCGGGATCGCCAAGGGGGAGATCCCGCCGCGGCACTACTTCGGCACCTGGCGCAGCTTCCCGGACACCTGCGACTGGAGCTGGCAGGAGACGCGGCCGCTCGGCTTCAGCTCTCGCAACTACGGCGTCGACGTCTTCGAGGGCGCCTATCCGTACGCGGGCACGCGCGTGACGCCGTCCTGGGGCGGCAGCATGTTCGAGGCGCTGATGCCGCCGCTGTTCGTGCCCGAGGATCGCTGGGCGCCCGGGAGCTGGAGAGCGAACCACCCGCTGACCGCGAACGCCCAGATCCACCACGGGCTCGTGCAGGCCGGATACGGCTACTGGGGCTTCTCGCCCGCCAACATCCCCGAGGGCGGGTACGCCGCCTACGGGGTCGACGCGATCGGCATGGATCCCAACGGCTACCCGTCGAACGAGGACGCCACCCTGGTCGACTCCGGCTTCTCCGGCTGCCCCGGTCGCGAGCCCAAGCCCGAGCCCCCGCCGTCGGCGTACACGAACGGCGTCGTCACCCCGCACGCCGCCTTCCTCGCGCTCCGGTGGGAGCCCCAGCGGGCGCTCGCGAACCTCAAGCGGCTGGAGACCGACTTCGACGCCTACGACCAGTGGGGCTTCCGCGACACCATCAACGTCGACACCGGCGTGGCGTCGGAGTTCTACCTCTCGCTCGACCAGGGGATGATCATGGCGGCGATCGGCAACGCGCTCGGCGGCGACCTGCTGCGCGAGGCGTTCGCCACCCGCGCGACCGAGCGCGCGCTGCGCCCGGTCATGGGCGTCGAGGAGTTCAACGCCGACCCGCGCGGCTGCACGATCACCGGGACGCGCGGCGACGACCGCCTGCGCGGCACCGCCGCAGGCGACGTGATCTGCGCCCTCGGAGGCGACGACGAGATCGCGGGCGCCGGCGGGGACGACGCGGTCTTCGGCGACGGCGGCGACGACCGGATCTCGGGAGAGAGCGGCAACGACACGCTGTACGGAGATGCCGGCGACGACGCCCTGCGGGGCGGCGACGGCGAGGACGTGCTCGCGGGCGGCGAGGGCGACGACGACCTCGCGGGCGGCGCCGGGGCGGACCACCACGAGGGCGGGCGCGGCACGAACCGCTGCAGCGGTACGGCCGAGGACACCAACAACGCCTGCGGTTGAGGCAAAAAGGAGAGCTCGATGAGGGACAACAGGCGCAGGGCCGCAGTCGGTGCGGTCGCGATCGCGCTCGGCATGGGCGCGGCCGGCGGGGTGGTGGTGGCGGGGACGCAGTCGAGCGACGAGCGGGCGCTCAAGCCCGCACGGCAGTCGGCCGACCGCAGCGTCGAGCGGCGCGTCAACCGGCTGCTGGCACGCATGACGCTGGAGGAGAAGCTGCAGCAGATGGCGCTGCTGCCGGACTTCAAGGTCGCCGGCACGGCCGGCGAGGCGGAGGCCCGCAATGGACTCGGCTCGGTTCTCAGCCTCACCGATCCGGCGCGGATCCGTCGGCTCCAGGAGATCGCCGTGGAGGAGTCGCGGCTGGGGATTCCGATCCTGTTCGCGTTCGACACCATCCACGGCTACCGGACCGTCTTCCCGATCCCGCTCGGCACCGGCGCGAGCTTCGACCCGAAGATGGCGGCGGCCGACTCCAAGTTCGGCTCCCGCGAATCGACCGCGGTCGGGCTCAAGCAGACCTACGCCCCGATGGTCGACGTCTCGCACGAGCCCCGCTGGGGCCGCATCTCCGAGGGCGCGGGCGAGGACCCGTACCTGAACTCGGTGATGGGTGCCGCACGCGTGAAGGGGATCCAGGGCCGCGACTACAGCAAGCTCGACCGGATGATCGCCAGCCCCAAGCACTTCGCCGCCTACGGCGAGCCGGAGGCCGGGCGCGACTACGCGACGACCGACATGTCCCTGTCGCGCCTGTGGAACATGTACCTGCCGCCGTTCAAGGCGTCGATCGACGCGGGCGCCGACACGATCATGTGCTCGTTCAACTCGATCAACGGGTCGCCCGGCTGCGGCAACAGCTACCTGATGAACGACGTCCTCAAGGGCCAGTGGGACTTCGACGGCTTCGTCGAGGGCGACTGGACGGCGGTCGCCGAGCTGCGGGCCTGCCCGCCGCGCAACCCGGACGAGGGCGAGTGCGGCCACGGCGTCGCTGCCGACGGACCGGCCGCGGCTGCGCTGGCGCTCAACTCGGGCGTCGACTCGGAGATGACGAGCGAGCTGATCCGCGACTTCGGCGCGCAGCTGCTCGCGCAGCGCCGGATCTCGATGCGGCGGATCGACGACGCCGTGCGCCGGATCCTGCGCGTGAAGTTCCGCGCCGGCCTGTTCGAGAACCCGTACGCGCAGTTCACGCCGGAGGAGGCCGAGGCGCAGATGCTGAGGCCGGACGCGGTCGCTGCGGCTCGTAAGGCCGCCGGGCGCTCGATGGTGCTGCTGCGCAACGAGGGCAACGTGCTGCCGCTCGACCCGTCGAAGAGGACGGCCGTGATCGGCCCGCTCGCGAACAACAAGCACGACATGCTCGGCCCGTGGTGGGGCCGCGGCGACGACAACGACGTGGTCACCGTGCTCGCCGGCATCGACGAGCAGAACACGGCCGCGACGACCTACGCCGAGGGCTGCCAGCTCTCCAACGGGGAGGTGCCATTCGCGGCCGATCCGGATCCGAAGGATCGCGATCCCGAGGGCTGCCAGTCCGACGCCGGCTTCGCCGAGGCTGTCACCGTCGCGAGTGCGGCCGAACAAGTCGTGATCGCGGTAGGTGAGACCCGCGAGATGAGCGGCGAGGCGAACGCCCGCAGCACGCTCGATCTCCCGGGCCGGCAGGAGGAGCTGATCCGCGCGATCAAGGCCACCGGCAAGCCGGTCGCGGTCGTGCTGTTCAACGGCCGCCCGCTGGCGCTCGAGAACATCATGGGCGACGCGCCCGCGATCCTCGAGGCGTGGTTCCCGGGCGTGCAGGCCGGGCCCGCGGTCGCCGATGTCGTGTTCGGGAAGGTCAACCCCGGCGGCAAGCTGCCGGCGTCGTTCCCGTACCGGGTCGGGCAGGTGCCGATCTACTACAACCACGAGCCTGGCGGACGCCCGTGCAACAAGGGCGTGAAGTGGAACTCGCAGCACCGGGACATCCCGAGCTGCGACCCGCTGTTCGTGTTCGGCCACGGCCTGAGCTACACGACGTTCGAGACCTCGAACCTGGTGTTGAGCTCCAAGCGCGTCTCGCGCAACGGCACGGTCAGCGCGTCGGTCGACGTGCGGAACACGGGCGGCCGGGCGGGTGACGAGGTCGTGCAGCTCTACATCAACGACCCCGTGGCCACGCTGTCGCAGCCGGTCCGGCGCCTGCGCGGCTTCGAGCGGGTGACGCTCGTCCCGGGCCAGAAGAAGACGGTTACGTTCAAGCTGGACAAGAGCGACTTCGGCTTCTACGACAACCGCGGCAAGTTCGTGGTCGAGCGCGGGAAGATCGACGTCTACGCCGGCAACAGCTCGAAGGCGGAGCTCAAGCAGACGTTCACCGTGTCGGGCTGACGCTCGACGTCGCGGGCGGGCGGCACCTCGGTGCCGCCCGTTCGTCTAAACCAGCGCGACGAGCTCGTCGAGCGCGGCTTCCAGGTCCGCCGCAAGCTCGTCGGCGTCGGGCAGCGTGAGCGCGTCGGCGTAGATCCCGAAGCAGGCGTTGCGCGCCACCGTGACGACGCCGATCGAGAGCGCATGGCGGTCGGCGAGCGGGACGGCCGGCCAGACCTCGCGCAGCCGGCAGCCGCGCAGGTAGCGCGGGACGGCCGGCCCCGCGACGCTCGAGATCGTGAGGTTGAAGAGCCTCGGGTGCCCGAACACGTGCGTAAACGCGTGCTGCAACGGGCCAGGTGTGCGGGCCAGCAGCGCGAAGGCGGCGTCGAGCCCCTCGGCGTCCCCGTCGCGGCGGCGCTGCCCCGTGGCCGCGCCGATCCGCCGCAGCCTCCGCACCGGGTCGGGCTCCTCGCACGGCAGCTCGATGAACACGAACGAGATCCGGTTGCCGGTCCCGGCGTCGTCCTCGCTCGAGCGCACGTCGGCTGGCACCATCACCTTCAACGGCGCGGCCGCCTCCCCGCGCCGCTCGAGGAACCGCCGCAGCGCGCCCGCGCACGCCGCGAGCACGACGTCGTTGGGTGTCACCGAGAACCGCCGCCGGACCGCGCGCAGCTCGTCGAGCGGCCGCGTCACGCGCACGTGGTGCCGTCGCGCCGACCCCGCCCGGTTCAGCACCGAGCTGCGCGCGGGCGGGAGGACCACGTGCGACAGAGTGCGCGCCCCCCGTGCCAGCCCTGCCATCCGCGCCGGCGACACCAGCCGCGCCGGGGCGACCGCAAGCGCCGCCGCGTCGCCGATCCGGTCGGCGATCGCCCGCCCCAGCCGCGCGCCCGGCGTCGGCTCCGGCGCGGGCGTCCACTCGTCGCGCGCGAACCGCCGGCCGCCCGGTTCGGGATCGAGCATCAGGTTGCCGAGCTCGACCACGGCCACCCCGTCGACCATGCAGTGATGCATCTTGCCCACGAGCGCCACGCGGCCGTCCTCGAGCTCGGCGGCGACGGTGATCTGCCACAGCGGCCGGCCGCGCGGCAGCGGCGTGGAGAGCACCGAGTCCACGATCGCGGAGAGCTCCGCGCCGTCGGCCCGCAGCAGATGGGCGGCGGGATCGAAGCTCGCGTCGTCGACCCACACCGGGTCGTGCATCCCGAGCGGCACCTCCGCCAGCTTCTGCCGGTAGCGCGGCGCCCGCCCCATGCGGCCGGCGACGTGCTCGAGCAGCTCGTCGAAGCTCGGTCGCCGCCCGCGCTTCGGCGGGTCGAAGGCCGCCACCCAGCCGACGTGCATCGGCGAGGCCGGGCCCTCCACGGCCAGGAACGAGGCGTCGAGTAAGGAGAGGCGCTCGGCCGTCACGACAGACCGACACTACCCCGCCGTTTGGCGGGTTGCGCCGCGCCGGTGGGTTGGAATCCCCGCGCGCGCCGGACAAGCTGCGGCCCGTGCCCGACTTCCGCCGTCTCGCCATCGTCAATCGCGGCGAGGCGGCGATGCGCGTCATCCACGCCGTCCGCGAGCTCAACGACACGCGCGCGGATCCGATTCGCCTGATCGCGCTCTACACCGAGCAGGAGCGCCACGCGCTGTTCGTGCGCCAGGCGGACGAGGGCTACTGCATCGGCCCCGCGCTGGTCGATGGCCGCAGCTCCTACCTCGACTACGACCGGCTCGAGCGCGCGCTCACCGAGACCCGCGCGGACGCCGCCTGGGTCGGCTGGGGCTTCGTCGCCGAGCATCCCGCGTTCGCGGAGCTGTGCGCCCGCCTCGGCATCGTGTTCGTCGGCCCCGACGCCGATGTCATGCGCGCGCTGGGCGACAAGATCGAGGCGAAGAAGCTGGCCGAGCAGGCCGGCGTTCCCGTGGCGGCCTGGAGCGGCGGGCCGGTCGAGACCGTCGAGGAGGCGATCGAGCAGGGCGAGCGCCTCGGCGTCCCGCTGATGATCAAGGCCGCGGCCGGCGGCGGCGGTCGCGGGATGCGGAAGGTCGAGGACCTCGCCGAGCTCCCCACCGCCTTCGAGCGCGCCCGCGCGGAGGCCGAGCAGTCGTTCGGCGATCCCAGCGTGCTGATGGAGCGGCTCGTGGGCGCGGCGCGCCACGTCGAGGTCCAGCTCGTGGCCGACGGCCAGGGCGGGGTGTGGGCGCTCGGCGTGCGCGACTGCAGCTACCAGCGCCGCCACCAGAAGGTCGTCGAGGAGTCGGCCAGCCCGGTCCTCACCGCCGAGCAGGAGCGGCAGCTCGCCGAGTCCGCGATCAGGCTCGCGCGCGAGGTCGGCTACCGCGGCGCCGGCACCGCCGAGTTCCTCTACGAGCCGTCCGAGCAGCGCTTCTCGTTCATGGAGGTCAACGCGCGGCTGCAGGTCGAGCACCCCGTGACGGAGGTCGTGACCGGCGTCGACCTCGTCGCGCTGCAGCTCCACATCGCCGCCGGCGGCCGGCTCGAGGGCGACCCGCCGCCGCCGCGCGGCCACGCGATCGAGGTGCGCCTGAACGCCGAGGACCCGGCGCTCGGCTTCGCCCCCTCGCCGGGGCGGATCACGCTCCTGCGCCTCCCCACAGGACCCGGCATCCGCGTCGACAGCGGCGTCGCCGAGGGCGACTCGGTGCCGCCGGAGTTCGACTCGATGATCGCCAAGATCATCGCCCACGGCGCGACCCGCGAGCAGGCGATCGCGCGCCTGCGCCGCGCGGTCGCCGACATGATGGTCACGCTCGACGAGGGCACGACCAACCAGGGGTTCCTGCTCGAGCTGCTCGACCGGCCGGAGCTGCGCGCCGGCGAGGTCGACACCGGCTGGCTCGACCGCCTGCAGGCGCAGGGCGACGTGCAGCCCGTCCGCCACGCGGACGCCGCGCTCGTGCGGGCCGCGATCGCCCTCTGCGACGAGGCGACCGCCGCCGACCGCGGCCGCTTCTACGCCCTCGCCCGCCGCGGACGGCCGGAGGCGGAGGCCAACGTCGGCTGCCAGATCGACCTCATGCACCGCGGCGCGAGCTATCGCATGACCGTCTTCCAGGTCGGCCCGAGCCGCTACCACGTGGAGGTCGACGGCGCCCGCATCGAGGCGCACGTCGAGCGGCTCTCCGCACACCAGCACCGGCTGACCTTCGGCGGGCGCGCGTACCGCACGCTGACCGCGTTGCAGGACACCGACCTGCTCGTCGAGGTCAACGGCGTGCCGCACCGCATCTCGCGCGACGAGGGCGGCCTCGTCCGCAGCCACGCGCCCGGCGTGGTCGTCGCGATCCCGGTCAGCGAGGGCGACGAGGTCCAGCCCGGCGACGTCGTGGCCGTGACCGAGAGCATGAAGATGGAGACGTCGCTGACGGCGCCGGTCCACGGCCGCGTGCGGCAGGTGCTCGCCGCGCCCAACGTGCACGTCGTCGCGGGCCGGCCGCTGCTGCAGATCGAGCCGCTCGAGGACGCCCCCGCGGCCGCCCAGGGCGAGCGGGTCACGTTCGCGGACGCCGAGGCCGACGTCGGCGACCTCGAGCGCCTGACCTGGCTCGTGCTCGGCTACGACGTCACGCCCCAGGAGGCGCGCCGGATCCTCGAGCAGCTGGACACGGCGCCCACCGACCGCGAGGGCGAGCAGCGGCTGCTGGGCGTGTACGCCGACGTGCGCGCGCTCAACCGCCCGCACGCCGACGACGACGAGCTGCTCGGCAGCCCGCAGGAGCACCTGCACGCCTTCCTGCGCTCGCTCGACCCGGCCGCCGAGGGCCTGCCCGACCGCTTCGTCGCCACGCTCGAACGGGCGGTCGGCCACTACGGCGTCGACGGCCTCGAGCGCACCGCCGCGCTCGAGGACGCCGCCTACCGGCTGTTCCTCTCCCAGCAGCGGGGCGAAGCCGCGCGCGCCGCGGTGCGCACGATCCTCACCCGCCACCTCGAGGCCGACGAGCCGGCCGACCGCGAGGGAGAGCAGCGCGGCGTGCTCGACCGCCTCGAGGCCGCGCTCGCCCCGCGCGAGCCGGCGCTTGCCGAGCTCGCCCGCGAGCTGCGCTGGCGCACCTGCGACGAGCCGCTGGTCGAGGCGAGCCGCGACGAGACGTACGCGCAGATGGAGGAGCACGTCGCCGCGCTCGCCGACGACCCCGGTCGCGAGGACCGCGACGTGCGGCTCGCGGCGCTCGTCGACTGCCCGCAGCCGCTCGCGCCGCTGCTGAGCCGGCGTGTCGGCCACGCCGGCCCGCTGGTGGAGGCGATGACGCGCCGCTACTACCGCGTCAGGCCGCTCGAGCGGGTCGAGCAGCGGCTGGTGGACGGCGTGCCGTTCGTGCTCGCCGACTACGAGCACCTCGGCGTCCGCCACCACGTGGCGGCCACGCTCGGCGAGCCGGAGGACCTCGCCGAGGCGCTGCACGCCCTGGCGGCGCACGGACGCACGCTGCCGTCGGGCGAGCTGCTGCTGGCCGACCTGTACGCGCGCGAGGACGCGCACGACGAGCTCGTCCGCCTGCTCGGCGAGATCGAGCTGCCGCCGGGTCTCGCGCGGATCGTGCTGATCGGGCCGGTCGACGTGTTCACGTTCTCCCGCGGGGCCGAGGGCGAGCTCGCCGAGGACCCCACCTTCAGCGGCCTGCACCCGATGGTGGCCGACCGGATGGACATCTGGCGGCTGGCGAACTTCGCGCTCGAGCGCCTGCCGTCGGCCCACGACGTGTACCTGTTCCGCGCGACCGCGCACGAGAACGCACGCGACCAGCGGCTCGTCGCCCTCGCCGAGATCCGCGACCTCACGCCGGTGCGCGACGAGACGGGCCGCATCACCGCCGTGCCCGAGCTCGAGCGGATGGTGCGCGAGTCGTTCGAGGCGATGCGCTCGTTCCAGTCGAGCCGCGGGCCGCGCGAGCGACTGCTCTGGAACCGCCTGCTGCTCTACGTGTGGCCCTCTCCGTCGTTCGGGCTCGACGAGGCCGCCGGGATCATCAACCGCTTCGCCCGCGAGTCCGCCGGGCTGGGGCTGGAGATGGTGATGGTGCGCGCCGTGATCGACGGGCACGACAGCGTGCTGCGCATCTTCAACCCGGCCGGCCGCGGCGTCGTGTACGAGCTCGGCGAGCCGCCGACCGAGCCGCTGCAGCCGCTCGACGAGGGCGCGCAGAGGATCGTCGCGGCCCGCCGTCGCGGCACGCTGCACCCGGCCGAGATCGTGAAGATCCTCGCCCCCGTCCGGGCCGAGCCCGGCCTCGCGATCCCGCCCGGCGAGTTCGTCGAGCACGACCTCGACGACGACGGGCAGCTGGTCCCGATCGAGCGCCCGGCGGGCACGAACACGGCCAGCGTGGTGGTGGGCCTGATCCGCAACCACACCGAGCGCTACCCCGAGGGCATGCTGCGCGTGGCGCTGCTCGGCGACCCGACGCGCGCGCTCGGGTCGCTGGCCGAGGCCGAGTGCCGCCGGATCATGGCCGCGCTCGATCTCGCCGAGCAGCTGGGAGTGCCGGTCGAGTGGTTCGCGCTCTCCTCGGGCGCGAAGATCGCCATGGACTCGGGCACCGAGAACATGGACTGGGTCGCGGCGGCGCTACGGCGGATCGTGCACTTCACCGAGGCGGGCGGCGAGATCAACATCATCGTCAGCGGCATCAACGTCGGTGCGCAGCCGTACTTCAACGCCGAGGCGACGATGCTGATGCACACCAAGGGCATCCTCGTGATGACGCCCGAGAGCGCGATGGTGCTGACCGGCAAGCAGGCGCTCGACTACTCGGGCGGCGTGTCGGCCGACGACAACTTCGGCATCGGCGGCTACGAGCGGGTGATGGGGCCGAACGGGCAGGCCCAGTACTGGGCGCCGGACCTCGCCGGCGCCTGCCAGGTGCTGCTCGCCTACTACGAGAACGCGTACGTGGCGCCGGGGGAGCGCTTCCCGCGCCGCGCGGCGACCGACGACCCGGTCGACCGCGACGTGCGCAGTGCGCCCCACGACGCCCCCGAGTCCGACCTCAAGACGGTCGGCGAGATCTTCTCCGAGGAGACCAACCCGGGCCGCAAGAAGCCGTTCGACATCCGCGCCGTGATGCGCGCGGTCGCCGACCAGGACCACCCGCCGCTCGAGCGCTGGGCGGCGATGCGCGAGGCCGAGATCGCGGTGGCCTGGGACGCGCGGCTGGGCGGCTGGCCGGTGGCGATGCTCGGGATCGAGTCGCGCCCGCTGCAGCGCTACGGCACCGTGCCCGCCGACGGCCCCGAGCAGTGGACCTCGGGCACGCTGTTCCCGCTCGCCTCGAAGAAGATCGCGCGCGCGATCAACGCCGCGTCCGGGCGGCGCCCGCTGGTGGTGCTCGCCAACCTCGCGGGCTTCGACGGCTCGCCGGAGTCGATGCGCCGGCTGCAGCTCGAGTACGGCGCCGAGATCGGCCGCGCGATCGTCGACTTCGACGGCCCGATCGCGTTCTGCGTGATCTCGCGCTTCCACGGCGGCGCGTTCGTCGTCTTCTCGCGCAAGCTCAACGAGGGGCTGGAGACGATCGCGCTCGAGGGCGCCCACGCGTCGGTGATCGGGGGTGCGCCGGCTGCCGCCGTGGTGTTCGCGCGCGAGGTCGACATGCGCGCGCGCAAGGACCCGCGGATCGCCGGGCTCGACGAGCAGATCGCGGCCGCGGAGGGCAGCGAGCGCCAGCGGCTGCTCGCCGAGCGCGACGCTCAGTGGGGCGAAGTGCGCTCGGAGAAGCTGGGCGAGCTGGCCGCCGAGTTCGACGGCATCCACAGCGTGCAGCGCGCCGTCGAGGTCGGCTCAGTCGACCGGATCGTCCCGGCCGCCGGGCTGCGCCCCGAGTTGATCGAGAGCATCGAGCGCGGCATGCGCCGCGCCGAGGAGTCGGGCTACGCGGTCCACTCCGGCGGCTCGTAGACGCCGCCGTTGCGTCAGGACCATAGGGTGCCCGCATCATGGAGCACCGCTACCCCGAGCAGGTGCGGCGCCGGCTTGCGCAGATGTCGCCGCGGCTGCTGGCGCTCGCCCATCCTGAGGCGGTGCCGGTCGATCGGCTGCTGGTGAGCGAGCGCACCGAGCGCATCGGGTGGCACGCGGCGCAGGCGCTCACGTACCGGGACGCCGAGCTGGGGGAGGCGTTCGGGCCGCAGTGGGCGACGTACTGGTTCCGGATCGCGGCCACGATCCCGGAGGCATGGGCCGGGGCGGTCGTCGAGCTGGCCTGGGACAGCGGCAGCGAGGCGACGCTGTGGCGCGACGGTCAGCCGCTGCAGGGGCTCAACGCGGGCGCGACCGCGCGGCGGACCGAGGCGCGGCTCACCGGCGCCGCGGCGGGCGGCGAGCGGGTCGAGGTCGCGGTCGAGATGGCCTGCAACTCGTGGATGGGCGACGCCGATCCGGTGCGGCTCGCGCGCTGCGGGCTCGTGCGCTTCCACCCCGCGGCGTGGGAGACGGCGTGGGACTTCGAGGCGCTGCGCCAGCTCGAGGCCGAGCCCGACCTCGAGCCCGCATGGGCCGGTCTCCTGCTGGCCGAGCTCAACCGCTTCTGCGCTCTGTGGGAGAGCGGGGACGAGGCGGCTGCACGAGAGATCCTGGCCGCGCTGCTCGCCCACGGGAACGGCGGGCGCGTGCACCGGATGACGGCGGTCGGCCACGCCCATCTCGACACCGCGTGGCTGTGGCCGCTCGCCGAGTCGCGGCGCAAGGTGATCCGCTCGTTCGCCAACCAGCTCGTGCTGATGGAGCGCTATCCCGAGCACCGGTTCGCGGCGTCGTCCGCCCAGCACTACGCGTGGCTGGAGGAGGACGCGCCGGACCTGTTCGCGCGCGTGCGCGAGCGCGTGCGCGAGGGCCGCTGGGAGGTCGTCGGCGGCGCGTGGGTGGAGCCGGACTGCAACCTGCCGTCGGGCGAGTCGCTCGTGCGGCAGCTGCTCTACGGCCAGCGCGCGTTCGAGGCGTGGTTCGGGCGGCGCTGCCGCGAGTACTGGAGCCCCGACACGTTCGGCCACAACGGGCAGATGCCCCAGATCCTGCGAGGCGCCGGGATCGACCGCTTCCTGACCCAGAAGCTGTCCTGGAACCAGTTCACGAGCCCGCCGCACCACTCGTTTCGCTGGGAGGGCATCGACGGCTCGGCGGTGCTCGCGCACTTCCCGCCCGCCGACACCTACAACGCGCAGGTCACGATCGGAGAGCTGCGCGCCGCGGCGGCGCGCTACCGCGACCACGACCGCTCGGCGTCGAGCCTGCTCGTGTTCGGGCACGGCGACGGCGGGGGCGGGCCGGTGCCCGAGATGCTCGAGCTGGCCCGCCGGACGCGCGACCTGCAGGGCGTGCCGCGGGTTGAGCTCGGGACGAGCGACACGTTCTTCTCCCGGCTCGCGGAGGAGCTGTCGGACCCGCCGTCGCTGGTGGGCGAGCTGTACTTCGAGTTCCACCGCGGGACGTACACGAGCCAGGCGCGCACGAAGCGCGGCAACCGCACGGGCGAGCGGCTGCTGCACGAGGTGGAGGCCGCGGCAGCGCTGGCGCTCCGGCTGCGGGGAGCGGCCTACCCGGCGGACGAGCTGCGCGCGCTGTGGCGGACGCTGCTGCTCAACCAGTTCCACGACATCCTGCCCGGCAGCGCGATCCACGCGGTCTACGAGGACGCCGAGCGCGACCACGCCGCGGTCGCCGCGGGCGTGACGCGCCTGCGCGACGCCGCCGTCGCAGCCCTCGGCGAGCCGGGCGCCGACCCCGCGCCGCTCAACCTCGCGCCGTTCGCCCGCCGCGAGGTGACCGCAGACCCCAGCGGCGATCTCGTCATGGTCGAGGTCCCGGCGTACGGGTTCGGCATGCCGACGGAGGCCGACGACGCCGTGCAAGTCGAGGGGCTCGTGCTCGAGAACGCCCACCTGCGGGCGGAGCTCGACGCCGGCGGCCGGCTGCTCTCGCTCGTCGACCACGCGACCGGCCGCGAGGCGCTCGCCGCTCCCGGGAACGTGTTCGAGCTCTCCGTCGACCGCCCGGTCGAGTGGGACGCGTGGGAGCTCGAGCCCTACTACGCGGACACGCGGCGCCCGGCCGCGGGAGCGCACCGCCACGAGGTGCTCGCGTCCGGCCCGCTGCGCGCCGAGATCGAGTTCGAGCACCGGATCGGCGAGGCGAGCACGCTGCGCCAGGTGGTGCGGCTCGACGCTGGCGCCCGCCGGCTCGAGCTCCGCACGACGGTCGAGTGGGCCGAGCGCGACACCCTGCTGCAGGTCGCGTTCCCGCTGCTGGTGCGCGCCGCGACCGCCACCTACGAGATGCAGTTCGGCGTCGCGCAACGGCCGACGCACGTGAACACCGCCGCCGACCTCGCGCAGTTCGAGGTGCCCGGCCACCGCTTCGCCGACCTCTCCGAGCACGGCTTCGGCGTCGCCCTGCTGAGCGACTCGACGTACGGCTTCTCGGCTCGCGGGAACGAGCTGCGGCTGAGCCTGCTGCGCGGGCCGACGTACCCCGACCCGGATGCCGACCTCGGCCGCCACGAGCTCGCCTACGCGGTGCTCCCGCACGCCGGCGGCTGGCAGGCCGGCGGCGTGGTCGCCGAGGCGCGCCGCTTCAACGAGCCGATGATCTGGGCCCCGCCCGCCGCCCCGCCCGCCCCGCCCGCCGCGGCCGGTCCGTCCGGCGCGCTCGCCGAGGCCGACGGCCTCGTGCTCGACACGATCAAGCGCGCCGAGGACTCCGACGCGCTCGTCCTGCGCCTCTACGAGCCCCACGGCGCCCGCGGCACCGCCCACCTCCGCCTCGGCTTCCCGTTCGCCACCGCCAGGCAAGCCAACCTGCTCGAGGACCCGGGAGAGCCGCTGGCGATCACGGGCACCACCCTCGAGATCCCCTACCGCCCGTTCGAGCTCGTCACCGTCCTGGTCGACTGATTGCAGGGCCGATAGACCGCTCGGGCGGTGTCGTGTAGCGTGGCCGGCGATGGCTGACGTCCCGATGGTTGCTGACCGTGGTGGGGGAGACGGGGCCGTGGTCGAGGCGCACGAGCTGAGCCGCGTCTACGGCCAGGGCGACACGGCCGTGCACGCGCTGCGCCGCGTCACGCTCGCTGTCGAGCGGGGGAAGCTGACCGCCGTCATGGGCCCGTCGGGCTCCGGAAAGTCGACGCTGATGCATCTCCTCGCAGCGCTCGACGAGCCAACCGAGGGCCACGTCACGATCGCGGGAACACGGCTCGACGACCTCAGCGACACCGAGATCACGAAGCTTCGCCGAGAGCACATCGGCTTCATCTTCCAGTTCTTCAACCTGCTGCCGATGTTGACCGCGGAGCAGAACATCGTCCTGCCGCTGACGCTCGGAGGCAGGAAGCCGGAGGCCGGGTTCTTCGACGACCTGCTCGGGAAGGTCGGTCTCCAGGAGCGTCGCAAGCACCGGCCCTCGGAGCTCTCCGGCGGCCAGCAACAGCGAGTCGCGATCGCCCGCGCGTTGGTGAGCCGGCCCAGCGTGGTCTTCGCCGACGAGCCGACCGGGAACCTCGACTCCAAGACGGGCGGCGAGATCCTCGACCTCCTCCGCGGCTCGGTGCGGGACTACGGGCAGACGCTCGTGATGGTCACCCACGACACGCGCGCCGCGGCGACCGCCGACCGGATCCTGTTCATCGCGGACGGCCTGATCGTCAAGGAGCTGCACGGCGCCGACGAGCACCAGGTGCTCGCGACGGTCGAAGAGATCGCGTTGGGATGATCGGGGTCGCGCTCCGGGGCCTGGCAGGGCGCAAGTTCCGGACGGTGCTGACGGCGGTCGCGATCGTCCTCGGCGTCGCGATGATGAGCGGCGCGTACGTGCTCACGGACACGATCGACAAGGCGTTCAACGCCATCTTCGTGGAGTCGTACGCCGGTACGGACGCGGTCGTCACCGGCAAGGGCGCGGACATCAGCTTCGAGGGCGAGCAGTCGCAGCCCCCGCCGATCTCGGAGGACGTCCTCGAGCAGGTCCGTGCCGTGGACGGCGTCGAGGTCGCGACTGGCTCGGTGAGCGACTTCCAGACCAAGCTCCTGAAGCCGAACGGCGAGCCGATCGACACGGGAGGCGCACCCTCGTTCGCGTTCGGCCTCGAGACGGCGGGCGAATACGACCAGTTCAATCCGCTCAACCTCGTCGAGGGCAGCTGGCCGTCGGGGGCGGAGGAGGTCGCGATCGACGAGGGGGTCGCTGACGACGAGAACCTCGCCGTCGGCGACCGGATCGGCGTCGCGGCCCTCGGCCCCGCCCAGGAGTACGAGATCGTCGGCATCGCGAGGTACGGCGACGTGAGCTCGCTCGGCAGCGCCACGTTCGCCATCTTCGACATCCCGACCGCCCAGGCGCTCCTCGACAAGGAGGGCGAGCTCGACTCGGTGCAGGCCGCCGCGCAGGACGGGGTCGCGCCCGCGGCGCTCGTCGCCAGCATCCGGGAGGAGCTCGGCACGTCCGTGACGGTGCGGTCGGGAGCCGAGCAGGCGAGCGAGGACTCCGACGACGTGGCGACGTTCACGAGCATCATCCGGTACTTCCTGCTGTCGTTCGCGGGGATCGCCCTGTTCGTCGGGGCCTTCGTGATCTTCAACACGCTCTCGATCACCGTCGTGCAGCGGACGCGCGAGTTCGCGACGCTGCGAACGGTCGGCGCGTCGCGCCGGCAGGTGCTGGGCTCCGTGATCCTGGAGGCGCTCGTGATCGGCCTGCTCGCGTCGATCATCGGGCTGTTCGCCGGGCTCGGGCTCGCGGTCGGGCTGAACGAGCTCTTCGTCGCGCTCAACCTCGACCTCCCGCAGACCGAGACGGTGTTCGCCACCCGGACGATCGTCGTGTCGCTGCTCGTCGGAACCCTGATCACGCTGATCGCCGGCATCTCGCCGGCTTTGCGTGCGACGCGCGTGCCGCCGATCGCCGCCGTCCGGGAGGGCGCGAAGCTGCCGCGCTCGGCGCTGTCCCGCTACGCGCCGTACATCGCGATCGGGACGATCGTGGTGGCCGTGCTCGCCCTCTCGTACGCGATGCTCGCGCCCGACGTGGCCACGGGCGACCGCTTCATCCTGCTCGGCGTCGGCGTCCTGGCGCTGTTCATCGGCGTGGCGCTGCTGTCGTCGCGCCTCGTCGTCCCGCTCACGCGTCTCGTGGGCTTGCCGGCGCGCCGGATCGGCGGCGCCTCTGGCCAGCTCGCCGAGGGCAACGCGATCCGCGACCCCGGGCGGACGGCCTCGACCGCGGCCGCGCTCATGATCGGGATCGCGCTCGTGACGTTCGTCGGCGTGCTCGCGCAAGGCCTCCGCGTCTCGAACAGCAACGCGATCGAGGACCAGATCCAAGCCGACCTGGTAGTGACCTCGCAGGACGGCTATTCGGAGTTCCCAGCTGCAGTCGGAGATTCGGCCGCGGAGCTCGAGGGCACCGACCTCGTGAGCAACGTGCGCCAGGACGTCGCGGAGGTCGACGACTCGGGAGCCAACCTGACCGGACTCGACGGAAGCACGATCAACCAGGTCTACAGCTTTCGCTGGACGGACGGCTCGGACGACGTGCTGGCGAGTCTGGGCGACGACGGAGCGGTCGTGCCGGACGACGTCGCCGACGACAAGGACCTCGCCGTGGGCGACTCGTTCATGGTGCTGACGACCGACAACGAGCGACGGGAGTTCACCGTCCGCGGGATCTACGAGGGGAGCCCCTTCTATCCGCTGCTCGGCACCGCGAGCATCTCGCAGGAGGCCTTCGACGCGCTCTACGACCGCCCGCGCAACCGCTTCACGCTGATCAACGTTCCCGGTGACCCCGGCGCGGGGCCGAAGACGAGCGTCGAGCGCGGTCTCGAGGACTTCCCCGACACGCGGGTCCTAACCCGGCAGGAATGGATCGACAAGGAGGACGAGGAGATCAGCCAGTTCCTGCTCCTGCTGTACGTCCTGCTCGCTTTGTCGGTGATCGTCAGCCTCTTCGGCATGGTCAACACGCTCGCGCTGTCGGTGTTCGAGCGGACCCGCGAGCTCGGCATGCTGCGCGCCGTCGGCATGACGAGGCGCCAGGTGCGCCGCATGGTCCGGCACGAGAGCGTGATCACGGCCCTGATCGGCGCCGCGCTCGGGTTGCCGCTCGGGATCTTCCTCGCTCTCCTGGTGACGCAGGCGCTTGCGGAGTACGACCTCCAGTTCGCCATACCGGTCGGCGCGCTGATCACGTTCGTGATCGTGTCCGTGATCGCCGGCATCCTCGCCGCGATCCTGCCCGCTCGGCGCGCGGCCCGCCTGCGCGTCCTCGAAGCACTCCAGTACGAGTAGCCACGCCCGCCGGGCTCTCAAACCTGGCACGCTTGACGCGGTGACGCGCCCCGATCCCACCGTGCTGCTGCAGACCGAGCACGCGGCCGCGCGCGTCCTGGCGTCGGCGACCACGGAGTCCGACGCGTACCCGGCACTGCTCGCGGCGGTGGCGCGCTCGCTCGGCTGGGAGGCGGGTGCGCTGTGGACGGGCGAGCCGCCCGACCTGTGCTGTGCGGCGGTGTGGCCGGCGGGGGCTGCGGCCGATGGGCGAGGCGTGGCGGCGTTCCCCGTCGCGGGCGTGGGGGTGATGGAGTTCTTCGCGGCGCATCCGGTCGCGCCGGACGACACGCTGCGCGCCACGCTCGCCAGCCTCAGCGCGCAGATCGGCTACTTCGCCGAGCGCCTGCGCGTGCAGGAGGCGCTGCGCGAGAGCGACGCCCGCAAGAGCGCGATCATCGACGCCGCGTTCGACTGCGTGATCACGATGGACCACAACGGCGACGTCGTCGAGATCAACGAGCGCGCCGAGCAGACCTTCGGCTATACGGCCGAGGAGATGGTCGGGCGAGAGCTGGCCGAGCTCATCATCCCGCCGTCGCTCCGGGACCCGCACCGGCGCGGCCTCGAGAAGGCGGTGGCCGCCGGCCACGTCCACGTGATGGGCCACCCCTACGAGCTCGTGGCCATGCGCAAGGACGGGAGCGAGTTCCCGGTCGAGGTCGCGATCACGCAGCCTGACCTCCCCGGCCCGCCGCTCTACTGCGGCTACCTCCGCGACGTCACCGAGCGCCGCGTGGCCGAGGAGGCGCTGCTCCACCTGGCCGAGGAGCAGGCCGCGCTGCGGCGGGTCGCGACCGCCGTCGCCGCCGAGCGCGAGCCCGGACGGGTGTTCGGCCTCGTCACCGAGGAGGTCGGCCGCCTGCTCGGCGCGCACTCGTCGAACATGGTGCGCTACGAGGACGACGACACCGCGACGGTCGTCGGCGGATGGAGCCTGGGCCGCGTGCGCAGCGTGCCCGTCGGCGGCCGGGTGCAGCTCGACGGCGACACCGCGACCGTCCGCGTGTGGCGCAGCGGCGCCCCGGTTCGCCTCGACAGCTACGACGGCATCCCCGGCACGCTGGCCGCGCTGCTGCGCGACGAGCTCGGGTTCCGCTGCGCCGTGGCCGCGCCGGTGGCGCTCGGCGGCCGCTTGTGGGGTGCGGTGATCGTCTCCAGCGTGCATCCGGACTCGTTCGCGCCGGGCGCCGAGCAGCGGATCGCCGACTTCGCCGAGCTGGCCGCGCAGGCGCTTGCCAACGCGCAGGCGCGTGAGGAGCTCGCCGCCTCGCGCGTGCGGATCGTGGAGGCCGGCGACGCCGAGCGCCGGCGGCTCGAGCGCAACCTGCACGACGGCGCCCAGCAGCGCCTCGTCTCGCTCTCGATCAACCTGCGGATGGCGGCCCGCGCGTACCCGGAGGCCCGCGATGCGCTCGAGGCCGCCAGCGCCGAGCTCGCCCACGCGCTCGACGACCTGCGCGAGCTCGCACGCGGCATCCATCCGGCGATCCTCAGCCAGCGCGGGCTCGAGCCTGCGCTGGAGGCGCTCGCCGTACGCGCGCCGGTGCCGGTGCAGCTCGACATCGCGCTCGGCGAGCCGCTGCCCGAGGCGGTCGAGGCCTGCGCGTACTACGTCGTCGCCGAAGCGCTGACGAACGCCTGCAAGTACGCGCAGGCGTCGGTGGTCGATGTGCGGATCTCCCGCGACGACGGGATCGCCGTGGTCGAGGTGTCCGACGACGGGGTCGGCGGCGCCCGCCGCGCCGTGGGTGGCGGGCTGGGCGGGCTCGCCGACCGCGTCGAGGCCCTCGGCGGCCGGCTCGGGCTCGAGAGCCCGGCCGGCGCCGGGACCACCGTGCGGGCGGAGATCCCCTACTCCTCGTCCTCCGATCCGCGCGTGAGCAGCCAGAACAGCTCGCGCGCCGCGAACGCGGTGTCGGCGAAGTCCGAGAAGACCCCGTCGACGCCCAGCCCGTAGAACGTCAGGTACTCCTCGGCCGGGTTGGGGTAGAAGGCCGGGAGCGCGTCGTCTCGGAACGTGTACGGGTGCACGAGCAGGCCGCGGGCGTGCGCCCGGTCGACGAGATCGGTGGCGGTGGGCGTCCCGTTCACGAGGCGGTGGATGTACGGCTTCCACGGCCCGATCCCGTCGGCGTACTTGCGCACCTCGCGCAGCCCCGCGTCGGTGGCGAAGAAGCCGAACGTGTCGGTCCTGCCGGCGACCGTCCAGTCGTACGGCCGGTCATACGGCGCGGTGTAGTCAAGCGTCCCGTCGGCCCTGACGTCGTTGGCGTCGACGAGCTGCACGAGCCGGACCTTGGTGCGCTTGTTCAGCCACTTGAGGTTGGACTGCTCGAACGACTGGATGAACACCGGCGCGCCCCGCCGATCCAGGCCGAAGCGGCGCAGGACGTCGAGCAGCCGGCCCTCGAGCTTGAGCCCGAGGTCGCGATGGAACGTCGGGTGCTTGGTCTCGGGATAGACGCCGATCGTGCGGCCCGTGCGCTTCGAGTGCTTCTTCGCCAGCGCGACGACCTGCGCGAACGTCGGGATCTTGTAGCGGCCGTTGAACTGCTGCGGGCGGTTGGCGCCCGACTGCACGGCGCGCAGCGTCTTGATCTCCTTGAGCGTGAAGTCGGCGGCGAACCAGTCCGTTACGGGGAAGCCGTCGACCATGCGCGTGCGCCGGCGGGAGGCGAACTCCGGGTGGGAGGCGACGTCGGTCGTGCTCCCGATGTTCGGCTCGTGGCGAGCGATCAGGTGGCCGTCCTTGGTCGCCACTAGGTCGGGCTCGATGTAGTCGGCGCCGAGCTTGATCGCGAGGGCATAGCCGGGAAGGGTGTGCTCCGGCAGATAGCCGGGGGCCCCGCGGTGCCCGATCACCAGCGGATGAGGCTGGTCGGGCTCGTGATGTGCGCTCGCCGCCGGTGCGATGGCTCCTGCCACCGCGAGCGCGCTTGCCAGGAATACGAAGCGTCGCATCGGGCGACCGTATCCGCCCTGGGGCCTCGCGTGTGAAGAATCGGCGCGTCGCCAACCTAAAGGGTCTGACCCTTTATCTTTGCGCCGCCCTCACGATCATGTCCACGCAGCAGTCGAGGTCGATCGCGCTGCTGTCGAGGCTGAGGTGGTAGAGGTGCGGGTCGCGCGCGTTGGCGCCGTAGAAGTGCTGCACGTAGGCCTCGCGGGCGCGGTCGTTGTCGGCGAGCCGGCGCTCGGCCTCCTGGCGGTCGATGCCCTCGGCGGCCATCGCCCGCTCGACGCGCTGCGCCTTCGGCCCGAGCAGCCGCACGTGGAGGGCGCCGGGATGCTCGCGCAGGACGAGCGCCGCCGCTCGCCCGAGGATGACGCTGCCGGTGCTCGCCGCCTGCTCGCGGATCACCTGCTCGGTGGCGTCGCGATAGGCGTTGTCGTCGACGCACTCGTGCTCGAGCACCGGCCGCGCGCCGAACGGCAGCCCGGCGGGCGCGAGCGCGCGCACGAAGCGCTCGAGCACGGTGCCCGCCGACTCGTCGCGCTTGACCGCCTCGTGCAGGGGAACCGCGAGTCGCTGCGCGACCTCGCCGGGAATCGCCCGGTCCACGAACGGCACCCCCAGCCGCTCGGCGACGCGCGGCCCGACGTACGACCCGCCGGCACCGTACGACGCCGAGATCGTCACAACGCGTGGCACAGCGACAGTGTGTCGTGCTGCCGGCGAACGTCAACTGCGGCTGGGTAGGGAGGTTGGAGTGCCGGCCGGGCTGGTCGGCCCCGGGGCGGGGCGGCGGTCAAGCCGGGATTACGTGGATCTCGGCGAGCTCCGGTTCGCCCAAATCCACGTAAATGCGCTAGACGAGCATCTACGTGTCAATCGGTGATCGCCGGCTCGCCGAAATCCACGTAACACCGCCTTGACGGGGAGTTTCGTGGCAATCGAGGCGGCCGCGATCGCCGATTGCCACGTTTGTCCTCGAGACGGGGACGAACATGGATATCGGCGTTTGGAGACACGCCGATTGACACGAAACTCCACTTCCTCGCGTACCGGCCGGCACCCCAACCTCCCTACCCAGCCGCAGTTGACGTTGACGTTCCCGGGCGGAGCCACCGCCGCCCCGGCGTCTAGCATCGCGCGCCGATGCCGCCCGCCCGCCGCCGTCGTCCGCCCGCGCGTGAGACGCCCGTCGAGTCCCGCGACGGCGAGGCGCTCGTGTGGACGGACGGGGCGTGCCGCGGGAACCCCGGGCCGGGCGGCTGGGCCGCGATCGTGGTACCGCCCGGCGGCGCCGACCCCGTCGAGCTCTCCGGTGGCGACCGGCACACGACCAACAACCGGATGGAGTACACGGCCGCGCTGGAGGGCCTCAGAGCGCTCCCACCCGGCAGCCGCGCGTGCATCGTGACCGACTCGCGGCTGATGCTCGACTCGATGACGAAGTGGATCGCCGCCTGGAAGCGGCGCGGCTGGAAGACCGCGGGCGGCGATCCCGTCAAGAACCAGGACCTCGTGCGCGCCCTGGAGGCGGAGATAAGCCGCCATGCGGCGGTGCGCTGGCACTGGGTGCGCGGCCACGAGACGGGCGCGGCGCACGCGCACAAGGCGCTCAACGACCGCGCCGACCGCCTCGCCGTCGCGGCCTCGCTCGCCCTCGGCTGAGCCGTCCTAGCATGGACGGCATGGCGCCGCTCCGTGTCGAGATCTGGTCTGACGTGGTGTGCCCGTGGTGCTACGTCGGCAAGCGGCGCGTCGAAACCGCCCTCCAGGCCTACGACGGCGAGGTCGACGTACGGTGGCGCTCGTTCGAGCTCGACCCCCAGGCGCCGCCGGTGCGCGAGCTGCCCGCCGCCGAGCACCTCGCCGCCAAGTACGGCATGAGCGTCGAGGACGCGCGCGCCCTGAACGCGCAGATGACCGAGCTGGCCGCCGGCGAGGGCCTCGAGTACCACCTCGACCGCACCCGCGGCGGCAACACGTTCGACGCCCATCGCCTGATCCAGCTCGGCGCCGCCCGCGGCGTGCAGGACGCGGTCAAGGAGCGCCTGATGCGCGGCTACTTCACCGAGGGCGAGCCGGTCAGCGACCACGAGACGCTGGTGCGACTCGGCGCCGACGCCGGGCTCGATCCCGCCGAGGCGCGGGCCACGCTCGAAAGCGACGCCTACGCCGACGACGTCCGCGGCGACGAGCTGCTCGCACAAAGGATGGGCATCCAGGGAGTCCCGTACTTCGTGCTCGACCGCCGCTTCGGCGTCTCCGGCGCGCAGCCCGCGGAGGTGCTCCTGCAGGCCTTCGAGCGCGCCCGGCAGGAAGCCGCCTGATGCTGCTCAGCGTGCTCGACCAGACGCCGGTCTCGGAAGGCTCGAGCGGCCCCGAGGCGCTGCAGAACACGCTCGACCTCGCGCGCACCGCCGACCGGCTCGGCTACCACCGCTACTGGCTCGCCGAGCACCACGGCCTGTCGCTCGCCGGGCCTAGCCCCGAGGTCCTGATCGGGCCGGTGGCCGCGGCGACCGAGCGGATCCGGGTGGGGAGCGGCGGCGTGATGCTTCCGCACTACTCGCCGTACAAGGTGGCGGAGAGCTTCAGCCTGCTCGCCGGCCTGTATCCCGGCCGGATCGACCTCGCCATCGGGCGCGCCTCCGGCACCGACCCGCTGACCACGTACGCGCTCCAGCGCGACCGCCGCGAGGTGGCGCCCGACGACTTCCCGCAGCAGCTCGCGGAGCTGCTCGCCCACTACGACGGCACGTTCCCCGCCGACCACCCGTTCGCCCGGCTCGGCCGCTCGCTGCCGGGCGGCGAGGAGCGGCCGGAGATCTGGCTGCTCGGCTCGTCGGCGCAGAGCGCGGTGTGGGCAGCGCAGCTCGGCCTGCCGTACGCGTTCGCGGACTTCATCAACCCGCGCGGCGCCGAGATCGTCGCGGGCTACCGCCAACGGGTCGCCGAGCCGCGCACCGCGATCGGCGTGTGGGCGATCTGCGCCGGCACCGACGCCGAGGCCGAGCGGCTCGCCTCCTCGATCGCGATGGCGTTCGCGATGCTGCGCCAGAACCGGCCGATCCCGGTGCCGCCGCCCGAGCGCGCGCTGCGCTACCTCGAGCAGTACGGCGACCCCGGAGCCGGCGGCCGGCGGCGGATCGTCGGGAGCCCGGAGACGGTGCGCGCCGGGATCGAGGCCGTCGCCGCCGAGTACGGCGCCGACGAGGTGATCCTCGTCACGATCACGCACGACCACGCCGCTCGCCGCCGCTCGTACGAGCTGATCGCCGAGGCCTTCGGGCTCAGCGCCCTCACCGCCCGGGCCGCCTGACCCCGTGGCCGACGAAGAGCCTCGCCGCCACTACGGCGTCACGCTGGCGCTGCTCACCGTCGCCGGCATCTCGTTCGCAGTCATGCAGACGCTCGTCGTGCCCGCGCTGCCGTTCTTCCAGCGCGAGTTCGACACCACCGCGAGCTGGGCGACGTGGATCGCGACCGGCTTCCTGCTCAGCTCGTCGGTGCTGACGCCGATCCTCGGCAAGCTCGGCGACTCCTACGGCAAGAAGCGCATGCTCGTGATCTCGCTGGCGATCTTCGGGCTCGCGTCGCTGGCCGCGGCCGCCGCCTGGTCGCTCGAGACCCTGATCCTGTGCCGCGTGCTGCAGGGCGCCGGCGCAGCCGTCTTCCCGCTCTCCTTCGGGATCATCCGCGACGAGTTCCCGCCGGAGAAGGTCGGCCTCGGCGTCGGGACCGTGAGCTCGGTGTTCGGGGTCGGCGGCGGCGTCGGGCTCGTGCTCAGCGGCGTGATCATCGAGCACCTGAGCTGGCATTGGCTGTTCCTGATCGGCGCGGTCCCGGTGCTGGCGTCGACCGTCCTGCTCGCGCTCTACGTGCCCGAGTCGCCGGTCAAGCACCGCACGCGGCCGGACTACCTGGGCGGGCTCACGCTCTCGTTCGCGCTGGGCACGCTGCTCGTCGCCATCAGCGAAGGGAGCAACTGGGGCTGGACGTCCGGTGGCGTGCTCGGGCTCGCCGCGGCGTCGGTGGGCTTCTTCGCGACCTGGGCGTGGATCGAGCACCGCGTGCCCGAGCCGCTCGTCGACCTGCGCACGTTCGCCCGCCGGGAGATGGCCGCGACCAACGTGACCACGCTGGTCATGGGCTTCTCGATGTTCTCCACCTTCATCCTGCTGCCGAACTTCGTGCAGATGCCGCTCGGCCTGCCGGCCGAGCTCGCCGAGAGCATCACGTACGGGTTCAACGCCTCTCCGATCGAGGTTGGCCTGTTCTTCGTGCCCTCCTCGATCGCGATGATGATCGCCGGCCCGTTCGCGGGAGCGCTCGGCACGAAGCGCGGCAACGTGCTGCCGCTGCGGATCGGCATCGGCTTCCTCGCGCTCGCGCTCACGCTGCTCGCCACCGTGCACGACCAGCCGTGGACGATCTACGCCTGGATGGTGTTCATGGGGCTCGGGCTGGCGTTCAGCTTCGCCGCGCTCGGCGCGCTCGTGATCGAGTACTCGCCGCCCGGGGAGACCGGCGTCGCGAGCGGGATGAACACGATCATGCGCACCGTCGGCGCCGCGCTCGGCTCGCAGGTGGCGGCGGCGATCATCTCCGCCAACACGCTGGCGGGGACCGACGTCCCGCTCGAGAGCGGCTTCACGCTGGCGTTCACGATCAGCGCCGTGGGCGCCTTCGTGGCCCTCGGCCCGACCTTCCTGTTGAGGCGCCGTGCCCGGGTCGCGGTCCCGGCGTAGCGCCGGCATCCTCCTGCACCGCGAGCGCGGCGGCGCGCTCGAGGTGCTGCTCGTGCACCCCGGCGGCCCGTTCTGGGCGAAGAAGGACGCCGGCGCGTGGTCGATCCCCAAGGGCGAGTACGAGGAGGGAGACGACCCGCGCGCGTGTGCGCGGCGCGAGTTCGAGGAGGAGCTGGGCACGCCGCTCCCGGCCGACGCCGAGCTGCGCGAGCTCGGCAGCGTGCGGCTGCGCAGCGGCAAGCACGTGACGGCCTACGCGGTGGCCGGCGACCTCGACGCGGACGCGATCTCGAGCAACACGTTCAGCATGGAGTGGCCGCCGCGCTCGGGCGTACAGCGCGAGTTCCCCGAGGTCGACCGCGCGGGCTGGTTCTCGCTCGACGAGGCGCGCGTCAAGCTCAACCCGGCGCAGGCCCTGCTGCTCGACCGGCTCTGATGTACGGCCTGCCGCACCGCGCGAAGGCCAGTCAGCCTCCGGCACGGCGGCTGGCTAGCTGCCTGTAACGGCCCCCGGGGGACTGCGACCGTACTCGCACCATGAACGACGCCCTCCGCGAACTCGATCACCGCAACAACGACCGCATCGACGTCTGGCTCCTCTGGCGCGAGTCCGACAACCAGGTCATGGTCTCGGTCGCCGACGAGAAGACCGGCGACGCGTTCACGATCACGCTGCGCGAGGGCGAGAAGCCGATGGACGTCTTCCAGCACCCGTACGCCTACGCCGCGTTCCACGGGATCGACGTCAGCGCCGAGCCGCGCCGCCAGCTCGCCGCCCGCGTCGCGAGCTAGCCGTCGAGCACTTCGCGGACCTTGCGCGCCAGCGCGCGGTCCGAGAACGGCTTCTCGATGAACGCCGCGTCCGGGCTGATCTCGCCGTGGCGATAGGCCGCCTCGTCCGAGTAGCCCGACATGAAGAGGATGCGCATCGCGGGCGCCGTGGTCGCGAGCCGCTCCGCCAGTGAGCGGCCGTTGACCTCGGGCATGATGACGTCGGTCAGGAGCAGGTCGACGGCGCTCGTGCACAGCCGCTCGGCCTCCTCGGCGCCGCCCACGGCGAGCACCTGGTAGCCCTTGGCCTCGAGCATGACCTGCACGAGCGTGCGCACGCTCGCGTCGTCCTCGACCAGCATGATCGTCTCGTTGCCGAGCTCGGCCTGCGGGTCGCCCGCGGGGGCCGCGGCCTCCTCGTGTGCGGGCGCGGCCGCCGGGAGGTAGATCTTGAACGTGGTCCCGCGGCCGGGCTCGCTGTAGACGTAGATGCTCCCACCGCTCTGCTTGACCACCCCGAACACGGTCGCGAGGCCGAGCCCGGTGCCCGCGCCCGGCTCCTTCGTCGTGAAGAACGGCTCGAACGCCTGGCGCTGGACCGTCTCGCTCATGCCCACGCCGGTGTCGCTGACCGCGAGCAGGACGTTCGGGCCGGCCGTGCCCTCGGCGCGCGAGGCCACGAACTCGTCGTCGAAGTGCACGACCCCGGTCTCGATCGTCAACCGGCCGCCCTGGGGCATCGCGTCGCGCGCGTTGGCGGCGAGGTTGAGGATCACGCGCTCGAGCTGCGAGCGATCGGCCTTGACCGTCGCCGGCGCGTCGGTCAGCCGGACGGCGACCGTGACGTCGCGGCCGATGATGCGCCGCACCATCGGCTCCATGCCGCCCACGATGCCGTTGACGTCGACGACCCGCGGGTGCAGCACCTGGCGGCGGCTGAACGCCAGCAGCTGGCGCGTGAGCGCGGCCGCCTGGTCGGCGGCGTGGCGGATCTCCGTGAGGTGCTCGCGGCCGTCGACCTCGGAGCGGGCGAGCAGGATCTCGGCGTAGCCCGAGATGACCGTGATGAGGTTGTTGAAGTCGTGCGCGACGCCGCCCGCGAGGCGGCCGACCGCCTCCATCTTCTCCGCCTGCGTGAGCCGCTCCTCGAGCGCGCGCCGCTCGGTCACGTCGGTGGCGAGCACGAGCGCCGCGTGGCGGCCCTCGAAGTCGACCTCGCCGGCGGTGATCTCGACCTCGATCAGCCTGCCGTCCTTGGTCCGGTGGCGGGACGAGTCAGGGGCCTCGTGGAGGTCCTCGACCGTCATGCCGAGGAACTCGGCCGCCGTGTAGCCGTAGTGCTGGACGGCCGCGCCGTTGACGGCCAGGAACCGCAGCGTCTTGGCGTCGTAGACCCACATCGGCGCCGGGCTGGCCTCGAACAGCAGCCGGTAGCGCTCTTCGGACTGCTCGAGCGACCGCACGAGCCGGGCGCTCTCGATCGCCGTCGCCGCCCGGCGCGCCAGCTCGGCCGCCAGCTCCATCTCCATCGAGCCGTAGACCTCGTCGGGTGAGGAGATCAGCGTGATCGCGCCCCACGGCCGGTCGCGCGCCATCAGCGGGACGCACATGTACGACACGGTCCCGTGCTCGCAGCCCAGCGCCTCGCCCGCGACCCGCGGCACGAGCTCAGGCTCGCCGGTGCGCATCACGACCGCCGGCCCGTGCGGCGCGTCGTGTCGTGGCGGCTGGCCCGGGCTGGGCACGGCGGCGACACGAGTGATCTCGCCGTCCTCGCGCAGCACGTCGATCGCGCACCAGCCGGCCAGGCTCGGCACGAGCAGCGCGGCCAGCCGCTCGAGCGTGTGCTCGCCGGCACCGGGCGACGACAGCAGCTCACCGGCCCGGGCGAGGAGCGCGAGCCGAGTTCCGCCGTGATGATCGAACGCGGTCACCGCCACCTGACGCGCGGGAGGGTACACGGAGAGAAACCGACCGGTCACAGCAGCTCCAAACGCAGCCGAGCGACGGAACTCGCGGTCGCGGCGCTGGAACTCCCGGTCACGGCGCCCCGGCGCTCTAAGAATCCGGCGTTCGAGTTGACCTGGCGTGCCGCGCCGGATAGGAATGGCCCACGGTCAAAGAGGGGGCTTTCATGGCACGGTTGCGTCGCTTGTTCCTGCTCGTGTTCGCCATCGCAGCGCTGGGGCCGGCCAGCACCGCGAGCGCCGCCGAGCCACCTTGGTGCGGGACACCCTCGACCGACGCGGCCGAGAACCTGCCGGACGGGACTGACCCGGCCGATCCTCCGGGCTCGTTCCCACACATCCCCTACTACGCGATCCGCTGCACGCTCGACGGCATCGCCTCGCGCAGCAACGGGCGCATGACCGTCGACGTGATCGGGAAGTCGGCGCTGGGCCGAGACATGTACGGCGTCGTCATCAACGACCTCGGCTCGCGCAAGCAGCGGCGCAACTACGCCAACTGGCTGGACATCCGCAAGGTGATGCTCAAGGACCCGCGCCACGCCATGAGGCACCTCGCTCGGCACGGGAAGCGGATCAAGGTGCCGATCTATGTCCAGGGCGGCATCCACGGTAACGAGTACGAGGGCGTCGACGCGGCGATCGACACGATCGAGAAGTTCGCCACCACGCCGCGCGGCCAGGACGCGACGATCGACGACATCCGCGACCGCGCGGTCCTCGTCTTCAACCCGATCCAGAACCCGGACGGGCGCGTCGCGGGAACGCGCGCGAACGGCAACGGGTTCGATCTCAACCGCGACTTCCTCACGCAGTCGCAGTCCGAGACCAGGGCGTCGATCACGCTGATGAAGCGCTGGCTGCCGCCGGAGATGCTCGACCTGCACGGCTACGTGTCGCCGATGCTGGTCGAGGCGACGACCAAGCCGCACAACCCGAGCATCGAGTACGACCTGTGGCTGAAGTGGAACCAGCCGCGGATCGACTACAACGAGGCCGCCATGGACGCCATCGGCCACGACATCACGCGGCCGATCAACGACTGGTGCCCGGAGGCGGATCCAAACCCCGACGGGACCTGCGACAACGGCGTGACCCCCGGCCCCGACGTCGCCGAGGGCTGGGACGACTGGGGTCCGTTCTACGGCCCGATGTACATGCAGCACGTGGGCCTGGACTCCTCCACGGTGGAGATGTGCTCCGAAACCCCGGCGACCCGTCCCGCGGACGCGTGGTACCGGCCATGTGGCGGTCGTGCAGGCGCGCGGCTCGAGCAGAACGTCATCCAGCAGTCGACGTTCGAGTTCGTGATCGACCACCACGCGGCCATGCTCCACGACGAGCTCGAGATGTACCGCCGCGGTGACGTCGACGCCCCGCGGCCGGCGTGCTGCCCGCCGCCGTTCGACCCCGAGTTCCACAACTGGATGCAGGACTATCCGCGGGCGTACGTGATCCCGCTGGGCGAGGGTCAGCGCAGCGACCCGGAGGCCAACCGGCTCGTCGAATGGGCGCTGTTCAACGACATCGAGGTGTACGAGCTCGAGAAGGACTACCGCTGGCAGGGCCGCACCTTCGAGGAGGACTCCTACGTGGTGTGGATGCGCCAGCCGCGGCGCGGCCTCGCCGACACGGCGCTGAGCATCGGCGTCGACATCTCGGCCCGCATCCAGCGCCTGTACGCGCCGCCGGCGGCCTGGAGCCACGGCTACCTGTGGGGCGCGGACACGGTGACGATCCCCGACGGCGCCGGGTTCTTCCCGCGGACCGAGCGGATCAAGTCGCCGAACCGCCTCGACGGTGGGGTGGGGAAGGCCAAGCACCGCAAGAAGCATCGGAAGCAGAGCGTCCGGGGCTACGCGCTCGAGGTCGACTCGCCGACCGCGGTGCGGGCGGTCAACGAGCTCGTCCGCGGCGGCGCGGCGGCCTGGATCACGACCGAGGCGTCCGACGCGGGCCCGGCCGGCACGGTGCTCTTCCGCGACGGCAAGCGGCTGCTCGACGTGGTCGGCGAGGCCCGCGGCCTGACGTTCACGGCGATCCGCGGGCGCCTGCCCGCACGTGAGCGGATCGAGAAGGTGCCACGCTTCGCCGTCATCTCCGGCAGCGGACTGGTCGACCAGAGCACGTGGGTGCTGCGCCAGCTCGGCTTCGACGCCGACCCGTTCTCGATCGCCGCCATCGACACGGCGGCCACGAGCCCGCTGACGGGCTACGACCTCATGTTCAACACCTCGGGCGTACCGACCCAGGACCAGAACGGGAACACCATCAACACGGTCGCGCGAGCCCGCATCGCGGCGTTCATCGCCGCCGGCGGCGGCTATATCAGCGGCCAGAGCGCGGGAGCCAACCTGCTCACCGGGCTCGGCGCGGTGAGCGGACTCACCGCGACCAGCAACAGCGGTGGCGGCGACGGCTACAGCGGCATCGCGCTATGGGACAACGTCGGCGGCGCGGGCAGCGTGATCACGGGCGCCTACCCGGCACAGGACACGCTGATCATGGACCCGCCGTCCTGGCTCACGGCGGTGCCACCGACGTGGGCCAGTGATGGTCGGTTCGCGGCCGCAGGGTTCTTCCTCTCCGGCCTGTTCCCGGGCAACGCGACGTCGGGCGCGGCAGGCTCCACCGTGATCGCGCACGGCACGAACACCGCCAACACTGCGCGACTGGTCGTGTTCGCGAACAACCCGCTGTACCGAGCGGATCCCGAACGCGAGTGGCCGATGGTCGGCAGCGCCGCGTACTGGGCCGACAACTAGACGCCCTCCACGGCCGGCCTGCCGCCTCGCGCGGCGGGCCGGCCGACCCGCGCGAGCCGTCGTTAGACCCGAACCTTTGAAGAAAACGCCGCGGCTATTCCGCCCGCGGGTGTTTCGGTGGCCTGAGTGACATGGGTCACGGTTCACGGGATAGCCCTGTGACCTCTTTAGGTCTTTGCCGAAGATGTAAGTGGAATGGTCCGTCCGTCGACCCTCATCTCCCATTGGCGTGCCGCCGGCTCCCGCCTGCGCGGGCGCGGGCTGGCGATCGTGCAGACCGCCACCGCGGCTGTCGCTGCTTGGTACCTCGCCGTGCTGCTGCTGCCCGACCCGCGGCCGGCGTTCGCCGCGATCGCCGCGGTGATCGCCGTCGGCGCGACCCACGGCCAGCGCGCCGTGCGTGCGCTGCAGCTCGTCGGTGGCGTCGTGCTCGGCCTCACCGTCGCCGTCCTGCTGATCCAGCTGATCGGCACCGGCACCTGGCAGATCGGCGTGCTCGTCGTGCTCGCCATGGGCGCGGCCGTCGCCCTCGGCGGCGGTGAGCTGCTCGTGGTCGAGGCCGGCGTGTCGGCGATCCTGCTCGTCGCGCTCGACCCGGGCGCGGCCGACGGCTTCTCTCCCAACCGCATCCTCGAGGGCATGATCGGCGGCGGCGTCGCGCTCGCCGTGTCCTCCTTCCTCTTCCCGCCCGACCCCGCGCTCGGCCCCGGCCGCGCCGCCCAGGCCGTGTTCGCGGAGCTCGGGCGTGCGCTCGAGCGGCTCGCGAGCGCGCTCGAGGCGCGCGACGCCGGCGTCGCCGAGCACGCGCTCGACGACGCGCGCCGGATCGACCCGCTGATGCGCACGGTCCAGGACGAGCTCGAGGCCGGCCGCGAGGCAGCCCGCCTCTCCGCGCCCCGCCGCGGCGCCCGCTCCGAGCTCGAGCGCTACGAGTCGAGTCTCGGCCAGGTCGACTACGCGGTCCGCAACACGCGCGTGCTCGCGCGCCACGTCGTCAGCCTCGTGCGCGAGGGCGCCGACGTGCCGGAGAAGCTCCCGTCCGCCGTCCGCGACCTCTCGCACTCGGTGTGGGAGCTGGCGGCGTCCTACGACTCCCCGTCGCGCGCCGAGCCCGCCCGCCTCGCGGCCGTCCACGCCGCCGGCGAGGCCGCCTCACTGCCGGACGGCAGCGCCGATCTCGTGATGGTCGGAGGCCAGGTCCGCTCGGTCGCCGTCGACCTCGTGCGCGCCGCCGAGCTCGTCGGCGGCGAGCCGGACGCTCCCAGCGAGCGTCCGACGCAAGAGCTGCTCGCGGCGGTGTAGGCACGCGAAGTGGCAGACTGCGTTCCCCATGGGGGACGAGGTCGCCGCCAAGGTCTTCACCGGCGAGGACCGCAAGCGTTATCGCGAGAAGGTCAAGCGCTGCCTGGACGTGTTCGCGCGCATGCTCTCGGAGGCGCGCTTCGACGGCGACCGCCGCTCGATCGGGCTCGAGATCGAGCTCAACATCACCGAGGAGACCGGCGACCCCGCGCTCGCCAACCAGCACGTGCTGGAGATGATCGCCGACCCCGACTGGCAGACCGAGCTGGCCCAGTTCAACATCGAGATCAACATCCCGCCGCGCAGCCTCGACGGCGCGGTGTTCACCGAGCTCGAGACCGCCGTCCGCAAGAGCCTCAACCACGCCGAGGAGGGCGCCAAGAAGGCGCACACCCGGCTGCTGATGGCCGGCATCCTGCCGACGCTGAGCGAGGCGCTGCTCGACGGCTCGGTGCTCAGCGCCAACCCCCGCTACGCGCTCCTCAACGAGCAGATCTTCGCCGCTCGCGGGGAGGACCTGCACCTGGCCATCGACGGCGTCGAGCGGCTCTCCGCCTACGCCGACACGATCGCCCCCGAGGCGGCGTGCACGAGCGTCCAGCTGCACCAGCTCGTCGATCCCGCCGTCTTCGCGCGGCACTGGAACGCCGCCCAGTGCATCGCCGGCATCCAACTCGCCGTGGGCGCCAACTCGCCGTTCTTCTTCGGTCGCGAGCTGTGGCGGGAGACGCGGATCGCGCTGTTCGAGCAGGCCACCGACACGCGGCCCGAGGAGCTCAAGGCGCAGGGCGTGCGCCCGCGCGTGTGGTTCGGCGAGCGCTGGATCACCTCGATCTTCGACCTGTTCGAGGAGAACGTCCGCTACTTCCCGTCGCTGCTCCCGGTCGTCGAGGACGAGGACCCGCTCGAGCTGATCGAGCGCGGCGAGACCCCGCGACTGCAGGAGCTGCGCCTGCACAACGGCACGGTCTACCGCTGGAACCGCCCGATCTACGACGTCGTGCGCGGGCGCCCGCACCTGCGCGTGGAGAATCGCGTGCTGCCCGCCGGGCCGACCGTCGTCGACACGATCGCCAACGCCGCCTTCTACTACGGGCTGGTGCGCGTGCTGGCCGACGAGGACCGCCCGCTGTGGAGCCAGATGTCGTTCTCGGCGGCCGAGGAGAACTTCCACGCGGGCGCGCGCGACGGCATCGAGGCGCGGGTCTACTGGCCGGGCGTGGGGGAGGTCGGCGCCGCCGAGCTGGTCGTGCGGCGGCTGCTGCCGATGGCGTACGAGGGCCTCGAGCGCTGGGGGGTCGACGCCGCCGACCGCGACCGGCTGTGCGACATCATCGAGCGCCGCTGCGTCGACGGGCGCAACGGCGCCTCGTGGCAGGCCGCCACCTTCCACCGCCTTCACGAGAAGCTCGACCGCGAGGACGCGCTCCGCGAGATGACCGTGCTTTATCGCGATCACATGCATTCCAACGAGCCTGTCCATACCTGGCCGCTCGACTGACAGCCGTCCTCCTCGCGCTCATCGTGCTCGCCGGCTGCGGCGACGACGACGACGGCGCGCCCGCGGCGGCGCCGTCCGCGACCGAGGCGCCGTCCGGTGAGATGCGCGTCGAGGTCGTGGCCGAGGGCCTCGAGGTGCCGTGGGAGATCGCGTGGCTGCCCGACGGGCAGGCGCTGATCACCGAGCGCCCCGGCCGGATCGTGACGCTCGAGGGCGAGGCGGTCGCCGAGGTCGAGGTGAGCGCGCTCGGCGAGGGCGGCCTGATGGGGCTGGCGATCGACCCGGAGTTCGAGTCGCAGCCGTTCGTGTACCTGTACTTCACGACCGCCGACGGACTCCAGCTCGAACGCTGGCGCTACGAGGACGGCGACCTCGCGCGCGAGCAGAGCCTGATCGACGGCACGATCGAGGCCGGCCCGATCCACGACTCCGGTCGGATCGCGTTCGGTCCCGACGGGGCGCTCTACGTCGCCACCGGTGACGCCGGCAACGGCGAGCTCGCCCAGGAACCCGACTCGCTCAACGGCAAGTACCTTCGACTGACCGACTTCCGCGGCGGTGCCGTGCGGCCGGAGATCCTCTCCAGCGGCCACCGCAATCCGCAGGGCTTCGACTGGCAGCCCGACACGGCGCGCCTGATCTCGACCGAGCACGGCCCGAGCGGCGGCGACGGCCCGCAGGGCTTCGACGAGATCAACGAGATCGAGGAGGGCGCCAACTACGGCTGGCCGGAGGTCTTCGGCGACGAGCACGGCGACTTCACCGCGCCGCTGCAGGTCTACGAGGAGGCGATCGCGCCCTCGGGCGCGACCTTCTGGCAGGGCGACTTCTACTTCGCCGCCCTGCGCGGCGAGGCGCTGTACCGCTACGACCTCGACAGCGGCGAGGACGAGGTGCTGCTGGAGGGCGAGTACGGCCGGCTGCGGACCGTGCGCGAGGGCCCCGACGGCGCGCTCTACGTGCTCACCAGCAACCGCGACGGTCGCGGCTCGCCGGAGGACGACGACGACCGCGTGCTGCGCTTGTCCCCGCCGTAGAGCATGATGTGACGCCGAGGCATGACCCCGCCTGAGCCCACCGTCGCCGTCGACGTCCTGGAGACCTTCGTGGAGCTCCTCGCGGACGTCGACACGGCGACCGACGACTTCTACAGCCGGCTGTGCGAGGCGACGTGCCGCGTCGCCACGATGGACCGCGCGGTGATCTTCCGCTACGACGACGCCCGCCGGCGCGTCTACGCGGCCGGCGCGTACGGGATCGACCTCGCGGTCTTCGAGAACGCCCAGGTCACGGTCGAGTCGGCGCCGATCGCCCGCCAGGCGCTCGAGGAGGACCGGGTGATCGAGCTCACCGGCGACGATGCTCCCGAGGTGCCGGAGGAGTACCGCGACCTCGTGCGCGAGGCCACGTTCGTGTGCACGCCGATGTCGGCCGCCGGGCGCTGGCTGGGCGTGATCCTGTCCGACCGCGGGTCGGGCTCGAAGGCGCTCGGCGAGAAGGAGCGCGCGGCGCTGTGGGCGCTCGGCAAGACGGCCGCGCTCGCCACCCACGCGCGCCTGGCGACCAACCAGTCGGCGCGCGCGCGGCAGCTGCAGGAGCGGATCGACCTCGCGCGCGACGTGCACGAGGGCGTGATCCAGCGGCTGTTCGGCGTGCAGCTCGTGTTCTCCAGCCAGGCCGAGCTGTCGCCCGCCGCGCGCGAGCGGATCGCCGCCGAGCTGCAGGCCGCCCTGTTCGACCTGCGGCGCGCGCTCCAGCGCCCGCTCGGCCGCGTCGCGCCCGAGACGCAGACGACGCTGCTCGAGGAGATCGACCGGCTGCGGCGCGAGCACCGCGACCTGGCGATCCGGCTCACCCCCGGCTCGGACCACGTGAAGGTCCCGGCCGAGCTCGAGTCGCTCGCCCAGTCCGTGCTGGCCGAGGCGGTGCGCAACGCGCACAAGCACGCCAAGCCGACGCGCGTGGAGGTGACGCTCGACGCCTCGGGCGGCACGCTCTCGCTCGAGGTCGCCAACGACGGCGTGACCGGCGGCCGCCCGCGGCAGACCGGGATGGGCCTGCGGCTGGCCGCGCTCGAGGCGCTGCAGGTCGGCGGGATCGTCGAGTTCGGCGAGCGCGAGCCGGGCACCTGGCGCGTGCGCCTGGCGGTGCCGACGTGACGATGCCCGACGTCAACCCGAGCCGCCTGAACGCGGGCGGCGGGTCGGGCGAGCGGCGGCTGCGCGTGCTGATCGTCGACGACCACGAGGTCGTGCACTGGGGCTTCCGGCTGATGCTCGGCGAGCAGCCGTGGGTCGAGCGCTGCGTGAGCGCGCGCAACGCCGCCGAGGCGCTGGCGCTGACGCGGCGGTACGACCCGCACGTCGCGCTCGTCGACCTGTTCGTCGGCCAGGAGTCGGGCGCGGAGATCTGCGAACGCCTGCGCCGCGAGTCGCCCACCACCAACGTGCTGATGATCTCCGGCGCGGGCCGCATCTCGCCCAACGCCGCGCGCGCGGCGGGCGCCGCGGGGTTCATCTCCAAGGACTGGCCGGCGGCCGACATCGCGGGCGCCGTGCGGATGGTCGGGCTCGGCATGACCGTGTTCCGTCCCCACGAGGCGCCGGCGGGGCCGCCGCTGTCCGAGCGCGAGCGCGAGGTGCTGGAGGCGGTGGCGTCCGGAGCCACCAACCGCGAGATCGCCGAGCGGCTCTTCCTCTCCCCGCACACGGTCAAGGAGCACACCAGCACGCTGTATCGCAAGCTCAACGTCCGCAACCGCGCGGAAGCGGTCCAGAAGGCGCAGCGGCTCGGCTTGATCTCGTAGCGCGTTCGTGAACCGGGGGGCGGCGCACCCCCCTACCGGGGGGTTCGTCGTACCAATACCTGTGACCTCACCCGCGCGGTGGTGATGTTGCGCCTGTGAGCCTGATCACCGACCCCGCCGCCCCGGTCGCGCTGTTCCCCGGCCAGGGCAGCCAGACACCGGAGATGCGCGACCTCGTCGCGCACCGAGCCCCCGACCTGCTCGAGCGCGTGACCGCGCTCGTGGGCGAGGACCCGTTCCCGCGCGCCGGCGAGTCGACCCGCTTCGCGCAGCCCGCCATCTTCTGCGCCTCGCTCGCCGGCTGGGACGCGCTCGGTCTCGAGCCGGCCGCCGCCGCCGGGCACTCGCTCGGCGAGCTGGCCGCGCTGGCCGCCGCCGGCGTGCTCGCCCGCGAGGACGCGCTGCGATTGGTCGTGCTGCGCGGCGAGCTGATGGCCGAGGCCGACGACGTCGGCTCGATGCTCGCGCTCGTGGGCGCGACGCCGGAGGACGCCGAGGCCGTCGCCGCCGAGGCGGGCGTGACCGTCGCCAACGACAACGCTCCCGGCCAGGTCGTCCTCTCCGGCCCGCGCGAGAAGCTCGCCGTCGCCGAGGAGGCCGCCAAGGAGCGCGGCCGCCGCGCGATCGCGCTCGACGTCGCCGGCGCGTTCCACTCGCCGAGCATGGAGCCCGCGGTCGCCCCCTTCCGCGCCGCGCTCGACGAGACCGAGCTGCACGAGGCCGCCTTCCCCGTCTTCTCCTGCGCGTCGACCGAGCCGTTCGCCGACGTCCGCGCCGAGCTCGCCGCCGCGCTCACCAAGCCGGTGCGCTGGCGGGAGACGGTGCTCGCCCTGCACGACGCCGGCGCCCAGCGCTTCGTCGAGATCGGCCCCGGCAAGGTGCTGGCCCGCCTGGGCAAGCGCATCCTCCCCGACTTCCCCGTCGAGACCCCGGAGCTCGCCCATGCGTAGCACCGAGCTGCCCGCCGACCTCGCCACGATCGCTCGCGAGGCCACCCGCAACGGCTCCACGCAGCCCGCCCCCGCGCGCACGGCGCGCGTGATCGGGCTCGGCCACCACGTGCCGCCCGAGATCGTCCCCAACGGCCCGATCGCCGAGCGCATCGGCGTCGACGACGCCTGGATCGTCAAGCGCACCGGCATCAAGTCGCGACGCCGCGCGCTGCCCGACGAGCGGATGACCGACTACGCGACCTTCGCCGGCCGCCGCGCGCTCGCCGACGCGGGCGTCGACCCGCTCGACGTCGACCTCGTGCTCGTGGCGACCATGACGCCCGACGAGATCACGCCCAACGCCGCCCCGATCGTCGCCAACGAGCTCGGAGCGACGAACGCCGGAGCGATCGACATCGGTGCCGCCTGCACGGGCTGGCTGGCCGCGCTGCGCCTGGCCACCGGCCAGATCGAGAGTGGCCGCGCCGACCGCGTGCTGGTGATCGGGGCCGAGCTGCTCACCCGGCTGCTCGACTACGACGACCCGAAGACCGCGATGCTGTTCGGCGACGGCGCCGCCGCCGTGCTGCTCGGCGCCGAGGGCGCCGGCGACATCGGGCCGATCGTGCTCGCCGCCGACGGCTCGCTCGGCGACCGCATCACCGCCTCCAACGACGAGCGCGTGCTGCGCATGGACGGCCACTCGACCTACCAGGTCGCCGTCAAGCGCCTCAGCGAGGCCACCGTCGCCGCCGTCGCGCGCGCCGGCCTCGAGCTCGAGGACGTCGACCTGTTCGTCTACCACCAGGCCAACGGGCGCATCATCCGCGCCGTCGGCGAGCGGCTCGACCTCGAGCCCGCCAAGGTCGCCGACTACGTCGCCCACATGGCGAACACCTCCGCCGCCTCGATCCCGCTCACGCTCTCGCTGCTGCGCGAGGACGGGCGCCTGCGCCCGGGCCAGAAGGTGCTGATCGCCGCGATCGGCGCGGGCTTCACCTGGGGCGCCGGCGTCATCGAATGGGGGATCTCCTAAGTGGCCCGCCCGGAGAACGCCACCGCGCTCGTGACCGGCGCCTCCAAGGGCATCGGCGCCGCCATCGCCAAGGCGCTGGCCGCCGACGGCTGGTACGTCGCGGTCAACTACCGCTCCGACGAGGACGGCGCCAAGGCGACCGTCGAGGCGATCGAGCAGGCCGGCGGCCGCGCCGTGGCCGTCCACGGCGACGTCACGAACGGCTCGCCCGACGAGCTCTTCAAGCGCGTCGAGGACGAGCTCGGCCCCGTGCTGGCGCTCGTCAACAACGCCGGCGTGACCGCCGACGGCCTCGCCATCCAGCTCGACGACGACGCCTGGGACAAGGTCATCGGCACCAACCTCACCGCCGCCTTCCGCATGACCCGGCAGGCGATGCGCCCGATGATCAAGGCCCGCTACGGCCGGATCGTCAACGTCGCCTCCGTGGTCGGCCCGCGCGCCAACGCCGGCCAGTCGAACTACGCCGCGGCGAAGGCCGGGCTGATCGGCATGACCAAGACCGTCGCCGCCGAGATCGCGCGGCGCGGGGTGACCGTCAACGCGGTCGCTCCCGGCTTCATCGCCACCGACATGACCAAGGACCTGCCGGACGCGGCGCTCCAGGCCATCCCGGCCCGGCGCGTCGGCGCGCCGGAGGACGTCGCGGCCGCCGTGCGGTTCCTGGCGTCCGACGACGCCGGCTACGTGACCGGCACGACCCTGTTCGTCGACGGCGGAATGTCCGCCTAACAAAGGAGAAACCAGACCCATGGCTGCCACTGTCACCCCCGACGCCGTCGAGAAGACCGTCTACGGGGCGCTTCCCCAGTTCGGCGTGGACGAGTCGCAGATCACACGCGACGCCACGTTCGAGGAGCTCGACGTCGACTCGCTCGACCTCGCCGAGCTCTCGCAGATCATCGAGGACGAGTACGGCGTCCAGCTCAAGGGCGACGACGTCGGCAAGATCAAGACCGTCGGCGACGCGATCGACCTGGTGGTGAGCCGCGCAGGATGAATCGCGAGATCGTCGTCACCGGTGTCGGCGCCGTCACCCCGCTCGGGGTCGGCGCCCGCACGCTCTATGACCGCTGGCGGGCAGGCGAGTCCGGCATCCAGGACGGCTTCGGCCGCGCCACCGAGTTCGAGCCCACCGACCACCTCACGGTCAAGGAGGCCCGGCGCTCGGACCGCTTCGCCCAGTTCGCCATGATCGCCTCCGACGAGGCGCTCGCCGAGGCCGGCTGGAAGGACGAGCTGCCGTACGACTCGGGCCGCGTCGCCACGCTGATCGGCACGGGGATCGGCGGCATCGGCACGCTCGAGGCCAACCACAAGCTGATGCTGGAGAAGGGCCCGAAGGCGGTCTCGCCGCTCTCGATCCCGCTGCTCATGGGCAACGCCGCCTCGGCGGCCGTCTCCATGCGCCACGGCCTGCGCGGGCACTCGTTCGCGACGCTGTCGGCCTGCGCGGCCGCCGCGCATGCGATCGGCACCGCCGCCCGCATGATCCAGACGGGCGACGCCGACGCGGTCGTGACCGGCGGCTCGGAGGCAGCGATCACCCCGCTGGCCATCTCGGCCTTCGCTGCGCTCGACGCGCTGTCCGACCTCGGCATCTCGCGCCCGTTCGACGCCCAGCGCGACGGGTTCGTGATGGGCGAGGGCGCCGCCGTGCTCGTGCTCGAGGACGGCGAGCGCGCGCGGGCTCGCGGCGCCACGATCCTCGGCCGCGTGGCCGGCTACGGCGCCAGCTCGGACTCCTACCACCTGACCGCCCCCGAGAAGGACGGCGGCGGCGCGATCGAGGCGATGCAGGGCGCGCTGCGCGACGCCGGCTACGGGCCGCAGGACATCGTCTACGTCAACGCGCACGGCACGTCGACGCCGCTCAACGACCGCGCCGAGACGATCGCGATCAAGAAGGTGCTCGGCGATGACGTCCCCGTCTCGTCGCTCAAGTCGGCGATCGGCCACCTGCTCGGCGCCGCCGGCGCCGTGGAGGCGGTGGCCACGATCCTCGCCATGCGCGATCGGGTCGCGCCGCCGACGCTCAACTACGAGCATCCCGACGAGGGGCTCGACCTCGACTACGTGCCCAACCAGGCGCGCACGCTGGACATCAACGGCAAGCCGGCCGTGGCGCTCTCGAACGCCTTCGGCTTCGGCGGCCACAACGCCGTCCTCTGCCTGGAGGTCGCATGAGCATCGATCTCGTCCGTGAGGAGGTCCTCCTCTCGCCCGTCGAGCGCCTCGAGGCGCTGTGCGATCGCGGCTCGCTCACGCTGCTGCGGTCGGACGTGCGCTCGCGGCGCATGGGCGAGAAGGCGCGGTCGGGGGACGGCGTGATCGCCGGCGCCGGCCGCGTCGACGGCCGGCCGGTGTTCTGCTACGCGCAGGACCCGTCCTACCTCGGCGGCTCGCTCGGCGAGCAGCACGCGGACTCGATCGTCAAGGTGCTGCGGCTCGCGGGCCGCGCGGGCGCGCCCGTGGTCGGCTTCATCGAGTCCGGCGGCGCCCGCATGCAGGAGGGCACCGCGGCGCTGGCCGGCTACGCGCGGATCTTCCGCGAGCACGTCGCGCTCAGCGGCAAGGTCCCGCAGATCTCCGTGATCTGCGGGGCGTCCGCCGGCGGCGGCTCGTACTCGCCGGCGCTGACCGACTTCGTGATCATGACCGAGCGGGCGAACATGTTCCTCACCGGTCCCGCGGTCGTCCGCGAGGTCATGGGCGAGGACGTCGACGCGTTCGAGCTCGGCGGCCCCAAGGTCCACGAGCGCAACGGCGTGGCCCACTTCGTCGCTTCGAGCGACACCGATGCGGCCCTGCTGGCGCGAGATCTGCTCGACCACCTGCCCGCCTCCGCGGGGGAGCGCGCGCCGAAGTGGCGCCCGGTCGGCCCGGTCGGCTACGACGCCGGCGAGCCGGTCCCCGAGGACGAGCGGAAGGTCTACGACGTGCGCGACGTGATCCGGGGGGTGGTCGACGGCGGCCGCCTGCTCGAGTTCGCCCCGAAGTGGGCGCGGAACATCACGTGCGGCTTCGCCCGCCTCGACGGCCGGCCGGTCGGCGTGGTCGCGAACCAGCCGCGCTACCTGGGCGGCGTGCTCGACTCCGAGTCGGCGTCCAAGGGCGCGCGCTTCGTGCGCACCTGCAACGCGTTCGGCCTCCCGCTGGTGGTGCTCGTCGACACGCCCGGCTTCATGCCCGGGACCAAGCAGGAGCAGCTCGGCGTGATCCGTCACGGCGCCAAGCTCGTGCACGCGTTCGCCGAGGCCTCGGTGCCGAAGGTGACGGTCGTGCTGCGCAAGGCCTTCGGGGGCGCGTTCATCGCGATGAACGCGCGCGACCTCGGCGCGGACTACACGTTCGCGTGGCCGCAGGCCCAGCTCGGCGTGATGGGCGCCAAGCAGGCGGTCACGATCGTCAACCGGCGCGACATCGCGGCCGCCGACGACCCGGTCGCGGCGCGCGACGCGTACGCCGCCGAGTACGCCGACAACCACCTCGGCGCCCACCTCGCCGCGGCCGAGGGTCACATCGACGAGGTCATCCTGCCGGGCGACACGCGCCGGCGGCTGGCCGAGGCCCTGTCCACGCTCGACGCCATCGCCGAGCCCGCGACCGGTGTGAGGAACATTCCCCTATGACGTTGCTCGAAGGCAAGAAGCTGGTCATCACCGGCGTCGTCAACCGCGAGTCGATCGCGTACGAGGTCGCCCGCCAGGCGCAAGCCGCCGGCGCCGAGGTCGTGCTGACGTCGTTCGGCCGCGTGCGGCGCATGACCGAGCGCTCGGCGGCCAAGCTCGACGGCCCGCCCGACGTGCTCGAGCTCGACGTCAACAGCCCGGACGACCTGGCCGCGCTCGCCGACGAGCTGCGCGAGCGCTGGGGCCGCGTCGACGGCGTATTGCACGCGATCGCGTTCGCGCCCGAGGACGCGCTGGGCGGCAACTTCCTCGAGACGCCGCCCGAGAGCGCCGAGGTCGCGTTCCGCACGAGCGCGTACTCGTTCAAGGCGCTGGCGGTGGCGCTCGCCGACCTCTATCCCGAGGAGGGCGCGAGCATCGTCGGGCTCGACTTCGACGCCACGGTCGCGTGGCCGGTCTACGACTGGATGGGCGTCGCGAAGGCCGCGTTGGAGGCCACGTCCCGCTACCTCGCCCGCGACCTCGGGCCGAAGGGCGTGCGCGTGAACCTCGTGTCCGCCGGCCCGCTCGGCACGCTCGCCGCGCGCGGGATCCCCGGCTTCGGCGACCTCGCCGCCGCGTGGCGGCGCCAGGCGCCGCTGGGGTGGGACACCGACGACCCGGCGCCCGTCGCGGGAGCGATCCTGTTCCTGCTCTCGGACCTCGCGCGCGGGGTCACGGGGGAGATCCTGCACGTCGACGGCGGCTTCCACGCCATGGGCACGGCGCTGACGCCGGTGCTCGAGGAGGCCGCTGCTTCATGAAGCCGCCCGTCTTCCTCACCGGCGCGACCGGCTTCCTCGGCATGGAGGTGCTGGCGCGGCTCGTCGAGGCCGGCGACCGGCAGGTCGTCGCGCTCGTGCGACCCGGCGCGGAGGCCACCGCGGCCGAGCGCCTCGACGCGGTGCTCGCCCAGCTGTGGCGCGACCCGGAGCCCTACCGCGATCGCGTGCGCGCGGTGGCCGGCGACGTCACGCGCCCCGGGCTGGGCATCGAGGCCGCCGAGCGCGCCGCGCTGGCCGAGGAGGTCGGCGCGGTGCTGCACTGCGCGGCGTCGATCTCGTTCGACCTTCCGCTCGACGAGGCGCGCGCGATCAACGTCGAGGGCACGCGCGAGGTGATCGGCTTCGCGCGCGAGTGCAAGACGCTCGGGCGCCTGGAGCGCTTCCTGCACGTCTCCACGGCCTACGTCTCCGGCAAGCACGGCGGCACGTTCGGCGAGGACGAGCTCGACGCCGGCCAGGAGTTCCGCAACACCTACGAGCAGACCAAGTGGGAGGCCGAGCACATCGTGCTCGAGGCCGACGACCTGGCCCCGGCGATCGCTCGCCCGAGCATCGTCATGGGCGAGTCCGACACCGGCTGGACGCCGGCCTTCAACGTGTTGTATTGGCCACTGCGCGCGTTCTCGCGCGGGCTGTTCAGCGAGATCCCCGCGCTGCCGGTCGCGCACGTGGACATCGTGCCCGTCGACTTCGTGGCCGACGCGCTCGTGCACCTGCTCGACATCCACGACACGGGGGTGTTCAACCTCGTCGCCGGCCGCGACGCCCCGCTGGCCAACGACGTGGTCGGGATGGCGTGCGACCGCTTCGGCCGTCCGCGGCCCGAGATCGTGCCCAGCCTCCAGGAGGAGGTCGAGGACGACCACGGCGCCGTCTACATCCCGTACTTCGACATGGACGTGCTGTTCGAGGACTCCCGCGCACGCGCGACGCTGGCACCGGCAGGTATCGAGCCCCCGCGCTGGGCCGACTACTTCGACACGCTGATCGACTACGCCGAAGCCGTCCGCTGGGGCAAGCGCACGATGACGCGCGAGGACGCCCGCGAGCGGCTGACGCGCGAGCCGGCCTAGCCCCGGGCCGAGATCTGCTGGACGCCCCAGCCGTTCCCGTCCGGATCGGCGAAGAACACGAAGCCGACGTTGTCGAGCGGGTGCGGCTGGGGCGTCGGGCTCTCTCCGAGGACCTGGATCTCGCTCACCTCGACGCCCCGCTCGACGAGCTCCGCCCGCGCGGCCTCGAGGTCGGGCACGACGAGCTGGAGGCCCTTCAGCGAGCCGGCCGGCATCGGCGGCACCAGCCCTTCGCCGATCACGATCGAGCACCCGGATCCTGGCGGTGTGAGCTGGACGATCCGGTTGCCCTCGCTGACCTTGGTGTCGTGGTCGACGACGAAGCCGAGCTGCTCGGCGTAGAACGCCTTCGCGCGCTCCACGTCCGAGACCGGGACGATGACGACCTCCAGAGTCCAGTTCATCTTCGCTTCTCCTGCTCGTACGGCACGGTCAAGGCTTTGACCGTGGTCGGCCCGGAAAGTCAGCGGCGCATGGAGCGGATCCGGTCGGCGACGAGCGCTGGGGCTTCCTCGGGTGGGAAGTGACCGATGCCGTCGACGATCTCGAGCTCGCCCTTGAAGCCCTGGACGAGCTCGCGGCCGAGCGGGTCGCGGTAGCCGTGCAGGAGACGGGCGGGCATCGCGAAGCGGCGGCCGCGGAAGCCGCCCATGAGGTTCTTCGGCGCCTCGCGCAGGACGAAGTCGCGGTAGAGCTTGGACGAGGCGTGGGCGCCCTGCGGCTCGCGCAGCACGGCCATGTAGGTCTCGAGCTCGTCGTCGCTCCAGCTGCGCCCGTCGCGGCGCCCGACCTCGAGGACCCGCCGGACGAACCCGCCCTCGCGCACCACGCGCCGGCCGACGATCGGCGCGGCGATCGGGGGGATGTAGGCGAGCCGCCACATGTTGCGCAGCCCGGTGCTCGCGGGCACCCAGGGGCTGTGGATCGACATCGCGAGCAGCGACGAGAAGCGCTCGGGGGCGCGCAGCGCCGCGAGCATCGCCACCCAGCCGCCCCAGTCGTGCCCGACGAGGCGCACGCGCTCGAGGCCGAGCGCATCGAGCAGCGCGAGGGCGTCGTCGGCCACGCGCTGCTTCGTGAAGTCGTCGTCCGCCGGCGCGCCCGACCAGCCGAAGCCGCGCATGTCCGGGCACAGCAGCCGGCACTCGCCGGAGAGCTCGCCGATCACGTGTCGCCACGACCACCAGTGCTGCGGCCAGCCGTGCAGGCACAGCACCGGCGGGGCGTCGGCCGGGCCGGCCGCGGCGAGGTGCACGCGCACCCCGGTGGCCAGATCGTGGTGGCTGTGCTCGACGCCTGCGACCGCGGGCATGGATGCCATGGCGCGACACCGTACCTGCGCTATCCTCACTTGCCGACCTCGCGCCGGGTGCGGGGTTTTCCTTTGCCCGGCGCCAGCACGACCTTCGACCCTCGGAGCGCGCCGACACAATGGCCCGTGGAGACGTCCGGATCGCCGTCACCCTCGCGTGCGAGGAGTGCAAGCGCCGGAACTACCAGACCAACAAGTCCAAGCGGAACAACCCCGATCGCATCAGCCTGCGCAAGTACTGCAAGTGGTGCCGGCAGCACACGGGGCACCGCGAGACCCGCTAGGCAGCTCGTTCCGTGGCCCGTGATCGACAGCGCGCGAAGCAGCGTCGCCGCAACCGGCAGCCGGGTTCCGGCGGGCCGGCGGCCGGCTCCGCGCGCACGCGTGCGCGGGATCAAGGCCTGGAGCCGACCGATGCCGAGCTGGGCAACACGCCGCCGCCGGAGCCGACCAAGCACGCCTTCCCCGACGTCGAGGAAGCGCGGATGGCCGAGGCGGGCGTCCCGCCCGACCCCGACCCCGAGCCCGAGCGCGAAGTCGAGCCCGGGCCCGACGTCGAGCCGGAGGACGTGCAGGCCACCGACCCCGCTGTGCTGGAGGAGCGCCAGGCGGCGCGCCGCCCGCGCAAGCAGCGCGGCCGGATCATCACCTTCCTTGGCCACGTCGTCGACGAGCTTCGGCGCGTCCAGTGGCCGGACCGCCGCCAGACGGCTCAGGGCACCGCGGTCACGCTCGGCTTCGTGGTCGTCGCCGGCGGGTTCCTCGGGCTGATGGACGCCATCTGGAAGCCGCTCGTCGACGCCATCCTCTAAACCTAACGTCGCCGAAGGCGAGTGCGACGAAGGAGCAACTCGCCTGGCAGGCGAAAGGGAAATTCAAAATCATGTTTCGTTGGTACGTCATCAACACCTATTCCGGGCACGAGAACAAGGTCAAGCAGAACCTCGAGCACCGCGTGAGCTCGCTCAACCAGACGCGCGCCGTGCGCCGCGTCGTCGTGCCCACAGAGACCGTGCAGGAGATGAAGGACAACCAGAAGATCACGGTCGAGAAGCGGACCATGCCCGGCTACGTGCTGGTGAACATGGACCTCAACGAGGACTCGTGGGCCGTCGTGAAGGGCACGCCCGGGGTGACCGGGTTCGTCGGCGCGTCCAACGAGCCGATCCCGCTCACGCAGGTCGAGGTCGACCGCCTGCTGCATCGCACCGACGTCGCCGTGCGCGCGCCCAGCCGTGCGCAGTTCTCGATCGGGGAGTCCGTCAAGGTCATCTCCGGCCCCCTCTCGGACTTCTCGGGCGAGATCTCCGAGATCAACGAGGACGCGAGCAAGCTCAAGGTGCTGGTATCTATCTTCGGCCGCGAGACGCCCGTCGAGGTCGGCTACGACCAGGTGAAGAAGATCTAATGGCAAAGAAAGTCCTCACAACCATCAAGCTGCAGGCCCCCGGCGGGCAGGCCTCCCCGGCGCCACCGGTCGGCCCCGCGCTGGGCCAGCACGGCATCAACATCATGGAGTTCGTCAAGGCGTTCAACGCCCAGACGGCGAACGACATGGGCACGACGATCCCGGTCGAGATCACGGTCTTCGAGGATCGCTCGTTCACCTTCGTCACCAAGACCCCGCCGGCGGCCGTGCTGATCCGGCAGGCGATCGGGATCGAGAAGGGCTCGGGCGAGCCGAACCGCAACAAGGTCGGCACGATCTCCAAGGACCAGGTCCGCCAGATCGCCGAGAAGAAGCTGCCCGACCTGAACGCCCACGACGTCGACCAGGCGGCGAAGATCATCGCCGGCACCGCGCGCTCGATGGGCGTCGAGGTGGTCGCCTGATGGCCAGCCACGGGCGCAAGTACACCGAGGCGCGCGAGAAGATCGACCGCGAGCGCGAGTACTCGCCGCACGAGGCCGTCCGGCTGATCAAGGAGACCAAGCGCGCGAAGTTCGACGAGTCGGTCGAGGTCCACGTGCGCACCGGGCTCAACGTCCGCCACGCCGACGAGCAGCTGCGCGGCACGATCGCGCTGCCCCACGGGCTCGGCAAGGACGTCAAGATCGCCGTCTTCGCCAAGGGCGACAAGGCGCGCGAGGCCGAGGAGGCGGGCGCCGACTATGTGGGCGCCGACGACCTCGCCAAGCGCGTGCAGGACGAGGGCTTCAGCGACTTCGACGTCGCCATCGCGACGCCGGACATGATGCCTGTGGTCGGCCGCCTCGGCCGCATCCTCGGCCCGCAGGGCAAGATGCCGAACCCGAAGGTCGGCACCGTGACGATGGACGTGCGTAAGGCCGTCGAGGAGTCCAAGGCCGGCAAGGTCGAGTACCGCACCGACCGCACGGCGATCGTCCACATGACCGTCGGCAAGACCTCGTTCCCGGAGGAGCACCTGCTCGCCAACTACCAGGCGATCATCGAGGAGCTGATCCGCGCGAAGCCGTCCGCGGCCAAGGGGCGCTACCTGCGCACCGTCGTGCTCGCCGCGACGATGGGGCCCGGCATCAAGGTCGACCCGTCGCGCACCAAAGACCTCGTAGAAGCGGATGTATCGTCGCCGGAGGCACCCGCTAGCGCGGTCTGAACCACGTCGCCGCCTCGTAGGCAGCGGGTGCCGGAGGCGAAAGGCAAATCCCGTCCCCCAAAGACCCCCGGCATCCGTAAGACCGGGACAGGAGGAAACGCTTGAACCGAGACCAGAAAGCCGCGGTCATCGACGAGGTGGCCGCTCAGATCAGCGAGGCGGACGCCGTGTTCGCGGTCGACTACCGCGGCATCTCGGTGCCGCAGGCCGCCGAGCTGCGCACCAGGCTGCGTGACGCCGACGCGAGCTTCCGCGTCGTCAAGAACACGCTGACCGAGCGTGCGGCCGACAAGGCCGGCGCCGACGCCCTCAAGGAGCTGCTCGAGGGCCCGACGGCGATGACCTTCGTGCGCGGCGACGCCGCCGCGGCAGCCAAGGCGCTGTCGGACTTCCGCCGCCAGACCGGCGGCCAGCTGCTCGAGTTCAAGGGCGGCTGGATGAACGGCGCGCCGCTCGGCGCGCCCGAGATCGAGGCGATCGCCCGGCTCCCCTCCCGCGACGTGCTCAACGCGCGCCTCGTGGGCATGGTCGCCTCGCCGCTCACCGGACTCGCCACCAGCCTCGGCGGCCTCATCGGCGGCCTGGCACGTCAGCTTTCCCAGATCGCAGAACAGAAGGAGAACTAAGAGATGGCTACCAGCACTCAGGACTGGATCGAGGAGCTCAAGGGCATCACGGTGCTCGAGCTCGCCGAGCGCATCAAGGCGCTCGAGGAGGAGTTCGGCGTCTCCGCCGCGGCGGTCGCGGCTGCGGCCCCGGCGGGCGGCGGCGGTGGCGGCGACGACGGCGCGCCGGCCGAGGAGCAGACCGCGTTCGACGTCGTGCTCACCGGCGCCGGCGACAAGAAGATCCAGGTCATCAAGGTCGTCCGCGCGGCGACCGGCCTCGGCCTCAAGGAGGCCAAGGCGCTCGTCGACGAGTCCCCCAAGCCGGTCAAGGAGGGCGTCGACCGCGACGAGGCCGACAAGCTCAAGGGCGAGCTCGAGGAGGCTGGCGCCTCGGTCGAGGTCAAGTAGCCCGGATAAGGGTTTCGCCTGCCAGGCACCCGCGACCGCGAATCGTCGGGCGGGACCGACGCCCGCGTGCGGGTGCCTTCGGCGACGTTACAACGTGCTGCATGTCCACCGAGCCGAACGGGCCGATGCCCTCGTCGAGGCGCTCGGCGACATGCTCGCCGAGCCGCTCGACGACCCGTTCGCCACTGAGGTCGTCGCGGTCCACACCCGTGGGATGGAGCGGTGGCTGGCGCAGCGGCTCTCGGATCGGCTCGGCGTCTGCGCCAACGTCGCATTCCCGTTTCCGCGCACGCTTGTCGGCGAGGCGGCGGCGGCCGCCACCGGGGTCGATCCCGCCGACGACCCGTGGCTCCCGGAGCGGCTCGTCTGGCCGCTGCTCGAGGTCGTCGACGGCGCGCTGCACGAGCCGTGGCTCGCCCTGCTCGCCGAGCACGTGCGCCCGGAGCGGCGCTTCGCGGCGGTCGCGCACCTCGCCGACCTGTTCGACCGCTACGCGGTGCACCGCCCGGAGATGGTCCGCGCGTGGGCGCAGGGTGCGGACGCCGACCCTGCGGGCCGCCCGCTGCCGGCCGATGCCGCCTGGCAGGCGGAGCTGTGGCGGCGCGTGCGCGAGCGGGTGGCCGTTCCCAGCCCGAGCGAGCGGCTCGAGGGCGCGTGCGAGCGCCTGCGCGCGGAGCCGGCGCTCGCGGACCTCCCGCCGCGGCTGTCGCTGTTCGGCCTCACGCGGCTCCCGGCCGCCCAGCTCGCCATCCTGCGGGCGCTGGGGGCGGCGCGCGACGTGCACCTGCTGCTCCTGCACCCCTCGCCGGCGCTGTGGGAGGCGATCGCCGGCCGGCCTCCGGTCATGCGCCGCGCCGGGGACCCCACCGCCGCCCTGCCCGCCAACCGCCTGCTGGCTTCGTGGGGGCAGGACGCGCGTGAGCTCCAGCTCGTGCTTGGAGGCGCCGGCACCGATCGCCACCACGCCGTCGCGCCGCCGCCGGACACGCTGCTCGGGCGCCTCCAGGCCGACGTGCGCGCCGACCGCCGGCCGCCGGGCCCGCCGCTCCCGGGCGAGCCGGATTCCCGACCCGCGCTCGCGCCGGACGACCGCAGCGTGCAGGTCCACGCCTGCCACGGGCGCACGCGGCAGGTCGAGGTCGCGCGTGACGCGATCCTCCACCTGCTGCAGGAGGACCCAACGCTCGAGCCGCGCGACGTGATCGTGATGTGCCCCGACGTCGAGGCGTTCGCGCCGCTGATCCAGGCCGCGGTCGGCACGAGCGAGGAGGGTGACCTGCGGATCCGGCTCGCCGACCGCTCCGTGCGCCAGACGAACCCGGTGCTCGGCGTCGTCGCCCAGCTACTCGAGCTGGCGGACGCCCGGCTCACCGCCTCGCAGGTGCTCGGGCTCGCGGACCGCGAGCCCGTGCGCCGGCGCTTCCGCTTCGACGACGACGACCTCTCGCGGCTGCACGACTGGGTGACAGAGGCCGGCATCCGCTGGGGCCTGGACGCCGCCCACCGGGAGCCGTTCCGGCTCGAGGCGCTGCCGGACGGCACGTGGAGCGCCGGCGTCGACCGGCTCCTGGTCGGCGTGACGATGGCCGAGCAGGGCGCCCGCCTATTCCGCGGCGTGCTGCCGCTCGACGACGTGGAGAGCCGCGCGATCGACCTCGCCGGGCGGGCGGCGGAGCTCGTCGACCGGCTCGGGGCCGCCGTCGACGCCTTCCGAGAGCCCCAGCCCGTCGCCGCGTGGGCCGGCGCGATCGCCGAGGCCGCCGACGCGCTCACCGCCACGCGCGAGCGCGACGCCTGGCAGCGGGCCGAGCTCCAGCGCGTGCTCGACGACGTCCTGCGCGAAGCCGCGGGCCACGAGACGCCGCTCGCGCTGCCCGAGGTCCGAGCCCTGCTGGCCGACAGGCTGGCGGGCCGCCCGACGCGCGCCAACTTCCGCACCGGGCACCTGACCGTCTGCACGCTCGTGCCGATGCGCTCGGTCCCGCACCGGGTCGTCTGCCTGCTCGGGCTCGACGACGGGGCGTTCCCGCGCCGCGCCCCGCGCGACGGCGACGACCTCGTCCCGCTCGACCCGCACGTCGGCGACCGCGACCCGCGCTCCGAGGACCGCCAGATGCTGCTCGATGCGCTGCTCGCGGCGACCGACCGGCTGATCGTCACGTACACCGGCAACGACGAGCGCACGAACGCCCGCCGCCCGCCCGCCGTGCCGGTGGGCGAGCTGCTCGACGCGGTCGACGCCACCGTCCGCGCCGACGACGGCCCCGCAAGCGAGCGCGTTGAGGTCCGCCACCCGCTCCAGCCGTTCGACCCGCGCAACTTCGACGCCCGGCGGCCGTGGGGCTTCGATCCTGTCACGCTCGCCGGCGCTCGCGCGCTCGCGGGCCCACGGCAGCCGCCGCGGCCGTTCCTCGCCGGGCCGCTGCCGCCGACGTCGCCGGCGGTCGTGGGGCTCGACGACCTCGTGGCCTTCGTGCAGCGGCCGGTGCGGGCGTTCCTGCGCCAGCGCCTGGACGTGCGGCTCGGGGAGCTCGACGGCGAGGTCGACGACGCGCTGCCGGTCGAGCTCGGCGGCCTTGAGCGGTGGGACGCCGGCCGCCGGATGCTCGAGGCCTGCCTGGCCGGCGCCGGGATCGACGCGGCGGTCGAGGCCGAGCTCGCCCGCGGCCGGCTCCCGCCGGGGCGGCTCGCCGTCCCGGCGCTGGAGGGCATCCGCCCGATCGTCGAGCGGATCGCCGCGCGCGCCGGGAGCGAGATCGACCTCGCCGCCGCCCCCGCGTCGGTCGACGTGCGGGCGCTGCTCCCCGACGGCCGCACGCTTCGCGGCACCGTCCCCGAGGTGCGCGGGAACGTGCTCACGGCGGTGACGTACGCGCGCGTGAGCGATCGCCACCGGATCGCCCTGTGGGTGCGCCTCCTGGCGCTGACGGCGAGCCGTCCCGGCGAGCCGGTCGAGGCGGTCATGGTCGGGCGCGGCGCCGAGGACGCGATCGCCGTCGTGCGCCTGCGGCCGCTGGGCGGCGATCCGGCCGAGCCGCTGGCCGCGCTCGCCGACCTCTACGACCGCGGCATGCGCGAGCCGCTGCCGCTCGCCTGCCTGGCGGGCGGCGCGTACGCCCGCGCGGCCCTGCGCGCCGAGGATGCCGAAGCCGCCGGCCGCCGTGCTTGGGAGTCCCCGTTCGGGTGGGACCTCGAGGATCGCGAGCCCGAGCACGAGCTGGCCTTCGGCGGCGTGATCACGTTCGCCGAGCTGCTGACCCGCGAGGCCGCCGGCGGCGCGCGCTTCGACGACCTCGCCCGCGCGCTGTGGGACCCGCTGCTGGTGCACGCATGACCGCGCTCGACGTCCCGCCGTTCGACCTCCGCGGCCCGCTGCCGGACGGCGTGACGATGCTCGAGGCGAGCGCGGGCACCGGCAAGACGTTCGCGATCGCGGCGCTGGCGGCGCGCTACGTGGCCGAGGGAACGCCGCTGGAGCGCCTGCTGCTGGTCACGTTCACGCGCATGGCAACCGGCGAGCTGCGCGACCGGGTGCGCGAGCGGCTGGTCTCCGTCGAGCAGGGGCTGGAGCGGGCCGCCCGCGGCGTCCCCGCAGGCGGCGACGAGGTCGTAGCCCTGCTCGCCGACGGTCCGCCCGACGAGGTCCGCACCCGCCGCGACCGGCTGTCGCTGGCGCTCGCGAACTTCGATGCCGCGACGATCGCCACCACGCACGGCTTCTGCCAGGAGGTGCTCTCCGGGCTCGGGGTGGTCGGCGACGTGGAGCCAGGGACGGCGTTCGTGGAGGACATCGACGATCTGCTCGAGGAGGTCGTCGACGACCTGTACGTGCGGCGCTTCGCCCCGCGCGGGTTGCCGCAGTTCGACCGCGATGAGGCGCTCCGGATCGCCCGCGCCGCGGTCGAGAGCCCGACCGCGCCGGTCGAGCCGCGCGACGCCGGGGACAGCATCGCCGCCATGCGCGTGCGGCTCGCGCTGCGCGTGCGGGAGGAGCTCGAGGCGCGCAAGCGCCGGCTTGGCGTAATGACGTACGACGACCTGCTGACCCGCCTCAAGGGCACACTCGAGGGCGCGGGCGGCGCCGCGGCCACGCGCCGGCTGCGGGAGCGCTACGGCGTCGTGCTCGTGGACGAGTTCCAGGACACCGACCCCGTGCAGTGGGACATCCTGCGCCTCGCGTTCGCCGACGGCGGGGTCACGCTCGTCCTCATCGGCGACCCGAAGCAGGCGATCTACGCGTTCCGGGGCGCCGACGTCTACGCCTACCTCCAGGCGGCCCGCGCGGCGCGCGGCCAGGCGACGCTGTCCGTCAACTGGCGCAGCGACCAGCCGTTGATCGACGCCTACGACGCGCTGTTCGGGGAGGCGCGGCTCGGCCACGAGGGGATCGTCTACCGGCGCGTCCTCGCGGCACCGGGCAACGAGCGGGCGCGGCTGCACGGCGCGCCTGTCGCGGCACCGCTGCGGCTGCGGCTCGTGCCGCGCGACGCGCCGACGGTGGGCACCACGCGGCAGGGCTACGCGAGCAAGCCGGGCGCCAAGCAGCACATCGCCGCCGACCTCGCGGGCTGCCTCGTCGAGCTGCTGTCGGCGGGCGCCGAGGTCGAGCTGCCGGCCGACGGCGGCGCCGTCCGGGTGCCGCTGCGGCCCGGCCACGTCGCCGTGCTCGTGCGCACGCACCGCAACGCCGCGATCGTCCGCGACGCGCTCGCCGAGGCAGGCCTGCCGGCCGTCATCAACGGCGCCGGCAGTGTCTTCGGCAGCCCGCCGGCGCGCGACTGGCTGCGGCTGCTGGAGGCACTCGAGCGGCCCGAGTCCGGCCGCCACGCGCGGTCGGCGGCGCTCACCCGCTTCCTCGGCTGGAGCGCCGAGCGCGTCGCATCGGCTCCCGAGAGCGCGTGGGAGGCCGTCCACGGCCACCTGCACGACTGGGCGAGCGTGCTGCGCACGCGCGGGGTGGCCGCGCTGCTGGAGGCGGTGACCGCGGCCGAGGGCCTGCCCGCGCGCGTGCTCGCTGTCGCGGGCGGGGAGCGCGACCTGACCGACCTGCGGCACGTCGGCCAGCTCCTGCACGCCGCGGCCGTCGAGGAGCAGATGGGCGCCGCCGCACTCAGCGGTTGGCTGCGACGCCGGATCGCCGCCGCCCAGCGCGAGGGCGACGAGGAGCGCAGTCGCCGCCTCGAGTCCGACGCCGAGGCCGTCCAGGTGCTCACCATCCACCGCAGCAAAGGGCTCGAGTTCCCCGTCGTGTGCTGCCCCGACCTGTGGGAGCCCGGCCGCCTGCCCGACAAGCGGGATCCCGTCTACTTCCACGATCCCGGCCGGGGGGACGCGCGGACGGTCGACGTCGGGCTCGAGGGCGTCGCGTTCTTCGACCACCAGCGTCTGCATCGGGCCGAGCAGCGCGGCGAGGACCTGCGGCTGGCGTACGTCGCGCTCACGCGCGCCCGTCACCAGGCGCTGGTGTGGTGGGCGGGGTCGTTCGACAGCCCCCACTCGCCGCTCGGGCGCCTGCTGTTCGCGCGCGAGGCCGACGGGACGGTGCGGCCTGACGGACGCAAGACGCCGAGCGACGAGGCCGTCGAGGCCCGCCTGCGCGAACTGGAGGCCGAGGGGCAGGGCTGCGTCGCCGCCGAGCACGCGCTGCTCGGGCCGCCCGTGCGGTGGACCGGTCGGACCCACGACGCCGGCGACCTCGCGGCCGCGCGTTTCGAGCGCACGCTCGACCGCCGCTGGCGCCGCACCTCCTATAGCGACATCGTCGCCGGCGCCGGCGAGGATCGCGTGGGCAGCGAGCCCGAGGAGCCGGTGCTGGCCGACGAGCCGCCGCCCGCCGTCGTCGCGCCCGCCGGCGCGGACGACGACGTGCGCCTGCGCGGCGTGTCCGCGCTGCTCGGCGCGATGCCGGCCGGCGCCCGCGTCGGCACGTTCGTCCACCGCGTGCTCGAGGCCGCCGACTTCGCCGCCCCGGACCTCGACGCCGAGCTGGCCGGGCGCGTGGCCCTCGAGCGCGCGCGCCGCGGCGTCGACGTCGGCAGCCCCGAGACCGTCGTTGCCGGGCTGAAGGCGGCGCTCGAGACTCCGCTCGGACCGACCGCGGGCGGGTTGCGCCTGCGCGATCTCGCGCGCGCCGACCGCCTCGACGAGCTCGACTTCGAGCTGCCGCTGGCCGGCGGCGACGCTCCCGCGGGAGCGCTCGCGCCGGCGGCCCTCGCGGCCGTGCTGCGCGCCCACGCGCCGCCCGGCCACCCGCTGGCTGCGTACGCCGACCGCCTCGGCGACCCTGCGCTGCGTCAGGACGTCCGCGGCTACCTGACCGGCAGCATCGACCTCGTGGCGCGCTTGCCGGGCGAGCGCTTCGCGGTCATCGACTACAAGACGAACTGGCTCGGCGGCGCCGACGTCGAGCTGACCGCGTGGCACCACCGCCCGGCGGCGCTCGCCGCCGAGATGGAGCGGGCCCACTACTGGCTCCAGGCGCTGCTCTACAGCGCCGCGCTGCACCGCTACCTGCGCTGGCGCCTGCCCGGCTACGACCCCGAGCGCCACTTCGCCGGCGTGCTGTACCTGTTCCTGCGCGGGATGACGGGGCACGGCACGCCGCTCGTCGACGGCGTGCCGTGCGGCGTGTGCGCGTGGCGACCGAGCGGCGCGCTGGTCGAGGCCGTGAGCGATGCGATGGACGGGCTCACGCCGTGACCGAGCGCTTCGACGCGCGGCGCGCCCGGCACGCTCCCGGCCGCTTGCGCGCGTTCAACGACGCCGGCGTGCTGGCCGCCGCCGACGTCCACGTCGCGCTGCGCCTCGCGGCGCTCGCGTGCGAGACCGACGACGAGGTCGTGCTGGCCGCCGCGCTCGCCGTGCGCGCGCCGCGTATGGGCCACGTGCTCGTCGACCTCGCCACGATCCGCGACCGCGCGACCGTCGACCTCGACGAGCCCGCCGACCTCGCCGCGCTGCCGTGGCCGTCGCCGGAGCAGTGGATCGCCCGCGTGGCCGCGAGCCCGCTCGTGACCGCGGGCGACGAGGACGGCGACCCCCGCCCGCTGCGTCTCGCCGGCAGCGCGCTCTACCTGGACCGGTACTGGCGCGAGGAGCGTCAGGTCGCCGCGGACCTGCGCGAGCTGCGCGGGGGCCGGCCGGGTGGCGTGGACGGCGAGCGCCTCGCCGACGGGCTGCGCCGCCTGTTCGCCGGCGGCGGGGAGGAGCGCCAGCGTGCGGCCGCAGAGGCCGCGGTGCTGGGCCGCCTGACGCTCGTGGCGGGCGGGCCGGGCACCGGCAAGACGACGACCGTGGCGCGGATCGCCGCGCTCCTGGCGGAGCAGGGCCCGCCCGAGCCGCTCGTGGCGCTCGCGGCGCCGACGGGCAAGGCCGCCGCACGGCTGGCCGAGGCTGTGCACGAGCAGGCGCCCGCGCTCGCCGTCGGCGACGACGTGCGAGCGTGGCTGGGCGAGCTGCCCGCCACCACCTTGCATCGCCTGCTGGGCCGCGATCCGGGCAGCCACACGCGCTTCCGCCATCACCGCGGCAACCGGCTCCCGCACGACGTCGTCGTCGTCGACGAGACGTCGATGGTGTCGCTCTCGCTGATGGCGCGGCTGGTCGAGGCCGTCCGTCCCGACGCGCGGCTCGTGCTCGTCGGCGACCCCGCTCAGCTCACCTCGATCGAGGCCGGCGCGGTGCTCGGCGACCTCGTGCGCCCGGGCGGCGACGGCATCGTGGTGCTCGACCGCGACTACCGCTCCTCGGCGCCGATCGCGCGCGTCGGCGCGGCCGTCCGGCGCGGGGACGGCGACGCCGTCGTCGAGGCGCTGTCCGCCGGCGGCGACGCGGTGACATGGATCCCGGTCGACCCCGGCCACGCCGCGCTCGAGGACCTGGAGGCGAGCGCGGCGGCCGGCGCCCGCGCCGTCGCCCGGGCGGCGCATGCGGGCGATGCCGCCGAGGCGATCGCAGCGCTCGGCGCGTTCCGCGTGCTGTGCGCCCACCGTCGCGGGCCCTACGGCGTCGCCACCTGGGCGGCGCGGATCGAGGCCCGGCTCGCGCGCCTGGAGGGCGAGTGGTACGCCGGCCGCCCCCTGCTCGCCACCGCCAACGACTACTCGATCGGCCTCTTCAACGGCGACACCGGCGTCGTCGTCGCCCACGCGGACGGCCTTGTCGCCGCGTTCGAGCGCACCGGCCGCGTGCTCGAGATCCCGCCCTCGCGCCTGAGCGCGGTCGAGACCGTGTACGCGATGACCGTGCACAAGAGCCAGGGCTCGCAGTTCGACACCGCCGCCGTCGTCGTCCCGCCGCCGGGCTCGCGCCTGCTCACGCGCGAGCTGCTCTACACGGCCGTGACCCGCGCGCGCACGCGGCTGATCGTGGCCGGCACCGAGGAGGCGGTGCGCGCCGCCGTCGCACGCCCGGTCGCGCGCGCCTCGGGTCTTACCCTGTGAGGGCGTGACCGACGACCGCCGCACGTCCGCCGAGCGCCTGCTGCACGAGAGCCTCGAAGACCCCGCGAGCGCCGGGCGGCGCTTCACCAGCCGCGCCCGCGAGACGCGGCGCACGCTCGAGAACTACCTGCGCGCCGGCATGCGGCCGCGCTGGATGGAGCGCCTGATCGAGATCGAGCGCGGCACCCGCCGGGAGCGCGAGCGCCTCGGCGAGGCGTACGCGGCGCTGCGCGAGGAGTGCGGCACCGACCGCCGCGCCTTCGCCCGCCGCTGGCGTGCGACCGCCGCGGCGTGGCGCTTCGACGACCTCAACGAGCTGATCCGCACCCACAACGAGTGGTACCCGGTCGAGCGCGACCTGCCGATGGACCTGCACACGCGCGACTACGTGCTGATCAACGGCCGGTCCTACCGCCGCCGCGAGCTCGGCCCCGACTGGATCCTCGAGCAGTTCCCGGCCTAAGGGCCTGTCCAGGCCGTGATCGATCAGACGTCCAGGCCCTGGCCCGCGCCTAGACGCTTGTCCGACTTGTCGCCTGGGTTCGCGACCCTACGCTGATGGCGTCAGGCTTGCGCCCCCGGAACGGACGAGAGAGGGACGCGATCGCACCGGTCACGGACGACCGACAGTGCGGGCCTGACTAGGGAGCACTGGCTAGGTATCGAGCGCCCGTCAGGCATGAGGCCGGCGGGCGTTCGGCGTCTGTGCTTGCATCGGCGGTCGCGAGGACTACAATCCCCGCACTCGGCCGATAGTCGCAGCCGTCCACCGCGCCCCTCCCGCCACATACGGGACACCGGGCCGGACGGGGTCCGTGAGCGCCGAGCGCCCCTCACAGGGGTCCGGTTTCCCCTGTGCTATCTTGGCTGGTCGCGCTTTGTGAGCTGCGCAGGCTCCGAGGCCGCTCTCTCGTCCTCCCGCTGCAACCCTTGAGGAGTCGCCGTCTTGGCTTCCGTAGACGCTCCCCGCACCCGCCGCAGCTTCGCGCGGCTGGAGAAGGTCCTCGATGTCCCGAACCTGATCGACATCCAGAAGAAGTCGTTCGACTGGCTGGTCGACGCCGAAGGCGGTGGCCTGCGCGAGACGATCGACGACATCTCGCCGATCGAGGACTACACCGGCAACCTCGCCGTCCAGTTCGGCGAGTTCCACTTCGACGCGCCGGTGGCCTCGCTGGAGGAGTGCCGCGAGAAGGACCTCACGTACGCCCGCCCGCTGACCGTCACGGTCGGCTTCATCAACCGCGAGACCGGCGAGATCCGCGAGCAGTCCGTGTTCATGGGCGACTTCCCCTGGATGACCGACCGCGGCACCTTCGTGATCAACGGCACGGAGCGCGTGGTCGTCACCCAGCTCGTCCGCTCCCCGGGCGCGTACCTGATGGAGCCCAAGGACCCGGAGAAGCAGGTCTTCGTCGGCAACCTGATGCCGGCTCGCGGCTCGTGGCTCGAGCTCGAGATCGACAAGAAGGGCCGCGTCTACGTCCGCATCGACCGCAAGCGCAAGCTGCCGGTCACCGTCCTGCTGCGCGCGATGGGCTACTCGACCGACGAGGAGATCCTCAAGCTCTTCGACGAGTCGATCTACATCCGCAACACGGTCGAGGCCGACACCGACGTCACGAAGTCGGAGGACGGCGCGCTGATCGAGCTGTTCAAGAAGCAGCGCCCGGGCGAGCCGCCGAGCGTCGACAGCGCGAAGTCGCTGCTGCACCAGCTGTTCTTCGACCCCAAGCGCTACGACCTCACGCGCGTCGGCCGCTACAAGCTCAACTCGCGGCTGAACCTCGACATCGACCTCGACACGCGGGTCCTCACCCACGACGACATCATCGCCCTCGTCAAGGAGCTCGTCACGCTCCCGCGCGCGCTCGGCATGACCGAGGAGGAGGCCGCCTACGTCGACTACGCCGCCGAGGCCCTCTCCCGCCCGCGCGAGGCCGTCGCCGACCGCCTCGACGAGTACGAGCACTTCGGCAACCGGCGTCTGCGCACGGTCGGCGAGCTGATCCAGGAGGCGTTCCGGATCGGCCTCTACCGCATGGAGCGCGTCGTCCGCGAGCGCCTCACCACCGAGGACGCTGACACGATCACGCCGCAGACGATCATCAACATCCGGCCGGTCGTCGCGGCCCTGAAGGAGTTCTTCGGGTCGAGCCAGCTCAGCCAGTTCATGGACCAGACGAACTCGCTGTCCGGCCTCACCCATCGCCGCCGCCTCTCAGCGCTCGGCGCGGGCGGCCTCACGCGCGAGCGCGCGCCGATCGAGGTGCGCGACGTGCACCCCACCCATTACGGCCGCATGTGCCCGATCGAGACGCCGGAGGGCCCGAACATCGGCCTCATCGGCTCGCTCTCGAGCTACGCGACGATCTCCGAGCACGGCTTCGTGACGACGCCGTACCGGGTCGTCAACAAGGGCAAGGTGACCGACGAGATCGTGCACCTGGACGCCAGCCAGGAGCAGGAGCGCACGATCGCGCAGTCGACCACGCCGCTCGACGCCAAGGGCAAGCTGCTCGGCGAGGACGACGGCCTCGTGCTGTGCCGGACGCTCGCGGGCCAGTACGTCAGCGTCAAGCCCGACGAGGTCGACCTGATGGACGTCTCGCCCGAGCAGATCTGGTCCGTGGCCACGGCCATGATCCCGTTCCTCGAGCACGACGACGCCAACCGCGCGCTGATGGGCTCGAACATGCAGCGCCAGGCGGTGCCGCTGCTCAAGACCGACGCGCCGCTCGTCGGCACCGGGATGGAGCGCCGCGCGGCGCTCGACACCGGCGACGTGCTGATCGCCCGCACCAGCGGGACGATCGACTTCGTCGACGCCGAGCGGGTCGTGATCATCGGCGACGACGGCATGCGCGACGAGTACGACCTGCAGAAGTTCATGCGCTCCAACCAGGGCACGCTGATCCACCAGAAGCCGCTGATCAAGAGCGGCCAGAAGGTCCAGGCCGGCGCGGTGCTGGCCGACGGCTCGGCGTCCGACATGGGCGAGATGGCCCTCGGCAAGAACCTGATGGTCGCCTTCATGTCCTGGGAGGGCTACAACTTCGAGGACGCGATCATCCTCTCCGAGCGGCTGGTCAAGGACGACGAGCTCACCTCGATCCACATCGAGGAGTACGAGATCGACGCCCGCACGACCAAGCTCGGCGACGAGGAGATCACGCGCGACATCCCGAACCGCTCGGAGGAGTCGCTGCGCAACCTCGACGACCGCGGCATCGTCCGCATCGGCGCCGAGGTCCAGTCGGGCGACCTGCTGGTCGGCAAGGTCACGCCGAAGGGCGAGACCGAGCTGACGGCCGAGGAGAAGCTGATCCGCGCGATCTTCAAGGAGAAGGCGCGCGAGGTCCGCGACACCTCGCTCAAGGTCCCGCACGGCGAGGGCGGCGTCGTGATCGACGTCAAGACGTTCTCGCGCGCCGCGGGCGACGACCTGTCGCCGGGCGTGAACGACCTCGTGCGCGTGTTCGTGGCCAAGAAGCGCAAGATCGCCGAGGGCGACAAGCTCGCCGGCCGGCACGGCAACAAGGGCGTGATCTCCAAGATCGTGCCCGAGTCCGACATGCCGTTCCTGGAGAACGGCGATCCGGTCGACGTGATCCTCAACCCGCTCGGCGTGCCGAGCCGCATGAACATCGGCCAGATCCTCGAGACCCACCTCGGCTGGGCCGCGGCCCAGGGCTGGTACGACGACGGCACCGACGCCTACAAGAACTCGCGCGAGGACGACAACCGCGTGTACGTCTCCACCCCCGTCTTCGACGGCGCCACGGTGGCGGACGTCGACCATGCGCTCGTGCAGTGGCAGAAGGAGCACAAGGGCGCGATCAAGATGGACATCGACACCAAGCGCCGGGCAGGGCGAGCAGGCCTCCGGCAAGGTGACGCTGTTCAACGGTCGCAGCGGCGAGCCGTTCGAGAAGCAGGTCACCGTCGGCTACATGTACATCCTGAAGCTGCTCCACCTCGTGGACGACAAGATCCACGCGCGCTCGACCGGCCCGTACTCGCTCGTCACCCAGCAGCCGCTGGGCGGCAAGGCGCAGTTCGGCGGCCAGCGCTTCGGCGAGATGGAGGTGTGGGCGCTCGAGGCCTACGGCGCCGCCTACACGCTGCAGGAGATGCTGACCATCAAGTCCGACGACACCGTCGGGCGCGTGAAGGCCTACGAGGCGATCGTCAAGGGCGAGAACATCGCCGAGCCGTCGATCCCCGAGTCCTTCAAGGTGCTCCTGAAGGAGATGCAGTCGCTGGCGCTCGACGTCAACGTGGTCTCCGAGGAGGGCACGCGCGCCGAGATGGGCGACGAGGACGACGACCTGCTGCGCGCCGCCGAGGAGCTCGGCATCGACCTCTCGGGCGTGCGGGCCACCGACGGCGCGAGCGACGACAGCGCTGCCGACGAGGCCGAGGAGCAGGAGGTCGAGGAGGGCGACGGCGAAGCCGGCATGACCGAGGACCCGGTCGCCACTGACGCGGAGTACATCGAAGAGGACGCCCCGATCGCCGACCTGAGCGGTCGCCGACGAGGAAGTAAAGGACAGCCTGTGATCGACATCAACAACTTCGACGCCATCGAGATCGGCCTCGCGTCCTCGAAGCAGATCCGCTCGTGGTCGAGCGGCGAGGTCACGAAGCCGGAGACCATCAACTACCGGACGCTCAAGCCCGAGAAGGACGGGCTCTTCTGCGAGCGCATCTTCGGTCCCACCAAGGACTGGGAGTGCTACTGCGGCAAGTACAAGCGCGTCCGCTACAAGGGCATCGTCTGCGAGCGCTGCGGCGTGGAGGTCACGCGCTCCAAGGTGCGCCGCGAGCGCATGGGCCACATCGACCTGGCCGCCCCCGTGAGCCACATCTGGTTCTTCAAGGGCGTCCCGAGCCGGATCGGCTACCTGCTCGACATGGCCCCCAAGGAGCTCGAGAAGGTCCTCTACTTCGCGGCTTCGATCGTGACGTGGGTCGACGAGGAGGCGCGCGCCGCCGACCTCGACGAGCTGCGCGGCAAGGTCGACGAGACGCTCGACGAGTACGCCGGCGAGAAGGAGCAGCGCCTGCAGGAGCTGCGCGAGTCGCTCGAGCGCCGCGAGGAGTACCTCAAGACGGGCTCCCAGGCCGGCTTCACCGACGACGACCACATCTGGGCCGAGCACCTCGACCTGCAGGTCAAGAAGCTCGAGGACGACGAGCGCGACAAGCACCTGAAGGACATGCGCAAGCTGCTCGAGTCCGACATCGCGGACACCGAGGCGTACATCGAGGACGCGATGGAGCGCCTGCGGAGGTCTGGGAGGAGTTCCAGACCATGGACCCCAAGCGGATCGTCAACGACGAGTCGCTGTTCCGCGAGCTCAAGGAGCGCTTCGGCTCCCCCTACGGCTGGGGCGAGTACTTCCGCGGCGGCATGGGCGCCGAGGCGATCCGCGACCTGCTCGAGCAGGTCGACCTGGACGCCGAGGCGGCCGAGCTGGAGGAGCAGATCAAGACCGCCAAGGGCCAGAAGCAGCAGCGCGCGGTCAAGCGCCTGAAGGTCGTCTCCGCGTTCCTGAACTCCGGCAACAAGCCGGACATGATGGTGCTGGAGGCGGTCCCGGTGATCCCGCCGGAGCTGCGGCCGATGGTCCAGCTCGACGGCGGCCGCTTCGCCACCTCGGACCTCAACGACCTCTACCGCCGCGTCATCAACCGCAACAACCGGCTCAAGCGCCTGCTCGACCTGGGCGCGCCGGAGATCATCGTCAACAACGAGAAGCGGATGCTGCAGGAGGCCGTCGACGCGCTGTTCGACAACGGCCGCCGCGGCCGGCCCGTCACGGGCCCGGGCAACCGCGCCCTGAAGTCCCTGAGCGACATGCTCAAGGGCAAGCAGGGCCGCTTCCGCCAGAACCTGCTGGGCAAGCGCGTGGACTACTCGGGCCGCTCGGTCATCGTGGCCGGCCCGTCGCTGCGCCTGCACCAGTGCGGCCTGCCGAAGCTGATGGCGCTCGAGCTGTTCAAGCCGTTCATCATGGCCCGGCTCGTCGAGCGCAAGGCCGTCCAGAACATCAAGGCGGCCAAGAAGATGGTCGACTCGATGATCCCCGAGGTCTGGGACGTGCTCGAGGAGGTCATCCACGAGCACCCCGTCCTGCTCAACCGCGCGCCGACGCTCCACCGCCTGGGCATCCAGGCGTTCGAGCCGGTGCTCGTCGAGGGCAAGGCGATCCAGGTCCACCCGCTCGTCTGCCACGCGTTCAACGCGGACTTCGACGGCGACCAGATGGCGGTCCACCTGCCGCTGTCACGCCGAGGCGCAGGCGGAGGCGCGGGTGCTGATGCTCTCGAGCAACAACATCCTGTCCCCCGCGCACGGCTCGCCGCTGGCGACGCCGACGCAGGACATGGTGCTGGGCACGTACTACCTCTCGTACGGCCCCGACGAGGCCGAGCTCGAGGCGATGGACCGCGAGAAGGTCCGCCCGCACACGTTCCGCACCGCGCAGGAGGCCGAGCTCTCCTACGAGCACGGCATGGTCAAGCTCCACGACCTGGCGGAGTTCCGCGCGCCGGGTCGCAAGGGCGGCCACATCCTCACCACGGTGGGGCGGATCATCTTCAACGACCGCATCGAGCGGGCGCTGGAGGAGGCCATGGGCGACGAGTTCGATCGCTCGGGCTACCGCTTCATCAACAAGACGCTCAAGAAGCGCGACGTGACGAGCTTCGTGGACGAGCTGATCCAGACGTTCGGCGCCCCGGCGATCGCGCTGGTGCTCGACGCCTTCAAGGACCTCGGCTTCCACTACGCCACCCAGGCGGGCGTGACGATCTCCAAGAACGACGTGCTCGTGCCGCCGTCGAAGGAGGAGATCCTCGCCAAGTACGAGTCGGAGGTCCGCGAGATCCAGGAGCCAGTACGAGGACGGCCTGATCACGCAGGAGGAGCGCCACCTGGCGGTCACCGACAAGTGGAACGCGGCCACCGACGAGGTCGCCGACGCGATGATCGAGAACATCGAGGGCGCCGACCAGCTGAACTCGATCTACATGATGGCCAACTCCGGCGCCCGCGGATCGTTCAAGCAGATCCGCCAGCTGGCCGGCATGCGCGGCCTGATGGCCAACCCGAAGGGCGAGATCATCGAGCGGCCCGTGAAGGCGAACTTCATGGAGGGCCTCGACGTGATCGAGTACTTCACGTCGACGCACGGCGCCCGCAAGGGCCTCGCCGACACGGCACTGCGCACGGCCGACTCGGGCTACCTGACCCGGCGGCTGGTCGACGTCGCGCAGGACGTGATCATCCGGATCGAGGACTGCGGCACCGAGGAGCACCTCGACGCCCCGCTGCACAAGGAGACGGGCGAGCCCAACGACATGCTGATCGGTCGCTGGACGGCCGCGCAGGTCAAGAAGGGCAACAAGCGTGTGCTCGAGCCGCTGGCCGAGATCACGCGCGAGGACCTCGCGACGCTGATCGAGGCGTTCGGCGACGACCGCAAGGTCACGATCCCGGTCCGCTCCGTGCTCAAGTGCGAGGCGACCACGGGCGTGTGCCAGGCGTGCTACGGCCGCTCGCTGGCCAGCGGCAAGACGGCCATGATCGGCGACGCGGTGGGCATCATCGCCGCGCAGTCGATCGGCGAGCCGGGCACGCAGCTGACCATGCGGACGTTCCACACCGGCGGCGTCGCCGGCGCGGACATCACGCACGGCCTGCCGCGCGTCGTCGAGCTGTTCGAGGCGCGCAAGCCCAAGGGCCTGGCCAAGATCGCCGAGATCGGCGGCGTGGTCTCGATCGAGGACACCGACAAGGCGCGGACCGTGGTGATCACGGACGACGCCGGCGAGGAGCACCGCAACACGTTCCCGCGCCGCACGCGCCTGCACGTGGGCGAGGGCGAGAAGATCGAGGCGGGCACGCAGCTCAACGAGGGCTCGCTGTATCCGCACGAGCTGCTCGAACTGCGCGGCCGGACGGCGACCGAGGTGTACCTCGTCAAGGAGGTGCAGGAGGTCTACAAGTCCCAGGGCGTCGACATCAACGACAAGCACATCGAGCTGATCTGCCGCCAGATGCTGAAGAAGCTGCAGGTGCTGCAGAAGGGCGACACGGACCTGCTGCCGGGCCAGTTCGTGGACCGGCACGAGTTCAAGCGGATCAACGACAAGGTGATCGCCGCCGGCGGCGAGGCGGCGAGCGCGGAGGAGAAGATCCTCGGCATCACCAAGGCCTCGCTGGCCACGGACTCGTTCCTGTCGGCGGCCTCCTTCCAGGAGACCACCAAGGTGCTCACCGACGCGGCGCTCGAGGGCAAGATCGACCGCCTCGCCGGCCTGAAGGAGAACGTGATCATCGGCAAGCTGATCCCGGCCGCCACCGGGCTCAAGCGCTACCGGACGATCGAGATCGAGCCGGCCGAGCCGCTCCCGCGCGGCATCGACGACGTCGGGCTGCTGGAGGGCGACGACCTCGCCGCCGAGCTCGGGCTCGAGGACGGCGAGGGCCTGCAGGGCTTCGGCCCGGCCTTCGACACGTCGGAGCTGGACGAGATCAACGCCGGGTTCGGCACGTCGGGCGGCTCGTTCGACGACATCGGCTCCGACCTCGACATCGACGGGGACAAGAACCGCTAGCGGCTTCGCGCCGGGACCTCCGGGGGTCTCGGCGCGCTTCCCCTTCGCAGAGCAGGGCAGTCCTAAAGCACAGCGAAGGATTCGCCGTGCGCTCGAGCGGGTACCGCTAGTGCTGAACCGCTTCTTCGACTCAAGGCGGGGGCCTTGGGTTCCGATGAAACAGGTGTCCCCGACCAGAGGGTCGGGCTCATCTTTTCTGGGGTTGAACACCACTTGTCACTGAATCTGGGAATCCTGCTCGCTCTGACCTGCGCCGTCGCCACGCAGCTCGGCTTCCTCTACAAGCACCGCGGCGCCAACGCCGCCCCCAAGGTCGACATCCGCCATCCGCTGCGGACGGTGCGGGCGCTGTTCTCCTCCCCCTGGTTCGCGATCGGGATGGGCGTCGCGCTCGGCGCCTGGATCTTCCACGTCGCCGCGCTCGCGCTGGCGCCGCTTTCGGTCGTGCAGGCCGTGCTCTCCACCGGCGTCGTCATGCTCGCCGTGCTGGCCGACCGCCTGTTCGGCTTCGAGGTCGGGCGCCGCCAGTGGCTCGGCGTCGCCATGACCGCCGTCGGACTGGTGCTGCTCGTGATCACGCTGCCCGCCAGCCACGGCGCGCACTCGAGCTACTCGCTCGCCGGCATGCTCGCGTTCGAGGCCGGGATGCTGGCGATCGGCGCCCTGCTCATCTGCGGCCCGCGCATGGGCGCCCCCGACCACCACCACGGGATCATGCTCGGCGCCGCCGCCGGCACGCTGTTCGGGGTCTCCGACGTCGCCATCAAGGCGCTCACCGGCCTCGACGGCCCGCTCGCCATCCTCCTCTCGCCGTGGCTCGGCGTCGCCGCCCTCGCCTCGGTCGTCGCCTTCTACGCCTCCGCGCGCGGCCTCCAGGACGGCGAGGCGGTCCCCGTCATCGCCTCGACCTCCACGGCCGCCAACGTGTCGTGCATCATCGGCGGCATCGTCGTCTTCGGCGACCCGATGCCCTCGGACACGCTCGGCATCCTCCTGCAGGTCCTCGCCTTCTCGCTCGTGATCGTCGCCGCGCTGGTGACCCCGCCGCCGATGCGGGCCGCCGAGGCGAACGCCGCTCCCGCGTAGCCGCCGCAACGGCCATTGACAGTCGCGGCCGGCAGCCGCGAGCATGGCGTGCGCAAGCGAGAGGGGGACGGCATGAAGCGGGTCTGGGTGGTCGCCATGACGGCGGCAGTGCTGTGCGTCGACGGTTCCGGCCTGGGGCCACGACCCCGCGCCGTCCCCGACGATCGACTGGGTCGATCCCGCTGAGCGCCGAGGCGCAAGGGCTCCGCGCTCAACATGGTCGCCGTCGGGCACGACGACCTCGGCGGCCGCGGCTACAACGCCGACGTCTGGCTGCACGAGCAGTACGCGTACGTCGGCTCGTGGGGCTTCTCCGACTACGCGTCGGGCTCCAAGCAGCGGTTCTGCCCGAACGACGGCGTCGCCGTCGTCGACACGACGGATCCCGTCGCGGCCGCGCCGCGTGGCGACGCTGGCCAGCCCGGCCGGCCACGTCGGCCGAGGACGTCGTCGCCTTCCAGGCGCGCACGGCCTGCTCGCCGGCCGCGACATCGCGGTCGTCGGCATCCAGGTGTGCGGCGGCGACCGCGACCGACACGAGCTTCCTGCGCGGCCTCCAGGTCTTCGACGTGACCGATCCGGCGCGGCCCGCCGAGATCGGCTTCCTCGGGACGGGCTGCTGCACGCGCGGGCTGCACGAGCTCGAGGTCCAGCACCGCGCCGACCTGGGCCGCACCTACGTCTACGCGAGCGTGCCGACCAGCGAGTACAGCGACCCGGGATCGCCGAGCGGGCGGCGCGACCGGATGGGGCGCGGCGACTTCCGCCTGATCGACATCACCAACCCGCGGCTGCCGGTCGAGGTCTCCAACTGGGGCGTGCACCGCAACCTCGGCGCGCCGCCCGCGCCAGGCCTCGGCTGCGACCCCGACCCCGAGTACGGCCACAGCGTCGAGCCGTCGGCGGACGGGAAGCTCGCGTTCGCATCGTGGTGGGACTCGGGCTTCATCGCGCTCGACGTGACGAACCCGGCGAACCCGGTCTTCCGCGGCCGCACCGACTATCGCCGCCAACGCCGACGGCGACGGCCACTCGTCGAACTACGACGAGGGCCGCCAGGCTGCTCTTCAGCGCCGACGAGGACTTCTGCAAGACGTCCGGGTCGGCGACCGAGAAGGGCTTCGGCTACCTGCGTGCGTGGGACTACTCGAACCTCGCGGCGCCGCGGCAGGTCGGCACGTTCAAGACCGCGAACGCCAGCGGCAGCAAGGACATGAAGGCCGGCGACTACACGATCCACAACCCGCTGATCGCCGGGACCGACCTCTACATCTCCTGGTACACGGACGGGATCCGGGTGGTCGACGCCGCCGACCCGCGGCGGATGCGCGAGGTGGCGCACTTCGTGCCGCCCGCCGTCAACAACCCGGTGCGGCCGTCGCAGCGCGGCACGCTCACCAACACGATGCAGATGTGGGGCGTCGCGTACGACGAGGCTCGCGACCTCGTCTACGCCAGCGACATGAACTCAGGGCTCTGGATCCTGCGCCGGACCGACCGCTGACGCCTCGAGCAGGACGTGGGCGACCTGCTCGGGGTCGTCCCACGTCGGCACGTGCCCGCAGCCGCGCAGCACGACGTGGCGGGCCGACGGCAGCCGCCGCTGCGCCCGCGGGAACTGGCGCGAGAAGATCAGCAGGCGGTCGCGCTCGCCCCACGCGATCGTGGTCGCGCACGCGGGCGCCTCGATCTTCCAGTCCGCGCGCAGCAGCGCCCAGACGACGGCGCGCCCGCGGCCGCGCGGCCCCAGTGCAGCACGTCCTCGCGCGGGATCCGCCACGGGCGGCGCGGCGACGTAGCACGCAGGACAGCGTGCGCGCGGCGCGCGTGCCGGCGAGCACCGGAGTGGCCGGCGCGAGCAGGCGCGTGAGCGTGAGGACGGCGCGCCCGAAGGCGATGCTCGCGGCGCGGCGGCGAAGCCGACCGGGGAGATCGCGCAGACGGAGCGCGCCCGACCGGCGGCGCCGAGCGCCAGCGCGACACCGCCGCCGAGCGAGTTGCCCGCCACGTGCGGGCGGTCGATCCCCAGCGACGCCGCGAACGCCGCCACCGCGTCCGCCAGGCCGCCCAGCGTCTGCGGGCCAGGCGGCGACGCGCCGAAGCCCGGCATGTCGACGGCGATCACCTCGCGCTCGCGGGCGAGCAGCGGCACGACCGGCCGCCACATCTCCTGCTCATGCCGATGCCGTGCAGCAGCACGAGCGGCGGACCCTCGCCGCTGCGGTCGTGGGCGAGGCGCACCGGCGGGACGCTACACGGCGATACTCTTGGCCAGATCGGCACATTGGCATCGACGGATTGGAGACAGCGCTGCTCGCCCTGAGTGACCTGCTCCGCGACCTCGCGGTGCGCGTCGTGGCGGGCGAGGCCGGCACCGGCGGCGCCGTGCGCTGGGTCCACATCTCCGAGATCGTCGACCCGACGCCATGGCTGTCCGGCGGCGAGCTGCTGCTCACCACCGGCCTCCAGCTCGCCGAGCCCGCGACCCAGCGCGAGTACGTCGAGCGGCTCGCCGCCCACGAGCTCGCCGGGCTCGGGTTCGGCACCGGCTTCACCCACGACGCCGTGCCCGGCGCCGATGGTCGAGGCCGCCGACGAGCTCGGCTTCCCGCTCTTCGAGGTCCCGTACGACGTGCCGTTCATCGCGGTCACCGAGAAGGCCTTCACGCCATCTCGTCAACGAGCACTACGCGGTGCTCCAGCGCGCGCTCTCCGCCCACGAGCGGCTCGAGCGGATCGTGCTCTCCGAGCGCGGCCTCGACGGCGTGGCGGGCGCGCTGGCCTCGCTCGTCGGCGGCGCGGCGATCGTGTTCGACGCCCGCGGCGACGTGCTCGCGCGCCGCGCGGCCGGCGAGCCGCTGCCCGACGCGGTCGTCGCCGGCGCTGGCCGAGGAGCTGGGCGAGCGCGCCCGCGCCGGCGGCCAGCGCGGCTACGCCCCCGGCGGCGAGCTGGCGGGCCGGGCGCTCGCGCTGCCCGTGCCGCGCACGCCGCAGGACCCGCCGGGCGCGGCTTGTGACCGGCGACGGGCCGGCCCCGCAGGCGTGGCTGGTGGCGGCCAAGGACGGCGGCGCGCTGACCGAGCTCGACCGGCTCACGCTCCACCAGGCGGTCACGGTCGTGGCGCTCGAGCTGCTGCGGCGGCGCGTGGCCGACGACACCGAGCGCCGGCTGGCCGGCGACGTGCTCTCGAGCCTCGTCACCGGCGAGCTGAGCGGCGCCGACCTGGCGCACCGGCTCGAGCCGTTCGGCCTGCGCGACCGCGCGGCGGTGATCGTGCTCGCGCCGCCGCGGCAGGTCAAGGTGGCCACCGAGGACGCGCTCGCCCGCGCGCTGCACGAGGAGGCGCCGGCCGGGCTGGTCGCCGGGCACCGGGCGCTTCTCCTGCGCGCTGCTCGACCCCGCCGCGCGGCGGCGGCGACGAGGAGCTGTTCGCGCTCGCCTCGCGCGTGCGCGCGCGCGTGTCGCGCGAGGTCGGCGAGGAGCTGGCCGCGGGCGCGGGCCGCCTGGTCGCGCCCGGCGACCTGCGCCGCGCCTTCCACGAGGCCCGCTGCGCGCTCGAGGCGCGCGCGCTGGCCGTCAACGGCTCGGCGCCCGGGCTCGCCACCTACCGCGACCTCGGCTCCTTCCAGCTGCTGCTCTCGCTCCAGGACGACGAGGCGCTGCGGCTGTTCTGCGACTCGATCCTCGCGCCGATCGAGGAGGGCGAGGGCGCCTACGGCGGCGAGCTGATGCGCTCGCTCGAGGCGTTCATCGAGTGCAACGGCCAGTGGGAGCGCGCCGCGCGCCAGCTGTACTGTCACCGCCACACGCTGCGCTACCGCATCCGGCGGGTGGAGGAGCTGACGGGCCGCTCGCTCGACTCCGCCCGCGATCGCATCGACTTCTGGCTGGCCTTGCGGGGCCGCGAGCTGATCAAGAACTGAAAGAGAGGAACACGCGTGAAGGTCGGCGTCCCCACCGAGATCAAGACGGACGAGTACCGCGTGGCGCTGACGCCGGCGGGCGTCCGCGAGCTGGTCGAGCACGACCACGAGGTGATCGTGCAGTCCGGGGCGGGGGAGGGGTCGGCGATCTCCGACGACGACTACCGCTCGCAGGGCGCCCGGATCGTGCCCGACGCGGCGGCCGACGTTCGCCGAGGCCGACATGGTCGTCAAGGTCAAGGAGCCGCAGCCGGGCGAGGTGGCGATGCTCGAGCCGCGCCACACGCTGTTCACCTACCTGCACCTGGCGCCCGACCCCGAGCTCACCCGCGGGCTGGTGGAGTCGGGAGCCACGTGCGTGGCGTACGAGACGGTGGAGGACGCGCGCGGGCGCTTGCCGCTCCTGGCGCCGATGAGCGAGGTGGCGGGCAAGATCGCCACCCAGGCGGGGGCGTTCATGCTCGAGAAGCCGCTCGGCGGGCGCGGGATCCTGCTCGGCGGCGTGCCCGGGCGTGGCGGCGGCGAAGGTGATGATCATCGGCGGCGGCGTGGTCGGGCATGAACGCCGCCTTCATCGCGCTCGGCATGGAGGCGTCGGTGTTCGTCTACGACCGCAGCATCGACCGCCTGCGCGAGCTCGACATCGCGTTCCAGGGCCGCGCGGACACGTGCTACGCCTCGACGCTCGACATCGAGAAGATGCTCCCGGAGGCCGACCTCGTGATCGGGGCGGTGCTCGTCCACGGCGCCAAGGCGCCCTACGTGGTGCGCCGCGACCAGCTCAAGCTGATGAAGCGGCACGCGGTGCTGGTCGACGTCTCGATCGACCAGGGCGGCTGCTTCGAGACCTCGCGCCCGACGACCCACACCAACCCGACGTACGAGGTCGACGGCGTCACCCACTACTGCGTGGCCAACATGCCCGGCGCCGTGCCGATCACGTCGACCTACGCGCTCACCAACGCCACGCTGCCGTACGTGCTGCACGTCGCCGACGAGGGCGTCGCCGGCGCCGCGCGCGCCAACCCGGGGCTCGCGAAGGGCGTCAACGTGGTCGACGGCAAGGTCACCTACGAGCCGGTCGCGGCGGCCACCGGACAGCCCTACGCCGAGCTTTTCGACGCTCTGGGCGAGGGAGCGGTGGCGTAGGCCGCTGCTACTCTTTCGCGCCGTATGCCGACGACGTCGCAGCTGGTCCGCAAGGGCCGCAACCCGAAGACCAAGAAGCTGGCCACCCCGGGCCTGAAGTCCGGCAAGGGCCGCAAGAAGAAGGTCGCCGCTCCCCAGCGGCGCGGCGTCTGCACGCGCGTCTACACGACCACGCCCAAGAAGCCGAACTCGGCGCTGCGCAAGGTCGCCCGCGTGCGGCTCACCAACGGGATGGAGGTCACGACCTACATCCCCGGCGAGGGCCACAACCTGCAGGAGCACTCGGTCGTGCTGGTGCGCGGCGGCCGCGTCAAGGACCTTCCGGGCGTGCGCTACAAGGTCATCCGCGGGACGCTCGACGCCGCCGGCGTGTCGGACCGCAAGAAGGCCCGCTCCCAGTACGGCGTGAAGGCCAAGTAGTGCCGCGCCGCGCAGCCGCCACCAAGCGGCCGGTCGAGCCCGACCCCGTCCACCGCTCCAAGCTCGTCTCGCAGGTCGTCAACCGCGTGATGCAGGACGGCAAGAAGTCCAAGGCCGAGCGGATCGTCTACGACGCGCTGGCCATCCTCTCCGAGCGCAGCGGCAAGGACCCCGTCGAGGCGCTGGAGAACTCGATCAAGGCGCTCACGCCCGTGCTCGAGGTCCGCTCCCGCCGCGTCGGCGGCGCCACCTACCAGGTGCCCGTCGAGGTGCCGGCGCTGCGCGCTCGCACGCTCGCGGTTCGCTGGCTGGTCGAGTTCGCGCGCAACCGGCGCGAGAAGTCGATGGCGCAGCGGCTGGCCAACGAGCTGCTCGACGCGCAGTCCCAGCAGGGCGGCGCCTACAAGCGCAAGGACGACATCTTCCGCATGGCCCAGGCCAACAAGGCCTTCGCGCACTATCGCTGGTAATGGGGTAGGACTCCCGGCGATGCGTGCCATCGCCGTGCGCGAATGGGGTGGGCGGGACAAGCTCGAGCTGATCGAGCACGACGTGCCGCCGGTCGCGCCCGACGGCGTGCTGGTGCGCGTGAAGGCGGCCGGCGTCAATCCGGTCGACGCCAAGATCCGCGGCGGCTACATGAAGGACGCGCTGCCGTTCCACTTCCCGGTGATCCTCGGCTGGGACGTGGCCGGGATCGTCGAGAAGGTCGGGTCCCGGCGGTGACGTGGTTCAAGCCCGGCGACCAGGTGTACGGGTACATCCGCCGTCATCACCTGCAGTACGGCACGTACGCCGAATACGCGACCGCGCCCGAGGGGTTCTTCGCCCACATGCCGTCCGAGCTGTCGTTCGAGGAGGCCGCCGCGGTGCCGCTGTCGGTCCTCACCGCCCACCAGGCGCTCGAGTCGCTCGGCCTGCGCGGCGGCGAGACGCTGTTCGTCGGCGGCGGCTCCGGGGGCGTCGGCCACCTCGCGATCCAGCTCGCCGTCGCCCGCGGCGCGCGCGTCGTCGCCACCGCCTCCGAGAGCAACCACGACTTCCTGCGCGAGCTCGGGGCCGAGCCGCTCGACTACGCCGAGGACGACCTCGCCGCGCGCGTGCGCGGGCTGTGCGACGACTCCGGGTCCGACGCCGCGTTCGACCTCTTCGGCTCGGACGCGCGCGAGCAGGCCTTCTCCGTCCTGCGGCCCGGCGGCCGCCTGGTCTCGATCGCCCGGCCGCCTCCCGAGCCGCGCGAGGGGCACCACGAGGTCCACTACATCTACGTGCGCCCGAGCGGCTACGACCTCGGCGAGCACATCACGCCGCTGATCGCCGAGGGCAGCCTGCGCCCGACCGTCGAGGCGACGTACCCGCTCGAGCAGGCCGCCGACGCGCACGAGCGCATCGAGGCCGGCCACGTGCGCGGCAAGCTCGTCCTGACTATCGGCGACTGACCGCCGGCGGCGGCGCGATCGTGAGCAGGGCGACGGCGCCGATCAGCGCGAGCGCCGCGCCCAGGCTCTCGAGGTAGAAGCCGGTGGCCGGCCGCGCCTCGGCGAGGTCGTAGGTGCGGCCGATCAGCCCGGTCTCGTCGAGCTTGGGGAGATCGATCAGCGAGCACGATCGCGCAGGCGGCCAGCGCGAGCACGAGCAGGGCGACCGCCGCGGGGCGGGCGCCGCGCTGCCACGGCGCCGAACGTCATCGGCAGCATCGCGAGCCCGACGATGCCCAGCGCGTAGCCGTGCAGATCGCCTCCGCTGGACGTCCCGCCGGGCGGCACGGCGGTCACCGCGCGGATCTCGCGGACGGTGATGAACTCCGCCAGAATCAGCAGCAGAGCCCCCGCCAGAAGCGGCACGTAGAGCGCTGAGCGGGGCACGCCGCGGATGCTATTCTCCTACGTCGCCGTGGGGCGCAGCTTGCCCTCTCGGCGCCTGGGAAACCTCGAGCCCGAACCTCCGTGTGAAGCCCAGGCCCGTCAAGGGCCTGTTTTTTTGCCTGCGGAGCGGGCATTCCCCACGCGAACGACGAAAGACCTTCCTATGCCGCGCAAATTCACCCTCGAGAACACCCGGAACATCGGGATCATGGCCCACATCGACGCGGGCAAGACGACGACGACCGAGCGCATCCTCTACTACACCGGTCGCTCCCACAAGATGGGCGAGGTGCACGAGGGCGCCGCGACGATGGACTGGATGGCGCAGGAGCAGGAGCGCGGCATCACGATCACGTCGGCCGCCACCACCTGCGAGTGGGCGGACCACCGGATCAACATCATCGACACGCCCGGCCACGTCGACTTCACCGTCGAGGTCGAGCGCTCGCTGCGCGTGCTCGACGGCGCGATCGCGCTGTTCGACTCCGTCGCCGGCGTCGAGCCGCAGTCCGAGACCGTCTGGCGGCAGGCGGACAAGTACCACGTCCCGCGCATCGCCTACATCAACAAGATGGACCGCATCGGCGCCGACTTCGAGCAGGGCGTCCAGACGATGATCGACCGGCTCGGCGCCCACCCGGTGCCGATCCAGCTGCCGATCGGCGCCGAGGGCGACTTCCGCGGCATCGTCGACCTGATCAACATGAAGGCGATCGTCTACCACGACGAGCTCGGCAAGGACTGTCGCGTCGAGGACATCCCGGCCAACATGGCCGAGGAGGCGGCGGCCGCGCGCGAGACGCTGCTCGAGGAGGTCTCCCACTACGACGACGAGCTCTCGAGATGATCCTCGAGGAGCAGGAGATCACGAAGGACCGCCTCGTCAAGGCCATCCGCAAGGCGACGCTCGAGATCAAGATGACCCCGGTGCTGTGCGGCTCGTCCTTCAAGAACAAGGGCGTGCAGCCGCTCCTCGACGCGGTGATCGACTTCCTGCCCTCCCCGCTGGAGGTGCCGCCCGTCGACGGCGCTCGAGCCGGTCAAGGGCGACGATGAGGGTCGCCCGGCTGTTCGCCACGCCTCCGACGACGAGCCGTTCTCCGCGCTGGCCTTCAAGATCATGGCCGACCCCTACGTCGGCAAGCTCACGTACTTCCGCGTCTACTCGGGCAAGCTCGAGGCCGGCTCGCGCGTGCTCAACGTGACCACGGGCCGCACCGAGCGCATCGGCCGCATCCTGATGATGCACGCCAACGACCGCGAGGACGTCCAGGAGATCTACGCCGGTGACATCGCCGCAGCCGTGGGCATCAAGCAGGTCGTGACCGGCGACACGCTGGCGGCGCCCGACAAGCCGATCCGCCTCGAGACGATCACCTTCCCCGAGCCCGTGATCTCCGTCGCCATCGAGCCGAAGACCAAGAGCGACCAGGAGAAGATGTCGGTCGCCCTCGGCCGCCTGGCCGAGGAGGACCCGACCTTCCAGGTGCGCACGAACGACGAGTCCGGCCAGACCGAGATCTCCGGCATGGGCGAGCTGCACCTCGAGGTGCTGGTCGACCGCATGCTGCGCGAGTACAAGGTCGACGCCAACGTCGGCCGCCCGCAGGTCTCCTACCGCGAGACCGTGCGCGGCACGGCCGACAAGGTCGAGGGCCGCTTCGTGCGCCAGACCGGCGGCTCGGGCCAGTACGGCATCGTCTACATCGACATCGAGCCGGCGCCCGGCGAGGGCTTCGACTTCGTCAACAAGATCAAGGGCGGGTCGATCCCGACCGAGTTCATCCCCGCCGTCGAGAAGGGCGTCGAGGAGGCGCTCGAGAACGGCGTGCGGGCGGGCTACCCGATGGTGGACCTTCGCGTGACGCTGACGGACGGCAAGTACCACGACACCGACTCGTCGGAGATCGCCTTCAAGGTGGCCGGCTCGCTGGCGCTCAAGGAGGCGGCCAAGCGGGCCAAGCCCGTCCTGCTCGAGCCGATCTTCGCGGTCGAGGTCGTGACCCCGGAGGAGTACATGGGCGACGTGATCGGCGACCTCAACCGCCGCCGCGGCCGCGTGCACGGCATGGAGCCGCGCGGCAACGCCCAGGTCGTGACGGCGCACGTGCCGCTGAGCGAGATGTTCGGCTACGCGACCGACGTCCGCTCGATGACCCAGGGCCGGGCGACGTACACGATGCAGTTCGACTCCTACGAGGAGGTGCCGCCGAACATCGCCGAGAAGGTGGTCGAGGCGCGCACTGGAGAGCCCGTCCCCGCATGACGCGGTAATCTGCACGGGTTCGCCTACCGAAGATTTTCGATTTCAAGAGACTTAGAGAGGAACAGAGAAAGTGGCGAAGGAGAAGTTCGAGCGGGACAAGCCGCACGTCAACGTCGGCACCATCGGTCACATCGACCACGGCAAGACGACGCTGACCGCGGCGATCACCAAGGTGCTCTCGGAGAAGTACGGCGGCCAGGCCCGCTCCTTCGACGAGATCGATAACGCGCCCGAGGAGAAGGCGCGCGGCATCACGATCGCGACTTCTCACGTCGAGTACGAGACCGACAACCGCCACTACGCCCACGTCGACTGCCCGGGCCACGCGGACTACGTGAAGAACATGATCACGGGCGCCGCGCAGATGGACGGCGCGATCCTCGTGGTCTCGGCGGCGGACGGCCCGATGCCGCAGACGCGCGAGCACATCCTGCTCGCCCGCCAGGTCGGCGTGCCGTACATCGTCGTGTTCCTCAACAAGGCCGACATGGTCGACGACGAGGAGCTGCTCGAGCTCGTCGAGGTCGAGGTCCGCGAGCTGCTCAGCGAGTACGACTTCCCGGGCGACGACGTCCCGTTCGTCGTCGGCTCGGCGCTGAAGGCGCTCGAGGGCGACGAGGAGTACGTCCAGAAGATCCTCGACCTCGGGGAGCAGCTGGACACGTACATCCCCGAGCCCGAGCGCGACCTCGACAAGCCGTTCCTGATGCCGGTCGAGGACGTCTTCTCGATCACCGGCCGCGGCACCGTCGCGACCGGCCGCATCGAGCAGGGCATCGTCAACACCAGCGACACGGTCGAGATCGTCGGCATCCACTCCGAGACCTCCAGCACGGTGGTCACCGGCGTCGAGATGTTCCGCAAGATCCTCGACCAGGGCCAGGCCGGCGACAACGTCGGCTGCCTGCTCCGCGGCATCAAGCGCGAGGAGATCGAGCGCGGCCAGGTGCTGTGCAAGCCCGGCTCGATCACCCCGCACACCAAGTTCAAGGCCGAGGTGTACGTCCTCAAGAAGGAGGAGGGCGGCCGCCACACCCCGTTCTTCAACGGGTACCGGCCCCAGTTCTACTTCCGCACGACGGACGTCACCGGCGTCGCCAACCTGCCCGAGGGCACGGAGATGGTCATGCCGGGCGACAACGTGCAGATGGACGTGGAGCTGATCCAGCCCATCGCCATGGACGCCGGGCTCCGCTTCGCGATTCGCGAGGGCGGGCGCACGGTCGGCTCGGGCGTCGTCACCGAGATCGTCAAGTAGGACGGCGGGCGCCCAGCCCGCCGGAGAAAGAAGTCGACAGATACGACCTTTGGGGGCGGGCTCCTAAGCTCGGAGCCCGCCCCAACGCGCGCGGAACAGATGTTCCGTTCCGCAAGCACCCAGCAGACACTTCACTTCAAGCACCGGACAGAACATTGGCAGCCGTAGCCCAGAACAAGATCCGCATCCGCCTCAAGGCGTACGACTCCTCGGCCATCGAGACCGCGGCGAAGGAGATCGTGGAGACCGCCACGCGAACGGGCGCGACCGTGTCCGGCCCGGTGCCGCTCCCGACCGAGAAGAACGTCTACGCGGTGATCAAGTCGCCGTTCAAGGACAAGGACTCGCAGGAGCACTTCGAGATCCGCACGCACAAGCGCCTGATCGACATCCACCAGCCGACGCCCAAGACCGTCGACTCGCTCCAGCGGCTCGACCACCTGCCCGCGGGCGTCGACATCGAGATCAGACTCGCGTTCGGCTAACGATGCCCGCGATCCTCGCCAAGAAGCTGGGCATGACCCAGCGCTTCACCGAGGAGGGACGCGTCGAGCGCGTGACCGTGCTCGAGGCCGGCCCGTGCCCGGTGACCGGGATCCGCACGTTCGACGGCGACGGCTACGAGGCCGTGCAGCTCGGCTTCGGCGCCGTGCGCGAGAAGGCGCTCTCCAAGCCCGAGCTCGGCCACCTCAAGAAGGCCGACGCTCCGCCCGTGCGCACGCTCGTCGAGTTCCGCGACGAGGCCGGTGAGCTGCAGGTCGGCGACACCGTGACCGTCGAGGCGTTCGAGGTCGGCCAGATCGTCAAGATCGCCGGCAAGGGCAAGGGCAAGGGCTTCGCGGGCACGATCAAGCGCCACAACTTCAAGTCCGGCCCGAAGTCGCACGGCTCGCACAACGTGCGCGCCCCCGGCTCGATCGGCGCCTCGGCCACGCCCGTCGCGCGTGTTCAAGGGCATCCGCGGCCCCGGCCGCATGGGCGGCAAGCGCGCGACCCAGAAGGGCCTGACGATCGTCGAGCTGATCCCCGCCGACAACCTGATGCTCGTCCGCGGCTCCGTCCCGGGCGCCAAGGGCGGCACGGTGGAGGTGCGCACCGATGGCTGACGCGAAGGTCCTCGGGTCGGCACGAAGAAGGTCAAGCTCGACGCCGACGTGTTCGGTGCCGAGTTCAACGGCCCGCTCGTGCACGAGGTCGTGGTGGCCGAGCTGGCCGCCCGCCGGCGCGGCACGCACGCGACCCGCACGCGCGGGCTCGTGCGCGGCGGCGGCGCCAAGCCGTGGCGCCAGAAGGGCACCGGCCGCGCCCGCCAGGGCACGATCCGCGCGCCCCAGTTCGCGGGCGGCGGCGTCGTCTTCGGCCCGCACCCCCGGCACTACACCGTCAAGGTCAACCGCAAGGCGCGCCGCGCCGCGCTGCGCTGCGCGCTGTCGGTCCACGCCGACCGCGGCTCGATCTTCGCGCTCGACGCCGGCGGCTTCGACGCGCCGTCGACCAAGCAGGCGGCCGACCTGATCGCCGACCGCCGCGGCGGGTCGGTGCTCGTGGTCGTGACCGGCGCCGACGAGGCCTCCGTCTTCAAGTCCTTCCGCAACCTCGCGGGCGTGAACGTGCTCGCGGCCGACGACTGCGGCGTCGCCGACCTGATCGGCGCCGCCTCGGTGGTCTTCTCCACCGACGCGCTGGACGCCGTGACGGCGCGAGCGCGCAAGAAGGAGGTGGCAGCCTGATGGACGCCAGCCAGGTGATCATCCGGCCCGTCGTCTCCGAGAAGTCCTACGCGCTGGCGACGGTCGGCAAGTACACGTTCCGTGTGCACCAGGACGCACACAAGACCCAGATCAAGCAGGCGATCGAGCTGCTGTTCGACGTCCACGTCTTGAACGTCGCGACCTCGTCCGTTCCCTCCAAGCCCAAGCGGCGCGGCTACACCGCCGGGCGCACGCGCGCCTGGAAGAAGGCCGTCGTCCAGGTCTCCGAGGGCGACTCGATCCCGATCTTCCAGGGCCTGGAGGCCGACCTCTAAGCCATGCCGATCCGCAAGCCCAAGCCCACCTCCCCCGGCCGCCGCTTCGTCACGTATCCCGACTTCGCGGAGATCACGAAGACCGAGCCGGAGAAGACCCTCGTCGAGGGGCTCAAGAAGTCCGGCGGCCGCAACGCCAACGGGCGCAAGACGTCCCGCCACCGCGGCGGCGGCGCCAAGCGCCTGTACCGCAAGATCGACTTCAAGCGCAACCGCAAGGACGGCGTGCCGGCCAAGGTCGCCGCGATCGAGTACGACCCCAACCGGTCGTCGTACATCGCGCTGCTGCACTACGCCGACGGCGAGAAGAGCTACATCCTCGCGCCCAACCGGCTGCGCGTGGGCATGACCGTCCAGGCCGGCGCCGGGTCGGACATCACGGTCGGCAACGCGATGCCGCTGGCGCTGATGCCGGTCGGCACGCTCGTGCACAACGTCGAGCTCCAGCCCGGCCGCGGCGGGCAGCTCGGCCGCTCCGCGGGCTCCGGCATCCAGCTGATGGCCAAGGAGGCCGGCATGGCCACCCTGCGCCTGCCCTCGGGCGAGATGCGCATGGTGCGCGCCGAGTGCCGCGCCACCGTCGGTGTCGTCGGCAACGCCGACCACCAGAACGTCACGGTGGGCAAGGCCGGCCGCAAGCGCCACATGGGCGTGCGCCCGCAGACGCGCGGCACGGCCATGAACCCGGTGGACCACCCGCACGGCGGTGGCGAGGGCGCCACGCCGCTGGGCAACCACCCGCAGACGCCCTGGGGTGTGCCGACGATCGGCTACCGCACCCGCAAGAAGGGCAAGCAGTCCGATCGCTACATCGTCCGCGGCCGGCGCCGCGGCAAGAAGGGTGGCCGCTGATGAGCCGTTCCTCCAAGAAGGGGCCGTGGGTCGAGGAGCGCCTGATGGGTCGCATCGAGTCCATGAACGCCGCCAACTCGCGCACGATGGTCCGCACCTGGTCGCGGACGTCGACGATCTTCCCCGAGATGGTGGGCCACACCATCGCCGTGCACGACGGGCGCAAGCACGTGCCCGTGTTCGTGTCCGAGTCGATGGTCGGCCACAAGCTCGGCGAGTTCGCGCCGACGCGCACCTACCGCGGGCACGACTCCAAGGGCCGGGTGAGATGACCCCCGACAAGCCCCAGAATCCGAAGGAGGGCAAGCCGGGCGAGGCCGCCGTGCCCGAGGAGGCCAAGGAGGCGAAGAAGCCGAAGGCCGCCGCGAAGACGTCGGCCGATCAGCCGGAGCCCAAGCCCAAGCGCACGCGCGCGAAGAAGGCCGCGCCCGAGGCCGAGGGCCAGGCCGCGGAGGCGACCGGCGTCGACAAGACGGCCGCCGAAGCGACGGAGGAGAAGCCGAAGCCCAAGCGCCGGCGCGTCGCCGCCGAGGACAAGAACCCCGAGGGCACCAAGCCCGAGGGCACGAAGGAGAAGGCCGCGGTCGCCGCGGCCGAGAAGGACGTGCAGGAGGCCGCTGCCGCGCAGCCGCGCAGGCGCGATCGCCGCCGCCGTCCGGAGCCGGGCGTGCTCGTGCGCGCCCAGGCCAAGTACGTGCGCACGTCGGCCCGCAAGGCGCGCCTGGTGTGCGACCACATCCGCGGCAAGGACGTCGCCGAGGCGCGGGCCATCCTGGCCTTCACGCCGCGCGCGGCCGCCAAGCCGTGGCTCAAGCTGCTGGAGTCCGCGATCGCCAACGCGGAGCACAACCACGAACTGGTCGGGGAGGACCTGCGGATCGCCGCGGTCCATGCCGACGAGGGGCCGACGCTCAAGCGCTACCGCCCGCGTGCCATGGGCCGCGCGACGCGGATCCGCAAGCGCACCTCTCACCTGACCATCACGCTCACCCCGAAGGAGCTCTAGTGGGTCAGAAAGTTCATCCCGAGGCCATGCGCGTGGGCTACATCCACGACTGGAAGTCGAACTGGTTCTCCGAGAAGAACTTCTCCGACTTCCTGATCGAGGACGTGCGGATCCGCGACCACATCACGAACAAGCTCGCGCACGCCGGCCTGTCGGACATCACGATCCGCAAGGACGCCGCCGAGGTGGAGGTCAACATCCACACCGCGCGGCCGGGCATCGTGATCGGCAAGTCCGGGTCGGAGGTCGACGCCCTGCGGCGCGACCTGCACCGGCTCACCGGCAAGTCGATCAAGGTCAACATCCTCGAGATCAAGCGCCCCGAGCTCGACGCGAAGCTCGTCGCGCAGTCGATCGCCGAGCAGCTGCAGAACCGCGTCGCCTTCCGGCGCGCGATGAAGCGCGCGTTGACGAGCGCGATGCGCTCCGGCGCCAAGGGCTGCAAGATCCAGGTCGGCGGCCGCCTGGGCGGCGCCGAGATGGCCCGCTCGGAGTCCTACTCCGACGGCCGCGTGCCGCTGCACACGCTGCGCGCGGACATCGACTACGGCTATTACGAGGCGCGCACGACGTTCGGCCGCATCGGCGTCAAGTGCTGGATCAACAAGGGCGAGATCATGCCCGCCGGCTACACCGGCCAGGACCTGACGTCGCTCGACGAGCCGCCCGGGCGCGGCGACGACGGCCCGGACGACCGCCGGCGTGGGCGCGGCGGCCGTGACGGCCGCGGGCGCGGCGACGGCGGCCGTGGCGGCGGAGGCCGTGGCGGCGGCCCCGGTGGCCGCGGCGGCGGTGGCGGCTTCGGCGGCGGCGGTGGTGGCCGCGGCGGCGGCGGTGGTGGCTTCGGCGGCGGCGGCGGTGGCCGTGGCGGCGGCGGAGGTGGCCGCGGTGGCGGCGGCGGTCGTGGCGGCGGAGGTGGCCGCGGCGGCCCGCGTCCCGACCTCAGCGGAGGGATCAGCCGCTGATGCTTTCCCCCAAGCGCGTCAAGTTCCGCAAGCAGCACCGCGGCCGGCGGGCCGGGCTCTCGCGCGGCCAGCAGACCGTCGCCTTCGGCGAGTACGGGCTCAAGGCGCTCGAGACCGGCTGGCTCACCAACCGCCAGATCGAGGCCGCTCGTATCGCGATGACGCGCAAGATCAAGCGCGGCGGCAAGGTGTGGATCAACGTCTTCCCGGACAAGCCCTACACGAAGAAGCCCGCCGAGACGCGCATGGGCTCCGGCAAGGGCAACCCGGAGGGCTGGGTCGCCGTCGTGAAGCCCGGTCGCGTGATGTTCGAGCTGTCCGGCGTGCCGGAGCCGCTCGCGCGCGAGGCGATGCGCCTCGCCGGTCACAAGCTTCCCCTGAAGACCAAGTTCGTGATGCGCGAGGACGCCCACTCATGAAGGCGACCGAACTGCGCGACATCACCGACGCCAAGCTGCGCGAGCACATCGCGACGCAGCGCCGCGACGTGTTCGGCCTGCGCATGCAGCATGCGACGGGCGAGCTCGACAACACCGCTCGCATGCGCGGCGCCAAGCGCGACCTCGCGCGCGCGCTCACGGTCGCTCGCCAGCGCGGCGTCGACCCGAACGTGACGACGATCAAGACTGAGACCGACGATGGCTGACAAGAAGAAGAAGACCGAGGACACGCCCGAAGAGGTTCAGGACCAGGCCGCGACGGAGTCGGCGACGCCTGACGCCGCCGAGCCGGCCTCGCGTGAGGCGGAGGACGAGGAGTCCGCCGCGCAGGTCGAGGCGCCGGACGAGCCGGCAGCAGACGAGCCGGCTGCCGAGGAGGCCGCGCCCGCCGAGGAGGCTGCGGCGCCCCCCGAGGAAGCCGCGCCGGTTGAGGAGGCTGCGCCGGCCGAGGAGGCTGCGCCCGCCGAGGAGGCTGCGGCGCCGGCCGAGGAGGCTGCGCCGGCCGAGGAGGCTGCGCCGGCCGCCGAGGCGAAGCCGAAGGCCGCGCCCAAGAGCGGGCCGACCCGCCGTGACCGGCTCGAGGCCAAGCGCGCCGAGCGGCGCACCGCCGCCGGGCGTCGCAAGTCGCGGACGCCCGAGGAGCGGGCGGCCGAGCGCGCCGAGCGCCGGGCGGCCGTCGCCAAGCAGCGCCGCGCCTACCGCACGCGCCTGAAGACCAAGAACGCCGAGCGCCGCGCGGCCGAGCCGCCGCGCGAGCCCGACCACGCGCCCGAGCACGGCCCGGGCAAGGCCAAGGTCCGCCAGGGCGTCGTCGTCTCCGAGAAGGGCGAGAAGACGATCACGGTCGCGATCGACGTGGTGCGGCGCCACAAGCGCTACCACAAGATCATGCGCTCGACGGTCAAGCTCTACGCCCACGACGAGCGCAACGACGCCCACGAGGGCGACACCGTGCGCGTGCAGGAGTGCCGGCCGATGTCCCGCTCCAAGCGCTGGCGGCTGGTGGACGTGGTGGAGCGAGCGCGATGATCCAGAACGAGACGCGGCTCAAGGTCGCCGACAACACGGGCGCGCGCGAGATCCTCTGCATCCGCGTGATGGGCGGCTCGCGCCGCCGCTACGCCGGCGTCGGGGACATCATCACGGCGACCGTCAAGCAGGCCACGCCGCAGGGGACCGTCAAGAAGGGCGAGGTCGTCAAGGCCGTCGTCGTGCGCACGAAGAAGGAGTTCGGGCGCGAGGACGGGACCTACATCGCGTTCGACGAGAACGCCGCCGTGATCATCGACGCCCAGAACGCGCCGCGTGGCACCCGTATCTTCGGGCCGGTGGCGCGCGAGCTGCGCGACGGCGGCTTCATGCGGATCGTCTCGCTCGCCCCGGAGGTGCTCTGACATGCGCATCCGGACCGACGACGAGGTGATCGTGATCTCGGGCAAGGACAAGGGCAAGACCGGCAAGGTCATCCGCACGGACCCGCGGAAGGACCGCGTGTTCGTGGAGGGCCTGAACATGGTCAAGCGCCACCAGCGCGCCACCCCCGGCCGCCCCAACGCCCCCGTGGGCGTGATCGAGAAGGAGGGTCCGATCCACGTGTCCAACGTGGCGATCGTCGACCCGAAGGACCACAAGCCGACGCGCATCGGATTCCGCCGCGACGCCGAGACCGGCCGCCGCATGCGGATCGCGAAGCGCTCGGGCTCGGAGCTGGACTGACATGGCACGCATCAAGGACCGCTACAACGACGAGATCCGGCCGGCGCTGGTGCGCAAGTTCGGCTACTCGTCGGTCATGCAGGCGCCGAAGCTGACCAAGGTCACGCTCAACATGGGCGTGGGCGAGGCCAAGCAGGACTCGAAGATGCTCGAGGCCGCGCAGGAGCAGCTGGCGACGATCGCCGGGCAACGCCCGAGCGTGCGCCGCGCGCGCAAGTCGGTCGCCAACTTCAAGCTGCGCGAGGGCATGCCCGTCGGGCTCTCGGTCACGCTGCGCGACGAGCGCGCGTACGAGTTCCTCGACCGCCTCGTGTCGATCGCGCTGCCGCGGCTGCGCGACTTCCGCGGGCTCAACCCGCGCTCGTTCGACGGGCGCGGCAACTACTCGCTGGGCATCCGCGAGCAGGTCATCTTCCCGGAGATCGACTACGACTCCGTCGACCAGGTGCGCGGGCTCGACGTCACCATCACCACCACCGCCAAGACCGACCCCGAGGCGTTCGCGCTGCTCGACGCGCTGGGCATGCCGTTCGCGCGCGACGGCCGCCCCGGCGCCTACGAGACGCTCGCCGAGGAGCCCGCAGCGGCTTAACAGGATTTAGGAGACCAGTGGCCAAGAAGTCAAAGATCGTGCGCCAGGGGCGCACACCGAAGTACAAGACCCGCGCGCACTCGCGCTGCCGCCGTTGCGGCCGCCCGCGCGCGGTCTACCGCAAGTTCGGCCTCTGCCGGATCTGCCTGCGCGAGCTCGCGCACAACGGCTACATCCCCGGCATGACGAAGTCGAGCTGGTAGCGCCATGTCGATGACCGACCCGATCGCCGACTTCCTGACGCGGATCCGCAACGGGATCATGGCCGCCCACGAGGAGGTCGAGATCCCCGCCAGCCGCCTCAAGCGCGAGATGGCGCGGATCCTGCTCGAGCAGGGCTACATCGCGGGCTACGACGACGCACCGGGCGTGCCCGGCTCGGCGTCCGACAAGATCCTCGTGAGGCTGAAGTACACTGACGACCGCACGTCCGTCATCTCCGGCCTGCGCCGGGTCTCCCGCCCGGGCCAGCGGACGTACGTGGACGCCAAGCACATCCCGAAGGTCCTGGGAGGCATGGGCACGACGATCGTGTCGACCTCCAGGGGCGTGATGACCGGGCACGACGCGCGCCGCGAAGGTGTCGGCGGCGAGGTCGTGGCCGAGGTCTGGTAGACGAACCATGAGCCGCATCGGCAAGAAGCCCATCCCCGTCCCCACCGGCGTGTCCATCACGATCGAGCCGGAGGTCGTCCGCGTGGCCGGTCCGCGCGGCGATCTCGCCGAGCGCAAGAACCGCGCGATCGAGATCCGCCAGGAGGGCGACGAGCTGCTCGTCACGCGCCCGACCGACCGCGCCGAGCATCGCGCCCTGCACGGGCTCACCCGCTCGCTGGTGGCCAACATGGTCGAGGGCGTGACGTCGGGCTTCACGAAGACGCTCGAGATCCAGGGCGTCGGCTACCGCGCCGCGCTCAAGGGCCGCGACCTCGAGCTCGCGCTCGGCTACTCGCACCCGGTGCCGATCAAGGCCCCCGAGGGCATCGAGTTCGAGGTGCCGCTGCCGACGCGCGTGATCGTCAAGGGCAACTCCAAGCAGCAGGTCGGCGAGATCGCCGCGATCATCCGCAAGCAGCGCAAGCCGGAGCCCTACAAGGGCAAGGGCATCCGCTACGAGGGCGAGTACGTGGCCCGGAAGGTCGGCAAGCGGGCATGACGGTCCTCACCGCTCCCGCCCGGCGCCTCAAGCGCCGCCGCCGCGTCCGCGCCAAGGTGCACGGCACCGCCGAGCGCCCGCGCGTGTCGGTCTTCCGCTCGAACCGGGGCATCTTCGTGCAGCTCGTCGACGACGTCGACGGCCGCACGCTGGCCGCGGTCAACTGGACGGAGGGCGACCTGCGCTCGCTGAAGCCGATGGACCAGGCCCGCCGCGCCGGCGAGCTGCTGGCCGAGCGCGCGAAGGCCGCCGGCGTCGACACCGTCGTGTTCGATCGCGGCGGCTACCGCTACCACGGCCGTGTGAAGGCGCTCGCCGAGGGCGCCCGCGACGGCGGACTGAACTTCTAGACTCGAAGGACTTCATGGCAGCCCCCGATCGATCCGTCTCCTCCACCGGCCTCGACCTCCAAGAGCGCGTCGTGGAGATCAACCGCGTCGCCAAGGTCGTCAAGGGCGGCCGGCGCTTCTCGTTCACGGCGCTCGTCGTCGTGGGCGACGAGAACGGCATCGTGGGCGTCGGCTACGGCAAGGCCAACGAGGTCCCGCTGGCGATCCAGAAGGGCGTCGAGCACGCGAAGAAGAACCTCTTCCGCGTGCCCCGCCACGGCTCGACGATCACGCACCAGACGACCGGCATCTTCGGCTCCGGCCGCGTGTTCCTCAAGCCCGCCTCGCCCGGTACCGGCGTGATCGCCGGCGGCGGCGTGCGCGCGGTGCTCGAGCTGGCCGGGATCCACGACATCCTCTCCAAGTCGCTCGGCACGCAGAACCCGATCAACCTCGTGAAGGCGACGATCTCCGGCCTGCAGGACCTGCGGCGCCCCGAGGAGATCGCGGCCCTGCGCGGCCTGTCGGTCGATCGCGTCCTCGGCCTCGGCGGCGGGGAATCGGCTGGCGCCGATTCCCTTGCGAGTTCGCCTGGCGGCGAACATCGCGAGGACGAGGCGGAGGTGCCCGCGTGATCATCACGCAGGTCAAGTCGTCGAACGGGTGCGACCGCCGGCAGCTCGACACGCTTCGCTCGCTCGGGCTGCGCGGGATCGGCAAGTCGGTCGAGCGCGAGGACTCCCCGCAGCTGCGCGGCATGGTCCACGCCGTGCGCCATCTCGTGACGGTCGAACAGAAGGACTGAGGTGACCGTGATGAGATCTAGGACGATCAAACCACAGCTCGCATGCGGAGCGGCATGATGGCGGACGAAGAGCTGATCGGCCTCCACAACCTCAAGCCGGCCCCGGGCTCGCGCCGGCCGCGCAAGCGCGTCGGCCGCGGCGAGGGCTCCGGCACCGGCAAGACCGCCGGCCGCGGCCACAAGGGCTACGGCTCCCGCGCCGGCGCCAAGGACCGCTCGAACTTCGAGGGCGGCCAGAACCCGATCCACATGCGGATGCGCAAGCTGCGCGGGCCGAACAAGAAGATGTCGATGCCGTTCGAGCCGTTCCGGACGCACACGCAGCCGGTCAACCTCGACGACCTCGAGGCGCGGTTCGACGACGGGGCCGCCGTCGACCTCGACGCGCTGCGGGCGGCGGGGCTCGGCACGCGCAAGGGCATCCCGGTGAAGATCCTCGGGCGCGGCGAGCTCAACAAGAAGCTCACCGTGCACGCCCACAAGTTCTCGAAGACCGCGCGCGAGCGGATCGAGGCCGCGGGCGGGACCTGCCAGGTCATCGACGCCTAGCGCGACAGCGGGATGATCGCCACCATCCTCAACGCCTTCCGGGTCGCCGACATCCGGAAGAAGCTGCTGTTCACGGCGGCCATCCTCGCGCTCTACCGGCTCGGGGCGTTCATCCCGGTCCCGGGCGTGAACCTCGAGGCGATCGAGCAGATCTCGGAGAACTACGCCGGGTCGAACATCCTCGGCTTCCTCAACCTCTTCACGGGCGGCGGCCTGTCCCGGATCGCGATCTTCGCGCTCGGGATCATGCCCTACATCACCGCCTCGATCATCCTGCAGCTGCTCACGGTCGTCTCGCCGTCGCTGGAGAAGCTGCAGAAGGAGGGCGAGGTCGGCCAGCAGAAGATCACGCAGTACACGCGCTACCTGACCGTCGGCCTGGCCGCCGCGCAGGCGATCGGCTACGTCTTCCTCTTCCGCTCGCAGGGCAACAGCGCGGGCGCCCCGGTGATCGACAACTTCACGCCCGGCGGCGTGATCCTGATCGTCGTCTGCCTGACCGCCGGCTGCGTGCTGCTGATGTGGATGGGCGAGCTGATCACCCAGCGCGGCATCGGCAACGGCATCTCGCTGATGATCTTCGCCTCGATCGTGTCGGGCCTGCCGAACGGGATCCAGGCATGGTGGACGAACCCCGACCAGGTCTTCAGGGTCATCATGCCGTTCCTCGCGCTCTTCATCATCGCGGCGATCGTGTTCGTGCAGGAGGGCCAGCGGCGGATCCCGATCCAGTACGCCAAGCGCGTGATCGGCCGCCGGATGAGCTCCGGCGGGCAGACCTACCTGCCGCTGCGCGTGAACATGGCGGGCGTCATCCCGGTCATCTTCGCCGCCTCGATCATGGCCTTCCCGCCCACGATCGGCGAGCTCGCGCCGGGCGCCCAGGGCCTCGCGACGTTCTTCAGCCCGAACGGCTGGGCCTACATCGTCGGCGAGACGATCTTCATCATCCTGTTCACGTACTTCTACACCGCGGTGACGTTCAACCCGGTCGACCAGGCCGACAACCTGAAGAAGTACGGCGGGTTCATCCCGGGGGTGAGACCCGGCCGGCCGACGGCCGAGTTCCTGGACCGCATCCTCGCCCGGCTGACGTTCCCGGGGGCGCTCTACCTGGCCGCCGTGGCCGCGCTGCCGACGATCCTGATCAACCAGACGTCGGCCAACTTCTTCTTCGGCGGGACGTCGATCCTGATCGTGATCGGGGTCGCCCTGGACACGATGAAGCAGCTCGAGGCGCAATTGATGATGCGCAACTACGAAGGCTTCTTGAAGTAGGCTGCCCGGCTTCGTGAGCGAGCTCAACCTCATCTTGTTGGGCCCCCCCGGTGCGGGCAAGGGGACGCAGGCGGCCCGCCTGCGCGAGGACTTCAGCCTGCCCTACATCGCCACCGGGGACCTCCTGCGCGAGCACCGCGAGAACGACACCGAGCTCGGCAAGGAGGCCGCGTCGTACATGAGCGCGGGCAAGCTCGTGCCCGACGATCTGGTGATCGCCATGATCCTCGAGAAGGTCGAGCAGGAGGGCGACGACGGCTTTCTGCTCGACGGCTTCCCGCGCACCGTGCCGCAGGCCGACGCGCTCGGCGAGGAGCTCGAGCAGCTCGGCCGCCGCTTGACCGCCGCGCTCTACGTGCAGGCCTCGGACGACGTGGTGATCACGCGGCTCTCGGGCCGCCGCCAGTGCCGCGCGGGCCACCTCTACCACGAGGAGTTCGACCCGCCGAAGCACGAGGGCGTCTGCGACCAGTGCGGCAAGCCGCTGTTCCGGCGCGACGACGACGACCCCGACAAGGTCCGCACGCGGCTCGACACGTACCACGAGCAGACCGAGCCGCTCATCGACTACTACGATGCGAAGGGCCTCCTGCGCCGCTTCGACGGCACGCGCAGCCCGACGGAGGTCCACGACCACATCCGGGCCACGCTCGCCACGCTGCGGCTCGAAGAACGACTCTGAGCCACCCGTGATCATCAAGAAGACCCCCGCGGAGATCGACAAGATGGCCCGCGCCGGGGACATCCTGGTCCGCACGATGGACCTGGTGGCGGGCAAGATCCGCACGGGCGTCACGACGCAGGACCTCGACGTCGCGGCCGAGAAGTACATCCGCTCGCAGGGAGCAACGCCCGCGTTCAAGGGCTACCGCGGCTTCCCGGGGTCGATCTGCACGTCGCCGAACGACATGGTCGTGCACGGCATCCCCGGGCGCTTCCGGCTCTCGCGCGGGGACACGCTGAGCGTCGACATCGGCGTCGTCTACGACGGCTGGGTGGCCGACGCCGCGCGCACGTTCGCCGTCGGCGAGGTCTCGCCGGTGGCCGCCAAGCTGCTGCAGGTCACCGAGGAGTCGCTCTTCAAGGCGGTCGAGCAGTGCCGCCCGGGGAACCACCTCGAGGACGTCGGGCACGCCGTCCAGCAGCACGTCGAGGCCGCCGGCTTCTCGATCGTCCGCTCGCTCGTCGGCCACGGGATCGGCCGCAGCATGCACGAGGAGCCCCAGGTCGCCAACTACGGCCGGCCGGGCAAGGGCGTCGTGCTCGAGGAGGGCATGGTCTTCGCCGTCGAGCCGATGACGACCGCCGGGCGCCACATGGTCCGCATGGGCGACGACGGCTGGGCGATCTACTCCCAGGACGGGTCGGTCACCGCCCACTTCGAGTTCACGATCGCCGTCACCGCCGACGGCCCCCGGATCCTCACGCCCTGGCACGAGTCCAAGGCCCGGATCGCCGCCGCCTGACGAACGTCAACGTCAACGGCGGCTGGGTAGGGAGGCTGGCGACGCCGGCGGGTGCACAACGTCAACGTCGCGGCGGGCGCGGTCGTGACGTTGACGAAACGCACCGTATGGGTGCGCAACGTCAACCTCACCGGCAAGAGCCTCGTGAAGTTGACGAAATGGACCCTCGCCGCGACCCCGGGTTCCCCACCTCCCTTACCCAGCGGCCGTTGACGTTCGCCGACGTCGCCACCACGCAACGAGCACGAGCAGGGCGAGCGCCGGCGCCCCACGGCGACCGCGATCGTGCCCGCCACGCGTCTCGACGGCCCGCCACGGGCAGCGCTCAGCGCCCGAATGCTGCGCGTAGACCGCCTCGGCCGGCTGACCCCCCCGAGTCGACGCGGACCTGCACCATCTCCCAGTCGCCGGCATGCCGCCCGCTGCGAACGATCCCGCGGTCCTGGTCGTTGCGGGCGAACGCCAGCCACCACTGGCGCCACGGGCCCGCGGTACGCTCGTAGACCACCGGCGCCGGGGCGAACGTGCCCTCTCGCGCCCCCACCGAGCCGAGCGGCGAGGCCTCGCGGGAGTCGTGCACGACCACCGGCCCGGACAGCGCCAGAGCCATGAGCGCCGCGATCATTTCCCGATTATCGGGTTTCGCCTGCCAGGCGAGATGCTCCTTCGTCGCACTCGCCTTCGGCGACGTCACCGCTTGCTATCCTGCTCGGTCGCGCTTTGGGCCTCGCGAGGGGTCTGTGTGCGACGACTTTTCTCCGTCCGGGGGACTGGTAGCGGCAGCCGCTCCGGCAGCCAGAGCCACCTCGTCTGGATCATCAGCCGAAAGGGATCATGAAGGTACGACCGTCGGTGAAGCCGATGTGCGAGAAGTGCAAGATCATCCGGCGCAACGGCCGGGTCCTCGTGATCTGCTCGAACCCTCGACACAAGCAGCGTCAGGGGTAGCCCGGGAATGGCTCGTATCGCAGGGGTCAACATCCCGCTCAACAAGCGCGTCGAGATCGGCTTGACCTACATCTACGGCGTCGGGCGCCCCACCTCCAACGAGGTGCTGGCCCAGCTCGGCATCGACCCGAACCGCTACGTGCGCGACCTCACCGACGGCGAGGTCTCCCAGCTGCGCGACGTCATCGACAACGAGCTGATGGTCGAGGGCGACCTGCGCCGCGAGCGCTCGCAGGCGATCAAGCGCCTGATGGAGATCGGCTGCTACCGCGGCATGCGCCATCGCCGCAACCTCCCCGTGCGCGGGCAGAACACCAAGACCAACGCGCGCACCCGCAAGGGTCCCAAGCGCATGCAGGTGGCCGGCAAGAAGAAGGCGACGAAGAAGTGAGTCCCGCTCCCCGCCGACCCCAGCGCGGCCGCCGCAAGGTCAAGAAGAACGTCCCGATCGGGCAGGCGCACATCAAGACGTCGTTCAACAACACGATCGTCGCCCTCACCGACCGCGAGGGCAACGTCATCGCCTGGGAGTCCGCCGGCGGCGCCGGCTTCAAGGGCTCCCGCAAGTCGACTCCCTTCGCCGCCCAGGTGACGGCCGACGCCGCCGCCCGCAAGGGCATCGAGCAGGGCATGCAGAAGGTCGAGGTCTTCGTCAAGGGCCCGGGCTCGGGCCGCGAGACCGCGATCCGCTCGCTGCAGGCCGCCGGCCTCGAGGTCACCGGCGTGAGGGACGTCACCCCGCAGGCACACAACGGCTGCCGCCCCCGGAAGCGGCGAAGGGTCTGACACAACCAGAATGGCTCGCGACACATCTCCCCAGTGCAAGCAGTGCCGCCGCGAAGGGCAGAAGCTCTTCCTCAAGGGCGAGCGCTGCCTGACCGACAAGTGCGGCGTCGAGCGTCGCTCGTACCCGCCCGGCGAGCACGGCCGGGGCCGCCAGAAGCAGTCCGAGTACCGCGTGCAGCTGCGCGAGAAGCAGAAGGCGCGCCGCTACTACGGCGTGCTCGAGAAGCAGTTCCGGACGTACTACGCCAAGGCGTCGCGGCAGCCGGGGATCACCGGCGAGAACCTGCTGCGGATGCTCGAGTGCCGGTTCGACAACGTGCTGGTGCGGCTCGGCTTCGCGGCCTCCCGCCGGCAGGCGCGGCAGCTGATCCGGCACGGCCACTGGGCGGTCAACGGCCGCCGGGTGAACATCCCCAGCTACCAGGTGAAGGCGGACGACGTCATCACCTTCAAGCCCGGATCCGACGCGGAGACGGTCATCCGCGACGCGACCGAGCTGGTGGCGCAGGTGCCGGCGTGGCTGCAGGCGGACCACGATCAGCTGACGGCGAAGGTGCTCCGCAAGCCCGAGCGCGCGGAGATCGCCGCGCCGGTGCAGGAGCAGCTCATCGTCGAGCTGTACTCGAAGTAAAGCCCCCGGCGTTCCTCCCCACGCCGGTCCCACACGCTCCCCCGAGAACCTGAGACGACGTTAGGACCTTGATGCTCGACTTCCAGATCCCCCGAATCACCGCCGAGTCCGTCGAGGACAACCGCGGTCAGTTCGTGGTTGAGCCGCTCGATCGCGGCTTCGGCTACACCTTCGGCAACTCGCTGCGCCGCGTGCTGCTCGCCTCGCTCGCGGGCGCCGCCGTCACCTCCGTCCGGATCGAGGGCGTCGCGCACGAGTTCTCGACCGTCAAGGGCGTGACGGAGGACGTGACCGACATCGTCCTCAACCTCAAGGGCATCGTGTGCCGCATGCACTCGGACGCCACCGAGGTCGAGGCCCCGCTCGTCGTCACCGGCCCCGGCGAGATCACCGCGCGCGACATCGACCTGCCCTCGGGCGTCGAGATCCTCAACCCGGACGCGCACATCGCCACGCTCGAGAAGAAGACCAAGCTCGAGATGTACCTCACGATCGGGCGCGGCCGCGGCTACCGCCCGGCCGAGGACAACAAGTCGCCCGACCAGCCGATCGGCGTCATCCCGATCGACTCGATCTTCTCGCCCGTCCGCCGCGTGGCGTACTCGGTCGAGCAGGCGCGCGTCGGCCAGCGGACGGACTTCGACAAGCTGACGATCGACATCGAGACCGACGGCTCGATCGACCCGCAGGCCGCGCTCCGCGAGGCCGCCGAGATCCTCATCTCCTCGCTCTCGATCTTCACCGACGAGGAGCGGATCGAGGAGCTGCGCGCCGGCCCCGGCGGGATGACCGCGCTCGACAACGGCGCCGGCGTCGGCGGTCCGGGCGCGCTGCCCGGCGGCGGGCGCGCCGGCGGCTCGCCGATGGACGACATCCTGATCGAGGAGCTCGAGCTCGGCGTGCGGTCCTACAACTGCCTCAAGCGCGCGGGCATCCAGACGGTGGGCGACCTCGTCTCGAAGTCCGAGGGCGAGCTGGCGGCGATCCCGAACTTCGGCAAGAAGTCGATCGACGAGGTCATCGAGACGCTCTCCCAGCGCGGGCTCACGCTCCGCAACGATTAAAGAAACACCGACCCGCCCCCACCCACCCACCATGCGCCACCAAAAAACCCGGCACAAGCTCTCGCGCACCGCCTCGCACCGGAAGGCGCTGCTCGCGAACCTCTGTATCGAGGTCATCGACCACGAGCGGATCCGGACCACCGAGGCCAAGGCCAAGGCGGTCAAGCCGGAGATCGAGAAGCTGATCACGCTGGCCCGGCGGGGTGACCTGCACGCCCGCCGGCGAGCGATCTCGATCCTCCAGCACCCGGACAAGGGCGTCATCTACAAGCTGTTCGAGGAGATCGCGCCCCGCTACACGGAGCGCCCCGGGGGCTACACCCGGATCCTCAAGCTCGGGCCGCGTTCGAGCGACGCGACCGAGATGGTCTACCTCGAACTGGTCTGACCGCCAAGCTCACCCTGCAATATGACGGTGGCCCGTTCGCGGGCTGGGCCGTCCAGCCGGGGAAGCGGACGGTGGAGGGGGAGCTGGCGCGGGCGCTCGAGGTCGTGCTGCGGCAACCCGTCGACCTCGTGGTCGCCGGCCGCACCGACCGCGGCGTGCACGCGCTCGGGCAGGTCGTCTCCTACGACGGGCCGCTGCCGCTCCTGCGCTCCGTCAACGCGCTGCTGCCCGACGAGGTGGCGGTCCTCGCCACCGAGGAGATGCCCGGCGGCTTCAGCGCGCGCCACGACGCCGTCAGCCGCTCGTACGTGTACCGCGTGCTCGCCCGCCGCACGCCGTCGCCGTTCGAGCGCGGCCGGGCGCTGTGGTGGCCGCACGCGGTCGACCTCGACGCGCTGCAGGCGTGTGCCGCTGCTCTCCCCGGCACCCACGACTTCACCGCCTTCACGCCCGCCGAGACCTACCACACGCGCTTCCACCGCCAGGTGCTGGCGGCGTCGTGGGAGCGCGCGGAGGACGTCCTGTCCTTCCGGATCGAGGCCGACAGCTTCATGCGCGCGATGAACCGCATCCTCGTGGGAACGATGCTCGAGGTCGCCGCCGGGCGGCGCGGCGTCGACGAGTTCACGCGGCTGCTCGAGGGCCGTCCGCGCGCCGAGGCCGGACGCACCGCCCCTCCTCACGGCCTCTACCTGGCCGCTGTGCGCTATTGACCGATCAGCCGTCACCGGAGTACCGTCAGGCGATGGACCGGCGGACGATGCTCGCGAGAGCGGCGGACATCCTCGCGGCCTGGAACCGTCAGGACCCCCAGGGGATCGGGGTCAACATGGTCGAGGACGTCATGTGGCGCGACGTCGCGCTCGGCAAGCCGCTCCAGGGCCGCGAGGCGCTCGTGACCGCCGCCCGCAAGTACATGATCGCGTTCCCCGACCTGCGCATCCAGGAGACCTCGTCCACGCTCGCCGGGATGCGGCTGGCGCAGGAGCTGACCGTCGTCGGCACGCACCAGGGCACGCTGCTCGGCGTCGAGCCCACCGGCCGCTGGACCGAGACGTACGCCGCCGTCATCACGACGTTCGACGAGGACGGGATGGTGATCGAGGGCGCGCTGTACTGGAGCCCGCTGGCGATGTTCCAGCAGCTCGGCATCCTCGCCGGCCTAGCGCCCACCACGGCGTAGGCGCCCCTCTATCCTGCGGCGGAGCCGATGCTCCGCGTGCTCCTCACCAACGACGACGGCATCCACGCCGACGGCCTGCAAGCGCTGCGGCGCGCGCTGGTCGCGCTCGAGGACATCGAGCTCGCCGTGATCGCGCCCGACGAGAACATGTCCGCCACGGCGCGCTCGATCACCACGCGCCGGCCCCTGTGGGTCACCGAGGTCCCGTTCGACGACGGCACCCACGGGTTCTCGTGCGACGGCACGCCGGTCGACTGCGTGCGGCTGGCCTCGCTCGGCCTCGTCGACGACTTCAAGCCCGACCTCGTGGTCGCCGGCATCAACCACGGCTCCAACCTGGGGGACGACATCACGTACTCCGGGACGGTCGCCGCGGCGCTCGAGGGGATCGTGCTCGGGGTGCCGGGCATCGCCGTGTCCCAGCAGTCACAGGCACGCGAGATGGACTTCCGGCTCGGCCGGGCGTTCGACTTCGAGCAGGCGGCCACCTTCGCCGCCCAGATCGTCGACCGGCTCGACGACGTTCCGCTCCCCGACGGCACGCTGCTGAACGTCAACGTGCCCGCGGGCGACGCCGACGGCGTGGAGGTCACCCGGCTCGGCAAGCGCATCTACCGCGATGCGCTCCAGCAGGTCGAGACCGACGAGGACGGCCGCCGGCGCTACCGCATCTACGGCGACTCGCCGGTCCACGACGACGAGGCCGGCACCGACCTCGCCGCCGTCGCGGCCGGGCGGATCGCGGTCACGCCGCTGCACTTCGACCTCACCGCCGAGCACGGGCTCGACGAGCTGCGCGCCTACGACCTCGCGAGACTTCTGGCGCCGGCCGCGGAGGAACTGGCCGAGTGAGCGCCGCCGAGCGGGCGGCCGAGCTGCGCCGCGAGCTGGCCGAGCACAACCGCCGCTACTACGTCCTCGACGACCCGGTCATCGGCGACGACGCGTACGACGCGCTGCTCGACGAGCTGCGCGGGATCGAGGCCGCGCACCCCGAGCTGCTCACGCCCGACTCGCCGACGCAGCGCGTGGGCGCCGAGCCGGTCTCCAAGCTCGTCAAGGTCACCCACCCGGCGCCGATGCTCTCGCTCGCCAACGCGCGCTCGGAGGAGGAGCTGCGGGCGTGGGTGGCGCGGATGCGCTCGCACCTCGCCCGCGAGGGGATCGAGGACCCCAGCTTCCGGTTCGTCGCCGAGCCCAAGATCGACGGGCTCGCGATCTCGCTGATCTACGAGGACGGCCTGCTCGTGCGCGGCGCCACGCGCGGCAACGGCGAGGTCGGCGAGGACGTCACGCACAACCTGCGCACGATGCCCACGATCCCGCTCAGCATCGAGGACGCCCCGGCGCGGCTCGAGGTGCGCGGCGAGGTCTACATGTCGCTGCCGGACTTCCAGGCGCTCAACGAGCGGCGGGCCGAGGCGGGCCTGTCGACGTTCATGAACCCGCGCAACTCCGCGGCGGGCACGATCCGCCAGCTCGACCCCCAGCTCGCCGCCGACCGCCCGCTCTCGATGTGGTGCTACGGGATCGGCGTGACCGAAGGGCTGCGGCTCGGCTCGCACTGGGAGGCGCTCGAGTGGCTGCGCGAGCACGGCTTCCGCGTCAACGGCGACGTGCAGGTGCTCGACACAGAGGACGAGGTCGTCGCCCAGTGCCTGAGCTGGCAGGAGCGCCGCGGGGCGCTCGACTTCGAGATCGACGGCGTGGTCGTGAAGGTCGACGACGTCGAGCTGCAGCGGCGGCTCGGGGTCGTGGGGCGCGACCCGCGCTGGGCGATCGCCTGGAAGTTCCCGCCCACGACCGCCGTCACGACGCTCAACGAGGTGCGCTGGAACGTCGGCAAGTTCGGCGACCTGCACCCGTTCGCCGAGCTCGAGCCGGTGCACGTCGGCGGCGTCACGGTCAAGCGCGCGACGCTGCACAACGAGGAGGACCTGGCGCGCAAGGACGTGCGGCCCGGCGACGAGGTGATCGTGCTGCGCGCCGGCGACGTCATCCCGCAGGTGGTCTCGCCGGCCCCGCACGCGGTCGAGCGCAAGGACCGCGGGCCGGTGCCGAAACCCCCGAAGCGGTGCCCGTTCTGCGACACGCCGACCGTCAAGGGCGCGGGCGTCTTCACCAAGTGCCCGAACCGCGACTGCCCCGAGCGCCGCTGGCAGCTGATGGCGACGTTCGCCGCGATGATGGACATCGACGGCCTGGGGGAGAAGCAGGTGGCGACGTTCCTCGAGCGCGGCCTGATCCGCACGGCGGGCGACTTCTACCGGCTCACCGAGGAGCAGCTGCGCGAGCTCGAGGGCTACGGCGAGGTCAGCGCCCGCAACCTCGTCACCTCGATCGAGGCGTCGAAGGACCGGCCGTTCGGCATCGTGCTGTTCGCGGTCGGCATCGAGGGCGTCGGCTACGTCACCGGCCGCAACCTCGCCGCCCAGTTCCGCTCGATCGACGCCCTGCTGGCGGCCACGCCGGAGCAGATCGCCGAGACGCCCGGGATCGGCCCGATCGTGGCCCAGCTGATCCACGACCAGCTCGCCGACGAGCAGATGCGCGCGCTGCTCGACGACCTGCGGCAGATCGGGCTCCACCTCGAGCAGGAGGGCCCGCCGCCGGGCGAGGGCCCGCTGCGCGACCAGACCTTCGTGCTCACCGGCACGCTGCCCGACCTCACGCGCGAGGAGGCGCAGGAGCGGATCCTCGCGGCGGGCGGGAAGGTGACCGGCTCGGTGTCGAAGAAGACGTCGTACGTGGTCGCGGGCGCCTCGCCCGGCTCCAAGCTGGCGAAGGCGGAGAAGCTCGGGGTGCCGGTGCTCGACGAGGCCGGCCTGCTGGCGCTCCTCGACGGGGAACACTGGCCCTAGAGGGCGGGGAACGCTGGCCCAGGGGGCCAGGTTCCCTTGCGGGTATTCGCCCAGAGGGCGAAACCCGCGGCCGAATAGGGACCCGGGGAACACTGGCCCTAGGGGGCCAGGTTCCCTTGCGGGTATTCGCCCAGAGGGCGAAACCGGGGAACACTGGCCCTAGGGGGCCAGGTTCCCTTGCGGGTATTCGCCCAGAGGGCGAAACCCGCGGCCGAATAGGGACCTGTCCCTGTATGGTCGCTTCAGGGCGACCGGGAAGGAGGGACCGCCCGTAGCTGTATTCCTGACACGAACGCGGTGGGTCTGGCCCCTGCTCGCCCTTGTGGGGCTGATCGGTGCGCCCACGGCGTTCGTCCTGGGCGAGGCGGCACTGGTCGAGCGGATCCTCCTGATGCTGCTGGCGCTGTCGTTCATCGGCTGCGGGCTGGTGATCTGGCGCCGCCGGCCAGCCAATCCCGTCGGCGCGCTGATGATCGCCTTCGGGTCGTTCCGCGGCCTCTCCGCGTTCGCGTTCGAGCTTGCGATCGACCACGGATCGTCGCTGGCGGCGACGATCGGAATCCTGCTCGTGGACTCGTCGATCCTCCTGTTCGTGCTGCTGCTCGTGTCATTCCCGGAGGGCCGGCTGGCGTCCGCGCCCGACCGCTGGATCGCCGCTACGGCGGCGTTCGCGTTCTTTCCGCTCGAGTTCGTGTGGCTCGCGTTCCTGCCCTCAGAGGCGCCCGGCGAGCCGTCCAACCTGTTCATGATCTGGCCGAGCGCCGTCACGGCGGACGCCGTCGACACCGTCCAGCGTGTGCTCATCGTCGCCGCGCAGCTGGCGCTGGCGGCGCTGATCGCCTGGCGCTGGTGGCACGCGAGCGTGCCGCGGCGCCGCATCCTGGCGCCCGCGCTCGTCGGCAGCGTCGCGCTGCTGATGTTCACGACGATCTTCGTCATCGACAAGCTCGCCGAGCAGGCGCCGGAGTGGTTGATCTGGGGCTTCTTCGGCACCTTCGTCGCGATCCCGATCGCGATGCTCCTCCAGATGGCGCGGGCGCGGTTCGCCCACCTGGGGATCAGCGAGCTGCTCATGAGCCTGCGGGGCGACGTCGCACCCGCGCACCTGCGCGGGGCGCTCGCCCGCGCGCTGCACGACCCGACGCTGACCGTCGCCTTCTGGCTGCCGGAGTACGACGCGTACGCGGACGCCGAGGGCCAGCCGGTCGAGGTCGACCCCCGGCCAGGGCGGGCGATCACGCCGATCGACCGCGACGGGCAGCGGATCGCCGCGCTCGAGCACGACGACGCGCTGCTGTCCGATCCCGGGCTGCTCGACGCGGTGACGGCGGCCGCCGGCTTCGCGCTCGGGAACGCGCGCCTGCAGGCCGAGCTGCGCGCGCAGCTGGACGAGCTGCGCAGCTCGCGCCAGCGCATCCTCGCGGCCACCCAGGACGAGCGCCGGCGGCTGGAGCGCAACCTCCACGACGGCGCCCAGCAGCGCCTCGTCGCGCTCTCGCTCGAGCTCGGGACGCTCGAGTCCCGCTACGGCGCCGATCCCGAGGCCAAGGCGCAGATCGCCACGCTGCGCGGGGAGCTGAGCGACTCGCTGGCCGAGCTGCGCGAGCTCGCCCGCGGCCTGCACCCGGCGGTGCTCACCGACTACGGCCTCGCGGTCGCGCTCGAAGGTCTCGTCGCGCGCGCTCCGCTGCCGGTGGACCTGCATCTCTCGCTGCACGACCGGCTGCCCGCGGCGCACGAGGTGGCTGCGTACTACCTCGTCTCGGAGAGCCTCACGAACGTGACCAAGTACGCGCACGCGTCCTCGGTCACCGTCGACGTGACGCGAACGAACGGCGAGCTCGTGGTCGAGGTCGTCGACGACGGCTGCGGGGGCGCCCAGGAGAACGGCGGCTCGGGCCTGCGCGGCCTGGCCGACCGCGTGGAGGCGCTCGACGGCCGCCTGCGCGTCTGGAGCCCCGAAGGGGGCGGCACCCGCGTGCGCGCGGAGATCCCGTGCACGCAGGCGCCGCCCGGTTGAGCCCCAGCCCCTGCCCTCAGTGGCAGCTCGCTGAGCCGTTGTCGTTGTAGGTGCCGCCCGCGACCGGCAGGAACCGCCAGTCGTAACCGTTCGCCCGCAGCGTCAGCCGCAGCACGCCCAGCGTGCCGGTGCTGCCGGCCTCACGCCGCGTGTCGGCGCGCAGCGCGTAGTGCCCGCGCCCGCCGGTCCCGACCACGAACTCCCGGATCCCGCGCGCGGGATCCGATGCGCCGGTCGGCGTCATCGGCCGGTAGCGCTCGTAGATGTGGTCGTGGCCGCCCAGCACCACGTCCGCGTTCGCGTCATACGCCACCCGGACGCTCTGGATCGTGGCGCCCGAGGGCACCGCGGCGGCGAAGCGCACGACCAGGGACTGCCCGCCCTCGGCCTGGAACCAGTCGTTGTTGGACGTCTGGACCTGATGCAGCTTGCCGTCCTGCACCAGCGTCTTGCCCTGCTTGCTGTCCCACCCGTCAGCGACCGGATAGGTCACCGTCGCCGCGGTCGCCGTCGCGACGCCGACGGCCAGCACCGCGAGGACCCCGAGCAGGCCCACCCTCCAACTGATCGTGACCTTCCGGGCACGGCTGTACGGCGTGCGTGAATGACGCATCGCGGTCCCCCTCCTTTCCCGCTACCTGCCTTGACCCTCGCACGTCCAGCCAACCACTTCCGGGTGCGTTGAGTCAACGCGGTTTCACCGGTGATACCGGGCCAGGGCCGCGGCCATGCGGTCCTGGAGCGGATGTGCGGTCCAGACGGTGATCCCGTTCATGAGGAAGGCGAACGCCGTGCGGCGGCCCGAGCGGGAGGTGCAGTAGCCCGCCAGGTTGGAGACGCCGTAGATCGTGCCGGTCTTGGCCCGGCAGCGCCCGCGGGCGTCGGTGCGGCGCATGCGGTTGGAGAGGGTCCCGGCCCGGCCCGCGATCGAGAGCGACAGGCGCATCGGGTTCGCGGTCCGCTCGCTCGAGGCCATGCCGGCGAGCAGCTGGACGACGTCGCGCGGGCTCGTACGGTTGGCCTGGCTGAGCCCCGAGCCGTCCACGATCGCCGGCCGCGCGCCGTACTCGGCGGCCTCTCGGCGTGCGACGGCGGCGCCGGCGGCGGTCGTCCCGCCGTTGCCGTGGTCCGCGCCGAGCGCCTTCAACAGCGTCTCGGCGTAGTAGTTGTCCGACGGCCGGTTGGTCGCGCGGGCGAGGCGCGCCATGCGCGGGGACGCCCACTCGCCGAGCATCGCGGCGCCGGTCGGGGTCACGCCGGCCCGGGCGGCCTTCGGCACGCGGACGCCGAGGCGGCGCAGCTCGACCCGGAACTTCTCGGCCGTGTAGCGCGCGGGGTCGGTCTGGAAGCGCCGGTAGCGGTCGGCGGTCACGCCGTGGTTGAACGACAGCGCGCTCAGCGGGCCGACCCAGTAGTCGGTGCGGTAGCCCGAGGACGGGCCGCCGCGGCGCAGGTCGAAGCGCGACTCGTCGCCGATCACCGTGCCGGTCACGCGCGTGAGCCCGCTGCCGACGAGCACGCGAGCGAGGCCGGCGGCCTGGGCAGGCCCGAAGCTCGGGTCGCCGTTGCCGCGCAGGTACAGGTTCCCGGCCACGACGCCCTTCTCGTCGGGCGCCGCGTCGCCGAGCACCTCGGTCGTGAGCTGGCCCAGGCGCCCGTAGGCGCGCAGCGCGGCGGCCGTCGTATAGAGCTTGTTCACCGACGCCGGGATGCGCGCCACGTCGGCCGCGCGCGAATACAGCTCCTGCCCCGTGTCGAGGTCGACGACGTAGGCGCCCGAGGCCGCGCCGGCGCGCTGCATCTCGCGGTCGAGCGCGCGTGCGGTGGCCGCCGGGCCGGCGGCCTGGGCGGCGGGAGAGGCGAGCACGGCGAGCAGCGCCGTGAGCAAGGCGATCCGAGCCATCGGTTCGTGGAAACCCCTGTGGGCGGCGGAAGTCGCGGGGCCGCCCGGACGGCACCGTACACTCCGCTGGCGCCGATGGGCAACGTCGTCCAGCTCGATACGAAGATTCGCCCCCACCCGCCGCCGCGCCGCCGGCGCCGGAAGCAGTCCAAGACCGCGCTCGTGCTGGGCGGAGGCGGATTCACGGGCGCGGTGTACGAGATCGGCGCCCTGCGTGCGCTCGACCTGCTGGCGGTCGACCGAACGGTCAACCAGTTCGACGTCTACGTCGGCACCAGCGCCGGTTCCGTGATCGCCGCGCTGGCGGCCAACGGCGTGACGCCCGAGCAGATGATGCGCGTGGTCAACAATCAGGGGCCCGGGCCGTTCGACGAGATGTCGTTCGACATGCTGCTGCGTCCCAACTACCGCGAGTTCCTGGCCAAGGGCGTGCGGCTGCCGTTCCACCTCGTCGGCGTGCTGCGCGAGGTCGGGCGCCGGCTGCCCGCCCTGTCGCCGATGGACGTCGTGCTCGCGCTCGCCGACCTGCTCCCCTCCGGCCTCTACACCGGATCGGGGATCGAGCAGTACATGCGCACGGTGCTCTCGGACCCCGACCGCACCGACGACTTCCGCAAGCTCGGCTCGGAGCTGTACCTGGCGGCCACCGACCTCGACACGTGCGAGCGGATCGTGCTCGGCGGGCCGGGCTGGGACGACGTGCCGATCTCCGCCGCCGTTCGCGCCTCGACCGCCCTGCCGATGGTCTACCAGCCGGCGCAGCTCAAGGACCGCGAGCTCGTCGACGGCGGGATCGTCTCCACCACCAACCTCGACATCGCGGTCGAGGCGGGGGCGAAGCTGATCGTCGTCGTCAACCCGCTGGTGCCGTACATCAACGACTTCACGAAGGAGATCCCGACGCTGTTCGGCACCCGCACGCGCCGGGTCTCGGACATGGGCTTCCCGAGGATCGGCTACCAGACGTTCAAGCTGCTCGGCTACCAGCGGCTGCACGAGGTCGCCCGCAGCTGGCGCGAGCGGTACCCCGGCGTCGACATCATCCTGATCGAGCCCGACACCGACGACGAGCTGATGTTCCAGACGAACATCCTCGACTACCGCTCGCGGCTCGACGTCGCGCGCCACGGGTTCCAGTCCGTGACCGTCAAGCTCGCGGCCGACTACGAGGACCTGCGCGAGGTCACCGCCCGGCACGGGATCGAGCTGTCGGCCACGCGCGTGCGCAAGGTCGTGCGCCACTTCGCCTCCGAGAAGGACGAGAAGTCCCGCGCGTGGCGGCGGATCCTCGAGCAGACGACGGGTGCGCTGCTGCGTCAGTCAGCCGGTGACTAGGGGGAACGCTGGCCCAGGGGGCCAGGTTCCCTTTCGGGTGTTCGCCCAGAGGGCGAAACCCGCCGCTTAGCCCTCGTCGTACAGGCGGTCGAAGAGCGCGGCGTACTTCTCGTTGACGACGTTGCGCTTGACCTTCAGCGTCGGGGTCAGCTCGCCGGTCTCCTGCGAGAGGTCGTGGTCGAGGATCACGAACTTCTTGATCTGCTCGACGCGCGCGTAGCGCTCGTTGACCTCGTCGAGGATGCCCTGCACGAGCTCCTGCACCTTCGGCTCCTGGGCGAGCGCCGCGGGGTCGTCGGCGGAGAGCCCGTGCTCTGAGGCGAAGTTGGGCATCTCCTCCGGGTCGAGCGTGATCAGGACGACCGGGTACGGGCGGCGGTCGCCGTGCATGACCGCCTGCGAGATCCAGCGCGACTGCTTGAGGTCGTTCTCGAGGTTGGCGGGCGTGAGGTTCTTGCCGCCCGCGGTGATGATGATGTCCTTCTTGCGGCCGGTGATCTTGAGGAAGCCGTCCTCGTCGAGCTCCCCGAGGTCGCCGGTGTGCAGCCAGCCGTCCTCGATCGCGCCGAACGACTTGTCCTGGAGCTTGTAGTAGCCGCCGAAGATGTGCGGCCCGCGGATCAGGATCTCGCCGTCGCCGGCGATCCGCACCTCGGCCCCCGGGAGCGGCTGCCCGACGGTGCCGAACTTGTACGACTCCTTGGTGGAGACCGTCGACGCAGTCGCCGTCTCGGTCATCCCGTAGCCCTCGAGCACCGGCGCGCCGCAGGCGTAGAAGAACTCGAGGATCTCCTGGGCGATCGGGGCGGCGCCGCTCGTGGCCTGGCGCATGCGGCCGCCGAACACGTTGCGGACATTGACGTAGAGCTCCTGGTCGGCCTTGTCGAAGGCCTGCTGGAGCTGCTCGGGGACCGGCTGGCCCGCCTCCTGCATCTGGCGCACCTTGAGGCCGAGCTGCGTCGCCGCCTTGATCTTCTCGGGGTCGTTGGTGGAGGTGACGAGCGTGTAGATCTTCTCGAAGATCCGCGGCACCGACGGGAGGTAGTGCGGCTTGATCGCCATCAGCTCGGGCACGATCTGCTTCGGATCGCCGCCCCAGTAGGCGATCGTGCCGCCGAGGTCGAGCGCGATCAGCTCGATCAGCAGCGCGAACGAATGCGCGAGCGGCAGGTAGAGGTAGACGACGTCGCCCTCGTGCAGGATGCTCGCCTGCTCGCACATGTCGACGACGGTGCGGTAGTTGCGGTGCGCGAGCACGCAGCCCTTGGGCGGCCCCGTGGTCCCCGAGGTGTAGATGAACGTGTAGTTGTCGGCGGGCTCGACGGCCGCGGAGCGCTCGGCGACCTCGGCGGCGTCCCGCCCGCGGCCGCGCTCGCGCAGGGCGTCGAGCGTCATCGGGTCGCCCCCTGCCTCGCTTCGCTCGTCGCCGGCGGCGGCTTCGCCTTCGCCTAGATCGGCAGGGTCGATGACGATCACGCCCTCGAGGGCAGGCAGGCGGTCGCGCACCTGGGCGATCTTCGCCACCTGGCTCGCGTCCTCGCAGAAGACGAAGCGCGCCTCCGAGTTGCTCGCCACCCACTCGCACTCCTCCGGCGAGTTGGTCGGGTAGATGGGCACCACGACGCCGCCCGCGCTCGCGATCCCGAAGCTCGCGTAGGTCCACTCCGGGCGCGTCCCGCACAGCACCGCGGCGCGGTCGCCCGGCGCGAGGCCGAGGTCGATCAGGCCGCGCGCGATCTCGGAGACGATCTCGCCGACGTCGCGGTAGGACACCTCTGCCCAGTCCTCGCCGCGCTTGAACTTGACCGCCGGCCGGTCGCCGTACCGCTCGGCGGCCAGCGCCATCAGGTCGGCGATCGTCCGCGAGCCCGTCGACTGCGGGCTTGCCGTGCTCGATTCCATGCGCTCCTCCTCCGGGGAACTCTCAGAGCGCGATTCTATGTGGGCGCCCACTCAGGGGCGCCGGAGGTGCTTCAGGCCGCGGCTGCCTGGGCCCTACTGCCGGAGGCCGCGAGCTGCTCGCTGACGTTGGCCAGGAACAAGGTCTTGTCGATCCGACCCTGGAAGATCGGCACGCCCATCTCCATGCACTTCTCGATGACCTCGCGTCGCTCCATACCGGCTTCGCGCGCGAGCTCCGTGGGCGTGAGGTGGATTGCCATCAGACCGGTGCCTCCTGTGAGGTTGCCACGTGGTCCGGCACGGTAGCGCGTGCGGTGGACGGCATCAACAACATCGACTCAATATGTCCTAAACATTCCGGTAGGCCCGGTCCATCACACCGGATTCGGGATGTCGACCCAGACGTGCTCGATCTCGAAGCGGTGGGCGAGCCAGTCGCCGAGAGCGCGGATGCCGAAGGTCTCGGTCGCGTAGTGGCCGGCGGCGATGAAGTGGATGCCGGCCTCGAGCGCGTCGGCCATCACGTGCTCGCGCGGCTCGCCGGTCAGGAACGCGTCGAGCCCGAGCTCGATCGCCTCGGTGAGCGCGTCCGCTGCGCTGCCCGACACGATGCCGATCCGGCGCACCCGGTCGGGACCGCCGGCGAACACCGTGGGCTCGCGGTTCGTCAGCTCGCGCACGCGCGTGAACAGGTCGGCCGCGGCGATCCCGTCGCCGGGGAACGTGCCGGCGCGGCCGATCGGCGTTCCCCGGTACTCGCGGAAGGGCTCGTGGCGCTCGCAGCCGAGCCGCTCGGCGAGGATCGCGTTGTTGCCCAGCTCGGGGTGCCCGTCGAGCGGCAGGTGGTAGGCGGCGAGCGCGATGTCGTGCTTGAAGAGCGGCCGCAGGCGCTCGGCGAGCGTCGGCGTCAGGCCCGCGGGGAGGAAGTCCCAGAACAGCCCGTGGTGGACGAGCACGAGCTGGGCCTGCTCGGCCACGGCGCGCTCGACGAGCGCCTTCTGGGCCGACACGCCGGTGACCACGCGCTGCACGTCCTGCGGGCCCGGGACCTGGAGGCCGTTCGGCCCGAGGTCACGGAACGAGGCGGGCTCGAGCAGCTCGTCGAGCGCGGTGATGATCGAGTGGAGTCGAGTCATGCAAAAACGGGCACACACAGAGGGTGTCCTCGCGCTTCGCAGAGCGCGAGACGCGTGAAATCCACCGAGTGCGGGGAAGGGAAGCGTTGTGAGCGCAGTGAGCGGCCTCGTCGAGGCGCCCGGCATCGTCGCAGACGACGTCGACGAGAATCGCCTCGTCGCGGCCGTCCGGAGGGGCGACGATCGTGCGTTCGAGGCGCTCTACTCCCGCTATCAGCGCCGCATCCACGCCTACGTGGTCGGGATGGTCAAGGACCACGGCCGCGCGGAGGACGTCACGCAGGAGGTCTTCGTGGCCGCGCTGCGCCGGATGCGGGCGACCGAGCGGCCGATCGCGTTCAAGCCGTGGATCTACGAGATCGCCAAGAACGCCTGCATCGACCAGTACCGCCGCACCCGCCGCACCGAGGAGGTCTCGCTGGAGGCCGACGAGGGCCTCGCGCCCGCGGACTACGGCAAGCTCTCCAGCTCCGACCCCACGCCCGAGGCCGCCGTCGCCAACAAGCAGGACCTCGACAACCTCTGCGGCGCCCTCGGCGGGCTCTCGGACGCGCACCACGAGATCCTCGTGCTGCGGGAGTTCGAGGGCCTCTCCTACCAGGAGATCGGCGAGCGCATGAACATGAGCCGCCCGGCCGTCGAGAGCACGCTGTTCCGGGCACGGCGCCGTCTGACCGAGGAGTTCGACGAGCTGGTCACGGGCGCTCGCTGCCAGCGCATCCAGAGCCTGATCGCCACGGCCTCCGAAACCCGCTTGGGCACGCGCGAGTCGCGCCGCCTGTCGCGCCACATCTCGCACTGCCAGCCGTGCCGCCGCGAGGCCATGGTGGCCGGCCTCGACTCCGCGATCCTCACCCACGTCCCGCTCCGGCGCCGCGCCGCGGCCAAGATCGCCGGGCTGCTCCCGTTCCCGCTCGTCACGCGCTCCCGCGGCGGCGGCGGCGGTGGCGGCGACGCTTCGCTGGCGAGCTCGTCGGGCGGCGGCTGGATGGCCAACCTCCCGCTGCTGTCCGAGCAGCTCGCCGGTGGTTGGGGCAAGCTGGCGACCGCCGCCGTGGTCCTGGTGGCCGGCGCGGGCGCCGCGGGCGTCGGCTCGCAGGTCGTGACCGCCGGGCCCGGCAGCGAGTCGCGCGACCGCCCGGCGCTCGAGCGCACGAGCGGCGCCACCGACCGCGGCGGGTCGTCGGCGGCGAAGGCGCGCTCGGTCGCGCCGGCTGCGGAGGGCAAGCGGACGGCCGGCCGCGCCGGACGCGCGGCCGGCGACCGTCGCAAGGCGGCGGCGCGCGCGGAGCGCGACGGCGTCCCCGGCTCGTCCGGCGGCAGCGGCAGCGTTGGGGGCGGCCTGGCGGACACGATCCCGGCCGTCACCGGCGGCGGCGCCGGCGGCGTGGTCGACCGCGTGACCGCGCCCGCGGGCGGCACGCCCTCGCTCCCTAACCCCGAGATCCCCACCGGCGGACCGACGAAGCCGACGATCGAGCAGCCCAAGCCCCCGTCCCCGCCCGAGCTGCCGTCCGTCCCCTCGCCGCCAAAGGTCGACCTCACGCCACCTGAGCTCCCCGCCACCGGCGGCGGCAGCCTCCCGGATCCCATCAAGGGCGCGGCGGACAAGGCGACGGGCGCCGTCGAAAGCGCCACGGGCGTCGACCTCCCGTAGCCGCTCACCGGCGGCTAGACTGCGAAGCCTCTCGGGGCGTGGCGCAGCCTGGTAGCGCGCGCCGTTCGGGTCGGCGAGGTCCCCGGTTCAAATCCGGGCGCCCCGATGAGCCTCCAGCACCGCCATCGCGGCGTTCCGGCCCGGAATGCCGCTGACGCCGCCGCCCCGCCGGGCACCCGCGCCGCCGAGGTGGACGGTCGGGAGCGGGGTCTCGGTCCCCCAGCGGCCGACCTCGTCCTCGTGCTCGGCGAACGGCCACGCCAGGTCGCGGTGGAAGATGTTCCCGCGCGGGAGCGCGAGCTCGTCCTCGAGGTCGAGCGGTGACTTGACCTCCAGGCACGGCGAGCCGTCCGGCGCGCGCAGCAGGCAGTCCTCGATCGGCTCCGCGAGGACGGAGTCGAGCGAGGCGAGGGCGGCGTCGAGCGCCTCGCGCGTCGCCGCCTCGCGCGCACGGTCGAACAGGCGCGCCGGAGTGTGGAGCGCGAACAGCGTCAGCGTGTGCGCGCGGACGCCCGGGCCGAGGATGCTCGGGTCGGTCAGCGAGTGGCAGTAGACCTCGCACGGCAGCGGCGACGGGAGCCGGCCGGCGGCGGCCGCGCCGAACGCGGCCTCGAGCTGCGCGTAGCCCTCGTTGACGTGGAACGTCCCCGCGAACGCGTCCTCGGGCGGCACGGCGCCGTCGCGCAGGCGCGGGAGGCGGGAGAGCAGCATGTTGACCTTCAGCTGCGCCCCCTCCGGCAGTGCACCGCCGCGGCCGTCCACGCCCATCAGCCGGTCGAGCACCGCGGGCGCGCACGCCGCCACGACGGCGTCGCAGCTGACCGCCGCGGACTCCGTGCGCACGACGGCGCCGCGCTCGTCGGCGTCGATCGCGACGACCTCCTGGCCGACCGCGAGCTCCGCACCGGACTGCGCCGCCAGCGCGTCGGTCAGCGCGCCCATGCCGCCGACGGGCACGTCCCAGTCGCCGGTGCCGTTGCCGATCACGTGGTAGAGGAAGCAGCGGTTCTGGCGCAGCGTCGGCTCGTGCGCGCTCGCGAAGGTGCCGATCAGCGCGTCGGTCATCACGATCCCGCGCACGAGATCGTCGCCGAAGGCCGCCTCGACGGCCTCGCCGAGCGGGCGCTCGACGAACGCCTCCCATGTCTCGTCGTCGTCCAGCCGCACGCGCAGGTCGTCGCCGCCTACGAGGGGCTCGAGCAGCGTCGGGAACATCGCCTGCGCCAGCCGCACCGTCCGCGCCTGGAAGTCCTGCCACGCCGCGAAGGCCTCGTCGGAGCCGGTGACGCTGCGCATCGACGCGCGCGTGCGCTCCGCGTCGGCGGCGTCGATCAGCAGCCCGTCGTACGTGCCCGGCACCGGCGTGTAGCTCGAGATCCGGCGCCGGCGCGTCTCGAACGCCAGGCCGAGCTCGCGCACGATCTGCCGCGGCAGCAGGCTGACGAGGTACGCGTAGCGAGACAGCCGGGCGTCGACGCCCGGAAACGGCGCCTCCGACACCGCGGCGCCGCCGACCTCGCCGCGCCGCTCGAGCACGAGCACGGACCGCCCCGCCCGCGTCAGGTAGGCGGCGGCGACCAGCCCGTTGTGGCCACCGCCGACGACGACGACGTCGTAGCGGCGCCTCATGCCGCGGCGGTCACGGGAGCGCCGACGAACCGCATCGCGAGCATCGCGCGGTCGTCGACCGCGGTGCCGGCCTGGAACTCGTCCAGCGCGCGCTCGATCTCGGCGACCACCGCGGACGATCCGGGAGCGGCACGGGCGACCGCCTCGACCAGGCGAGCCTCGCCGAAGCGCTCGGCCCGGCCCGGCGTCTCGGTGACGCCGTCGGTGTAGAAGAGCAGCGTGTCCCCGGGCTCGACCGGCACGACGACCTCGGTCCAGACCTCGTTCTCCTCGACGCCCAGCAGCACCCCGTGCTCGCCGACCGCCTCGGAGACGCCGCCGGCGCTGCGCCGCAGCGGCAGGGGGTGGCCGGCCGACGCCACCGTCAGGTGCGGCCTCCCGGCCGCGTCCTCCAGCAGCCCGCACACGGCGGTGACCAGCGACAGGCGCGTCTGCTCGCGCAACACGTCGTTGATCAGCGACAGCACGCGCGCCGGGCGGGGATCGAAGCGTGCCGCCATGCGCGCCGAGTGCCGCACGAGCGACGTCAGCGCCGCGGCCTCGACGCCCTTGCCGGTGACGTCGCCGAGCACGATCAGGTGCCCGGCGTCCACGGCCAGGACGTCATAGAAGTCGCCGCCGACCGCCGACCCGCGCTCGCCCGCCTGGTAGGCGGCGTGGATCTCCCAGCCCGGCAGCGCCGGCAGGCGCTCGGGCAGGAGGCTCGCCTGCAGCGTGCGCGCCACGCGCTGCTGCTCCTCGAACAGCCGGGAGTTCTGCACCGCGGTGGCGGCGCGCAGCGCCAGGTCCTGGGCGAACAGCAGGTCGTCCTCGTCGTAGCGCCGTCCGCTCTCCGCGGTCACGAGCGAGATGGCGCCGAGCGTGACGTCGCCGATCCGCATCGGGACCGCCATGGCCGACTTGAGGCCGACTTCGCGGATCACCCGCAGATGCTCCTCGTCCTGGGCTCCGGCGACGAGCAGCTCGTCGGGGATCTCGGCATACAGCTCGGCGGGACCGCCGCGGAGGATGGCGGGCACGCCGTTGGGCGCGTCCATGTCCGGCGGGTAGCGCTGGCGCATGTCGTGCGCCAGCTTGACCTTCTCGGGGTCGACGTGGGCGACCGCGACCTGCTGGATCTCGCCCTCGTCGTCGAGCATGTCGATCCCGCACCAGTCCGCGAGCCGCGGCACGACCATGCGCGCGACCCGCTCGAGCGTCTGCCCGTAGTCGAGCGAGGACGCGAGCAGCTGGCCCGCCTCGGCCAGGAAGCGCTCGCGCAGCTCGGCGTCCTTGGTGTCGGTGACGTCCTCGATCACGTTGATGGCGAGCCGAGCACCGGACGCGTCGCGGTAGAGCGTCGCCTTCGTGAGGAGCCAGAACGCCTCGCCGTCGTACCGCATGCTCTGCGTCAGCAGGGGCGCCACCTGCTCGCCGGCCATCAGGCGCCGCCCCGGCAGCTCCTCGACCGGAACGCGCCGCCCCTCCTCGTCGGTCATCGCGAAGCGCTCGGCGACCTCGCCGGGCGCAGCCGCCAGCACCTGCTCGACCGAGTCGTAGCCCAGCAGCTCGGCCGCCGCCGGGTTGGCGTAGACCGTGACGCCGTGCTCGTCGTGCACGGTGACGGCCTCGGCCAGCGCGCCGAGGATGCCGTCGAGCTGCGCGCGCGTGCCTCGCAGCTCGACGGCCAGCGCCTGGTTGGCGGAGGCCATCGCCGTCGCCCGCTGTCGCGTCCGCGCCGCGAGCACGGCGAGCCCGGCGAACACGGTGTAGAAGCCGACGCGGAAGACGTCCTGGCTGAGAGCCGTGCTCGTGTTCCAGGTGCTGCTCGCCAGGCCGACGGCGAGCGCGACGACGCCGGTGATCGCCACCTCGCGCCAGTCGCCGACGACGGCGAGCACGAGCGGCACGAACAGCACCGTGCCCGTGATCGTCAGCGGGTTCGCCGACAGCGCGACGTCGACGGCGGTGACCACGGCCTGAACCGCGAGGCCGATGCCCAGTCGCCGCGCCGAGAGGGTGCTGGTCGTCGCCCCGTGCATGCGCTCGGGGCGATGCTAGTGCGCGCGGGGGCGCTTGGGGCCGATTATCCCTGCTGACGGCCGGTGATCTGGCCGCGCAGGGTGGCGATCTCGGTCACGGCGAGCCCGACGAACGTGCCGCTCGCGGCGGCGATCTCGGCGTCGATGTCCTCGAGCAGGTCGTGGTCGACCGCCAGCGCGCGTTCAGCCAGCAGCTGCTCGAGGTGCGCGCGCTCGTCGGCGGCGCTCGTGGTGGGGATGGTGAACGGGAGCATGAGCACGATCATGCGGCCCAGACCCCCCTGCCGGCATCGGGGAAACCCCTGGATCGACCCCTGAGAGCCGTCCTGGAGCTCTGGCACGATGGCCGCATGCCGACCTGGCCGGGGGAGGAGTTCGAGGAGCGGGCGTCCGACATCGCCGCGGCCGCCGCCTCATTGCTCCGCGATCAAGCGGCGTGGCGGCACCGGCGGGTCGAGACCCTGACGCTCCTCAGCCACGAGCAGGTGCGCCGCCACGTCTCGGTCGACTTCACGGTGCCCGAGGAGCACCGCGAGGCGCTGCGGCTTGCCGGCGAGGACGAGTTCGCCGTGCCGCTCGCATGGCTCGTCAAGCGACCGCTCGTGCACTTCGACCTGCGCAACGAGGAGGGGCATTCGATCCCGCTGCTGACCGCCGAGCAGAACGCGGCCATCGACCGCGAGCTGCTGTACATCGTGCTTGACGACGACCTGTCCGAGCAGGACGCCGGCGACGACACGCGCGAGGCCGTCGGGCTCGCCGCGAGGACGCTGATCGAGGCCGTCGTCGGTGTGGGCGCCGCGCCCGGCGACGTGGAGGGCCTCGAGCGCGAGCACGGCCTCGCGCCCATGATCGAGTTCCGGACGATGGTGGCGGACCTCTCCCGGTCGTTCGTGCTGTGGGCGGTCGTCCGTGGCGTGGATCGCCGCCGCGTGTTCAAGTTCGCGTACGACGAGCCCTACGCGCTGCGGCCCGGGCTCGCGTACGTCTACGACGCCCCGGGTTGCGTCGAGGCGTGGAGCTACCACGCCGAGGTCGCGGTTCCGGCGGATCTCAAGGCACGCACGACGCGGCTGTGGGATGCGGAGACCGGCGCGGTCCTGGCGACGGGAGCGCGGGACGCCGACCGGCCCGCGCTCTACTTCTCCACCGACCAGGCGCGACCCCCGGGCCGGGCCGAGGTCGTCGTCGACTTCGCCGCCGAGCGCGGGCGCTTCCTCGGGCCCGCGGCGATCGTCGCCTCCGTCATCACCCTGCTCGTGGCGCTGCCGTGGCTGTTCGCCGACCTCGAGGCCCTCGCCGGAAGCTCTGGTCCGGCGATCGGCCTCGTGCTCTCGACCTCGGCGGTGTTCTCGGTCCTCGTCCTGCGTACCGACGAGCATCCACTGCTGCGCCGCCTGCTCGTGGGCTACCGGTTGGCGCTCGTGGCGAGCACGCTCGCGGCCCTGTTCGCGGCGGCGGCGCTCGGCTTCCAGGCCGAGGCCTGGATCATCGAGACGACGTGGGCGCTCGCGGCGGTTGTCTCGGCCGCGACCGCCACTATCCTTATGGCAGCGGTCGTCCGATCGCCGTCGTCATGAGGATCCCCTTCCTTCACCGCAGAGAGCGCACCGTCGCCGAGATCGCCGCCAAGGCGACACGCGTCGGATCCGCCGAGGCGTACGTCGGGCCGTTCACGCCGAGCAAGCGGACCGTGGCGGAGCTCCGCGAGGGCGGCGAGCGCATGCGCCGCATCCGCGCGAAGAACGGCTTTTCCTAACGGCGCTTCGCCCAGCTGACGAAGAATTCCAGCGCCTCGGGGTTCGCGAGCGAGTCCCGGCTGGCCGCCTGCTCGGGCGGCGTGCCCATGAGGATGCGCTTGACCGGCAGCTCGAGCACCTTGCCCGACAGCGTGCGCGGCACCTGCTCGACGGCCACGACCTCGTCCGGCACGTGGCGGGGCGAGCAGTCCTCGCGCACCCGCGTGCGAATTCGCTTCACCAGGTCGTCGTCGAGCCCGGCGCCGTCGCGCAGGACGACGAACAGCGGCATGAAGCCCTCGACGTCGACCACGAGCGCGTCGACGATCTCGTCGACGGCCAGCACCGCCGAGTAGATCTCGGCCGTGCCCATGCGCACGCCCCCGCGGTTGATCGTGGCGTCGGAGCGGCCGCTGATGATCGCCGTGCCGCGCTCGGTGATCTCGATCCAGTCGCCGTGGCGCCAGACGCCGGGATAGGTGTCGAAGTAGGACTCGCGGTAGCGCTCGCCGTCCGGGTCGTTCCACAGGTAGAGCGGCATCGACGGCATCGGCTCGGTCACCACCAGCTCGCCGACCTCGCCGATCAGCGGGCGGCCCTCGGAGTCCCACGACTCCACCGACGCCCCGAGCGCGCGCGCCTGCAGCTCGCCCTCGTAGACGGGCAGGATCGGTACGCCACCCACGAATGCCGTGCAGAGGTCGGTGCCGCCGCTGGTGGAGAACAGCCACGTGTCGCCCCCCACGTGGTCGTAGACCCAGCGGAAGCCCTCGGGCGAGAGCGGCGAGCCGGTCGAGCCGACCGCCCGCAGCCGCGACAGGTCGCGGCCGTCGGCGGGCTCCACGCCGGCCTTCATGCAGGCGGCGATGTAGGCCGCGCTGGTGCCGAAGCAGGTGACCTGTGCGCGGTCGGCGAGGTCCCACAGCACGCCCATGTCCGGGTGGCCCGGGCTGCCGTCGTAGAGCACGATCGCGGCCTCGGTGAGCAGGCCGGAGACGAGGAAGTTCCACATCATCCAGCCCGTCGTGGTGAACCAGAAGACGCGGTCGCCGGCCTGCGCGTCGACGTGCAGGTGGAGCTTCTTGAGGTGCTCGAGCAGGATGCCGCCCTGGCCGTGGACGATCGCCTTCGGCAGCCCGGTGGTGCCCGACGAGTACAGGACCCACAGCGGGTGGTCGAACGGGACGCGCTCGAAGGTCAGCTCATCGGGCTGCTCGAAGCCGTCCCCCCAGCCCGAGCCGTCGAGGTACCCGAGCCGCACCAGCCGCCCCCCGACCTGCTCGTGGATGCCGCGCACGGTGTCCGTGCGGTCGAAGTCGCGGCCGTTGTAGCGGTAGCCGTCGACGGCCAGCAGCACCTTCGGCTCGATCTGCGCGAAGCGATCGATCACCGAGCGGGAGCCGAAGTCCGGCGAGCAGCTCGACCAGACGGCGCCGAGCGACGCGGTGGCGAGGAACGCCGCCACCGCCTCGGGGAGGTTCGGGATGTAGGCCGCCACGCGGTCGCCGCGGCCGACGCCGAGCGCCCGCAGCCCGCCGGCGATGCGCGCCACCTGCTCGCGCAGCTCGCCCCACGTGAGCTCGGCCTGCTCGCGCAGCTCGGAGGCGTGCACGATCGCCACCGCGTCCGGGTCCTTGCCGCGGAGGAGGTGCTCCGGGTAGCTGACCTGCGCGCCCGGGAACCACTCGGCCCCCGGCATCGCGCGCTCGCCGAGCACGCGGTCGTAGGCGCCCTCGACGCCGAAGAACTCCCACACCGCTCCCCAGAACCCCTCGAGGTCGTCGACCGACCACTGCCACAGGGACTCGTAGTCATCAACGCCGCGCTCGCGCATGAACCGCGTCATCACGGCGCGCTCGACCAGCTCGGGCGGAGGCTCCCACAGCAGCGTCGGCATCGGGCGCCATGATGCCAGCCGTGCTGCGCACGGTGACCGCCACGCGCTACGTCACGCCCCTGCGGGAGGGCGGGTCGTTGCCCGCGATCGTGGAGGCCGACGACGACGGCCTGTACGTGTGCAAGTTCCGTGGTGCCGGCCAGGGGCCGCGGGCGCTGGCCGCCGAGGTCGTCGCCGGCGAGCTCGCGCGCGGGCTGGGACTGCCGGTGCCGGAGCTCGTGCTCGTGGAGCTGGACGCCGAGCTCGCCAGCGCCGAGCCCGACCCCGAGATCCAGGATCTGATCCGCGCCAGCGTCGGGCTCAACCTCGGCGTCGACTTCCTGCCGGGCGCGCTGCCCTACTCGCCCGCCGCGCCGCCCGACCCGGGACTGGCCGCCGCCATCGTCTGGCTCGACGCGCTGGTGGAGAACGTCGATCGCACGCCGCGCAACCCGAACCTGCTGCGCTGGCACGGGCGGTTGTGGCTGATCGACCACGGGGCGTCGCTGTTCGTGCATCACGGGACCGCCGATCCGCTGACGCTCGCGGGCCGGCCGTTCCCGGCGATCGCCGACCACGTGCTGCTCGCGGTCGCGGGATCGGTGCGCGAGGCCGACGCGCGGCTGGCCGGCCGCGCCGACGCGGCCGCGGCCGCCGCGCTGGTCCCCGAGGCATGGGCGGACGGCGCGCCGTACGCCGCGCACCTCGAGCGCCGGCTCGAGGCGCCCCGCCAATGGGTCGAGGAGGCCGAACGTGCCAGGCCGTGAGGCGTTCCAGTACGCGATCGTGCGCGTCGTCCCGCGGGTCGAGCGCGGCGAGGCCCTGAATGCCGGCGTGGTGCTCTTCTCCCGCCGCCACCGGTTCCTGTCGGCGCGCACCGAGCTCGATGCGGCGGCGCTGGCGGCGCTGGCGCCGGGGTGCGACGCGGGCGAGGTGCGCTCGCACCTGCGGACGCTCGAGCTGGTGGCGGGCGGGGACCCGGCGGGCGGCCCGATCGCTCGCCTCGAGCGGTCTGAGCGCTTCCACTGGCTGACCGCTCCGGCGAGCACGATCGTCCAGCCCTCGGCCGTCCACACGGGCCTCACGACCGACCCGCACGCCGAGCTCGAGCACCTCTTCACGCGCCTGGTTGCCCGATAGCGCAAGAATGCCTCCGACCCGGCGTTTCAGCGGGAGACGGGCCAAGGAACGTGTCGGGTCGGAGACAGGCGTGGCGCCCGCGACCGGCGGGCGCGCGCGCCGCGCCTGTCATCCTCGAAGGGGTGAGGCGTTCTCGACTGCTGGTCGCAGCCGCCGGCGTGTCGCTGTTCGGCTGCGGGGGCAGCGGGCAGGACGCCACCGCGCGTGCGACGCCGACCGCGACCTCCGCCGCGCCTACGGCGACCGCCTCGGCCGAGGCGTCCGCCGCCACCCCGCGGCCGGGCCTGCGCCTGCGCCGCGTCGGCACGTTCGACAGCCCCGTGTACGTCACCTCGCCGCCCGGCGATCGCCGCCGGCTGTTCGTCGTCGAGCAGGGCGGCGCCGTGCGGGTCATGCGCGACGGGCGCACGTTGTCGCGCCCGTTCCTCGACCTCCGCGGCCGGATCTCGGCGGGCGGCGAGCGCGGCCTGCTGTCGCTCGCGTTCGCGCCCGACTACGCGCGCAGCGGCCGCTTCTACGTCTACTACACGGCCCGCGACGGCGCGATCCGGATCGTCGAGTACCGGCGCCGCAGCGCCGAGCGCGCACGGCGCGGGTCGGCGCGGGTCGTCCTGTCGCAGCCGCACCCGGCGGGCAACCACAACGGCGGGCTGGTGCTGTTCGGGCCGGACGGGATGCTCTACGCCGGTCTCGGCGACGGGGGCGGCGCGGGGGACCAGGACAACAACGCCCAGAACCTCGGCACGGTGCTGGGGAAGATCATCCGCATCGATCCCCGCCGGCGGGGCGGGCGGGCATACCGCGTGCCCAGCTCGAACCCGTTCGTGGGCCGCTCGGGCGCGCGCCCCGAGATCTACGCGTACGGGCTGCGCAACCCGTGGCGGTTCGCGTTCACGCCGTCCGGCGACCTCGTGGTCGCCGACGTCGGGCAGAACGAGGTCGAGGAGGTATCGATCGTGCGCCGCGCCGGCGCCAACCTCGGCTGGCGGGTCTACGAGGGCCGCGGCCGCTACACCGGAGGCACGGCCTCGAACCATCTGCCGCCGGTGCTCGAGCGCTCGCACTCGGCCGGGAACTGCTCGATCACCGGGGGCGTCGTCGTGCGCGACCCGGTGCTCTCCTCGCTGCGCAGGCGCTACGTGTTCGGCGACTTCTGCCGCGGCCAGCTGGAGTCCGCCCGCATGGTGGGTGGCCGCGCGCGCTCGGCCCGCGGCCACAGCGTGTCCGTCGACCAGCTCTCCTCGTTCGGCGTCGACGGCCGCCAGCGCGTCTACGCGACCTCGCTGAGCGGGCCGGTCTACCGCCTCGTCCCGCGCTGAGGTGGGGCTCGCCGCCCACGGCGTCGCGCTGCTGCGCGCGGGCAACCCGGGCCCGCTGACGCTGAGCGGCACGAACACGTGGCTGGTCGAGCGCTGGGTGATCGACCCGGGCCCGGCGATCGACGCACACCTCGACGCGGTCGCCGCTGCGGTGAGCGCGCGCGGCGGCGCGAGCGGCATCGCGCTGACGCATGACCACGCCGACCACGCCGAGGGCGCCGGCGGGCTGCAGGAGCGGCTGGGCGGCGGCGTGCCGGTGGTCTCGGCGCGCGGCGGCGCGCGCGACGGAGACGTGTTCGGGCCGCTGCGCGTGCTCGCCCTGCCGGGGCACGCGGACGACCACCTCGTGTTCGTCGCCGGGCGGGCGGGGTTCACGGGCGACGCGGTGCTCGGCGAGGGCAGCGTCTTCGTGTCGTCGCGACTGGTCGAGTACCTCGACGGCCTGCGAGCGCTGCGCGCGCTCGACCTCGACGTGCTGTGCCCGGGCCATGGGCCGCCCGTGTGGGACGTGCGGGCGAAGCTCGACGGCTACCTGGCACACCGCGCCGAGCGTGAGCGGCGGCTGCTGGACGCGCTGGCGCAGGGGCTGAGCAGCGAGGACGAGCTGCTGGACGCCGCGTGGAGCGACGCGCCGGCGGCGCTACGGGAGTTCGCCGCGATCTCGCTGCGGGCGCACCTCGAGAAGCTGCGCGCCGAGGGCCGCGCGCCTACGCAGCAGCCGTCGACGTAGCCTCGGCGACCCGCCGCTGCGCGATCTCGGCAGCCGCGGCGAGCGGTGTGACGCCGGAAGCGTCCGCGTGGTCGAGCACGGTGCGGACGGTGTCTCCGACCGCGCGCACGCGCGTCTCGGCGCGGGCCGCGTCGTAGCCCTCGGGCTCGAGCTCGACGCTGATGTTGACCACGCCGCCGGCGTTGGCGACGAAGTCGGGTACCCAGAGGATCTCGCGCTCGGCGAGCTGGGCGGCGACCGCCTCGTCGGTGAGCTGGTTGTTGGCGGCGCCGGCGATCGCGCGAGCATGCAGCAGTGGCACGGTGTCGGCGCTCAGCACGCCGCCGAGGGCGCACGGCGCGAGGACGTCGACCTCGGCGGTGAGCGCGGACTCGGGATCGGTCCAGCGCGCGCCGAGGCGGTCCGCGAGGGCGCGGCGGCGCTCGTCGATGTCGGCCAGCACGAGGTCGGCGCCGGCCTCGGCCAGCAGCTCCGCGAGCCGCCCGCCCACGCTCCCGACGCCGACGACCGCAACGCTGCGGCCGGCCAGCGAGGTGCTGCCGAAGACCCGCTCGCAGGCGACGCGGATGGCCGCCTCGACGCCGAGCGCCGTCCACGGGCTGGGGTCGCCAGAGCCGCCGCGCTCGGTGTTCAGCCCGGTGACGTGCGGCGTCGCCTCGGCGATCACCTCCATGTCGGGCTCCGAGGTGCCGACGTCCTCAGCGGTGAGGTAGTCGCCGTCGAGCGTGGCGATCGTCTCGCCGAAGTCGAGCAGGACGGCGCGCCGCTCGTCGCCGGCCGGGGGGACGGTGCCCTGCGGCAGCATGATCACGCCCTTGCCGCCCCCGAGCGGCAGCCCGGCCACCGCCGACTTGAAGGTCATCGCGCGCGACAGGCGCAGGGCGTCGCGGACCGCCGCGCGAGTGTCCGCGTACGTCCACATGCGGCAGCCGCCGAGCGACGGGCCGCGCGCCGTCGAGTGGACGGCGACCATCGTGAAGAGGCCCGATCGCCGTCCCCGCCGGACGTGCAGCGCCTCGTGCTCGAGCGGTTCGGTGTAGCGATCGATGGCCGCGAGGGTACCGTGCGCGGCCGTCAGCGCCGCGAGGGCGGCGGGGTCTGCGCGGGCGGCGCGGAGGCCGGCTCCGCGGTCGGCGCGTCGGCGACGGCGGGCGCGACCGCGGGGTCCTGCCCGGCGTCCGCCTCCTCGTCCCCGACGGCGGGCGGCACGGCCTCCTCGTCGGCGGGATCGGCCTCGCCGGCGGGGGCCTCGACGCCGCCGGTCTCGCCGGCGGCCGGCAGCGGCTCGAGCTCCTCGGCGGCCGGCTCGGGCTTCTCCTCCGCCGCCGGTGCGGGCTCGTCGACCGCCGCCGGCACGGGCGCCGGGCGGGGCCGGCGCACCAGGCGGTCGACCACTGGCGCAGCCACCGCGGGAGCGGCCGCCGGGGCGGCCTTGGCCACACGCGCCGCGGGGGCGGGCTGCGGGCGCTCGCGGGTTCGCTCGCGCACCTCGACCGCGCCGCCGGCCGTCAGCGCCGCGGTGCAGACGACGGCCGCGACCTTGCAGGCGCCGAAGCTGACCGCGCCGCCCGCCGCCGAGCTGCCGACGGCCGCGGCCCCGCCGCCGACCGTGGCCACGCCCCCGCCGGCGGCGGCCGAGCCGCCCGAGCAGAGCCCGACGAGCTTGGCGGCGGCGAGCGCGAGCGGCCCGCCGTGGAGCGCGGCGAACGAGCGGCGGACCCCGCGCAGCGCGACCCGGTACTCGCGGCAGCCGGAGCAGTGGCGCAGGTGCTTGCGAGCGTGGGCCGACGCCTTGACGCCGCGGTCGTAGCTCCCGAGCAGGTCTGCGCGGATGTCCTCGCAGGCCGCGTCGCGCGCCTGCGATGCCTCGACCAGCCCCACCCGCGCGCGCACGAGCAGCGACTTGACGGCGGGCACCGTGACGTCGAGCGTGCTCGCGAGGTCGGCGTACGACATGCCGTCGATCTCCCGCATCAGCAGCGCCGACCGCTGCTGCTCGGGCAGCCGGCCCACGTCCTCGACCAGGCGCGCGAGGTCGTCGCGGCGCTGCGCCTCCTCGATCGGGTCGCGCAGCGGCTTGCGCGAGAGGTCGAAGACGTCGGCCGGCGGCGGGACCGGGCGGCGCAGGTGATCGATGCAGCGGTTGTGGGCGACGCGGTACAGCCACGCGCGCAGGTGCACGTCCCGCGCGTCGGCCCGCAGCGCGCCGTAGGCCCGGACGAAGACGTCTTGCAGCAGGTCCTCGGCGTCCTGGCGCGGCCCCGCCCACAGCATCTGGCGCACGTAGGCGAACAGGCGCTGGCGGTAGCGGTCGTGGATGACGCGGAAGGCCTCGTCGCTGCCGGCGCGGAAGAGCGCGAGCAGCTGCTCGTCCGTGCGCAGGCGCAGGAGCGGCGCCCCGAGCGGCCGGAGACCGGTGCCGGCCGGCGCGCGCACTGCTGAGGCTTCCACGCTCGCTCCGTTCCTCTCGACTGCAGGTCCCGGCGACTCTAACGGCCGAGGCGGCCAGAGTTGCCGTGTTAACTAACCCGGGAGATGGCCGATCGGCTCGACATCCGTCCCGGCGTCGCGATCCCGCTGACCGAGGTCGAGCTGCGCACCAGCCGCTCCTCGGGACCCGGCGGTCAGCACGCGAACGTCACCGCTTCGCGGGTGGAGGCCGTGTTCGACGTCCACGCGTCGACCGTGCTCGACGACGCCCAGAAGGCCCGGATCGCGAGCCGCCTCGGACCGCGCGTCACGGCGGCGGCGCAGGACACGCGCTCCCAGCTGCGCAACCGCGAGCTCGCGCTCGAGCGCCTGGCGACGCGGCTGGGCACGGCGCTCGAGGTCCGGCGGACACGGCGCCCGACCCGCCCGACGACCGGCGCGAAGCGCCGCCGCGTCGACGCCAAGAAGCGCCGCGGCGAGGTCAAGCGCACCCGCCGCCGCCCGGCCGGCGAGGAGTGACGCGAGGTTGCCTCGCAGGCATCGCGAGCTAGGATCGCCTGCGGGAAGGGAGGAAGGTTTGGCGAAACGGAAGCTCACGATCCTGCTCGGCTCGGTGCTCGCCCTGGGGGCGGCGGCGCCCGCGAACGCGGCGCTCGTCTACGTCAAGGGCGCGGCCTCGACGAGCCCGGAGGTCTATATCGCGGACGACGACGGGACCAACCGGCACCTGCTCGGGCCGGGCCACTCCCCGACGATCTCCGACAACGGCCGCTGGGTCGCCTGGGTGAAGCCCGCCTCGCCCGACCGCGTCGTCATCCGCCGCGCCGACCGCCGCGGCCCGACTCGCCGCGTCGGCACCGGAGCGATCATCGGCGACCTGCACTTCTCGCCCAACTCGCGCCTTCTGGGCAGCGTGCGCGACCGCAGCCTGCGTGTCTACGCCATCCGCGCGCGGACGGAGACCCGGACGGCGCGCGGCAACATCCGCGGCTTCTCGTTCTCGCCCGACTCGCGCAGGCTCGCGTACGGCCGCGCCGGCCGCACGGACTTCGGCGCGCCCGCCGACCTCTACAGCGCGCAGGCCGACGGCGACGAGCGGGAGCGGATCTCGCGCGACCGGCGGTCGCTGAACCCGCTGTGGACGGTCGACGGCATCGTCCACGACCGCCAGCGCTGGCGCAGCAACGACGCTCCGGCGTACAACCTGTTCGAGATCCAGCCCGACGGCGGGGACTTCCGGCGCATCACCCGGCTCCGCATACCGCCGCTCGTCAGCGGGCTCGTGCCGCTGGAGGCGAACGCCAGCGGCGCCCGCGTGCTGGCCAACTTCATCGGCCAGGACACCGAGGTCGGCTTCCGCGTCAACGCCGGCTCGGGCAGCGTCAAGTCGCTCGACTCGGACTTCGAGAACGGCTTCGTGGCCGCTGACCTCAGCGACGACGGCCGCACGGTCGTCGGCCACACCGGCGGGCCGAACCCGTTCCAGCGCCACAACGTGGTGTCGATGCCCTACCGGGGCGGCGAGCAGATGGTGCTGGTCCGACGCGCCATGTCGCCGGACTGGAGTCGGTGACCCCACGCGCGAAACGGATCGCGCGTGTGAGAATCCGCAGATCGCAGTAGCGCCCGCCCCGCCCGAGCTCGACCTGGCGGTCCTCGACCGCGTGCAGCGGCGCGTGCTGTGGCTGGCGACGGCGATCGTCCACCACGCCAACCGCGTGCGGCCGAACCGGTCGGGCGTGAAGGTCGGCGGGCACCAGGCGTCGAGCGCGTCGATGGTGTCGCTGATGACCGCGCTGTGGTTCGCGATCCTCGAGGCGCCCGACCGCGTGAGCGTGAAGCCGCACGCGTCGCCGGTGCTGCACGCGATCAACTACCTGCTGGGGCGGCTCGACCGCGAGTACCTGACGACGCTGCGCGCGTTCGGCGGGCTGCAGTCGTATCCGTCGCGGACCAAGGACCCGGACCCGGTGGACTACTCGACCGGCTCGGTGGGGATCGGGGCGACGGCGCCGATCTGGGGCGCGCTCGCCCACCGCTACGTGGCCGGGCACTTCGACGTGCCGGTGGGCGGCCGCCAGATCGCGCTGATCGGCGACGCCGAGCTCGACGAGGGCGCGATCTGGGAGGCGATCGCCGACCCGATGGTGGCGCAGCTCGGCGAGGTCATGTGGGTGGTCGACCTCAACCGCCAGTCGCTCGACCGCGTGGTCCCGGACATCGCCGCCGGGCGGCTCGCGGCCATGTTCGAGGCGGCGGGCTGGCACGTGGAGATGGTCAAGTACGGCCCGCGGCTGCGGCAGCTGCCGGAGCTGCGCGCGCGGATCGACGCGATGCCGAACGAGGAGTACCAGCGGCTGCTACGGGCGGACGCAGGGGACCTGCGGCGGCGGCTCGAGGTCGGCGCGCTGCCGGGCGAGGACGCCGAGCTCCTGGCCGCGTTCCGCGACCTCGGCGGGCACGACCTCGGCACGCTGATCGAGGGCTTCCGCGCGGCCGACGAGGTGCGCGACCGGCCGAGCATCGTGTTCGCCTACACGCTCAAGGGCTGGCGGCTGCCGACCGAGGGCCATCCGGCGAACCACTCGGCGCTGCTCTCCGACGAGCAGTTCGCCGAGCTGGCGAGCGCGCTCGAGACCGCGGCCGACGACCCGTGGGCGGCGTTCGAGGACGGCTCGGCGGAGGCGCGGCTGTGCGCGGACGCCGCCGCGCGGCTGCGGCGGGAGCCGGTCGAGCTGCGCGAGCCGCCCGCCGTGCCCGTCTCGCTCGGGCGCGAGCATCGCGGCCGCGCGTCGACCCAGCAGGCGTTCGGGCGCTTCTGGGTCGATCTCGAGCGCGAGGCGCCGGAGGTGGCCGCTCGCGTCGTCACGGTGTCGCCGGACGTCGGCACCTCGACCAACCTCGGCGGCTGGATCAACAAGTCGGGCATCTGGTCGGTCGGGAGAGCGGATCGACTGGTTCGCCGACGACACCGACACGCTCGTGCGCTGGCGGGAGAGCGACCACGGCCAGCACATGGAGCTCGGGATCGCGGAGGTCAACCTCGTCGGCCTGCTGGGCGAGCTGGGCGCCACCTGGTCGCGCGACGGGCAGCCGCTGCTGCCGGTCGGGACGATCTACGACCCGTTCCTCGCGCGGGCGCTCGAGCCGTGGTCGTTCGGCATCTACGCCGGCGGGCAGTCGATCCTCGTCGGCACGCCCAGCGGCGTCACGCTCGGGCCGGAGGGCGGCGCCCACCAGTCGGTGGTCACGCCGTCGATCGGGATCGAGCAGCCCGGCTGCGTGGCGTGGGAGCCCGCCTTCGGGCGCGACTTCGAGTGGACGTTCCTGCACGCGCTGTCGCGGCTCGGGCGGCCCGACGGCGAGGCCGCGTACTTCCGGCTCTCCACCCGGCCGGTGGATCAGGAGCTGGCCGGGGACCCGCCGCGCGAGCACGTGCTCGCCGGCGGCTACCGCCTGCGCGAAGGCTCGCGGGTGACGATCGCGGTCATGGGCGCGCTCGTGCCCGAGGCGATGGAGGCCGCCGAGGAGCTCGGCGCCGAGGTCGTGTGCGTCACGAGCGCCGACCTGCTGTTCCGCGCCTTCCAGGCGCGCGCGGGCCTGGGCGAGGGCGACCCGTCGATCCTCGGCGAGCTGTTCCCGGAGCCGCGGCCGATCGTCTCGCTGCTCGACGGCCACCCGCACACGCTCGCCTTCCTCGCCGCCGTCCACGGCGTGCCGATGGCGTGCCTGGGCGTGCAGCGGTTCGGCCAGTCCGGCGACCTCGCCGAGCTCTACGAGCACCATCAGATCGACGCCGAGGCGGTCATCGGCGCGGCGCTGGACCTCGTCGGCTAGTGCACGACATCGCGGTCGTGGGAGGGGGGATCGTCGGGCTCGCGACCGCCCGCGCGCTCGCGTTGCGCGGGATGCGGGTGGTGGTGCTCGAGCGCGAGCGCGCGCTCGGCGCCCATCAGACGACGCACAACAGCGGCGTCATCCACGCCGGCCTCTACTACGAGCCGGGCTCGCTGAAGGCGCGGCTGTGCGTGGAGGGCGCGGCGGCGCTGTACGCGTACTGCGACGAGCGCGGGATCGCCGCGGAGCGCTGCGGGAAGCTCGTGATCGCGACCCGGTCCGCCGACCTGGAGCGCCTCGACGACCTCGAGCGCCGGGCGCGCGCCAACGGCGTTCCCGGCCTCGCGCGCATCGGGCCCGACGAGATGCGCGCGATCGAGCCCGCGGCGCGCGGCCTCGCCGCGCTGCATTCGCCGGCCACCGGCATGGTCGACTTCGGCGCGGTCGCCGCCGCCTACGCCGCCGACGTCGTCGAGCACGGCGGCGAGGTGCGCACCGGCGCCGGCGTCCGGGCGCTGGTCGAGCACGAGGACCGGGTCGAGGCCGTCCTCGACGATTCGTCGCACCGCGTCGTCCCCGCACGCCGCGCGGTCGCGTGCGCGGGGGCGTGGTCGGACCAGCTCGCTCTGCGGTCGGGCGCGCGGCCCGACGTGCGGATCGTGCCCTTCCGCGGCGCGTACCTCACGCTCCGCCGCACGGACCTCGTGCGGGGGCAGATCTATCCGGTGCCGGACCCGGCGCTGCCGTTCCTCGGCGTGCACCTCTCGCGCACGATCGCCGGCGAGGTGCTGATCGGCCCGACGGCGCTGCTCGTCCCGCAGCGGCGAAGCCTGCGCTGGCCGGGCACGGTGCGGCTCGCGCGCCGCTGGTGGCGGACCGGCGCCCGCGAGATCGCGCACGCGCTCAGCCGCCGGCTGCTCGTGCGCGAGGCCGCGCGCTTCGTCCCGGAGATCGGGCCGGCCGACGTACGCCCGGGCCCCGCCGGCGTCCGCGCACAGGCGGTCGGACGCGACGGGGCCCTGGTCGACGACTTCCTGCTCGCCCGCACGGGGCGGGCGGTGCACGTGCTCAACGCGCCGTCGCCCGCCGCCACCGCCTCGCTCGCGATCGGGGACATGATCGCGAACGGGGAACACTGGCCCTAGAGGGCCAGGTTCCCTTGCGGGTATTCGCCCAGAGGGCGAAACCCGCGGCCGAATAGGGCTCCTATGCGGGCTGGGGGAGCGCTCCGGCGGGGATGGACTCGTCGGCGGGCATCTCGGCCGCGGTGCCGAAGTGCTTGGCGATCAGCCACGCGGCGGCGACCGCGCCGGCGAGCGCGAGCGCCGCTCCGGCGTAGAGCGCGTCGTGCAGGCCGGCGACGTAGTCGGCCGCCGAGCCCTGGCCGAGCGCGGCCTCGGCGGGGATCAGGGCGCCCAGCGCGGCGACGCCGACGGCGATGCCCGCCTGGCGGGCGGTGTCGTTGACGCCGGCGGCCAGGCCGCTCTGATCGACCGGGACGGATCCGAGCGCCACGTTCGAGAGCGCGGGGTTGAAGAACCCGGTGCCGATGCAGGCGACCAGGATCCCGGGCAGCATCACCAGCCACGACGAGTCGGTCCCGGCGAACGTCATCAGCAGCATGCCGACGCCCACGAGCGCGAGCCCGCCGCCGACCATCGTGCGCGCGGGCACCTTGGCGCCGAGCTGCGCGGTACCGGCCGACACGAAGAGCATGACCAGCGTGCCGGGCAGGTACACGAGGCCGGCCTCGATCGCCGACAGCCCGAGGATCTGCTGCAGGTACAGCGTCATGTAGAGGAAGATCGCGAAGAACGACGCCGAGATGGCGAACGCCGCGATCTGCGCGCCGGTGAACGTGGCGTCGCGGAACAGCCGCATCGGGAGCATCGGCTCGCGCACCCGCAGCTCGACGATCACGAAGGCGATCAGCGCGGCCACGGCGGCCGCCAGCTCGGCGACGATCAGCGTCGACGTCCAGCCGTCCTCGTTCCCGCGCAGGAGCGCGAGCACGAGCAGGCCGAGGCCCGCGGTCAGCGTGATCTGGCCGGGCCAGTCGATGCCGTGGGCGTTCGGGTCACGCGACTCCTGCACGTACGTCCGCGTGATCCACAGGCAGAGCGCGCCGATCGGCAGGTTGACGAGGAAGATCCACTGCCAGTCGAGGCCGCTGGTCAGCACGCCGCCGACCAACGGGCCGAGCGCGAACGACGCGCCGATGGCGGCGCCGTACGCGGCCAGCGCCCCGGCGCGCTCGCGGGGGCGCGGGAACGCGTGGGCGAGGAGCGCGAGCGAGACGGCGAACATGATCGCCGCGCCGATGCCCTGCACCGCGCGGGCGCTGTTGAGCATCGCGATGTCCTGCGCGAGCCCGCAGGCCAGTGAAGCCAGGGTGAAGATCGAGAGGCCGATCATGAACAGCCGCCGGCGGCCGAGGCGATCGGCGAGCGCACCCGCGGTCAGCACGGTGCTGGCGAGCGCGAGCGTGTAGGCGTCGACGACCCACTGCAGGCCGCTGAGGCCGGTGTCGAGGTCCTCGGAGATGCGGGAGAGGGCGGTGTTGACGACCGCGATGTCGAGCATGAGCATCGCGGTGGCGGCACACACCACCGCAAGGGTCCAGCGCTGGATGTTCATCGAGGCTCCAAGAAGAGGGAGTGGGGAGTACGGGCATCCTGCCTCCCACCAACCCTCGCTCGCATCAGGGAACCCCCTGAACCTGGCCCCGATCTCTGGGCTCAGCCGCCCTGAGGGAGCACGAGGCCGCACTCGTAGGCGAGCACCACGGCCTGCACGCGGTCGCGCAGCCCCAGCTTGGACAGGATCCGCGTGACGTGCGTCTTCACGGTCGCCTCGCCGAGGTACAGCTCGGCGGCGATCTCGGCGTTCGAGAGGCCGCGCGCGATCGCGCGCAGCACGTCGATCTCGCGCTCGGTCAGCTCCTCCAGGCGGGCGGGGACGCCGTCGGGGCGCGGCGGGTGGCGCACGTAGGTCTCGACCAGGCGGCGGGTGACGGCGGGCGCGAACAGCATCTCGCCGGAGTGGCACGCGCGGACGGCGGCGGCGAGCTCGTCGGGCGGGGTCGTCTTGAGCAGGAAGCCGCTCGCACCGGCGCGCAGGGCGGCGAACACGTACTCGTCGAGGTCGAACATGGTGAGCACGACGACGCGGCACTCCGGCCGCGCGTCCACCACCCGGCGGGTGCCCTCGATGCCGTCGACGACCGGCATCTGCACGTCCATCAGCACGATGTCGGCGAGGCGGGCCGTCGCCAGGTGCACGGCGCCGCCGCCGTCGGCCGCCTCGCCGACGACCTCGATGTCGTCCTCGGCGTCGAGGATCGCCCGCAGGCCGCCGCGGATCAGGTCCTGGTCGTCGACGAGCGCGACGCGGATCACGCCGGCGCCCCCGCGCGCGTGGGGAGCCGTGCGGAGACCGCGAACCCGCCGCCGGGCGCCGGGCCGGCCGCGACGTCGCCGCCGAGCGCGCGCACGCGCTCCGCCAGGCCGACGAGGCCAAAGCCGCCGCCCTCGAGCGCCTCGGCACCGCCGGCCGGCACCGCGCGACGATGGTGGTCGGCCGTCGCGTCGTAGCGAAGGTCGCCGCCGCGGCGACCGCCGTCGTCGACGACGGTGACCGCGAGGCGGTCGCCGGAGGTCTCGAGCGCGACCTCGACGCGGCTGCCCGGGGCGTAGCGGGCCGCATTCGTGAGCGCCTCCTGGACGATCCGGAAGGCGGTGGCGACGAGCACCGGGTCGGCCGGCACGTCGGGCGGCACCGTCACGCGCACGTCGAGGCCGCCCGCGCGCATGCGCTCGGCGAGGGCGGTGAGCGCGGCGCCGAGGTCGCGCTCGTCGTGCGGCGCCGCCAGGCCGGCGGCGTCGAGCAGCCCGAAGAGCACCGCCAGCTCGCTGATCGCCTCGGCGCCGGCGCTGTCGACGGTGCGCAGCGCCTCGCGGGCGGCGGCGGCGTCGCGCTCGCGCAGCGCGAGCGCCGCACCCGCCTGGAGCACCATCGCGCCGACGGCATGGCTGGCCACGTCGTGCAGCTCGCGCGCAAGCCGCAGGCGCTCGGCGCGGACGGCGCGCTCGGCCGCCGCCTCGTGCTCGCTTCGCAGCCGGCTGGCCGTCGCCAGCGCGGCGGCACCCTCGCGGTCGCGGCGCCCGTAGGCGTGCCCCGCGAAGCCGGTGAGCGCGAAGGCGCCGAGCAGGATGCCCTCGTTGCCGGGCGAGTCGGCCCGCACCACGAGCAGCGTGACCACGACCAGCACGCCGAGCGCGGCCAGCGTGCGCGGCCGGCCGTCGGCGCCGGCCGACCATGCCAGGACGCCACACGCGAGCGCGGTCGAGAAGCCGTAGGCGATCGGCGCGTCGAGCGCGGCCGCGAGGATCGAGGGCACCGCCGCGGCCAGGCAGGCGAGGCCGGCGTCGACGGGGATCAGCGCCACCGTGGCGGCCAGCGCCAGCGTGAGCGCGATCGCCCCCGGAGCCTTGTCCGTGTACCAGGCGGCGGCGTCGACGAGCGCGAGCACCACCAGCCCGCCCGCCACCGCTGCCGCCGCCCAGGGAAGCCCGAGGAGGGCGCGGTCACGACCGGGCGGCTCGGCCTTCGAGCGCAGGAGCCCGCGGCGCACCGCCGGGACCGCCGCCGGGGCGGGCTCGGGCTCGGCCCGGAGGAGCCCGAGCAGGCGGCGCAGCTCGGCGACCGCCGCGCGGCCCTCGTCCTGGATCGCGACCAGCGGCGCGCGGTCGAGGCCGGCCTCGGCGGCGCGCGCGTGCTCGCGCATGCGCTCGACGCCGCGGCGGATGACGCCGAGCGCGTCGCCGGCGAGCCGCGCGCGCTCCTCGGCGACGACCCGCGCGGCGAGCACCGCGGGGTCGCGCGCCGCCAGCTCGGCCGCGACGGCCGCCGCGCGGGCAGCGCGGTCTGTGCGCAGGCGCAGCAGGCGGCCGCACCCCCAGGTGGTGGTGAGAAGCCACATGACGAAGACGACGTCGACCACGGTCGCGCCGTACGGCACGGTCAAGGCCGCGGTGAGGGCGAGCACGGGCAGGTAGCCGCGCACGCCGCTCGCGTGCCGGCCAAGCGTGTACACGACGTAGAGGCCGGCCGCCAGCGTCGACTGGTCCTCCTCCGACACGCCCGCGGCGAAGATCGCCGCGATCACGAGCGAGACGGCGAGCGTCGCGGCAACGGGATGGCGGCGCGCCGGGAGGACGGCGAGGCCGAGCAGCGGCGCGAGCGCCACGGCGGCCCCGTCGTCGGCGAGGAACACCGCGGCCCACGCGGCGCACACCGCCGCGATCAGGAGGTCGCTTCTCGTCGCCACGACCCCACCGTAGTCCGGCACGGACAGGATGGCGTCCATCTCGAGACGGACCCGGGATCACCGTCGCGGGGGACGCGACCGGTCCGCGCGGCGGACGGCCCGTCGCGCGCGTTGAGGCTGACGAAAGTCAACGGCGGCTGGGTTGGTGAGCCGACGCGGCGTGCCGTGCATTTCGTCAACGCCGGCCTGCCGGACGAGCTCGGTTGACGTTGCGCACCTCTACGGTGCGTTTCGTCAACTGCGGCCGGCGCAACGGGGGGAGTTGACGAAATGCACCGTCGCGGCGGGTCACGCCGCAGTCCCGCCGCGCCATCCGTGCCACCGCGCGATGCGCGACTGTTCCCCGACCGCGAGGCGGTCGCCGGCGCAGCCGACCACCGGCAACCGAGCCGCCAGCTCCCCTATCTCCGGCATCGCCGACCCGACCGCGCGGCCGCATGGACCCTAGTCGTCGGCACCGGCGCCTACGCCGGTGCCACCGGATCCGTCCGCGTCACCGAGGGACGCCGGCGGACCGCGTTCTCGTTCACCCTCGGGTGACCCGCAGGTCGTCGACGGCCGCCTCCACCAGGCTCGCGGTGGAGGCGTCCGTCGCCTCGATCCGCAGCCGCACCGTCTGGCCGGCGAAGGCGTTGAGCGAAGCGGTCGCGCTCGACCACGCGCCGTTGACGTTCGTCGCCGCCCCGAGCCGCTCGTAGACGACCGCGTTCGTCGCGCCGAGGACGCGGATGCGCAGGCTGTCGGCGTTGCTCGAGTTCGAGCCGTGGGCGAGGTAGGAGGAGAAGGTCAGCGCTGTAGCTCGACCCGCCGGTGAGCGCGATCGGCGCCGACGTGATCGTCGTCGTCCCGCCGTCGACGTCGTGGTCGCCCGCCGCCGCGCCTGCGAGCCGGCCGGTCACGAGGTCGTTGGTACCGCTCACCGTGGTGCCGAGCTGCTTCGCGCCGCTGCTCGTCGTCGCGGCCGGGTCGCCGCGCTCGAACAGCCCGGCGGTCGCCGTGTCGGTGCCCTGGAGGTTGGCGCACCCAGCCGCGGTTCGGCCTCGAAGTCGTCGGTGAACAGCGTCACGGGCGCCGGGCCGCCGCAGGTCTGGCCGAGCACGTTGTACGACGCAGTCGGCGGCCTCGGCGAGGATGAGCACGGCCTCGCGGTTGCGGCTCGTCTGCGCGCCGATCACCTCGTCGGGCGGGTAGAAGCCGCGGGCTCGAGGTCCGCGGGTACATCTCGAACGTGTAGTTGGCGATCCGGTGGACGCCCCACAGCCAGTCGTTGATCGTGCCGTCGGCGATGTACAGGTCGGAGGACTGCTCGGGCGTGTAGCCGTTGCGTGGCCGCCATGTTGCGCCCGAGCGTCGGAACGCATCGCCTGGTCGTTGGCCGTGATCCCGTTGCCGGTGTCGGCGGTGGTGTAGCCGTACGGCCAGAGCACGAGCTCGGAGTAGGTGTGGAAGTCGATCGCCGCCTTGATCTGCTGCGTGCCGCCGACCACGCGCGAGCTCACGAAGTCACGCAGCCGCTGCGTCTCGGGCGCCGAGAACGCCGACGGCGCCGCGGTAGGTCTCGGAGGAGAACGCGCCGCGACGAGCCGCCGCAGCAGCCCCACTGGAAGCCCCAGTTGCGGTTGAGGTCGGTGCCGACGTACTGCGAGCGTGCCGTTCGGCTGGCGGTTCTTGCGCCACGAGCGGTAGGCGCCGGTGGCGATGTCGTACTCGACGCCGTCGGGGTTGACCATGAAGACGATCCAGATCTCGCGGCTGTCGACGACGTTCTTGATCGCGCGCGTCGGTGGCGTACTTGGACGTCAGCTCGCGCAGGATGTAGAGCGCCATCTCGACGGTCAGGTGCTCGCGCGCGTGCTGGTTGGCGGTGAACAGCACCTCGGGCTCGGCCTCGTCGACGGCGACGTTGTCCGAGACCTTGGCGGCCCAGATCTCGCGGCCCTGGTAGGAGCGGCCGAGGCTGAAGCGCGAGACGAGGCCCGGGTACGCGCGTCGACCGTGCTCTGGACCTCGGCGGCCATCTCGGCGTAGTCGTGGTACGCCGCGTCGGCGGGCGGGAACGCGGCGGCCCGCGCCGTGCCGCGCCGCTTGGCGGCGGCGATGCGCTCGACGGTGAAGCCCGAGGCGGCGCAGGCGCCGGACGGTGCGCCGGTTGGCGGTGACGACGACCTCGCGGTGGTGGACCTCGACGATCGCCGCACCCGCGACGGTCACCTTCGAGCGGTCGAGCGAGGTCGCGCACGTCGCTGACCGTGTAGCTGCGGACCTTCGCCGTCGCCGCCTGCGGGACGATCGACGATCAGCGCTCGCCGCCAGAACCGCCACCAGTGACGCACGCACCATTGCTCAGCTCCTCCTCGCTCGGGCGCCGCAGCATCCTCCAGCTCGCCCGGGCGTCAACTAGACGACGCCGCGCTCGCGTGCCGCCTGCACGGCGGCCGCGAGCGTCTCGGCGGCGTCGTGACGCGGCTGCCAGCGCAGGTCCCGGCGCGCCTTCGCCGAGCTCATCAGCACGGGAACGCGGAAGGCGTTCAGCCACTGGGCGCGCGCGGGGACGAGCGGGAGGCCGGCGCCCGCGGCGGCGACGCCGACGGTCGCGCGCGGGATCGGGAACGAGCGCCAGCCGAGCGCGCGCGCCAGGTCGCGCGCGGTCAGCTCACCCGCGCCCGCGAGGTTGTAGACGCCGGGCGGACCGGCGCCGCGCACCGCGGCCACGAGGGCGGTGGCGACGTCGTCGTGGTGCACGAGCTGGAAGCGCGTGCCCGGGTCGGGGATGACCGGGATCGGCGCGCGCCGCACCGGCCACGGGATGCTCTCGAACGGCGCGAGCGCGTCGGGCCCGGCCACGATGCAGGGGCGGAAGACGTAGGCGTCGAGCCCGGGGCGGGCCGCGAGCTCGAACAGCGCGGCCTCGAGCTCGGCCTTCTGCGCCGAGTAGTAGTGGGCGTCGCTGCCGCGCGCCGGCACGTCCTCCGTCAGCGGCTGCGGATTGTCGGCGTGGAAGCCGTAGGCGGCGACCGACGACGTGTACACGAGCCGCCGCACGCGCGGCGCGGCGGCCGCGGCCTTGAACACCGCGCGCGAGCCCTCGAGGTTGACGCGGCGGGTCTCCTCGAGCCCGCCCATGATCACGAACGCGAGGTGGACGACGACGTCGGCCTCGGCGGTGAGCGCGCCGACCGCCTGCCAGTCGAGCACGTCGCCCTGCCGGTACTCGGTCTTGCGCAGCCCGAGCGCGCCAGGATCGAACGGCCGCCGCGCCATCCCGAGCACGCGGCCGACGCTGCGGGCGCGCTCGCAGGCGTGCAGGAACGCGCGGCCGATGTCGCCGGTCGGCCCGGTGACCGCGACCGTCAGCGGCCTATCCGCGATAGCCCGGCTCTCCCGGCATGACCACGCGGGCGACCTCGCCCTCGCGCATCACCTGCGGCTCGATCGCCACGACCTCGCGGCCGTCGGCCCAGGCCAGCAGCTCGTCGGCGGACACGAACGCGCGCAGCTGCTCGAGCGTCTTGATGGTGGGGAAGACAAGGTCGAGCTCCCCGCGCGCGTGAGCCTCGAGCGCGGCGCGCGGCGCGTACCAGCGCAGGTCGACGGTCTCGCCGCCGTCCGGGCGCGGCTGCGCGCCGTCGGGCAGGCGGGCGAGGAAGAACAGCGTGTCGAAGCGGATCCGCACCTGCGGCGGGGTGATCCAGCGGGAGAAGCCGACGAGCGCCGATGGGTCCGTGAGCGTGACGCCCGCCTCCTCGGCCACCTCGCGCACGCCGGCGGTGCGGTGGTCCTCGCCGCCGTCGACCGCACCGCCCGGGAAGACCCAGGCGCCGCCCATGAAGCGCGCCTCCGGGTTGCGCCGGACGAGCAGAACCTCGAGCCCCTCCGCGTCGCCGCGCAGGACGATCACGGTCGCCGCCTGGCGGGGCTCGGTCGGGCTGCCGTCCACGGCAGCGAGGGTACCCTCTGGATCCATGACGACGAGCACCGTGCAGAAGTGGATCTGTCAGTCCTGCGGCTTCATCTACGACCCCGACGAGGGCGACCCCGACGGGGGCATCCCGCCCGGCACCGCGTTCGACGACATCCCGAGCGACTGGTTCTGCCCCGTGTGCGGCGCCCGCAAGGCCGACTTCGAGCCGCTCGAGGACTAGGCCGTCTCCACGACCGAGTCAGCCCCCGCAGCGCCCGCGGCCCCAGTCGAGGCGGGGCGGCGCCTGCCGCCGCTCGAGCTGCTCGTGTTCTCGGTCGGCATCGCCACGCTCGGCGGTGAGATCGCGGCGGCGCGGCTGATGGCGCCGTTCTTCGGCGCGTCGACGATCGTGTGGGCGAACACGATCGCGATCGTGCTCGTCGCGCTCTCGATCGGCTACTGGTTCGGCGGCCGCATGGCCGACCGGCACCCGAGCCTGCGCGCGCTCTGCGGCACCGTGCTCGTCGCCTCCCTGCTGTTCGCGCTGATCCCGTTCGTGGCGGACCCGTTCCTGTCGCTGAGCGTCGAGGCGTTCGACTCCTACTCGGTCGGCGCCTTCGCCGGCTCGCTGTTCGGCGTGCTCGTGCTCGTCGCCGTCCCGGTGCTGATGATGGGGACGGTATCGCCGTGGGCGATCCGGCTGAAGATGCACGCCGTCGAGGACTCCGGGCAGATGGCCGGGCGGATGTACGCCATCTCGACGGTCGGCTCGCTGTGCGGCACGTTCGCCGCGGCGCTGCTGCTGATCCCGCTCGTCGGCACGCAACGCACGTTCCTCGCGTTCGCGCTGATCACCGCGTCGGTCGCCGCGCTCGGCGTGCGGCCCCGCTGGGCGCTCGTGCCGGCCGCCATCGCCGCGCTGATGCTCGTCCCCGTCGGCACGGTCAAGGACGCCGGCGACGGGCGGGTGCTGTACGAGGCGGAGACCGAGTACCAGTACGCGCGGGTGGTCGAGATGCCCGACGGCGAGCGCCGTCTCGAGCTCAACGAGGGGCTGGCCATGCACTCGGTCTATCGCCCCGACACCGTGCTCACCGGCAACGTCTGGGACGGCTACCTGATCGAGCCGCTGTCGGTGCTCGCCGAGCCGCCCGAGCGGATCGCGATCCTCGGCAACGGCGCCGGCACGACCGCGCGTGCGTACGCGGAGTACTTCCCGGACACGCGGATCGACGGCGTGGAGATCGACGGCGAGCTGCACGACATCGGCAAGCGCTACTTCGGCCTGCGCGAGCGGCCCGAGCTGGCGCTCCACACGGAGGACGCGCGGCCGTTCCTCCGACGGGTCGACCGGCGCTACGACGTGATCATGGTCGACGCCTACCGGCAGCCCTACATCCCGTTCTACCTCACCACCACCGAGTTCTTCGAGCTGGCTCGCGACCGGCTCACCCGCGGCGGCGTGCTGATCGTCAACGTCGGGCATCCGGAGGGATCGGAGGAGCTCGAGAAGGTGCTGTCAGCGACGCTCGGGTCGGTGTTCCCGAACGTCGCGCGCGACCCGATCGAGGCCGTCAACACGCTGCTCGTGGCGTCCGAGCGCGAGCCCAGCGCGGACAACCTGCGGCGGGCCGCCGGCACGCTGCCGGCTGACCTGCGCCCGCTCGCACTGCAGGCGGCGAGCCGCCTGGCGCCGCCGCTGACCGGGGGCGAGGTCTACAGCGACGACCACGCCCCCGTCGAATGGTTGATCGACGCCTCCATCGTCCAGGAGGCGGCGGGCGGAGCCGAGGGGCAACTAAGGCGCTCGCGCGAGCTTGCGAGTGCGAGTAAGCCGCATGCTCCCTTACGTTGAACGGGTCGTGTCGATCCACTCGGACTTCAGAGCACCACAGTGACGCGGGGGCAGCACGTACTCGTAGGCAGGTAGGTAGGGGTGAGGCGGAGGAGTTGCGGATGATGAACGCGCTTGGTGGCGCGTGGCGGCTGTGGCGGATCTCGATCGTGTGTGTAGCGACGCGGCGAGGCGTGGCGCGGCGACGGTGGTGCGATCGGGAACGGGATCCGGCGCGGCCGGTGCACTGGGCCTGCGAGATAGAGTCGTAGACGGTGAAGCGGAACATCGGCGGCAGCGCGGCCGCGAGTGCTGCTTGATCGCGACGAGCAGGTCGGCGGGCGGCGTGCCGCCGGGATCGAGGCGGTAGAACTTCTCCGCCTGGAACGTCTGGCCGAGCGCGTAGACGAATGCGGGCGGCTCCATGTCGTACTTGGCGAAGTAGTACGGCCAGAAGCGCTCGGGCGGCACGCCGAACAGCGTCAGCGCGCCCATCGCGCTGCGCAGCCACGCGCCGGTGTCGCCGGACAAGCCGAGCAGGTTGCGGGTCGCCTTGTAGACGAACAGCCGCGAGCCGTCGAGGTGCTTGCCGAACGCGCGGCGCTGGTAGTACTCGACGATGCCGACGCCCGCCTGGGCCGTGCACGAGCCGATCGTCCGCTGGTCCTCGATCGGCGAGCACCACTGGCGCAGGTCGACGCGGGCGGGCAGCGCGGGATCGGCACCGGCGGCGACCAGCCTGCCGGCGGGCGCGGCCGCGAGCAGCGGCGCGACCTCCGCGTGCGAGGCCGTGTAGTCGCGCACGTCGGGCAGGTCGCGCATCCAGCCCATCGCGTACGGCACGGCCGGGTCGCGGATCTCCGCTGCGGTCGCGTGACCGTTCCCGACGGCGGTGTCGGCCTCGTAGGGCCCCGCCTGCTCGATCGTCGCCGACATGGCTCCTCCTAGGGAAGGGTGTAAGCCATGTCTACACCGAACGGCGAGCTGTGCCTAGAGCGGCGCGCTGCAGGTCGTCGTAGTGGGCGAGCGCGACGGGCCCGCTCGCGCCCGGACGGACGCCGGCGCGCAGCGCGGCGCGGGCCAGCGCTTGGGCGGCGTCGCGCAGCTCCGCGCGGGTGTGGGAGGCCATCACCGCGAGCCGCACGCGCGCGGCGCCGTCGGGGACTGCGGGCGGGAGGACGGCCTCCGCGAACACGCCCTGTTCGAGCGCGTGCTCGACGATCCGGGCGGCGGGCTCGGCGTCGCCCACGAGCAGCGGCACGACGTGGGCGGCCGCGCCGGCGACCTCGAAGCCCTCGCGCGCGAGCTCGTCGCGTAGCGCGTCGGCGTTGCCGAGCAGCTTCTCGACCCGGCGCGGCTCGGCCTCGAGCAGCTCCAGCGCCGCCATCGCCGCGGCCACGGCCATCGGCGGCGGCGCGGTCGAGTGGTGCAGCGTGCGGGCGCTGTTGACCAGGAAGCGGGCGGTGAGGTGGTCACAGCATGCGAAGCCGCCGTACGAGCCGAGCGCCTTGCCGAGCGAGCCGGTGACGACGTCGACCTCACCCTCGAGCCCCGCCTCCGCGACCGCGCCGCGCCCGCCGGGGCCGAGCGAGCCCAGGCCCTGGGCCTCGTCGACGAGCACGCGCACGTCGTGCCGGTGCGCGAGGCGCACGATGTCCTCGAGCGGCGCCACGTCGCCGTCGAGGCCGAACACGCCGTCCGTGGCGATCAGCGCGCCGCGGCCGTCGGCTTGCGCGAGCCCCCACGCCAGGTGCTCGGCGTCGGCGTGGCGGTAGGCGAACACGTCGGCGCCCGCGAGCCGGCAGGCATCCACGATCGAGGCGTGGGCCAGCTCGTCGTGGAAGACGACCTCGCCCTTGCGCGCCAGCGCGGGGATGACCCCGAGGTTGGCGAGCGAGCCGGAGCCGAAGACGACCGTCGCGTCCGCGCCCACGAAGCGCGCGAGGCGCTCCTCGAGCCGGCGGTGGAGCGTCATCGTGCCGGAGGTCACGCGGCACGCTCCCGCCCCGACGCCCCAGCGCATGGCGGCGTCGGCGGCCGCCTCGCGCACGCGCGGGTGGTCGGCGAGGCCGAGGCTGTTGCCCGAGCACAGCACGAGCACCGGCCGCCCGTCGAGCACCACCCGTGGGCCCTGGGGGCCGCTCACCATTCTGGTGCGGCGGTAGAGGCCGAGCTGCTTGAGCTCGTCCAGGCGGTCGTCGAGGTCCAGCATCCGCGCTCCTTGGGCTTGCCGACGCGCGGAAAGCTACGGCCGCGCCCGGACGGCTACTCGAGCACGATCAGCGTGTCGCCCTCGGAGACCGCCTGGCCCTCCGCGACGAGGATCTCCTTGACGGTCCCCTCGTCCTCGGCCTCGACCGGCATCTCCATCTTCATCGACTCGAGGATCAGCACCGTGTCGCCCTCCTCGACGGTGTCGCCGACCGCAACCTCGATCTTCCAGATGGTGCCGGTGATGTGCGCCTCGATGCCGGCCACGCCGCTCCTCTCTCGGGGATGGGAAAGGAGGGCACCATACTCTCGCCATGGCCTATGTCACCCGCGAGGCGCGGGAGCAGCTGCTCGGCACGATCGCCGAGGCGATCGAGGAGATCGGCGTCGCCGTCGCCGCGCTGGGCGAGGCGTACGAGCAGCTCGACGAGGCGAGCGGCGACCGTCTGGAGGAGCAGCTCTTCCGGCCCGTGCAGGCGGCCTACGGTCGCGCCCAGCGCACGCACGCGGGCTTCGCCGAGCGCCACGGGCTCCCGGGGCGGGCGTTCGCGGCCGCATCGGCCGGCCGGCCGTCGCAGGGGGCGCGCGGATTCGTCGAGCAGACCGCGGACGCGCTCGAGGAGGCCGACGACATCCTGTCCGAGCTGCAGGACTCGATGATGCCCGTGGACGTCGGCGACGCCGAGCTGCGGGCAGGGCTCGCCGCGGTGCGCGAGCTGATCGCCGACGGGCCGGACCGCGCGCGCCGCTTCCTGAGCCTGCTCGGACGCTGACGCGGCACAATGCACGCGATGACGGAGGAGAAGCTTGCCCCGATCCGGGAGCAGGTCTACAAGGACCCGCGCCCGGCTGAGCATTTCGCGCGCTTCCACGAGCGCTCCCGTACCCGCGACCCGGACTGGGTCTACGAGGCCGTGCGGATCACCACCACGCTCTACGCATGGGTGTTCTTCCGCGCGCGGGGGATCGGCGCCGAGAAGGTGCCCGCGTCGGGCCCGGTGATCCTCGCGCCCAACCACTCCTCGTTCATGGACCACTTCTTCGTCGGCACGGCGATCCGCCGCAAGGTCCGGTTCATGGCCAAGTCGCAGCTGTTCGTGCCGCCGCTGCAGTGGATCTACACCCACGGCGGCGTGTTCCCGGTGCGGCGCGGGTTCGCCGACGAGGAGGCGTTCGAGACGGCCAACAGCGTGCTGGCGCGCGACGGCTGCGTGGCCATGTACAGCGAGGGCGGCCGCTCGCGGACGGGCAAGCTGGCGGACACGGTCCGGCGTGGGATCGGTCGCCTCGCCCTCGAGTCCGGCGCCACGATCGTGCCGGTCGCCATCCACGGCTCCTCGCAGGTGCGCAACTGGAAGCGCCTGCAGTTCCCCAAGGTGACGATCCTGTACGGCGACCCGATCCGCTGGGAGCGGATGCCGGAGCCGACCCGCGACCAGCAGCAGCAGGTGGCGAACGCCATCTTCGCCGAGGTGCGCAAGCTCTACGCCCAGCTCGACACCGTCGGGCGGCGCGGCGTGGCACGCGAGCGCCGCGAGCTGCGTCGCGCGTGACGGAGGTCCTGCGGGCAGGCGTGCTGGCCGGCGTCCGCGTGCTCGTCGCGGCGCCGCCCGGTGTAGCGAGCTTCGCACCCGTCGTGGCCGCCCGCGCCTCCGCGCTCGGCGCGGCCGTCGAGCAGACGGAGGTCGACCCCGCGGGCGACGAGATCGGCATCGAGGGCGAGGTGGGGGTGCTCGTCTGGGACGCGTCGCCGGCCGGCTCGGCGCTCGGCGCGATCGACGGGGCGTGGCTCGCCGTCCGGCCGGTGGCGGCACGCGCGATGGCCGGCGGCGGCCTGATCGTGCTGCTCGCGCCGCCGCCGGGCGACGCGCAGGCCGAGGCGTCTCGAGCCGGCCTCGAGACGATGGCCCGCACGCTCTCGATCGAGTGGGCGCGGCTGGCGATCCGCCCGGTGGCGATCCTGCCGGGCGCGGCGACGCCGGCGAGCGAGGTGGCCGAGCTCGCGGCCTACCTCGCGTCGCCGGCGGGCGCGTACTTCTCCGGCTGCCGCTTCGACCTCGGCGCCGTCTCCGAGGCGTAAGGTCGGCGCATGGTGTTGCTCGTGTTGTTCGCGTTCGTGGCGGGCGCGGGCACGGCGCTGAGCCCGTGCGTGCTGCCGGTGCTGCCGGCCGTGCTGTCGGCGGGGGCGACGGGCGGCCGGCGGCGGCCGCTCGGGGTGGTGATCGGGCTCGCCGTCACGTTCACGGTGACCATCGTCGGCTTCGGTGCCGTCGTCGACGGAGTGGGGCTCGGCGACTCGGCGCTGCGCACACTCGCTGCCGTCGTGCTGCTCGCCTTCGGGATCGCGCTCGTGGTGCCGCGGCTCGGCGCGCTGCTCGAAGGGCCGCTGTCACGGCTGCCGCGGGTCGGGCCGCGGGGGCGCGGCGACGGGCTGCGCTCCGGCCTGCTGGTCGGCGCGGCGCTGGGCTTCGCCTACGCGCCGTGCGCGGGGCCGATCCTCGCGGCGGTCATCACCGTCGGCGCCGCCGCCGAGCGCACGCTGCCGATCGCGCTCGCGTACTCCGCGGGGTCGGCCAGCGTGCTGCTCGCGCTCGCGCTCGGTGGGCGCCGCGTCGCGGGACGGGTCCGGCGCGCGGGCCGCGGGCCGGTGGTGCGGCGCGCGCTCGGCGCCGTGATGGTCCTGACGGCGGTGGCCGTCGCCGCCGACCTGGACGTGCGGTTCCAGACGGCGCTGGCGAGCAGCTTCCCGTCCGCGATCGTCAACCCCACGGGCGCGCTCGAGCGCTCCGAGGCGGTCGAGCGGCGGCTCGCCGATCTGCGCGGCCCGGCGCGCTTCGAGGCGGCCGCCGCCGACGCGGCGGCGCTTCCCGCCCTCGGCCGCGCGCCCGACTTCACGGGCACCCAGCGCTGGTTCAACACTGCGGGCGAGCGCCCGCTGTCGCTCGCCGGGCTGCGCGGGAAGATCGTGCTCGTCGACTTCTGGACCTACACGTGCATCAACTGCCTGCGGACGCTGCCGTACCTGAAGGCGTGGAGCGAGCGCTATCGCGCCGACGGGCTGGTCGTCGTCGGAGTCCACACGCCGGAGTTCCAGTTCGAGCACGAGGCCGGCAACGTGGCGGCCTCGATCCGCCAGAACGCGATCCGCTACCCCGTCGCGCAGGACAACGAGTACGCGACCTGGCAGGCCTGGGGCAACCAGGCGTGGCCGTCGAAGTACCTCGTCGACGCGCGCGGCCGCGTCCGCTACACGCACATCGGCGAGGGCGCCTACGAGCAGACCGAGGCCGCGATCCGCTCGCTGCTCGCCGAGGCGGGCGCGGACCGGCTGGGCGACGGCGTCCGCGTGCCGCCCGGCGAGCGCGCGTGGCGGATGAGCACGCCGGAGACCTATCTCGGCGCCGCGCGCGCCCGGGGCTTCGTCGGAACGCCGCAGCTCGGCGTGCACGACTATGCGAGGCCCGGCGGTCGGCTGGCGCGCCATTCCTTCGCCCTCGGCGGCCGCTGGCGCATCGACGAGGAGTCGGCCGAGGCCGTCGCGGACGCCCGCCTCGACGCCCGCGTGCTCGGCAAGTCGGTCTACCTCGTGCTCGGGTCGCGCGGCGACCGCCGTCGTCATGTCCGGGTGCTGCTCGACGGCAAGCCGATCCGCGCCGACCAGGCGGGCGCCGACGTGCGCCGCGGGCGCGTCACGGTCACGCGCCAGCGGCTCTACCGGCTCGTCTCCCTGCCGCTGGCCGGCGAGCATCGCCTCGCGCTGCGCTTCGACCCCGGCGTCACCGGGTTCGCGTTCACGTTCGGGTGACGCTAGCCGGCCCAGGGCACCTCGACGGAATCCTCGGTCGGCGAATCGCGGGCGACGACGTACTCGGCGGCCTCGGATTCCGACAGGTTCTGCAGGAAGTGGGTCTCGCGCGGGGGGACGTAGACCATGTCCCCCGGCCCGATCGTGACCGTCTGCTCGAGGTGGTCGCCCCAGCGGACCTCGAGGCTTCCGGACAGCATGTAGACGGCGCTCTCGCAGGAGTCGTGGTAGTGGGGGCGCGACTGGGCGCCCGCCGGCACGCGGAAGATGCCCATGTAGAGGTTCGTGGCCCCCGTGGTCGCCTGCGAGATCTCGGCGCCGCCGACCACGCCGCGAGGCGTCTCGCGATGGTGGCCTTCTGGCTTGACGACCTTCATGCGCTCAGATTATTGCCACGCGCGCCCGAGCCGCGCCAGCGTCACGTCGTCATCCCGGTGAACTGGCCGCCCGTGACGTTGAGCACCTGCCCGTGCACGAAGTTCGACCACGGCGAGCAGAGGAAGAACACGCCGCCGGCCGCCTCCTCGGGCGTGCCGCTGCGGCCCAGCGGGATCAGCATCGACTTCATGCCGCGCATCTCGTCCGGGATGCCGAGCTGCACCTTCTCGCCGCCGATCTCCATCGTGTTCTCGGCGTCCTTGGAGGCGGTCAGCCGCGTCTCGATCCAGCCGAACGCGACCGCGTTGACGTTGATCTTGAACTGCCCCCACTCCTTGGCCAGCGTCTTCGTGATGCCGACGACGGCGCTCTTGCCGGCCGAGTAGTTCGCCTGGCCGGCGTTGCCCATCGTGCCCGAGATCGAGGACACGTTGACGATCTTGCGGAAGACCTCCTCGCCGCGCTCGCGCTCGGCCTTGGCCGGCTCGCGCAGGTGCGGCGCGGCGGCGCGGACGACGCGGAACGGCACCACAGTGTGGATGTCGAGCATCTTCTGGAAGGCGTCGTCGCTCATCTTGTGGATCGGGGCGTCGACCGTGTAGCCGGCGTTGTTGACGATGATGTCGAGCTTGCCCCAGGCATCGATCGCGGTCTGCACGAGCGCGTCGCACGCGCCCGGCGCGGTCAGATCGCCGCCGTAGACCACCGTCTCGCCGCCGATCTCCGACGCGGTCTGGGCGGCGAGGTCGGCGTCGAGGTCGTTGATGAGGACGCGGGCGCCGTGCTCGCTCAGCAGCTCGGCCGTCGCGCGGCCGATGCCGCGCGCCGAGCCGGTGACGATCGCCACCTTGTCGTCCAGCACTCCCATGTCAGCCTCCAGTCAGGTTCAGGAGGCGGGATCGTGCCAGCTAGGCGGCGAGCGGTGCCGCAGCAGGCTCGACGACGCGGCCGCCGTCGAGCTCGACGACGCGGTCGGCGACCGCGGCCGCAGCCTCGGCGTCGCGCGTGAAGAGCACGACCGTGACGCCGTCCTCGTGCGCGATGTCGCGCAGCAGCTCGAGCAGCGCGGCGCCCTCGGCCGGGTCGAGGTCGCCGGCGGGCTCGTCGGCCAGGAGGACCGAGGGGCTGCCGGCGATCGCGCGCGCCAGCGCGGCCCGCTGCCGCTCGGCGTGGGTGAGCTCGCCCGCGCGGTGGTCGCGGTGGGCGCTGAGTCCGACGCGCTCGAGCAGCGCGTCGATCGTGGCGGCGTCGTGCTCGCGGCGGGCGATCAGCAGCGGCAGCGCGACGTTCTCGCGCACGGTGATCGTGGGGAGGACCGACGCAGCCGGGAGCAGCAGGCCGATGCGCTCGCGCCGCAGGCGCGTGAGCTCGAGCTCGTCGAGCCCGCGCAGGGGACGCTCGTCGACGCACAGCGTCCCGCCCGCCGGGCGGTCGAGGCCGGCCAGCACGTGCAGGAGCGACGTCTTGCCCGCGCCCGACGGTCCGACGACGGCCGTCAGCCGGCCGGCCGGCGCCTCGAGCGAGACGTCGCGGAGCACGTCCACGCGGGTCCGCATGTCCCCGACGCGGTGGAAGAGATTGTGCGCAATGACTCCAGGCATGGCCCGGAACTCTCCCACCAGGCCGTATCACGCAAAGGACGGGTAACCGAACCTTTGGGGTGCGCTCCGCTCCCCAATTAACCGCTATAGCCCATAAGAGCGGCCGATGACGTCGAGCATGATCTCGTCGGTGCCGGCGCCGATGCGGTTGAGCCGCAGGTCGCGCCAGACGCGCTCGATGCCGTACTCCTGCATGTAGCCGGCGCCGCCGTGGATCTGGAGGCACTCGTCGGCGACCTCGCACGCCATCCGCGACGCGTACAGCTTCGCCATCGAGATCTCGCGCACGGGGTACTCGCCGTTCATGTGGCGCCAGGCGGTCGTGTAGACGAGCTGGCGCCCCGCCTCGATCTTCGTGGCCATCTCGCCGAACTTGTGGCGGGTGACCTGGAACTTGCCGATCGGCCGCCCGAACGCGTGCCGCTCGCCCGCGTAGGCGAGCGTGCGGTCGAACACGGCCTGCGCGGCCGCAACGGCGCCCGCGGCGCCGATCAGCCGCTCGCCCTGGAGCTCCCACATGATGTGGTAGAAGCCCTTTCCGACCTCGCCGAGCACGGCGCTGTCCGGCACGCGCACGTCCTGGAACGCCAGCAGCGCGGTGTCGGACGCGTGCATGCCGAGCTTGCGCAGCCGCTCCTCGCGGATCACGCCCGGCGCGTCCATGTCGACGATGAACAGGGTGAAGCCGTCGTAGCCGGCGTCGACGTCGGTCTTCGTCACGAGCACGATGAAGTCGGCGCGGTGGCCGTTGGTGATGTAGGTCTTCGAGCCGTTGATCACCCACTCGTCACACCTGTCTCGGCCTGCGGCCTCGCCGCCGCTTCGCTGGCGCACCGCGCGCGTCTTGATCCCGGAGACGTCGGAGCCCGCGTCCGGCTCGGTGATCCCCAGGCAGGAGATCTTCTCCCCCCGGATCGACGGCACGAGGTACGCCTGCTTCTGCTCCTCGGTGCCGAACGCGAGGATCGGCGGCGTCGCCATGTCGGTGTGGACCGCGAGGCCCATGGCCAGGCCGCCGCAGTCGGCGTGGACGAGCTCCTCGGCGAGCACGAGGTTGCACGGGTAGTCGCCGCCCTGCCCGCCGTACTCCTCGGGGAACGAGAGGCCCAGCAGGCCCAGCTCGCCCATGCGCGAGAACACCCAGTCCGGGAACGTCGACTGCTCCCACTCGGCCGAGTGCGGGCGCAGCTCCTTGCGCACGAACGCCCGGATCGACTCCCGCAGCTGCTCGTGCTCGTCGGTGAAGATGAAGTGCCGCCGCGCGGCGGAGTGGTCCGGCTTGAGGACGTCGGTGGCGGCCATGGGCCAAAGCTAGCCCATGGCCGCCACGCGTCACGTCAGTCGAGCAGGTGCCCGAGGATCCGCTCCATCACCGCCTCACGGCTCGCGCGGGTGGAGATCCCCTCGAACCCGAACCCCATCAGCAGCGAGTCGGGCGTGGTGATCGCGGACCCGACCGGGAACCCGGAGGAGTCCGTGCGGGTCCAGTTGTTCGCGTTCGGCCCGCTGCCGGGCGGCGGGCCGGTAACCGCCCAGCCGTCGAACCCGGCCTCGAACGACGTCGACGTGCCGTCCGGCGCCGCGATGTCGTCGAGGAACACGCCGAGGTTCTGGACCGACCAGTCGCTGGCGTAGGCGATCGAGATCTCGACCGTCTGCCCGGCGTAGGCGCCCAGGTTGATCGACCACTGCTGCCAGCCGGCCGAGTTCCCGGACGCGGCGTGCCACTGGCCGCCGCCCGAGCCGACCGGTGTGCAGGTGCTGTCGCCGTCCCAGGTGACGTAGTGCTCGAGCTGCGGGTGCAGCTCCGTCCAGCCCGCGGCGCAGCTGTCGCCGGTCTCCTGCGTGGTGTGGCCGTTGGCGTCCGGCAGCGTGGTCCAGTTGCTGCCGCCGGCCGTCCGGGCCTCCACGAACAGGTGGTCCCAGTGCGACTCGGTGTCATAGGAGGTCCAGAACGTCAGGTTGCCGCCGCCGGCCGGCACGGCGATCTGCCGCGTCAGCCGCTTGTACGACACGTCGGCGATCTGCGAGTAGACGTACTGGGTCCCCGTGTGCGGCTCGAACGGCCCCCCGGGCTTGTCCCAGCGCGCCGACGGCCAGCTCTCGAACTGCGGGAACTCGTCCGGCGGCAGGATGCCGCTCGTGGAGACGAACGAGCCGCCAGTGTTCTGGTTGTTGGCGCTGTCCGGGCCGTTGAAGCTCCACTCCAGGCCGGCGAGCGGATCGTCGAGGCCGTTGACGTCGAACACGCCGCCCGCGGGGTTGGCGCCGTCGTTTGCCACATACACGAACCCGCCGAGCCAGTACTCGAGCACGTCGTTCGTGCCGTCGCCCGAGCCCTGCAGCAGCAGGCACCGCCGCGGATCGGTCCCCGGCGGCGGCGTCGGAGCGCACGCGATCTCGCCCTTCGGGTCGTAGAACTGGTTCCCGGCCGCGGGCGAGAACTGGAGGCCGGCGTTCTTGCCTGTGTACAGCACCCGGCCGCCCTCGTTCATGTACGCCCGCGCCTCGAGCATCTGGTCGAGCGCGAGCCGGTCGGCGTTGCCCGGAGGACGCCCGGCCGTGCGCGTGACCGCGTCGTCGCCGGTGTACCACAGCACGGCGTCGTAGTGGCTGAGCACGCCGAGCTGATCCGGGGCCGTGCGGCCACGGGCGTCGATGTCGTAGAGGTCCGCGCTGAACCCGGCGTCCGCCACGGCGTCGAGGTAGAACTGGGCGTAGCTTCCGGGAGCCTGTACCGGCGAAGCGCCGGTGCGGTCCTCGGCCGCCACGACCAGCACGCGGCGGTTCGACTCCGACACGGCCTGGTAGGTGAACGAGTCCGAGCGGTAGACCACCCCGCCCTCGTCGCCCTCGAACCAGACCTCGACCGAGTCGCCGGGGCTGGTGCCGGTGACCGTGCCGTTCATCGCCCGGTAGTGCACGTCGGCCGGGCTGAAGCGCTCGCCGCCGCCCCACTCCTGGGTGGTGCGGGTCTGCGTGGCCCCGCCGTTGATGCGGTACTTGAGCGCGACCTCGCCGAGGCTGCGCTTGGCCAGCACCCGGACCGGCTGCGGGTCGCCGTAGGAGAAGCGGAACGTGAAGTTCGCTCCCGGCACGCCGTCCTTGTACGGGTCGTCGCTCTTGACGTACAGCGGCTTGGTCTGGATGCCCAGCGACGACTCCGGGTCATCGGGGTCGTCGGCCGACTTGGCGACCGAGAGCGCGAACGGCAGGTTGCGCTCGAACTCCTTCTGCACCTCCACCTCGTCGTCGGGGAAGACGAACCCGCAGTCGGTCGTCGGGCAGCCGTCGCCGAGCTCGGGCGTCCACGCCAGCGCGCCGGTGGTGGCGTGCGCGTAGTCGGTCGTCTCGCCGTTGGTGACGTACAGGACGTCGGAGCTGAGCCCCGGATGGAAGCCCGGGATCGCCGGCCGGTCGAGGTTGCCCGACAGCGCGAAGTAGATCGGGTCGTCGGCCGTCGGGGTGGCGATCTGCCAGCCCTCGGCGTACAGCAGCCATTCGCCGACCGAGTGGTAGTTGACGTGGAACTCGAAGCCGACCCGGTCGAGCAGGCCCTTGAGGGCCTGCGTCTCGGCCTCCGAGGCCGGGGCCGTGCCGCGGTAGGTCTCGCTCGAGAAGATCGACGACGAGCCCTCCTCGTCGTACTTGAAGTGGCTCGGCCAGTTGCGGTTGGGGTCGACGCCGTCGGCGATCGAATGGGCCGGGTCGCCGTCGTTGTTGCGCATGTTCTTGCGCCACAGGCGGTCGCCATCGTGCGTGTACTGGTAGCCGTCCGGGTTCGCGACGAGCACGAACCACAGCTCGGTCGTCTCGAGCAGCGCCTTGATCGCCGGGTCCTCGGCGCGCCAGCGGTCCACGTACCAGTTCATCAGCCGCCGGTTGGTCTCGGCGGCGATCCACTCGCGCGCGTGCTGGGTCGAGCTGTAGAGCACGGCGGGTCGCCTGCCGTCGCGCACGCCGCGTGCGCCGGCCGTCAACTTGATCGCGAGGATCTCGCGACCCTGGATCGTCGTCCCGAGCCGCACGAGCTTCGCCACGCCGCGGTGGCGATCCGCGAGGGCGTACATCTGATCGCGGAAGCCTCCGGGCTCGTCGTACGAGCGCCAGACCGTGAAGCCGGCGAGCGCCTGGCGGGCCGCGAACTCCTGCACCGTGAGGCCGCCCTGCACGCGCGTGAGCTGCGTGCGGACGCCGTCGCGCGCGAGCTTCGCGCGCTGGTCCTTGGTCAGCACGAGGCCGACCTCGATGCCGCCGGCGACCTCGCGCTGGCCGGTGGCGTCGAACCCCTGCTCCGCCAGCATCCCGAGCTGCTCGGCCTGCACGACCGCTGTGTAGGCATCCAGCCGGTCGCGCGCCGCGGGCTTCGCGGTTGCGGCCTCCGAGCAGACAACGAACAACAGCGCGGCAGCGATGGCCGCGCACGACGAACGTCGCATATGTCCCCCCTGTACGAGGTACTCGCCTGTTACCTCGCGACGATACACCTCGCATCCTGGCGCTGCGCCACTCATGCGGTCGGCGGCGGTCGTGGGCCGATCCGTCGGTAACGTCCCGCCGGTGCCCGGAACCGTCCGTTACGAGCGCGCCGGCGGCGTCGCGACGATCGCGCTCGATCAGCCGGACACGCGCAACGCCCTCTCCGACGAGCTGCTCGACGACCTGATCGCCGCCTTCGAGGCCGCGCGCGACGACGGCGACGTGCGCTGCGTCGTACTGACCTCGACGCACGACAAGGTGTTCTCGAGCGGCGGCAACCTGGCGGGCTTCGCGGCCGAGGCGCCGCTCGTGCACAAGCATTTCGGGACCGCTCGCTTCCCGCGGCTGTTCCGGCTGATCGGCGAGCTGGGGAAGCCGACGATCTGCGCGGCCAACGGGCACGTGCTGGCCGGGGCGCTCGGCGTGGCGCTCGCCTGCGACCTGCTCGTTGCTCGCGAGGGCGTGCGCTTCGGGACGCCGGAGATCAACGTCGGGGTGTTCCCGTTCATGGTCATGGCGCTGATCTACCGCAACGTGCCGCGCAAGCAGGCGACCGAGCTGCTGCTGCTGGGCGAGCAGATCTCGGCCGAGGAGGCCGAGCGGATCGGGATCGTCAACCGCGTCGTGGCGGCCGGCGAGTTCGAGGGCTTCGTGCGCGACTGGGCGGAGCGGCTGGCGGCCAAGTCGCCGGTGCTGATGCGGCTCGGCAAGGACGCACTGTTCCGCCAGCAGGACATGGCGCTGGCCGACGCGCTCGAGTACCTGCACGCGCAGCTCACGCTCGCGTTCTCGACCGACGACATCCAGGAGGGCGTGAAGGCGTTCTTCGAGAAGCGGGAGCCGGAATGGACAGGCCGCTGAGAGTCACGTGCCTGCGGGCGCGGACGTCGGATCGCACCGACGGCGCGGGGGAGGGCGCCGAGGCGCTGGCGCGGGCGCTCGGCGGCCGCGTGGTCGGCGAGGCGTCGCCGGGCGCGCCGCGTGACTGGTCGGAGGACCTGCCGGACTCCCGTCCAGTGCTCGAGGCAGCGGCGGCCGAGGTGTCGGCGGCGCTCGACCAGGGCGAGCTCCCGCTTCTGACCGCTTCGGACTGCTCGATCTGCATCGCCACGCTCCCCACCGCGGCGCGACGGATCCCGGGGCTGCGCGTGCTCTGGCTCGACGCCCACGGAGACTTCAACACGCCCGAGACCACGCCGAGCGGCTTCCTCGGCGGCATGTGCCTGGCCGCCGCGTGCGGGCGCTGGGACGCGGGCTGGCCCGACACGCTCGACCCGGCCGCGGTCTCCTTCCTCGGCGTCCGTGACCTCGACCCCGGCGAGCGCGTCGAGGCTGACCAGGCCGGTGTCGGCACGGGCGTGCCCGGCGACGGGCCGGTGTTCGTGCACCTCGACCTCGACGTACTCGACCCATCGGTGCTCGCGCCACAGTTCCCGGTGCCGGGCGGCCTCGAGGCGACCGAGGTGCGCGACGTGCTCGCGCGGCTGCGCGACGAAGGCCGGCTCGTCGGGCTCGAGGTCACCGCCTTCGAGGACCCTTCGGGGATCGACGTCGTGCTCGAGATCCTCGAGCCGGTCACGCGCTAGTGCTCCGCCCGCTCGTCGACGACCTTCGGGAGCGCCGCGCGAAGGCGATGCTCGGGGGAGGGCAGGAGCGGATCGCGCGGCAGCACGAGCAGGGCAAGCTGACCGCGCGCGAGCGGATCGCGCTGCTGGTCGACGAGGGGACGTTCACCGAGCTGGGCATCCAGGCCGGGATCCACCACTCGGTGCGCGGGCTGGAGGATCGGGAGGCGCCCGCCGACGGCGTGATCACCGGCTACGGGCGGGTCGACGGGCGGATGGTGGCGGTGTGCGCCTACGACTTCACGGTCATGGCCGGCTCGATGGGGACGACCGGGGAGCTGAAGGTCGCTCGGCTGCGGGAGCTGGCGCTGACCAAGCGGATGCCGTTCGTGTGGCTGCTCGACTCCGCGGGCGCGCGGATCCAGGAGGCGGTCGGGTCGCTGTTCGCGGGCTCGGGGCATCTGTTCCGCGAGGAGGTCGTGGCCAGCGGGGTGATCCCGCAGGTGGCGGCGCTGATGGGGCCGTGCGCGGCGGGCACGGCGTACATCCCGGGGCTCGCCGACTTCGTGCCGATGGTCTCCGGCCGCGGCTCGATGGCGCTCGCCGGCCCGCACCTGGTGCGCGCCGCGGTGGGGGAGGACGTCACACAGGAGGAGCTGGGCGGCGCGCGCGTGCACTGCCGCACCTCCGGCGTCGGCGACCTCGAGGTGGCCGACGACGAGGAGTGCATCGCGCGCATCCGCGAGTACCTCTCCTACTTCCCGTCGCACTGCGAGGAGCGGCCGCCGGTGCGCGCGAGCGACGACCCGGTCGACCGCATGGACGACGAGCTGCTCGACGTGCTGCCCGCCTCGAACCGCCAGGCGTACGACATGTACGACGTGATCCGGCGCGTCGTCGACGACGGCGAGTGGCTCGACCTCAAGCCGCGCTTCGCGCGCACGATCATCACCTGCCTGGCGCGGATGGGCGGACGGCCGGTGGGCATCGTCGCCAGCCAGCCGAAGCACCTGGGCGGGATCCTCGACAACGACTCGGCCGACAAGGCGGCGCGCTTCGTCAACCTCTGCAACGCGTTCGGCCTGCCGCTGGTGTTCCTCGTCGACGTGCCGGGCTTCATGGTCGGCACCAAGGTCGAGGCCGCGGGCATCATCCGCCACGGCGCGAAGATGCTGCACGCGGTCGCCGGCGCGACCGTGCCGAAGGTCACCGTCGTGATCCGCAAGGCCTACGGCGCCGGCTACTACGTGATGAACGGCCGCGCCTACGAGCCCGACCTGATCGTCGCCTGGCCGAGCGCCGAGATCTCGGTCATGGGTCCCGAGGGTGCGGTCGAGATCGTCTTCCGCAAGCAGGTCGAGGAGGCCGACGACCCGGCCGCCAAGCGCGCGGAGCTGATCGAGGCCTATCGCGGCCTGATCGACGTCTACGTGGCCGCCCGCAACGCCATGGTCGATGACGTGATCGACCCGCGCGAGACCCGCCCGACGATCATCCGCGCGCTCGAGATGGCGGAGGGCAAGCGGGTGGAGCGGCCGTTCAAGCGCAACGGAGTCGTCCCGGTCTGACGCTAGTCTCGCCGCCGTCGTGATCGGCATGGACGGCTTCACGCTGCTCGGCGCCATCCCCGTCGGGCTGCAGATCTGGGGTGAAGGGCCCGCTGGCGTCTCCCTGCGCTGGGCCAACCACGACGACGCGCGCGAGGTCGGGCGCTCGGCGGCGGTCGCGGCGCTCGCCGGTGAGGACGCCGACACGGTCGAGGACTGCGGCGAGGCCGGTTGGTGCCGGGTGCGGGCGCGGCCGCTCGGCAACGGCACCGTGCTGGTCAGCCTCGAGGACTTCGCGGACGTGCGCGAGCGCGAGCAGATCGACGCCGCGATCGTCGAGAACCTCCAGGACGGGCTGGTCGTCGTCGACCTCGCCGGGCGGATCACGCGCGCCAACCACGCGGCCGCCGAGCTCTTCGGCGCCGGCGACCTGGTCGGCAGCCGGCTGCGCGATCTGCCCGTCGAGCTGCGCCGCCGCGGGGGCGCCCGGCTGGAGGCGTCGGCCTCGCCCGTGCGACGCGCGCTCGCCGGCGAGACCGTCCGCGGCGTGCTCGTCCAGATCGAGCGGGCCGACGGCACGGCGCTCTGGGTCGAGGTCGACGCCAGCCCGCTGACCGAGGCCGACGGCCGGCAGTACGGAGCACTCAGCACGTTCACCGACGTGACCGGCCGCGTCGAGCGCGAGCGGCGGATCCTGCAGGAGGCCGACACCGACGAGCTGACCGGCGCGGCCAACCGCCGTGCCCTCCAGCGCATGCTCGGCGCCGCGCTGGCCCGCGCCCGCGCGCACGGTCACATGGTCGCGGTGCTGGTGCTCGACCTCGACGGCTTCAAGGAGCTCAACGACCGGCTCGGCCACGCGGCGGGCGACGAGGCGCTGCGCGAGATCGCGGCGCGGCTGCGGCACGCCGTCCGGGAGCGCGACCTCGTGGCCCGCGCCGGCGGCGACGAGTTCGTGGTCGTGCTGCCCGACCTGCCGCCCGGCGACGGCGTCGCCGACGAGGCCAGAGCGCGGGTGCAGGCGGCGTTCGCGGAGCCGCTCGAGATGGCGGGCGGGCGGGTGCGGCTGGCGGCCTCGGTGGGCATGGCGTGCTTCCCCGACGACGCCGACGAGGTCGACGAGCTGCTGGCGGTGGCCGATCAGGCGATGTACCGGCGCAAGGGCTCCGGCCGCTTCCTGCGCCGGGCGTCGTGAGCCTCGACGACCCGGTCATCGTCACGTGCGCGATCTCCGGCGCGGTCGCCGGGCGCGACCAGTGCCCCGCCATCCCCTACACGCCGGAGGAGTACGCCGCCGAGGCGCGGCGGATCGTCGACGAGGGCGGCGCGATGATCCACGTCCACGCCCGCCGGCCCGACGGCACGCCGTCGCACGAGGTCGAGGACTTCCGCGCGATCACCGAGGCGATCCGGGCTGCGGTCGGCGACGTCATCGTCAACTACTCGACTGGCGCGATCGGCGTGCCGGTGGAGAAGCGGATCGCCTACCTGCGCGAGCTGCGGCCCGACGTCGGGGCGCTGAACATGGGCTCGATGAACTACGCCAAGTACTCGCGCCGCCGCCGCGATTTCGTGTTCAAGGCGGTGTTCGAGAACTCGTTCGACACGATCCTGGCGCTGCTCGCCGCGATGAACGAGAGCGGCATCCGGCCGGAGCACGAGTGCTTCGACTCCGGCCACCTCGCCAACCTCGACCCGCTGCTCGACATGGGCGTGCTCGAGCCGCCGCTGCAGGTCTCCTGCGTGATGGGCGTGACGGGCGGCATCCGGCCGACCGCGCGCAACCTCGCGCACATGGCCGAGCAGGTGCCCGACGTGCCCCACCAGTGGGGCGTGATCGGGATCTCGCGCGAGCAGTGGGGGCTGGTGGCGGCGGCGCTCGCGCTCGGCGGCAACGTGCGGGTCGGGCTCGAGGACAACTTCTACCTGCCCGACGGGACGATGGCGCGGTCGAACGGCGAGCTGGTGGCCAAGGCGCGGACGATGGCCGAGGACGCCGGTCGGCGGGTGGCGACGGTGGCCGAGGCGCGCGCGCTGCTCGGCCTGCCGCGATGAGCGCGCTGGCGGGGATCCGGGTGCTCGACCTCTCGCGGCTGCTGCCCGGCGGCTTCTGCTCGCTCCTGCTGGCCGACTTCGGGGCCGACGTGATCAAGGTCGAGGACACCGGCATGGGCGACTACGTGCGCTGGGCGTCGCCGCGGTACCCCGGTGCCGACCCGAGCGCGGGCGGCGCGATGTTCCTCGCGCTCAACCGCGGCAAGCGGTCGGTGCGGATCGACCTCAAGACCGACGCCGGCCGGGAGGTCCTGCTGCGGCTGGCGCGCGACGCCGACGTGCTGCTGGAGTCGTTCCGCCCCGGGGTGATGGAGCGGCTCGGCGTCGGCTGGGAGCGGCTGCGGGAGGAGAACCCGCGGCTCGTCTACTGCGCGGTGACCGGCTACGGCCAGGACGGCCCGTTCGCGGGGCGCGCCGGGCACGACGTCGACTACCTCGCGCGCGTAGGGCTGCTGGGGATGACGGGCGACCCCGACGGGCCGCCGGTCCAGGCGGCCGGACAGATCGCCGACCTGGGGGGCGGCGCGCTGATGGCCGCGTTCGGGATCCTGGCCGCGCTGCGCGAGCGCGACCGGTCGGGAGAGGGGCAGCTCGTCGACGTCTCGATGGCCGACGGCGCGCTGTCGTGGCTGGCCATGGACGCGGCGCGCGTGCTCGCGGGCGGGGCGGTGCCGGAGCGGGGGCGGGCCGAGCTCGCCGGAGGGCTGCTCTGCTACCGGCCGTACCGGTGCGCCGACGGCTGGGTGGCGCTGGGCGCGCTGGAGCCGAAGTTCTGGCGGGCGTGGTGCGAGGGCGTCGGCCGCCCCGAGCTCGTAGAGCGGCAGTTCGACGCGGTCGGCTCGGACACGCACCGCGAGGTCGAGGCGGTCTTCGCCGGCCGCACGCGCGCCGAGTGGGCGGCGTTCAACGACGAGCACGACTGCTGCCTCGAGCCCGTGCTCGGCCTCGACGAGGCGCTCGAGTCCGAGCTCGTGCGCGCGCGAGGGATGGTCGTCGAGGTCGACCAGCCGGGCGCCGACGCGCCGGTCCGGCTCCTCGGCACCCCGGTCAAGCTCTCCCGGACGCCCGCCGACCCGCGGCGCGCCGGCGGTCCAGTCCTCGGAGCGGACACCGAGGCCGTGCTCGCCGCAGCGGGGTACTCGGCCGGCGAAATTCGGGCATTGATGGAGGACGGCGCCATCGCCGGGCCCTCCGACAGCGCCGGATCGTTCCTCTCGTGACGGCCGCTGCGTTCTTCGTCGGGCTCGGGGGACGGGCGCTTCGCCGCGACGCCGCACACGCGCGGGCCTTGGAACTCGGCGCACCAGCACGCGGGCCCGCCCGCGGCGCTGCTCGGGCGTGCGCTCGAGCGCTGCGAGCCTCGTGAGGGGATGCTGCTCGCGCGCTCGGTGCAGTTGCTCGAGGGCTTCGGCTTTACGACGCGATCTCATCGGGCGGCGCGGGCCTCGCCACGTCCGTGCTCAGCGACGACTCAGGTGTGGTCGCCCGCGGCGCGCAGTCGTTGCTCGTCCTGCCTCGGTGAGCGTTGCGAACGTGACCTGCGCTGGGTCGGGAAGGTGGGGTTCCGGGCGGGGGTGCATTACGTCAACCGGGCGGGCGGTTCGGGTGTCGCGTTGACGAAGCGCACCGTATGGGTGCGTAACGTCAACGGCACCGGCGACATCGCTCTGCCGTTGACGAAATGCACCCCCTTGGCGGTGGATTTCGTTCCACTCCCGCCATTCCGTCGTCCACGGAAAACGAAACGCACCGCAGAGGTGCGCAACGTTCCTCGAACCGGATCGAGGGTCGTCGGAGGAACGAAATGCACCCTCGCGGCCGCCTCGGCCTCCCTACCCAGCCGCCGTTGACGTTGACGTCCGCCGGCGGCGCACGGCGACTCGCGGCAGGCCGACGGCCGCGGCGAGCAACCCGAGCCAGATCAGCACCACGAAACCGATGGCGACCGCCTTCTCGGTCGGGAAGCCGCCCGACGAGGCGGCGACCGGCGCGACGACGTCGGGCGCCGGCAGCGGGATCGGGTTCGCCGTGGGATCGCCTGTGGTCGGCACGACGATCGGGGCCATCCGGTGCTTCGTCGTGTCGGCCCAGCCGTCGAACAGCTGGGTCTTCCACGTGCCCTTGGCCGGGAACACGACATCGACGACGTAGGTTCCGGGGCGGCCGGCGTGCTCGGCGAAGAAGTGCTTCGTCTCGCCGCGCCCGTTGTCGATCAGGATGCTCGGCCGCGCGTCGTCGAGCGGCGTGATGCCGTGCTGCTTGACCACGAGCGTCGCCCGCCAGGTGTCGCCCGGCCCGATGCCGCCTGGCGGCGCGGCCACCTCCACCGTGGCCCAGCCACCCGCCGCCGCGGCGGCGGGGAACGCGAGGAGGACGAGCAACGCGAGGGCGATCCGGCTCACAGGTCTCATACGACCGCTACACCCGCCGCGGTCCCGCGGTTCCCTACCAGCGCACGTCGTGCCGCTCCATCACGCCCCAGCCCTCCCGCAGCTCCCCGGCGACCGGCAACTCCCCCGCGAACGTGCCGAACGGCTGCTCGTACTCGGAGCGAAGGACGAGCAGGTTCTCGCGCCGCGCGCGGACGGCCTCGGCGGAGAAGCGCAGCCCGCCGACCGCGGGGAGTTCGCCGGCGGACGCGACGGGGGCGACCGACGAGAGGTCGTCGGCGAAGGCCACCGGGCCGACCTCGTGCGGCCGGCCGTCGACCCAGACGGTGCGCTCGGACGCGTCGGCCGCGTCGTGGATCCCGTCGACGAGGTTCCACGCCACGGCCGCGCCCGACGCGGCGAGCCCCACGCCCGCCGACCAGCGCCATGCGGTGTGACGTGCGTGGTAGCCGGCCGACTCGTCGACGATCGCGCGCAGGTCGAGCGAGCGCCGCGCGCCGTCGAGCTCGACCCAGCCGCGGGCGCGCACCCCGCCGCGCTTGCGCGTCCAGACGTACTCGTCCCCGTGCGGCGACACGACCTCGATCGGCTCGCCGTCGTCGATCTCCAGCTGCAATGCGACACGACGGCCCGCCACCGTCAACCGCCGCGCGTCGACCTCCACGCCCCCTCGTCCGCGGGCCGTGCGCGCGAGCATCCGCCCGGAGCCGCGATCCCACACCGCCCACCACGCCACCGGCACCGGCCCGACCCGCGCCCGGGCCGCGCACAGCATCACGTCCGGCCCGTACGCGCCGACGTAGGTCCACGCCTTCAGCGGCCGGCCGCCGCGCCAGCCGGGCATCGGGTCCGGCGGGAGGGGGACCGGCGGCCGGCCGCGCGTCGCATCCGGGAGCGACCCGACGGACAGTCGGAGGATCGGGATTCCCGCCCACCCCGCGCCACGGAAGGATCGGCATCGCGTTGTATGCTGGCGATTCCACGGGTTGACTGACGAGTCAATCTCGGGGGAAGGAGAAACGAGTGGCCCCTCCCGCAAGTCCCGACACCCTTGGACGACCGCTGATCACCGCCTGGCCGTGTCCTCGACCACTTGAAGTCCCAGAGGGATTCCTGCGGATCTGCGTCCTTGCCAGGCGGCGCCAGCGGCTGCCCAAGGGCGCCGCGACTCACGGGAGGAACCACTAGTGCGCGTCGCCGCCGTCCAGCTCACCTCCACCGCCGATCGCGAGCGCAACCTCGCCACCGCCGACCGGCTCACCCGCGCCGCCGCCGCGGCCGGGGCCGAGCTCGTCGTGCTGCCGGAGAAGTGGGCGGTGCTGGGCACGCCCGAGGAGACGGCCGCCGGAGCCGAGCCGTTCGACGGGCCGGCGCTCACCTGGGCGCGCGCCGCCGCCCGCGAGCTGGGCATCGACCTCGTGGCCGGCTCGATCGCCGAGCGCGTGCCCGATCGCGACAAGGGCTCCAACACGTCGGCCCACATCGGGCCGGACGGCGAGGTCCATGCGGTGTACCGCAAGCTGCACATGTTCGACGTCGAGGTCGGCGGGCAGACCTACCGCGAGTCCGAGCACGAGGAGCCGGGCGACGAGATCGTCGTCAGCGAGACCGCCGAGGGCGTCGAGCTGGGCCTGACCGTCTGCTACGACCTGCGCTTCCCCGAGCTGTACCGGATCCTCGCCGTGCGCGGCGCCCGCATCGTCACCGTGCCCGCCGCCTTCACGCTCGCGACCACGCGCGACCACTGGGAGGTGCTCCTGCGCGCGCGGGCGATCGAGGACCAGGCGTTCGTGATCGCCGCCAACCAGATCGGCGAGCACGCGCCCGGCCTGCGCTCCGGCGGGCGCTCGATGGTCGTCGACCCGTGGGGCGTGGTGCTCGCGCAGGCGCCGGACGCCGAGACGTTCGTCACCGCCGACCTCGACCTCGAGCGCCAGGCCGAGATCCGCCGCACGCTGCCCTCGCTCGCCAACCGCCGGCCGCAGGCGTACGCGTGGCCTCAGGAGGCGCACGCCTAGTGGCGACCGCCGCGGTCGACAAGCGCCGCATGATCCTCGACGCCGCCGTGCGGGTGTTCGCCCGCCAGGGCTTCCACAGGTGCCGGGTGTCGGACATCGCCGACGAGGCGGGCGTCGCCTACGGGCTCGTCTACCACTACTTCGGGTCCAAGGACGAGGTGCTCGACACGCTGTTCCTCGAGCGCTGGGACGTGATGCTCGACGCCATCCGCGAGGTCGACGCCGGGACGGCCCCCGCCCGCGACAAGCTGTACGCGATCGCCTCGTTCATCGTGGACTCCTACCGTCACGACCCTGACCTCATGAAGGTGATCATCGTCGAGGTCACGCGCGCCGCGAACTCGTTCGGCGCGGTGCACCTCGGCAAGATCGCGGAGGCCTACGCCCAGATCGGCGGGATCGTCGAGCAGGCGCAGCGCAACGGGGAGTTTCGCTCCACCGTCAGCGCCGAGTTCGCGGCGATGGCGTTCTACGGCGCGATCGAGCAGGTGCTCACCGGCTGGATCTTCGGCACCCTCGAGCAGGGCGAGGACGCGTACGACCGCGCCAAGGAGTACGTGGTCGAGACCATCTGCGGCGGCCTCAACTCCTAGTATCCGCGACCATGACCGACAACGACATGGTCAAGCGCCTGCTCTGGGCCGGCCTGCTGGCCGGGCTCGGCGCCGTCGCCTCGATCGCGACCACGAAGGCGGCCGGCCTGATTTGGCGACGCGCATTCGGGGAAGATCCCCCGGAATGAGCTCAGAGGACCGCACCCGCTCGATGGCGCGCGGCGAGGAGCTGCGCGAGAACCTCGCCGACACCGACGCACGCCGTGCGGAGGAGGAGGCCGCCAAGGCGCAGGACGCCACGGCTGACGCCGCCGCCGAACAGGAGAAGCGCGAGAAGGAGGCCCAGCAGGAGCGCGATCGCGCCCGGCGCGTGCACGAGGCGTCCGACGAGGCGCGCGCACGGGCCGACGACGCGGTGGCGGCCTCCGCCGGGCGCCCGGAGCCGGCGCCCGCGACGGGCGCGTACGCCGCCGGCAACGGATCCACCTCTTCGGTCCCCGGGTTCGACAAGCTTCCGCCGGCCGCCCAGCGCCCCGAGGTGCTCGTCGGCGCGGCGTTCGCCGGATCGTTCATCCTCGCCCGCGTGCTCAAGCGGATCTTCGACTGACATGGCCGGCGATCACGACACCTCCGAGCTCGGCCAGGCCGTCCAGGACGTCACGGAGCGGGCGAGCCTGCTCATCCGCGAGGAGATCGAGCTCGCCAAGCGCGAGGTGACCGAGAAGGTCACGAAGCTGATCAAGGGCGCCGTGGTCGGCATCGTCGCCGGCATCTTCGCCGTCTTCGGCCTCATCTATCTCCTCCATGCGGCGTCGTGGGCGATCTGGGACCTGATCGGCGGTCGCAGCAACTTCTGGCTCGGCTTCGTCATCGTCGCCGCGCTGCTGTTCCTGCTCGGCGGCCTCGCCGGCTTCGTCGCGGCGCGCTTCCTCAAGCGCGGCTCGCCGCCCACGCCGCAGATGGCGATCGAGGAGGGCAAGCTGATCAAGGAGACCGTGACCGGCTCCCACCCCGCGATGCCGCAGGGGCCCACGACCGAGACCCGCACGAAGGTGCCGCGCTGATGGCCGAGACCCGCTCCCCCGAGGAGATCCGCCAGTCGATCGAGGCCAACCGCGCCGAGCTCGGGCTCGCCGTCGAGCGCCTGCGCAACGAGGTCACGAAGGCGACCGACTGGCGCGGGCACTTCGAGCGCCACAAGAAGGAGGTCTTGATCGGCGCCGCCGTGACGGGCTTCGTCATCGGCGGCGGGATCGCCGCGGTCACCGGGCTGCTCACCGGCCGCCGCCGCAACCGCGAGCGCTTCTAGGCAGGAGGCCTTCGCCGGCCACCGGCGAATGGCGGGCAGGATGAGCGCGCGTCCGGCGCAACGCGACGAGTTCCCGAGCATTCGGGCTGTCCTCCGGGTCGTGCTCACGGTCGTCGTCGTCGTCCTGACGCTGGTGCTGATGTACCTGCTCCGGCGCCCGCTGACGTGGCTCTTCATCGCCGCCTTCATCGCCGTCGCGCTCTCGGGCCCGATCAACGTGCTCGGGCGCCACATGCGCCGCGGCTACGCGATCGCGCTCGTCTACCTCGCGCTGATCCTCACGCCGTTCGCGCTGATGGGGCTGCTGGTGCCCCCGATCGTCACGCAGGCCGACAACCTGATCCAGAACCTGCCCGAATACGCCGAGCAGGTGACGGAGTTCGTCAACGACAACGAACGCCTGCGCGCGCTGCAGGAGGAATACGACATCACCGGCCGGCTCGAGGAGGAGGCCGCCAAGCTGCCGAGCCGGGCCGGCGACGCCGCCGGCGTGCTGAGCGACATCGGCGTCGGGCTGATCAACTCGATCTTCGCCGGGGTCACGATCCTGGTGCTCTCGATCTTCATGCAGGGCAGCGGCCGGCGGTTCCTCGAGGCGTGGGCGCGGCAGTACCCGCCCGACCGCGAGGACTGGATGCGCAACCTGTTCCAGCGGATCGGCAACGCGATCGGCAACTACGTGGCGGGAGCGCTGCTGCAGGCCACCGTGGCCGGCTTCACGAGCTGGTTCGTGCTGCTCATCCTCGGCGTCGACTACGCGCTGCCGCTCGCCGTGATCGTGTTCCTGCTCGACCTGATCCCACTTGTCGGCGCGACGCTGGGCGCGCTGATCGTCGGCGTCGTCACGCTGTTCTCCGACTTCCCGCTCGACACCGCCATCTGGGCGGTCTACGCGATCATCTACCAGCAGGTCGAGAACAACATCATCCAACCGCGGATCCAGGCCAAGGCCGTGCAGCTCGACCCGCTGATCGTGCTCGTCTCCGTGCTGTTCGGCTCGACGCTGTTCGGCGTCCTCGGCGCGCTGCTGGCGATCCCGGTGGCCGCGTCGATCCAGATCACCGTGCGCGAGTACATGAAGCAGCGGCGCGCAGAGGGCCCGGCGCCGCCGACGGGCGACGCGCCCGTCCCCGTGTGAGACGGGAATACCGCGAGCGCTCGCACCGTCTTCCTTGGGCGATGCGAATCCTCATGACGTCGAACACGGGCGCGGGGCACATCGGCCCGCTGATCCCGTTCGCCCACGCCTTCCTCGATGCCGGCCACGACGTCCTCCTGGCCGCGCCCGCCAGGGCGCGGCCGACCGTCGAGCGCGCCGAGCTCCCGTTCTTCCCGCTCGCCGACCCGCCGGCCGAGGAGACGGACGCGATCTTCGCCGAGCTCCCCAGCCTCCCGCAGGAGGAGCAGAGCGTGCGCGTGATGCGCGAGATCTTCGCGGGGATCGACGCGCGGACGTCGCTCCACGGCGTGTTGCGCGCCGTCGCTCGCTTCCGGCCCGACGTGCTGCTGCGCGAGCCGACGGAGTACGCCGGGCTGCTCGCCGCCGAGCGGCTCGGGGTGCCGCACGGGCGGATCGCGATCATGGCCGCGGCCTCGGAGACGTGGGGCGTGCCGGTCGTCGCCCCGGTGCTCGACGAGCACCGCAAGCGGCTCGTGCTGCGGCCGGACCCCGAGGGCCGCCGGATCGTCGAGAGCCCGTACCTGACCGTCATCCCCGAGGCGCTCGAGGCGCCCGACGACTTCGGGCCCGTGCACGCCGTCCGCTTCCGCGAGCCCCGGCCCGAGCCGCGGCCGCTGCCGAACTGGTGGCCCCGCGACGAGCGCCCGCTCGTCTACGTCACCTACGGCTCGGTCACGCCGACGCTGCCGTTCTTCCCGGCCCTGTTCCGCGCCACCGCCGCCGCGCTGGGAGAGCTGCCCGTGCGCGCGCTCTTCACGGTCGGCGTCGACGTCGACGCCGACGCGCTGGGGCCGGTGCCGGCCAACGTGCGGATCGAGCGCTGGATCCCGCAGGCGGACGTGATGCCGCACGCGGCCGCGATGGTCGGCCACGGCGGCGCGGGCTCGACCCGGATGGCGCTGACCGCCGGCGTCCCGTCGGTGATCGTGCCGGGCTTCGCCGACCAGTTCCGCAACGCCGAGCGCGTGGCGGCGCTGGGCGCGGGCCTGCAGGCCGGGCCGGAGGATCTCGTCAGCGCGCTCCGGCGCGTGCTCGAGGAGCCCGCGCACCGCGAGGCGGCGCGCCGCGTGGCCGCCGAGGTGGCCCGGCTGCCGCTCGTCGCCGAGGCTCCCGACGTGCTCGCCGGCTGGCTTGACGCCGCCCGCGCGGCGTAGCTTCTACACCGGTCCGAGCAGCTTCGTCGGCAAGCCGGTGACGCCGAACATCCCCGGGCCGACATGGGCGCCCATCACGGGCCCGAGCTCGGACACGAACTCTGGGTCGCGGCCGTAGATCTCGCGCCCGCGCTCGGCCAGGCGGCCGGCAACTTCGTGCGCCTGGATGTGCTGGATGACGAACACGTCGGCGCCGGATTCGTGAGCGGCGGCCAGGTGGTCGACCATGCGCTCGAAGGCGCGGCCGGCCGTGCGCACGCGCTCCATCGGCTGGACCTCGCGGTCGATCGTGAGGATCGGCTTGATCTTGAGTGCCGAGCCGACCCATGCCTGCGCCGCCCCGATGCGCCCCCCGCGGCGGAGGTACTCGAGCGTGTCGACCGCGAAGATGATCCGCATCCGCCGGCGGAGCGCGGTGGCGGCCTCGGCCGCGCCGCGCAGGTCGGCCCCGTCGCGGATCGCGTTGCGCGCCGCGATCGCCATCAGCCCAGGGCCGGCGGCGCCCGTGTCGGAGTCCAGCACCTCGATTCGCTCGGGATCGATCCCACGCTCGAGCAGCGCGTCGCGGGCCTGCTGGGCGGCGTGCACGGTGCCCGAGATGCCGCCTGAGAGATGCACCGAGAGGACGTCGTCGCCGGCCTCGAGCAGCGGCTCGTAGACGGCCAGGAAGTCGCCCACCGAGGGCTGCGAGGTGCTGGGGAGCGTCGCCGCCGTGCGCAGGTGGTCGTAGAAGCCGTCGTAGTCGGGCAGGTCGCTCTCCCGATCGGTGCGGCCGTCCCAGTTGACGTACAGCGAGACGAGGTGCAGGTCGTGGCGCTCGACCACCGCGGCCGGCAGGTAGTGGGTCGTGTCGGTGACCACCGCGACGCCGGGCATTGCCCGCAGCCTATCCTCGCGCCGTGGCCCGAGTGCTGGTGACTGGAGGGACCGGGTTCATCGGCGCGCACGTCGTGCGCGCGCTGCTCGCGCGCGGCGACGAGGTGCGCGTGACGGTGCGGGCGTCCTCGCGCGGCGAGCTGCCCGAGGGCGTCGAGCGCGTGACGGCCGAGATCGCCGACCGCCGCGCCGTCCGGCGCGCGGTGCGCGGCGTCGAGCGCGTGTTCCACGTCGCCGGCACGACCCGGCTGGGCCTCGACCCGGCCGAGCTCCTGCGCGTGCACGTCGACGGCACGCGGGCGGTGCTCGACGCGTGCCTGGCCGAGGGCGTCGAGCGCGTCGTGCACGTCTCCTCCGTCGCGGCGATCGGCCCGGCGCGCCCCGGCGGCGCGCTCGACGAGCGGCACGTGCGCGCGGGGCCGCTGGGGATCCCGTACGCCGACGCCAAGCACGCCGCCGAGGTCGAGGCGCTGCGGGTCGCGGCCCACGGCCTCGACGTCGTGGTGGCGTGCCCGACCCACGTCTTCGGGCGCGGGGACGAGCGGCGCTCGTCGACCGAGGTCGTGCGCCGCTTCCTGCTGCGGCGGATCCCGGCGTACGTCGACGGCGCGCTCAACGTCGTCGACGTCGAGGACGTCGCCGCCGGGCTGCTGCTGTGCGACGAGCGCGGGACGCCCGGCGAGCGCTACATCCTGGGCACGCGCAACTACACGTGGCAGCGGCTGTTCGCCGAGCTGCAGCGGATCTCGGGCGTGGAAGGGCCGGTGATGCGCGTGCCGCGCTCGCTGGCGCTCGCGCTCGCCGAGGGCTCGGCGCGCCTGCCCGGCGTTCCCCCGCTCGCGAGCCCGGAGGAGATCCGCGCCGCCGCGCACTGGTGGACGTACCGGTCCGCGAAGGCCCGCCGCGAGCTGGGGTGGACGACGCGGCCGCACGAGGACACCGTGGAGGCGACCGTGCGCTTCCACCAGGAGCGCCTGGGCGACCGCCTGCTGCGCGTCGGTCGCCGGCAGCCGCTCGCGTGGCGGCTGGCGGGCCGGGCCGTGCGCGAGGTCGTGCGGTGAGCGCGGTGCTCTACCGCTGCCGGACGCCGACCGACCGGCTGTGCCCGTGCGGGCGTGTAGCTCGCGAGCTGCGGCGCCGCGGGCTGGAGTACGAGGAGCGCCGCGTGGCGCGCGGCGAGCGTGAGGAGATCGACGCCCTCACCGGCCAGGATCGGGTGCCGCTGCTCGTGCTGGCTGGCGAAGCGGCGGTGAGCCCTCTGGGCGAGACAGGTGAAGCGATCTGCGACTCGCGGCGGATCGTCGAGCACCTACGCTGGCTCGACTCGTGATGAGCGCCTACGCGCCAGCTTGGTCGCTTGCGCGGCTTTCTCTCGTCGGTAGGGTGGACGCGACGCGGAGGGCGTCGCGCGACGATCGGAGGATGTCATGAAGTACCTGCTCACGATCTACAACGACGAGCGCCGCTGGACGGACGCGACGCCCGAGGAGGTCGGCCAGATCATGGCCGCCTACGAGGCGTTCAGCCGCGCGGCGTCGGAAGCCGGCGTGCTCGTCGGCGGCGAAGGGCTCGAGCCCACGAGCACGGCCACGACGGTGCGCGTGCGCGACGGCGAGACGCTGACCACCGACGGCCCGTTCGCGGAGACCCGCGAGCAGCTCGGCGGCTACTACGAGCTCGACTGCGCGGACCTCGACGACGCGATCGGCTGGGCCGCCCGCATCCCGGACGCCGCCAGCGGCTCCGTCGAGGTGCGGCCGGTCATGAGCTACGAGGGCAGCGAGTCCCCCGACGCCGCGCGGCAGGCCGCGCAGAGCTGAGCGCACCCGGGGCAGCCATCGACCGCCTGTTCCGGCGCGAGTCCGGACAGGCGGTGGCCGCCCTCGCACGGGCGTTCGGCGACCTCGACCGCGCCGAGGAGGCGGTCCAGGACGCGTTCGTGGTCGCGCTCGAGCGCTGGCCGCGGGACGGCGTCCCCGCCAACCCGGCAGCCTGGATCGCGCTCACCGCCCGCCGCAAGGCGATCGACCGCCTCCGCGCAGCCCGGCGGGAGTCCCCGTCTGCGCTCTCGGTTGAGGACCACGCTCCTGCTGCGGAGCTCTTGGAGGACGAGTCGGCGCCGATCCCGGACGAGCGGCTCGAGCTGATGTTCGCGTGCTGCCATCCCGCGCTGGCGCCGGAGGCGCGCGTCGCGCTCACGCTGCGCGCGCTCGGCGGGCTGTCGACGCGCGAGGTGGCGCGCGCCTTCCTGGTCTCCGAGGACGCGATGGCGCAGCGCCTCCAGCGCGCCAAGCGCAAGCTGCGCGGCGCCGGGATCCGCTTCGACCTCCCGCGCGAGCGCGACCTGCCGACCCGCCGTGCCTCCGTGCTCGCCACGCTGTACCTCGTCTTCGGCGAGGGGTACGCGGCCACCTCCGGCGACGCGCTCGTGCGCCGCGACCTGTGCGCCGAGGCGATCCGGCTCGCGCGCGTGCTGTGCACGCTGATGCCGGACGAGCCCGAGGCGCTCGGCCTGCTGGCGCTGATGCGGCTGCACGACTCGCGACGCGACGCGCGCGTCGGCGAGGGCGGCGAGCTCGTGCTGCTCGAGGACCAGGACCGGTCGCGCTGGGACGGCGCGGCGATCGCCGAGGGGTCGGGGCTCGTGGAGCGCGCGCTGGCGATCGGCGGCGACGGGCCGTACGTGCTGCAGGCGTTCATCGCCGCCGAGCACGCGCGCCCCGGCGGCCCGGACTGGACGCGCGTGGCCGGCGCCTACGAGCGGCTGCTCGCGGTCGCCGGCGGCCCGGTGGTCGCGCTCAACCGCGCCGTCGCGGTCGCGATGGCGCGCGGTCCCGAGGCCGGCCTGCGGCTGGTGGACGCGCTCGCCGGCGAGCTCGACGGCTACCACCTGTTCCACTCGGCCCGGGCGGACCTCCTGCGGCGGCTGGGCCGGGCGGACGAGGCGTCCGCCGCCTACTCGCGCGCGCTCGAGCTGGCCGCCAACCCGGTCGAGCGGGCGTTCCTCGCGCGCCGCCTGGGCGAGACTACGGCTCCACCACCGCCTTGAGGGCGGCACCCGACCGCTGCGCCTCGAGCGCGGCTCCCGTCTCGTCGAGCCCGAACCGGTGCGTGATGAGCTCGCCCGCCCGGACGGCGCCGCGCTGCAGCAGCGCCAGCGCGGCACGCCACTCGGCCGGGCCTGCCGACCAGCTTGCCATCACGCGCAGCTCGCGGGAGAAGACCGTCCAGCCGTCGATCAGCAGCGGCCGCCCGGGCTCGCCGGGCGCGTAGAGGCAGAGCCGGCCGCCCGGGGCGAGCGCCTCCGCGGCGGCGGCGATCGCCTGCGGGTCGTCGGTGCAGACGACGGCGACGTCGACCGGCTCGTTGCCGTGCGCGGTGGCGCCCCAGATCTCGGCGCGCGAGAGCCGCACGGCGTCCGGCTCGCGCACCCAGACGGCGTCGACGCCGCGGGCGTGGGCGGCGGCGATGTGCAGGAGCCCGCTGCAGCCGGCGCCGACGACCAGCAGGCTGTCGCCGGGCCGCACGCCGGCCCGCTCCTGGGCGCGCAACGCGCAGGCGAGCGGCTCGGTCACGGTCGCCGTCACAGGGTCGAGCCCGTCGAGCGGCAGCAGCTCGGGCACGAGGGCGGCCTCGACGCGCACGTACTCGGCGAAGCCGCCCGGGTCGAGCGCGGTCGAGCGGAACCGCTCGCACAGCGTCTCGTGGCCGTGCCGGCAGCGGCGGCACTCGCCGCAGGGGACGTGGTGGTGGATCGCAACGAGCTCGCCCACCGGCACGCCGGTCACGCCGGCGCCGACCTCGACCACCTCGCCGACCGGCTCGTGCCCGAGCACGGCCGGCAGCTTGCGGGTCACGTAGGAGCCGTGCACGTCCGAGCCGCAGGTCGCGCACGCCAGCACGCGGCACACGACCTCGTCGGGCCCGCACACCGGGTCGGCGCGCTCCTCGACCACCGTCTCGCCGGGAGCGACGGTGAGCGCGACCCTCACGCGACGGCCGCCACGGAGCGCACGGCGACCACGACCGTCATGCCACGCGCGCCACGGAGTCGACCGTCACCGGCGAGGCGACGCCGCGCTCGGTCACGAGCGCCCACACGAGCTCGGCGGGCGTCACGTCGAACGCCGGGTTGCGGCACGCCGTGCCGGCGACCGTCAGCAGCGCTCCGGCCGCCGAGCGCACCTCGTCGGCCGGCCGCTCCTCGATCTCGATCGAGTCGCCGGTGGGGAGCCGCAGGTCGACCGACGACGACGGCCCGGCGGCCACGAACGGGACGCCCGCGGCGTGTGCCGCCAGCGCAAGCCCGTAGGTGCCGACCTTGTTGGCGACGTCGCCGTTGGCCGCCACCCGGTCGAAGCCGGTCACCACGGCGGAGGCGGCACCGCCGCGGAGCAGGCCGGCGGCGGCCGCGTCGACGAGCAGGGCGTGCTCGATGCCCAGCCGCCGCAGCTCCCACACCGTCAGCCGCGCGCCCTGCAGGAGCGGCCGCGCCTCGCAGGCGAGCACGTGCACCTCGCGGCGGTCGGCGAGCGCGGCGATCACGCCGAGCCCGGTCCCGCGGCCGGACGCGGCCAGCGCCCCCGAGTTGCAGTGGGTCATCACCGTGACCGGGCCGTCCGGGAGCACCGCTTCGAGCGCGTCGGCGCCGTGCCGCGCGAGCGCCGCGCTCGAGCGTCTCGATGGTCGGGTCGCGCCCGACCTCCATCGCCAGCCCGTACGCGGCTGCGACGCCGATCAGCGGCGCGCCGCGCACCGCCAGCCGCCGGATCGCGTCCGCTGTGTCCGCGGCGCCCGACAGGGTGAGCACCGCCTCCTCAGCCGGCAGCCGCGTCTGGTCGAGGATCCGCAGCGCCGTCCCGTCCCAGTGCAGCGGCGGGGGAGCATCGACGCGGGGCGGGGCGACCATCCGCCACGATGCTAACCGTGCCGGTGCTGGAGGCCCACGACCTGAAGAAGTCCTACGGCTCGATCGAGGCGCTCAAGGGCGTGAGCCTCGAGGTCGGCGAGGGAGAGCTCGTCGGGCTGCTCGGCCCGAACGGCGCGGGGAAGTCGACGCTCGTCAAGATCGCCTGCGGGCTGGTGCGCCCGACCGGCGGGAAGGCGACGATCGCCGGGTTCGCGGCCGGCGAGCCCGAGGCCCACCGCTCGCTCGGCTATCTCGCGGAGCTGTTCCGCTTCCCCGACTGGCTGAGCGCGGACGAGCTGCTCGCGATGCACCAGCGGCTGGCGCATGCCACCGGCGGGGCGGCCGAGCGCGAGCGGCTGCTGGCCGCCGTCGGCCTCACGGATGCCGCCCACCGGCGCGTGGGCGCGATGTCGAAGGGCATGCAGCAGCGCCTCGGGATCGCCCAGGCGATGATCGGCGACCCGCGCGTGCTGCTGCTCGACGAGCCCACCAGCGCGCTCGACCCCGCCGGCCGCCGCACCGTGCGCCGGCTGCTCGAGGACCTGCGGGCGCGCGGCGTGGCGGTCCTGCTCAACTCGCACCTGCTGTCCGAGGTCGAGCTCGTGTGCGACCGCGTGGCGATCATCGACCACGGCGAGCTCGTGACCGCCGGGACGCCCGAGCAGCTCAGCCGGGCGAGCGGCGTCGAGGTCGAGACGGGCAACGGCACCCGCGTGTTCGAGCTCGCCGGCCGCGACGAGGTGCCGGCGATCGTGCGCGAGCTCGTGGCCGCCGGCGAGCAGGTCTACGGCGTGCGGGTGCTGCGCTCCACGCTCGAGGACGCGTACCTCGAGGCGGTGGGCGAGGAATGAGCGGCGGCGCGCGCGTGATCGCCGTCTTCGCGCTGCAGGAGTCGCTGCGGCGGCGGGTGTTCGTCGTCGTCGGCCTGCTGACCGTCGCCTTCCTGGCGCTCTACGGGCTCGGGACGTGGCAGCTGTTCACGTCCGTCGGCGAGTTCGACGAGCCGATCGAGGGCGTGGAGGCGAAGACCGTCGCGGCGGCCACGATCCTCGGCCTGGCGATGTTCGCCACGCTCTTCCTCGGGTGCATCCTGGCCGTGTTCCTCACCCTCGGCGCCATACGCGGGGATGCCGAGCGCGGCCTGCTCCAGCCGGTGCTGGTACGCCCGCTGCGCCGGCGCACGGTGCTGCTCGGCCGCTTCGCCGGCGCCGCGGGCGTCTGCGCGATGTACGTGATCGCCGTCTACCTGGCGGCGGTCGTCATCACCTGGGCGTTCAGCGACTGGTGGCCGGACCGCACCGTGGTGCCCGCGCTCCGGCTCGCCGTCGCCGTGACCGTGCTGACCGCGCTCTCGCTCGCCGGCTCGGTCGTGCTGTCTTCGACGGCCAACGGGATCGCGGTCTTCATGCTCTTCGGCGCCGGCCTCGTGGCCGGGCTGCTCGGCCAGATCGGCGAGGCGCTCGGCTCGCGCACGCTCGACGACGTCGCCAACGTCGTGAGCTGGGCGCTGCCCTTCGAGGCGCTCTACCAGGCGGCGCTCGCGGCGCTGACCGCCGACACCCGCGGCTTCACCCGCCTGGCGATCGATCTCGGCCCGTTCGGAGGAGCGGAGAGCGCCGGCCCGCTGCTGTGGCCCTACACGCTCGCGTACGTGCTCGCCGTCGGCGCCGCCGCCGCCGCGGCGTTCGCCCGACGCGACCTATGAGCGGTCGACGAGGTCGTTCTGGATCTGGAGCGGCGGGGCGCCCGGCTCAGCCGCCTTCGGGGCGTGGTCCGGGGCCTCGGCCGGCTGCTCCACGCCCATGACCTCGAACAACTCGCCGGTCTCGTACATCTCGGTCACGATGTCGCAGCCACCGACGAGCTCGCCCTTGACGAACAGCTGGGGGATCGTCGGCCAGTTCGAGATCGTCGACAGCTCCTGGCGGATCCGCGGGTCCGGGAGGATGTCGACGGCCGCGAACGGGTGTCCGACGGCGTCGAGGGCGGCGACGGTCCGTGCGGAGAACCCGCACGCGGGGCGCTCCGGCGTGCCCTTCATGAAGAGGATCACGTCGTGGTCGCGGATCGCCCCGGCGATCGCCTCGCGGATGGGGTTCTCGGTCGTCTCGGTCATGTCACTCCGCTCGCGTTTCGAGGGACAGTGCGTGGATCGGGCCACCGATCTCGGAGCCGAACACCGCGTAGACGCGCCGGTGCTGCTCGATCCGGCTCAGGTCCGCGAACTCGGGCGCGGCGACGGCGGCGCGGAAATGGTCCCCGCCGCCCGTGAGATCGGTGACCTCGGCGCGTGCGCCGGGGATCGCCGCCTCGATCCGCTGCCTCAGGTCTTCGGTGGTCGGCACCGATAGAGAGAGTAGCGAGCGCTATCCTTTCTGAAGCGATGATCACCTTCACCGACAAGGGCGCCGAGAAGGTGCAGGAGTTCCTGTCCAGCCAGGGCGCCGAGATCCAGACCTCCGGCCTGCGGGTCGGCGTCCGCGGCGGCGGCTGCTCCGGCTTCCAGTACGCGCTCGCGTTCGACACCCAGCGTGACGGCGACGAGGTGTTCATGGATCACGGCCTTCGGATCCTCGTCGACGGTCCGAGCCTCCCGTACGTGCGCGGTGCCGTGGTCGACTACATCGACGGCATGCAGGGCGCCGGCTTCAAGGTCGACAACCCCAACGTGATCGCTGCATGCGGCTGCGGCTCCTCGTTCCGCGTAGCGGACGAGGAAGAGGTCTCGGCGGTCTAGCTCTCGCGGCCGTCGTCGCCGTCGTCCTTCTCGCGTTCGCGGGGAGCGACGGGGATGAGCCGCGCGTGGCCGCACCCCCGACGCCCAGCCCGACGCCCACGCCGGCGCCGCTCGACGAGCCGGCCGACGGACCGTCGCTCGCCCTCGGCGTCACCGAGCAGAACCCGAACCTGCTCGTCCCGCTCGCCCCCGCGGCGGCGGGCGAACCGTGGAGCCGCTGGCGCGACGAGCTGACGCGCGTCGACCCCGCCGTCTACCGCCTGCTGGTGGTGTGGTACGAGGTCCAGCCCTCCCCCGACGCGCCGGCCAACATGGCGATCCCACAGACCGGGTGCGGGCGCGAGCGGCCGCCGTGCGCCGAGTACGCGGGCGTGCGCGACCAGCTGAAGGCGCTCGCCGCCCGCCAGCGCGAGGGCGGCTGGGAGGGCCTGCTCAGCATCACCGGCACGCCCGAGTGGGCCGCCGGGCCTGCGAGCGGGTGCCCCGGCAGCCGCCAGACGGGCGGCCCGCGCGCCGACACGCTGCCCGCCTATCGCGCCCTGCTGGCCGCGGTCTTCGCGACCGCCGACGAGGTCGGCGCGAGCCTGAAGTACGTCAGCCCCTGGAACGAGCCCAACCACCCCTATTTCCTCTCGCCCCAGCGCGCGAGCTGCGACGCCGCCGCGGAGCCGCGGGCCGTCGCGCCCTACGCGCGCCTGGTGCGCGCCGCCCAGGCCGAGATGGGCGACCGCGAGCTCGCGCTCGGCGATGCGGCCGGCGTGGTCGACCCGCAGGCGCGGGCGCTGTCGATCGGCGAGCTGATCGGCGGGCTCCCGCGCGACCTCGTGTGCGACGCCCCGGTGTGGTCCCAGCACGGGTACGTCGGCGGTCGCGACCCGGTCGCCGCGGCGACCCGCGCCCTCGACGCCCGCGGGTGCCCGCGCGAGCACGCCGTCTGGATCACGGAGACCGGCGTCGGCACCGCCCCCAGCGGGCTCTCGTTCGCCCGCGAGGTCGGCAGCGAGCGCGAGGGCTGCCGCCTGCTCCACGACCGCCTTTCGGCCTGGTACGACGACCCGCGCGTGACCGTCGCGATGCAGTACACGCTGCGCGAGGACCACCTGTTCCCGACCGGGCTCGTGACCACCGACCTGAGGCGCGCGCGGGCGGCGCTGGGGGAGTGGCAGGCATGGGGCGCGCGTGAAGACCGCGGCGTCGCCGCCGCCGGACGTCAGCTGCTGACGCTCAGCCGGCCGCGCTCAGCAGCCACAGCGCGAGCGTGGTGAAGCCCACCATGATCCCCAGCATCCAGTACTGGGAACGCACGGCGAGCTTCGCCTGCCCGTACAGGGCCAGCGCGCGGTCGTGCGCGAGCACCAGCCCGGCCACATGCCCGAGCACGACGCAGCCCACCATGGCGTACCACTGGCCGTTCTGGGAGAGCAGCGAGTAGTCGATTCCCGAGCTCGCCGTGCCGAACAGGTCCCAGCCCTGGCCGAAGGGGTCGGAGGAGAGGTAGATGATCTGCTGGCCGCTGAACAACAGGTACGTCAGGTAGTGGGCGGCGACATAGGCGGCCGCGATGGGAACGAGCGTGTGCACGAACGCCCGCCGCAGCTCCCCAGCGGAGAAGCCGCCGCCGACCGAGCGCGCGCCCTCCATCCCCAGCCAGTAGAAGCCGGACACCACCCCGACGCCCGCGAGCAGGCCGAGCGTGCCGGCGAGCTTGATCCCGCCGCTCGCGCCGACCCCCAGCTCGGCGAAGGCGTCGACGAGCCACGTCTCGATGTTCGGCCATGCGGTCCCCTGCTCGAACCCGTCAAACGTGACCGTGCCGATCATCACGGCCAGCAGCGCGACGGTTCCGGCGGCGGGGTCGAGTCGCGGCAGCCCGCTCAGCAGGGGGCGCCACCCGACGACGCCGTCGCGCGTCTCGAACGGGCTGAGGCGAGCGAACAGGTTGAAGTAGACGGAGAACGCCTCGCCGCGGCGCGTCCACATCTCGACGCCCCACACCGCCTGGGCGGCCAGCGTCACGATCGTGTAGCCGACCACGAGCGCCCCAATCGTCCGCGGGAGCACCGTCCAGTCGCTCACGAGCTCGACCCAGGTGAACGCGAGCAGGCCGATCGCGGCCGGCCACCGCCCCAGGCGCTCGGGGTAGGGGCGGTGCAGCGGCGCGCGGCGGCCGAGCATCGCCCCGGTCGCGCGGCCGATCGCCCGCCAGGGGTTGAACGGCCGGAAGACGTCGCCGAACAGCAGCGACGCGAACACGAAGCCAACCCAGCAGATGATGAAGACGAAGGTGGGCGTGAAGTTGCCGGCGCCGGAGTCGAGCCCGACGAACGCGGCCACGATCACGAGCGCGAGCATCGCCACGCCGATCGCGCCGCACGCGACGTCCACCCCCCTGCTGCCCAGGAACCGCCCGAAGCCGAACGGCAGCGGGCGCCAGGAGGGCTTCTCGAGTCGTGGCCGCGGCCACAGCACGGCGAGCGCGGCGAACGAGATCACGAGCACCGCGGCTGCCGCCCAGCCGAACAGCCACTCGGGGATCGGCAGGTTCTGCCGGGCGCTCAGGCCGCTGTGCGCGAGCAGCCACATGATCTAGAGCGCGGTCTTGAGCGCGTTCTCGAACGCCGCCAGGCCGAACGATCCCTCGAGCCGCGCCGTGACCCGCCCGCGCTCGTCCATGACGAACAGCCACGGCTCGGTGGGCAGCCGGAACGCGGCCAGCGGCTCCCGCAACCCGGCGTTCGGGTCGTTGTCGACGTAGACCTCCTGATGGATGAACTCCATCCGGTCGCCGTACTCGGCCTGCAGCTGCAGCGCGACGTCGGTCACCGGCCCGCAGACGCGCGACTGGCACAGCTGGGGCGTCGCGAACAGCAGCGCCACCGGCTTCGAGCCCACGACCTCGTCGAACGAGCGCTCGTGCATCTCGCTCGGCGGGGTGCGGGTGTCGAGCAGGTCCCGGTTGCCCTTGACGGACTCGAGCGTGTCGGTCTCCACCTCGGGAGCGGCCTCGCCGACGTCCGGGATCGGGTCGGCCTGCTTCGTGCGCACCTTGATCTCCGCGGGCGCCGCGACGTACCCGTCGCCGCGGCGCGTCACGACCAGCAGCGACTGGGTGCCCTTGCGCCGGAACGGCACCTGGGCCTGGTACACGGCGGCGAACGGGTCGGTCTCCTCGGCCGCCTGGCGGGAGCGGTAGCGGGCCTCGGTGATGAGCACGTCGGCGGGCGCGACGAACGGGCCCTGGGCGGGCGACTCGGGCGTCGGCGCGATGTACACCGCGGTCGGCCCGTACACGAACTGCCCCTGGTCGTCGATCATCCCGAACGCCAGCCGGCCGGGGCCGACGGTGAACACCGACGTCGCGAGCCCGACCTCGACCGACCCTCCGCCGCGGATCTCGTCGGCGACCTCCTGCAGCGTGCGCCCGCCGGCGGCGGGGAAGTCGGACGCCTGGACGGCCTGGGCCGTGCGCACCTGCTCGCGCAGCCCGCCCTCCGCGGGCACCTGCTCGACTCCGTCCTCCGACGACGAGTCGCCGCCCCCGCACCCGCCCAGCGCGAGCAGCATCCCGACGACCACCAGCCTCCTCATCAGTCCGATGAGGATAGGGGCTCGTTGTCCAGGCTCCGCCACAGGTACAGGCAGGCGCGCGTGCGATGCGGTCGCCACGGCTCGGCCAGCAGCTCGAGATCTGCGGGCGTAGGCGGGGCGTCGAGCCCGTACGCGCGCATCGCCGCGTTGCGCACCCCGAGGTCACCCGTGGGCAGCACGTCCGGGCGGTGGAGCGTGAACATCAGGAACATGTGGGCGGTCCACTCGCCGATGCCCTTGACGGCGGTCAGCTCGCGGATCACCTCGCCGTCCGGCAGGTCGTCGAGCCGGTCGAGCTCGATCTCGCCGGCGAGCACGTGCTCCGCCAGCGACCGCAGGTACGTGACCTTGGCGCGCGAGAACCCGCACGCCGCCCGCAGCGCCTCGGGATCGTCGGCGAGGATCTGCTCCGGCGTCGGCGTGTGACCGCCGAAGCGCTCCACCAGCCGGCCCCAGATCGACGCCGCCGCCTTGACCGAGAGCTGCTGCCCGGTGATCGAGCGCACCAGCGCCGCGTAGCGCTCCTCGGGGCGGCCGCGGCCGTCGCGCTCGGTGGGCAGCGGGCCGCCGAAGTCGGCGATCAGGCCCGCCATCACCGGGTCCGAGCGGTGGAGATGGGCGTCCGGGCCTCGCACGGCGGGGCAGGCTAGCCTGATCGCGATGGGCCGCTTCGCTCCGCCCGCGCTCGTCGCGGCGCTGCTCGTGCTCGCCGGCTGCGGGGGCGGCGGCGAGGACAGCCCGACGAAGGAGCGCTTCGTCGCCGACGCCAACCGGATCTGCCGCGAGGGGGAGGCGAAGATCGCCGAGGTCGCGAGCGAGCAGCAGTCACGACTGCGCGAGCAGGCGGACCAGCAGCGGGCGATCGCGGACGCGCTCGACGCGACCGCAGAGGCGTACGAGCCCTACTTCGCGCGCCTGCGCGAGCTCGACGCCCCGGGCGACCTCGAGCAGGACTGGAGCGCGTTCCTCGACCGCGTCGGGGAGGCGTTCGACCGCATCCCGGAGCTCGCCGACGCCACCCGCGAGCGCGACGAGGCCAAGCTCACCGAGCTGACCACGAGGTTCTCCCAGATTGCAGCCGACACACGCCCGTTCGCCCAGCAGAACGGGCTCAGCGACTGCCTGCCGGACTCATCTCAGCGGTGAGCGGGACGCCGTCGAGCGCGTTGAGCGCGCGCTCGACCGAGCACGCCACGCACGTGAACGTCGGGGTGTCGCGCTTGGTGTAGGCCGACGCCTCGGTGGTGCGCAGGCGCTGCACGAGATCGAGGAACGAGGCCGGCTCGTCGGTCTCGAACGCGACCACGAACTCCTGGTCGTCGAGCCCGAAGGAGTAGCTCGTGTTGAGGTCGATGTCCGGGTACTGACGGCCGACCTCGATGTGCTCCTGCATGATCCGCCAGCGCTCGTCGGGCGGGATCCGGTACCACTCGCGCGTCTTCACGAACGGGTACACGAACAGGTACCTGGAGTGCGCCGGGCGGACCTCGAGCCGCGACTCGTCGGAGTACTCGGACGGCTTGGTGAGCGCCAGGTAGGAGTACGGCGTGTCGCACCACTTCATCAGGCCGCTCTGCCCCAGCACGACGTGGAACTCGTGGATGCGCTCGAGGTTCGTGGCCTGGCTGAGCAGCATCAGGTCGGCGTCCCCGCGCGTGCCGACGAGCGAGAAGGCGCGCAGCAGCCGCTCGCCCGAGAAGTCCTCGCACGCGGCCAGGAACTCGCGCTTGTGCTGGGTGCGCTCGGCCTCGTCGAGCCGGCGCCACGCCGGATCGACCTTCAGGAACGTGTACTTGACGAAGTGACGCTCGGGCATTGCGCTGGATCCAAGGATAGGGTTAGCCGAACCGATCGCCTCCGCGCGTGCCCGTAGGATGCGCTCGATGAGGGTCGCCCTCGTCTCCCCGTACTCGTGGACCTACCCCGGCGGCGTGACGCGTCACATCGAGGCGCTCGCGGCCGAGCTGGACGCGAGCGGCCACGACGTCCGCGTGTTCGCGCCGTTCGACCACGCGGGCCGCGCGGCGGCCCTGCGCCACCGCGGCGCGCCGCCACAGCGGCGCGAGGTGCCCGACCTGCTCGTGCCGCTGGGCGGGACGATCGGCTGGCCGTTGAACGGCGCGGTCTCCAACCTCGCGGGCACGCCCTCCGCCATCTCCGCGCTGCGCCGCGAGCTGCGGGCCTTCGCGCCCGACGTCGTGCATCTGCACGAGCCGGTCGCGCCGGTGATCGGCTGGGATGCCCTCACGAGCACCGACGCCCCGCTCGTCGGCACCTTCCACTGCTACTCGGAGTCCGTTCCCCCGCACCTCGTCGCCGCCCTGCTGGGCGCGCGCCGCAAGCTCAACCACCTGACGCTGCGGCTCGCCGTCTCCGAGGCCGCCGCCTGGACCGGGCGGCGCTTCTACGGCGGCCACTACCGGATCGTCCCCAACGGCGTGGCGCTGCCGGAGGGCGGCGTGCCGGGCCCGCGCGCCCGGGCCGCCGGCGAGCCGCTCCGGATCGCGTTCGTCGGCCAGGCGGTCGAGCGCAAGGGCCTGCCCGTCCTCCTGCGCGCGTTCGAGGCGCTGCGCTCCCAGGTGCCCGCCGAGCTCACGATCGTGGGCGCGACCGCCGAGGAGATCGGCCCGCTCGTGCAGGACGGCGACGGCATCGCGGCACTGGGGCGGGTCGACGACGCTGCCCGCCACGCCGCGCTCGTGGGGTCGGACCTGCTGTGCGCGCCGTCGCTCGGCGGCGAGTCGTTCGGCATGGTGCTCACGGAGGCGTTCGCCGCCGGCCGCCCGGTCGTCGCGTCCGACATCGCGGGCTATCGCGACGTCGTGGCCGACGGGCGCGACGGGCTCCTGGTCCCGCGCGCCGACGCCACGAAGCTCGCCGAGACGCTGCGCGACCTGGCGCTGGACCCGCAGCGGACCGCCGAACTGGGCGCCGAGGCCGCGTACAGCGCCGCCCGCTACGCCTGGCCGCGGGTCGCCGAGCAGGTGGTGTCGGCGTACGAGGACGCGCGCGAGGTTCCGGCCGCGGAGGGCGCCGCCCGCCGCGCCGCGCTGCGCGTGGGTGCGCTCCCCGCCGACGGCGCCCGCTCGCCCGCCCGCCGGCTGCCCTCGCTCGAGCCCGCCCGCAGCGGCCGCGCCTGGCGGATCGCCCGCCGGGCGGTGTTCGGCACCGCCCTGGCCGGCGCGGCCGGCGGCACGCTGCTGGCGCTCGATCGCATCGGCATGCGCCCGATCGCGACCGCGCTCGTCGACTCCCAGCCGGTGTGGGTGCTGGTCGGGCTGGCGCTCATGTGCGCGTCGATGCTCGCGCGCGCCGTCGCCTGGCACGCGATCCTGCGCGCGGCGGTCCCGGACGCCTTCCCGCGCCTCGTCGACGCCATCCAGGGCACGACGATCGGCGTCTTGATGTCGGCCACGCTCCCCGCCCGCCTCGGCGAGCCGTCGCGCGCGCTGATCGTCGCCCGCCGGCTCGGGAGCCCGCGCGAGCGGCTGCCCGCCGTGCTCGGCACGCTGATCTCGCAGACGCTCCTGAACGTGCTCGCGCTCGTGATCCTGGGCGCCGTCATGTTCACCACCGTCGGCCTCTTCGCGGGCCGCCAGCAGGCGCTCGTGTGGTACGCCGTGGCGCCGTTCGTGGTGCTGTGCGCGGTGCTGGTCGCGCCCGCCCTGCTGCGCTCCGGCCTGCCGTCGCGCTCGGCGCGCGTGCACCGCTGGATGGTCCAGGCGCGCGCCTCGCTCGCCCGCGTGCGCTCCGGCCTGCGGGTGTTCCGCTCGCCGCGGCTGGGGACCGAGGCGGTCGCCATGCAGCTCGGGGCGTGGGCGCTCCAGTGGGTCTCCTGCTACGTCCTGCTCGTGGCGCTCGGGCTCGACCTCGACATGGGCGCCGCCGCCGCGGTGCTGTTCGCGGTCAACGTCACCGCCGTGCTGCCGCTCACGCCGTCCAACCTCGGCGTCTTCCAGGCCGCCTGCCTGGCGGTGCTCACGGGCGCCTACGGGATCGACCCCGCGCAGGCCCTCGGCTACGGAATCATCCTGCAAGCGGTGGAGATCGCGACCGCGGTGATCATGGGCGCTCCCGCCCTCGTGAAGGAGGGCCTCTCGTGGCGGGAGGTGCGCCTGCGCGCGCTTCACACCGCCCCGGTCTCGCTCGGCCCCGCGCCGCACGAAGTCAAGGCTTGAAGTGGTTTAGCCGCAAGTTTTTGCGGATATCGGCGTTGGCACGACTATGCGCCGACTCGCCGCCACAGCCCTCCTCGCCCTGCTCACCCTCGCCGCCCCGGCCGCCGCTCAAGAGACGCACTCCCACAGCGGCAACATGCGGCACGTCGCGAACCTGCCGTACGAGGCGCGCAACGGCACGACGGCGAACTACGGCACGGACATCGAGTTCGCGCGCCTGGCGGGCAAGCAGTACGCGCTCGCCGGCTCGTACCGCAACGGCATGCAGATCGTCGACGTCTCGCGGCCCGAGCGGTCGCGGATCGCTGCGATCTACGACTGCGGCGTGACCCAGGGCGACGTGCAGGTCTTCAAGCGCGCCGACCTCCCGGGCCGCACGTTCGCGACCTACACGTCCGACACCTACGGCGACGGCACGTCGACGTGCTACCGCGAGGCGGCCGCGCTCGGCTTCAACGTCCTCAAGTCGAACGGCCAGGGCAAGAACGGCACGTTCATCCTCGAGGTCACCGACCCGCTGAACCCGAAGACGCTCTCGTTCGCCGAGGTCGCGCAGGGCTCGCACAACCAGACCGTGCACCCCGGCGGCAAGTACATGTACAACTCGAACTCGGACCTCATCACCTCGGCGCTGCCGGCGATCGAGATCATCGACATGACCGACCTGTCGGCCCCGAAGACGATCGGCGAGCTGGCGCTGCCGACGCGCCCGGGCCTCGGCACCGAGTCGCACGACATCACCTTCAACAAGGACGGCTCGCGGGCGTACTCCGCGGCGCTCTCCCAGGGCGTGATCATCGACTCGCGCAACCCCGCCGCGCCGCAGATCATCTCGAGCTTCCTCGACCCGTCGATCAACGTCTGGCACCAGATGGACCCGTTCACGCTGACCGACGACTTCGGCCGCGAGCGCGAGTTCGTGGTCGTCGAGGACGAGTTCGCCGGCGCGGTCGGCACCGGCCAGTGCCCCAACGGCGGCGTCCACGTGTACGAGACGACCGGCGGGCTGGAGCGCGAGCCGCGCAAGGTCGGCTACTGGAACATCGCCGACGTCCGGCCGACCGACGACCCGACGCACTCCTGCACCGCGCACGTGTTCGACATCCACGAGGAGGAGCAGATCCTCACGATCGCCTTCTACAACGGCGGCGTGCGGGTCGTGGACCTCTCCGGCCTCACCGGTCTCTCGATCGGCGGGACGCTGGTCAGCGGTGCGGGCATGAAGGAGATCGGCAACTACCAGATCAAGGGCATGAACTCCTGGTCGGCCAAGACGCCGAAGATCGACAGCAACGGCGACTTCTACCTGTACGGGAACGACATCGCCCGCGGCCTCGACGTCTACAAGTTCACGGCCACCGGCACCCGGTCGACCAACCAGGGTCGCTGGATGAGCCCGGCCGAGGCGCAGGCCGCGGCCGCCGCCCGGCCCAAGGTCGCGCTCTCGCCCGACACCGCCTTCTACTGCCTGCTCCCTAGGTAGACGCGCTGAGAAGCCGCTCGCAGACGCGGTCGATGTCCGCGTCGCGAGCGGCGATCAGCCGCTCGGCCTCGCGCGCGAGAGCCGCGAGGTTGTCCTCGCTGGCGTCGTCGAGGTCGTCTGAGGCCTCCACGAGCGGCGTCTGCAGGCGCACGTAGCTGTCCTCCAGCAGGGCGGAGAGCTGGAGGTCGACGGCGTCCGCGCTGCCGTCGAAGACGACGTCGAGGATCGGCTCGGCCCACTCGAGCCGGCCCCAGCCGCGGACCTCGTCGTACGGCAGCGGCCGCGTCTGCTCGCCGGTGCCGAGGCTGACGAGCAGGTCGAGCGCGCCGTCCACCTCGGCGTACGCGAGCGCGGCCGGGTTGATCGCGAACACCCCGCCGTCGACCAGCGTGGCGCCGCCGGCACGCACCGGCTCGAAGTAGGTGGGCGCGGCCGAGCTGGCGTGCGCGGCGTCGACCATCGAGAGGTCGTCGGCGCGTCGCAGGAGCACGGCCCGGCGCCGCTCGAGGTCGTAGACGGTGATCAGGACGGCGGGGTCGGCGTCGGCGAGCCGCGCGCTGCCCAGCCACTGCTCGAGCACGGCGCGCAGGCCGTCGTCGTCGTAGCGCTCGTCGAGGTACCCGTCGACCGACGTGATCCGCTTGAGCAGCGAGCGGTCGAAGATCCGCGGCCCCTCCTCGACGTACAGCTCGGCGATCCGCGCCGCCGGCAGCGGGTCGGGACGGGTGAGCGCGCAGGCGAGGATGGCGCCGGTCGAGGTGCCGGCCACGAGGTCCACGAGCTCGCGGATCGGGCGACCGGTGCGGCGCTCGATCTCGGCCAGCACGAGCGCCGGGATCAGCCCGCGGATCCCGCCGCCGTCGAGCGCGAGGACCCTCACCCGGCGGTGACGCCGGTGCGGCTCGGGTCCTTCTCCGTGCCCTTGATGATCTCGTCCGGCGCCTTCTTCTTCGGGATGAAGCCGGACTTCATGCCGAAGTAGACGGCCTGCGGGTGGTGGGCGATGATCGCCAGCGTCGACTGCTCGGGCTCGACGGCGTGCCCGCCGGAGAGCGAGAGGCCGATCTGCTCGGCGCCGAGCAGGCGGTAGACCTTGGTGTGCTCGGACTGGTCCGGGCACGCGGGATAGCCCCACGACCAGCGGCGGCCCTGGTCGGGCTCGATGCCCAGGTCGGCGCGCACGCGGGCGTGCATCCACTCGGCCATGCCCTCGGCCGTCTGCACGCCGAGGCCGTGCGTGTAGAGCTGCTCGGCGAACTCGCCCTGCTGCTCCAGCGACGCCATCAGCTCGGTCACCTGCGGGCCCGCGGTCACGGCCTGGATCGCGACGACGTCCTTCTCGCCGGACTCCTTCGGCCGGTAGAAGTCGGTGATGCAGATGCGGTCGTGGCCGGGCTGGCGCGGGAACACCAGCGTCTCGAGCACCTTCTCCGGGTCCGCCGGGTCGTAGAGCTCGAGCGAGTTGCCGACCGCGTTGCAGGGGAAGTAGCCCAGCACCGCGCGCGGATGCAGGTAGTCCTGCTCGCGCCACATGCGCTCGAGCCGCGGCTGGAACTCCTCGTCGACCAGCTGCCGCCACTCCTCGCCCTTCTTGCCGCGCCCGCCCCAGTGCAGCTTGAAGAGCACGTGGGTGTCGAGGTGCGGGAAGACGTCCTCGAGCTCGACGGGGATCTCGCGCGCGCCCCAGAACGGCGGCTCGGGGATCGCCACGTCGGTGCGGGCGGCGGAGCGCACGGACTCGTCGTCGGTCGGCCCCAGCTCGGGCTCGGGGCCCTTCTCGCGCAGCTTGCGCGCCTCGTCGCGGAACTTCTCGACCAGCGCGCCGCGCTTGTCGGGCTCGACCAGCTGATCCATCACCGCGAGGCCGGCGAACGCGTCCTTGCAGTAGAAGACGCCGGGGTCGTAGGTCTCGTCGGACTCGGTGCCCTTCGGGTACAGGATCCGGCGCCCGAAGTCGCGGTTGATGGCGGCGCCGCCGACCAGCACCGGGTACTGCAGGCCGCGCTCGTGCAGCTCCTGCACGGCGAGCGGCATCTGCTTGGAGGTGGAGACGAGCAGCGCGGACAGGCCGATCGCGGTCGCCTTGTGCTCCTGCGCGGCGTCGAGGATCGTCCCGATCGGCACCTGCTTGCCGAGGTCGACGACCGTGTAGCCGTTGTTGGTGAGGATCGTGTTGACGAGCGACTTGCCGATGTCGTGCACGTCGCCGAACACGGTCGCGAGCACGACCGTGCCCTTCGTGTAGCCCTCGAGCTTGTCGAGGTACTGCTCGAGCTGCGCGACGGCCTTCTTCATGACCTCGGCGCTCTGGAGCACGAAGGGGAGGATCAGCTCGCCGGCGCCGAACTTGTCGCCGACCTCCTTCATGGCCGGCAGCAGCACGTCGTTGAGCGTCGGGACTGCGCCGATCTTCTCGACGGAGGCGTCGATCTGCGCCTCCACGCCCTCCTTCTTGCGGCGCAGGATGTGCCAGTGGAGCGCCTCCTCGGGCTCCATCCCGGCGGTCGGATCGGCGGCCTCGGCCGCCTCCTCGGTCTTGCCCTCGAAGTGGGCGATGAAGCGCTCGAGGGCGTCCTCGCGGCGGTTGAAGACGAGGTCGTCGGCGAGCTCGCGCTCCTCCGCCCCGATCTCCGCGTACGGCGTGATGTGGTTCGGGTTGACCATCGCGAGGTCGAGCCCGGCCTCCACGCAGTGGTGCAGGAAGACGGAGTTGAGCACCGAGCGGGCGGTCAGCCCGATGCCGAAGCGACACGTTGGAGACGCCGAGCGAGGTCTTGACGCCCGGCAGCTCGGCCTTGATCAGCCGGATGCCCTCGATCGTCTCGACGGCCGACGGCTTCCACTCGTCGTCGCCGGTCGTGAGCGTGAACGTGAGCGCGTCGAAGATCAGCAGCTCGGGGTCCATCCCGTGCTCGTCGCACACCAGCTCGCGGATCCGCTTGGCGACCTCGAGCTTGCGCTCGCGCGTCTTGGCCATGCCGACCTCGTCGATCGTCAGCGCGATCAGCGCGGCGCCGTGCGCGAGCGCGATCGGGACCACGCGGTCGAGCTTGTCGCGGCCCGCCTCGAGGTTGACGGAGTTGACGATCGCGCGGCCGGGGATCTGGTCGAGCGCGCGCTCGATCACCTCGGGCTCGGTCGAGTCGACCTGGATCGGCGCCGGCTGCGTGAGCGAGACCTTCTTGGCCACGAGCCGCATCTGCTCGTCCTCGTCCGCGCGCTCGGTCAGCGCCACGCACAGGTCGAGCACGTGCGCGCCGCCCTCGACCTGGTCCTCGGCCACCTGCAGCAGGCCGTCGTAGTCCTCGGCCAGCAGCAGCTCCTTGGCCTTGCGCGAGCCCTGCGAGTTCACGCGCTCGCCCACGAGCGTCGGCGCCGGCTCCTGCACGAGCGGGGCGGCGGCGATCATCGAGGACACGTGCGGCGGCCGCGGGGCGGGCCGGGTCGAGCTGTTGCGGCCCTCGACGCGCTGGGCGAGCGCGTAGATGTGGTCGGGCGTGGTGCCGCAGCAGCCGCCGACGATGTTGACCCCGTAGCGCTCGACGAACTCGCCGAGCGCCGTCGAGAGCTGCTCGGCGGTCTCCGGGAAGATCGTCTCGCCGTTCGGCCCCTGGTGGGGGATGCCGGCGTTGGGGATCACGTGGATCGGGACCGGGCAGAACTCGCCGAGGAAGCGCACGGCGTCGCGCATGTCCTCGGGCCCGGTCGAGCAGTTGAGGCCGATGACGTCGACCTTCAGCGCCTCGAGCGTGGCCAGGGCGGCCGAGATGTCGGTCCCCAGCAGCATCTTGCCGCCGTTCGGGAGCAGCGAGACGGACGTCTGGATCGGCGTGCTGCGGTTCGTGAGCTTGAACGCCTCGCGGACGCCGAAGACCGCGGCCTTGACCTCGAGGATGTCCTGCGCGGTCTCGATGATGATCAGGTCCACGCCGCCCTCGAGCAGGCCCTGGGCCTGCTCGGTGAACACGGTCACGAGCTCGCGGAAGGAGATCGCCCCGAGCGTCGGGTCCTCGGACGCGGGCAGGTGTCCGGTCGGCCCGATCGAGCCCGCCACGAACCGGCTCTCTCCTACGGCGGCCCGCGCGATCTCGGCCGCCCGGCGGTTGATCTCGAGCGTGTGGTCCTCGAGGCCCCACTCCTCGAGCTTGATCCGGGAGCCCTGGAAGGTGTCGGTCTCCACGACCTCGGCGCCGGCCTCGATCATCGACTCGTGGACGCCCTGGATCACGTCCGGCCGGTTGAGCACGAGCGCCTCGTGGCAGCGCCCGGGAAGCTTGTAGTCGTTCTCGAGCGAGAGGTCGAACTGCTCGAGCGTCGCGCCCATCCCGCCGTCGAAGACGACGACGTGGTCACGTACTGCGGCGAGGAAATCGCGCATGGGGCGCCAAGAGTAGCGCAACCTTGACACACCTTTGGCAAGGTTGGGCAGAAATGAAGGGGCCCACTCGCCTGAGGCTTCCACCTGGGAGGGGGAGGAGGGCGAAAGCGAGAGGAGGCGAGCGGGCCCACCCCCGTAATCGGCAGGCGCGTCGCCACGCTTGAGCGGTGCCCGAGGCGTGCGATGCGGCGTTCCGGGAAGACTGCTGACGTGACCTACGAACAGACCCCAACGGCCGAGGTGCCCGCGCCCCAGCCGTCGTCGATCCCGGCGCCGGGCCCCGATCCCGCGCCGGCACCCGAGCCCTCGCCCGTGCCGAACCCCGAGCCCGAGCCCACGCCCGCGCGGCCGCCCGAGCCCGACCCGGTCCCGACGCCGGATCCCTCGCCGCCGCCGACGCCGGATCCCGAGCCCGACGCCTGAGCCCAGAACGACGCGGGGCCCCGCCGACCGGCGAGGCCCCGTGGCTCCCCAGCCTTAGGTCGTGCGGCTCAGGGGTTGCCGAACGCCGCGCGGCACAGCGCGGGGGCGTTGATGCCGTCCTGCATCAACTGGCCGACGGACCGCCCGCGGGTCGGGTTGTCGGGATCGGCCGGGTTGTTCACGAACGGACCGGGCGACTGCGTCGGCACGATCGTGCCGCCCTTGGTCCCTGGCTCCTGCTCGGCGGGCCCGCCGGGCGGGTTCGTCGTCGAGTTCGGCTCGTTGCCGTACACGATGTCCGAGATGCAGTTGCCGACAGACGGACCGCTCTGGGCGTTGCCGGCGGCGAGCCCCGTCGCTGGCGCCAGCGCCATCGCGACCCCTGCGGTCGCCACTGCCATGAAGACCTTGCGCACTACCCCACTCCTCTTTTTGGTGTCAGAAGCGAGGAGCAAGGTAGCGCGCGCTGAGGCCTCCTACTTGATGAAGAGGATCTCCGAGTACTTCGGGAGCGGCCAGAGGTCGTCCGGGACGACCTTCTCGAGCCGGTCCGCGACCGCGCGCGCGGCCTCCATCGCCGGCACGACGCTCGTCTGCACGTAGCGCGCGGCCTCGATCGGCTCGACGTCCTCCGGGTGCTTCCGGTTGGCGTCCTCGAGCGCGAAGATCGTCTCCACGAACTCGTCGACGAGCCCGTCGAGCTCCTTCTTGAGCCGGGCGACGCCCTTGTTGTCGTCGGCGGCCTCGAGCGTCGCCAGCCACTGGATGGCGGCCGGCAGGAGCGCGGTGCGCGCGAGCGCCGCCGCCGTCTCGCCCTCGATGTTGATCGTCGTCACGTACTGCTCGACGAGCACCTCGTAGCGTGACTCGAGCTCGCGCTCGGACAGGACGTTGTACTTGGAGAACGCCTCCACCGTGCTCGGCTCCACCAGCCACGGCAGCGCGTCCGGCGTCTGGCGCAGGTTGGCCAGGCCGCGCGACTCGGCCTCGGCGTACCAGTCGTCGGCGTAGTTGTCGCCGCCGAACACGATCCGCTTGTGCGCGGCGTAGGCCGCCCGGACGACCTCGAGCACGGCGGCCTCGAGCGAGTCGCCCTTCGCCTGGCGGTCCTCGACCGCCTGCGTGAGCTCGTCGATCGCCTCGGCGACGATCGTGTTGAGCACGGTGTTCGGGAGTGCCAGCGACATCGAGGAGCCCGCGGTGCGGAACTCGAACTTGTTGCCGGTGAACGCGAACGGCGACGTGCGGTTGCGGTCGCCGCCGTGCATCGGCAGCGACGGGAGCACGGAGGCGCCCAGCTCGAGGTAGGCCTGCGGCGTCGCCGCGTCGCCCGAGCCGGACTCGATCGCGCCGAACACCTTCTCCAGCTCGGCCCCCAGGAAGACCGAGATGATCGCCGGCGGCGCCTCGTTCGCGCCCAGCCGGTGGTCCTGGCCCGCCAAGGCGACCGAGGCCCGCAGCAGCGCCTGGTGCGTGTCGACCGCCTGCAGCACAGCCGCGCAGAAGAACAGGAACTGGAGGTTCTCGTGCGGCGTGGCGCCCGGCTCGAGCAGGTTCACGCCCGTGTCCGTGCCCATCGACCAGTTGTTGTGCTTGCCCGACCCGTTGACGCCCGCGAACGGCTTCTCGTGCAGCAGGCAGACGAGCCCGTAGCGGCGGGCGACGTTCTGCATCACCTGCATCGTCAGCTGCTGGTGGTCGCAGCCCACGTTCGAGTTCTCGAACACGGGAGCGAGCTCGTACTGGGCGGGCGCGACCTCGTTGTGGCGGGTCTTGACCGGCACGCCCAGCCGGGCCAGCTGCTGCTCGGTCTCGAGCATGCACGCCAGCACGCGCTCGGGGATCGAGCCGAAGTAGTGGTCGTCCAGCTCGTGGCCCTTGGGCGGCTTGGCGCCGAACAGCGTGCGGCCGGTGGTGATGAGATCGGGGCGCTCGAAGTAGAAGCGCTCGTCGATCAGGAAGTACTCCTGCTCGGGCCCGACGGTGGTGAACACGCGCGTGCTCTCGGAGTCGCCGAAGAGCTTGACGGCGCGCAGCGCGACGGTCGAGAGCGCGTCCATCGAGCGCAGCAGCGGGATCTTGTGGTCGAGCGCCTCGCCCGTCCACGACGCGAACGCGGTCGGGATGCAGAGCACCGCGCCGTTCGGGTTCTCGAGGATGAAGGCCGGCGAGGTCGGGTCCCACGCCGTGTAGCCGCGGGCCTCGAACGTCGCCCGGATGCCGCCGGTCGGGAACGAGGACGCGTCGGGCTCGCCCTGGATCAGCTCCTTGCCGGAGAACTCGGCGATGGCGTTGCCGTCGCCGGTCGGCGCGTAGAAGGAGTCGTGCTTCTCGGCGGTGATGCCGGTCAGCGGCTGGAACCAGTGCGTGAAGTGGGTGGCGCCGCGCTCCATCGCCCACTCCTTCATGGCGGTTGCGACGGCGTCGGCGAGCGCGGGCTCGAGCAGCTCGCCGGCCTCGAGCGTCTCCTGCAGCTGGCGGTAGAGCGCCTTCGGCAGGCGCTGGCGCTGGACGGCCGTCGAGAAGACGGCTTCGCCGAAGACGTTGGCGCCGGGCTGGGTGAGGTCGGCCTGCCCGAGCGATCCCCCGTTGGGACTCCACTGGGCGGCGTGGACATTGGACGTGCGCGTACGCGAGGGCATGGGTTGCGAGGGTCCTCCTCCGGGATCAGGTCCTGGTTCGCGGGCAGCCTAGAACGGCGACCGCCGCCCCTCTTTGTCCACATGTCCAAAGATCGCGCCGCCGGCTTCTACGCGAAGCTGGCACGGCGCCGTTCCGCGCCGATGATCCGCCCGCGGTCCCCGCCCGAAGGATGCTGCAACCGGTTAGGGGGAGGACCCATGGAGCACATCACGGTGGAGCTCGTCGACCGAGAGGCGGCGATGCAGGGGGACACGAGGCGGGACGTGTTCCGCAAGCTCGCGGCGGGCGGCACGGTCGCCACGGGCGGGCTGCTGATCGGCGGGCTGCCCGCGGTGGCGCTCGGCCAGTCCGCCAGCGGCGACGCCGCCATCCTGAACTTCGCGCTGCTGCTCGAGTACCTCGAGTCCGAGTTCTACGTCGAAGCGGTCAACAGCGGCGCCCTCACCGGCGACCTGCTCGAGTTCGCCACCGTCGTGCGCGATCACGAGCTGGCGCACGTCAACACGATCGCGGCGGCGCTCGGCAGCGCCGCCGGCGACAAGCCGACGTTCGACTTCCGCGACACGACGAGCAACCCGGACCTCTTCCGGGCCACCGCACAGGCGCTCGAGGACACGGGCGTGGCGGCCTACAACGGCCAGGGCTCGAACCTCCGGCGCCGCACGCTGCCGGTCGCGGCGTCGATCGTCTCGGTCGAGGCGCGCCACGCCGCCTGGATCCGCAGGCTCAACGCCGGGCCGGGCTACTCCGACGGCCGCAGCACCTATCCCGCGCCGCGGGCGTTCGATCAGCTCTTCACGCGTGCGCGGGTCGAGCAGATCGTCGAAGACACCGGCTTCATCACGGGCTGAGGGAGATAGAGATGACGAACCAGACGGACCTGACCCTCGCCGCGGTGGACGTCGACGGCGCCGTGCGCGAGACCGCCGAGGCGGCCGCGGGCGACACCCGCTCGGCGTTCCTGGCCCGCGCCGGGATGCTGGGCGGCGGCGCGCTCGGCGCCGGGGCGCTGCTGCACCTGCTGACCGGCGAGGCCGGAGCCCAGAGCCGGCGCGACGTGAACATCCTCAACTTCGCGCTCACGCTCGAGTATCTCGAGGCGGCGTTCTACACCGAGGCCGTGGCGATGGGCGCGCTCAGCGGCGAGCTGCGGCTGTTCGCACGCGTGGTCGGTGGCCACGAGCGCGCGCACGTGCGGGCGCTGCGCACGGCGCTCGGGAGCGCCGCCGTGGCGCGGCCGCGGTTCAACTTCCGCGGCACGACCGAGGACGCGGACCTGTTCGCCGCCACCGCGCAGGTGCTCGAGGACACGGGCGTCGCGGCGTACGCCGGCCAGGCCCCGCGCATCCGCTCGGACGCCGTGCTGGACGCCGCGCTCGCGATCCACACGGTCGAGGCGCGGCACGCGGCGTGGATCCGCGGCATCAATGGCGCGCTCGAGGCGCCGCGCGACTTCGACGGGCCGCTGAGCCGGCGCCGCGTGCTCGCGCGCGTGGCCGGCACGCGGTTCATCGTGGCGCAGGCGCCGAGCGACAGCGGGTCGAGCCCCAGCTTCACCGGGTGAAGCGGGCGGTCGTCATGGGAGCGGTGCTCGCGGGTCTCGCGAGCACCGCGCCGGCGGCCGGGGCGGCCGAGCGGCCGGTGCGCATCTCCGGCGTCGACCACACGTGGCGCTGGGCGTTCCTCGAGCGCGAGGTCAAGGCGCGCAGCCGGCCCGCCCGCGGCGCCGCCGTCGTCACCCGGCTGCGCACGCGCACGCCCGAGGGCACGACCAACCTCGTGCTCGCGCTCGCGCGCGAGCGCCAGTGGGTCAAGGTGCGGCTCCCGATGCTCCCGAAGAACTCGACGGGCTGGGTGCGGCGCGACGCGCTCGGCGGCTACAACGTCGTCCACACGGAGCTGATCGTCAATCGCGCGCGGCTGCGCCTGCGGCTCGAGCGGCGCGGGAAGACCGTCCTGCGCGCGCCGATCGGGGTCGGAGAACGGCAGTGGCCGACGCCCGCGGGCCGGTTCTACGTGCGAAACCGGCTGCGCGGCTTCAGCTCCCCGGTCTACGGGCCGGTCGCGTTCGGGACCAGCGCGCGCTCCGCCGTCCTCACCGACTGGCCGGGCGGAGGCTTCATCGGGATCCACGGCACGAACCAGCCCGGCCTGCTGCCGGGCCGGGTCTCGCACGGCTGCATCCGGCTGCGCAACGCCGACATCCTCCGCCTGGCACGGCGGATGCCGGTGGGCACGCCGATCCACATCCGCTGACCCGATCGACCGGATGGAGAAACCCCGGCCGAGAATCTTCGACACCGGGACAAAGAAGCCTGGGGCTCCTCGAACCACCATTCCGGCGGATGGTTCCCGGAAGAGGAGGATGGCTCATGAGAAGGACCGGCGCGGCGCTGCTTGGGGGCGCGCTGGCTTACGCCTTGCTGCCCGCGGTTGCGCACGCGGACACGCTGGAGGCAGCCAACAACGGAGTGCTCGCCGACAGCGTGGCGATCAACTCGATCTGGGTGATGGTCGCGGCCCTGCTGGTGGTGTTCATGCAGGCGGGGTTCGCGTTCCTGGAGATCGGGTTCTCCCGCGCGAAGAACGCCGGTACGGTCGTCGCGAAGATCCTCACGAACTTCTCGATCGCCGGGCTCATGTACTGGGCCTGCGGCTTTGCGTTCGCCTTCGGCTCGGGTGAGCTGATCGGGTCGAGCGGGTTCTTCCTGCGCGACTACGGCGATCCGCAGGAGGCCTTCGCGGTCATGGGCCTGTCGGACGCCACGATCGAGACGAAGTGGATGTTCCAGTTCTCGTTCTGCGCGGTCTCGCTGGCGATCGTCTGGGGGACGACGCTCGAGCGGATCAAGTTCGGCGTCTACGTCATCTACGCCGTGGTGTTCGCGGGGCTGATCTACCCGATCGCCTCGCACTGGGTGTTCGGCGGCGGCTGGCTCCAGGCCAACCTCGGCATGCAGGACTTCGCGGGCTCGACCGCGGTGCACCTGATCGGCGCCACCGGCGCCCTGGCGGTGCTGCTGCAGCTCGGGGCGCGGCGCGGCAAGTACGGCGCGGACGGGACGCCACGGGCGATTCCCGGCCACTCGATGCCGTTCTTCGGCCTCGGCGTGCTGATCCTGTGGCTCGGCTGGTTCGGCTTCAACCCGGGCTCGACGCTGGGGGCGCTCGACGGGCGCTTCCCGGAGGTCGCGCTCGTGACGATGCTGGCCGCGGCTGCCGGCGTTCTGGCGTCGATCGGCGTCGCGCGCTGGAGGACAGGCACGATCGACATCGGCATGGCCGGCAACGGCGCGATCGGCGCGCTCGTGGCCATCACGGCGCCGTCGGGCTACGTGGAGCCGTGGACGGCCCCGATCATCGGCGCCATCGCGGGCGTGATCGTCCCGTTCGGCGTGTGGGCGATCGACAAGAAGATCGACGACCCGGTGGGCGCGCTCACCGCGCACGGCCTGTGCGGCGTGTGGGGCACGCTCGCGTGCGGCATCTTCACGTCGCCGCGGCTGGCCGAGTACAACGCGTTCGGCGAGGGCGGGCTGGTCTACACGGGCTCGTTCGGCCAGCTCGGGACGCAGGCGCTCGGCGTGCTCGTGGTGTTCTCGTTCGTGTTCGTCGTCTCGTCGGCGACGTTCTACGCGATCAAGAAGACGTACGGGCTGCGCGTCACGGCCGAGGAGGAAGAGGCCGGCCTGGACATCTCCGAGCATGGTATGTACGGGTATCCGGAGCAGTTCATCCCGGCGCCCGAGCTGATCGGCTACAGCCCCGCGCCCGGCAAGGTGCCGGCGCGTGAGACGCCCCGAGGCGCCACCACCAAGGAGGTGCCGGTCTCGTGAAGAAGATCGAGGCGTTCATCCGACACGAAGCGTTCGAGCCCATCCGCATGGAGCTGATGGGGCTCGGGTTCCCGTCGCTGTCGATCTCGGAGGTCAAGGGCTCCGGGCGGCAGAAGGGGATCACCGAGCGCTACCGCGGCGCCGAGCTGACCAACTGGCTGCGGCCGAAGGTCAAGCTCGAGTGCGTGGTCGCGTCGCACGACGTGCAGACGGTGGTCGACGCAATCCTCAAGCACGCCCGGACGGGCCAGATCGGCGACGGGAAGGTGTTCGTCATGCCGGTCGAGGAGGCCTATCGGATCCGCACCGGCGAGTCCGGTGAGGAGACGCTCCAGGCCCACCCGGAGGTGGCCGCCCAGGCCACCGCGTGATCGCTGACGGGGCGGCCCTTGCGGCCGCCCCGTCGCTTCTTCTCTCCCATGCCGGCCGAGCCCGACTTCACGCCGCCCGCTGCCACTTCGCTGGTCGAGCGGCTGCGTGCGGTGCATCTGCAGATGCTCGACGCCGTGCTCACCGGCGACGGGCTCGCCGCGGTGGCGGATCTCGCCGCGGGCGCGGCCGGCGGGCCGGTGGCGGTCGTCGTGCCGCGGCTCGGCGTGGCCGTCGTGTCCGACGGCGGCGAGGCCGCGCTGCAGGGCGTCCGCCGTTACATCGGCGAGCAAGGCCGCGGCCGGGTGGCGCCGGTGCCGTCCGAGGTCGTGGCCGAGGTCCCGATCGCGTCCGGCGACGAGCGGATCGGCGGCGTCGTGCTGCTGGCGCCCGGGCGGCCCGAGCCGGAGGCCGTCGAGTTCCTGCACCTGGCCGCGGTCGCCGCGCTGACCGAGGTGGCGGTCGAGGAGGCGCGCGAGGAGGTCGAGGAGAACGTCCGCGGCTCGTTCCTCGAGGAGCTGCGCGAGCGGCCCGAGGGCCTCGATGGGGCCGACGTCGTGCGCCGCGCATCGCGGCTCGGTTGCGACCTCGAGCGCGGCGCGGTGGTGCTGTGCGCCGAGCTCAACACCGAGCGGCCGCGCCACGTGGTGGCGCTGATCGCCTCGGAGTACGCGGGAGCGCTCGCCCAGCACGTCGAAGGCGGGCCGGCCGGCCGTGTCTACGCGCTGCTCCCGGGGATGGGAGACAGCGAGGACCAGACCGCGACGGTCGCGGCCGCCCGCGCCCTGGCCGGGCGCCTGCAGCGCCACGGGGTCGTCGCGCTGTCCTCCTACTACGCCGACCCGGCCGAGCTCGGCCGCGCGATCCAGGAGGCCGAGCTCGTGCTCGAGGTGCTCCAGCGCGGCGACGGCCTCGGCGGGCCCGATCCAGGAGGACATCGGCACCGGCACGTACCGGCTGCTCTTCCGCGTGCTCGCCTCTCACCCGGAGGAGGTCCGCTCGTTCTACGAGGACACCGTCGCGTCGATCGTCCGCTACGACGACCAGTACCGCACCGACCTCGTGCAGACGCTCGAGGCCTACCTCGAGCACAACTGCAACATGAACGCGACCGCCTCGGCGATCTACGCCCACCGGCACACGGTCGCCTACCGCCTCGAGCGCGTGAAGGAGCTCAGCGGGCTCGACCCGATGCAGACCGAGGACCGAGAGCGCCTCGGCCTCGGTTTGAAGGCCTACCGGATCATCGCGCCGGGCCTCCCGCGATAGCGGGGAACGCTGGCCCAGGGGGCCAGGTTCCCTTGCGGGTATTCGCCCAGAGGGCGAAACCCGTGGCCCGTGGGCCGAGCTATGGGTCGCCGCGGATGACCTCGCCGTCGCGCCCTACGCGCGCGGGGACCGGGTCGTCGGAGATCTCGACGTCGAACGAGCCGGTCAGCTCCTGGCCGTCGGCGGCGACCGCCTTCCCGTCGAGGCCCGGCGCGACCGAGTAGTCGATCGTGTAGGCGCCCGGGCGCACCGCGGTCAGCTGCCACTCGAGCTCGCGCGTCTGGCCGGCGGGCGTGCGGCCGACCGACCACGTGTTGGTGTAGGCGCTCGTGCCGCCCGTCGGGGCCTCGTCGACGATCCAGATCGGCCGGTCGTCGTCGGCCAGCCGCGGGTCGTCGGACGAGCGGGCGAACGCCGAGGCGACCTCGCCGCCGCCGGGTGCGGTCGTCCGGATCGTCACGGCGAGGTTCGGCAGCTCGCGGTCGTCGGTGTTGCGGACCGAGATCCGCAGCGTCGCCCGCTGGGCCGTCGACTGGCGCTCCGGGAACGAGGCGTCGACGACCGACAGCGTGAACTCGCCCTCGGGCTCGTCCTCGTCCTGGCGCTCGCCGCCGCAGCCGGCCACGGCCAGCGAGAACACCAGCGCGAACAGCGCAGCACCTCTCACGGCGGGCGAGTTTACGCGCCATCCGCAAGGAAACGCGACGGTTCGCGTTTGTGCCACTGACAGCCCGTCGCATAACCTTCGCCGTCCGCCGCCCACCGGGGGTTGCGGCCTACCAAGGGGAGAGAAGTTGGTCCGAAGCGTCGCCGATCGTGCCTTCCTGCCGGCCAAGAGCCTGCTGGAGGAAGTCGGGGACATGATGATCCTGACCGGCAAGACGATCATGTCTGCCGTCAGGCCGCCGTACCCCTACGGCGGCGAGTTCGTCTCGCAGTTCCTGTTCGCGCTCAAGCTGTGCTGGTTCCCGCTGATCGTCTCCACGGTCGCGTTCGGCTACGGCGCGCCAGGCCTGCAGGCCGCCAACTTCCTCAACCTGTTCGGCTCGATCGACCGCCTCGGCGGGTTCTTCGTGCTCGCCTCCATCCGCGAGTTCGCCCCGTTCGTGACCGCGATCGTGCTCGCCGGCGTGGCCGGCACCGCGATCACCGCCGACCTCGGCGCGCGCAAGATCCGCGAGGAGCTCGACGCGCTGCAGGTGCTGGGCGTCGACCCGGTCAAGAACCTCGTCGTCCCGCGCTTCCTCGCGCTGATGCTCGTGACCGGCCTGTTCGACGTCTACGCGCTGCTGTTCGGCATCTTCGGCGGCGTCGTCGCCACGCTCACCAACGGGGCCCCGCTCGGCCCGTTCTGGGCCACGTTCTTCACCAACTCGTCGGTCGTCGACCTCTGGGGCTCGGTCCTCAAGTGCACGATGTTCGGCGCCATCATCGCGATCGTCTGCTGTTACAAGGGCATGACCGCCTCGGGCGGCGCGCAGGGCGTCGGCCGCGCCGTCAACCAGGCCGTCGTCGTCTCCACGCTCGGCGTCTTCGCCTTCAACTACGTCTTCACGCAGACGCTGCTGGCGACCCACCCGGAGATCGTGAACATCAAGTAGCCATGGGTCAGCGATGGACGGCACTCCCGCGCGACTGGCTCGCCTCCTTCGGCGAGATCGTCCGCTTCTGCGCGACCGTGGTGGCCGAGGTCTTCACGCTCAAGGTGTTCCGCTTCTTCGGCGAGGCGCTGCGCCAGGCCGGGCTGCTGATCCTCTCCTCGACGCTCGTGATCTGGGGCCTGATCTTCATCATCGGCCTGCAGTGCGGGATCGAGGGCGCGTACTTCAACCGCGCCGTCGGCGCCCCCGCCTACGCCGGCGTGTTCGCCGCGTGGTGCGACCTGCGCGAGCTCGTGCCGTACGCCTTCGGCTACATGATGGCCGCCAAGGTCGGCACCGGGATCGTCGCCGAGCTGGGCTCGATGCGCATCTCCGACGAGATCGACGCGCTCGAGGTCATGGGCATCTCCTCGATGACGTTCCTGTGCGCCACCCGCCTGCTGGCCGCCTGGCTCGTGCTGCCGTTCATGTACCTGGCGGGCATCGGCGCCGGCTTCTTCGCCTCCTACCTGGCGGTGGTCGAGCAGATCGGGGAGGTCTCGAGCGGCGGCTACTTCCTGATCTTCTGGATGTTCCAGAACCCGCCCGACCTCATCTACAGCGTGCTCAAGGCGATGGCGATGGCGACGGTGATCGTGCTCGTCGGCTGCTACTACGGCTATACGGCGAGCGGCGGCCCGGTCGGGGTGGGGACCGCCACGGCGAAGTCGATGGTGCTCAACATCGTGCTGGTGCACCTGATCGGCATGCTGGGCACACAGGTCTTCTGGGGTGCAAACCCTCGAGCCCCCATCGGAGGATAAGTGAGCACCGAGCAGCATCAGGACGAATATAAGTGGCACACCGGCAAGCAGCGCCCGACCGGCGTCGAGGACGCCGTGGAGTTCGTCGACGTGCACAAGTCGTTCGGCCGCAACCAGATCCTGCGCGGGCTCAACATGGGGATCCCGAACGACAAGATCTCGATGATCCTCGGGCCCTCGGGCACCGGCAAGTCGGTCTGCATCAAGCACATGGTCGGCCTGCTGTATCCCGACGAGGGCGACGTGCTGGTCCACGGCGAGTCGGTCCCCGGCATGCGCGACGACGACCTCTTCGACATGCGCAAGCGCTTCGGCGTGCTGTTCCAGGACGGCGCGCTGTTCGGCTCGATGAACCTCTACGACAACGTCGCGTTCCCGCTCCGCCAGCACACCGACAAGGGCGAGGACGAGGTCGAGGACATCGTCATGCGCCGCCTGCGCGAGGTCGGCCTCGAGCAGTCGCTCGACAAGATGCCGAACGAGCTGTCGGGCGGCATGCGCAAGCGCGCCGGGTTCGCGCGCGCGCTGGTGCTCGACCCCGACATCGTGCTCTTCGACGAGCCCGACTCCGGCCTGGACCCCGTCCGCACGGCCCTCCTGTGCGAGCTGATCAAGGAGGTCCACGAGGAGAACGGCGGCGCCTACGTGGTCATCACCCACGACATCATGTCCGCCAAGCGCGTGGCGGAGTACATCGCCGTGCTGTGGCGCGGGCGGATCGTGGAGTCGGGCCCCGCCGAGGATCTCTTCAGCTCCGACAACCAGTTCGTGCGCCAGTTCCTCTCCGGCGCCTCGCAGGGCCCGCTCGGCATGGAATAGCCCCTTGGTCCGTCCTCTGGACGGAAGTACCGGCCCTGCCTGACCGGTGGGTCGCTACTGTTGCGCCTTGTTCCTGGGGGACGTGACGGAGAGGGTTGTGAGGAGGCCCGGAGCTCATCGGATGAGGGAGCGACGCTTGTGACGGTGGCCAGGGCGGCCGCGGCCAGCGCGATCGCGCTCGCCGTGGCGCTCACGGTCTGGCTGCTGCTCTTCCGATCCGACGGGGGCACCGAGTACACGCTGCTCTTCCAGAGCGCGGGCCAGCTGGTCAAGGACGACGACGTCCAGGTCGGCGGCCGGCGGGTCGGCTCGATCCGCGAGATCACCCTCACCGACGACAACCAGGCGGCCGTCAAGGTCACCGTCGAGGAGCCCTACGCGCCGCTGCGCGAGGGCACCAGGGCGGTCATCCGGCTCACCTCGCTGTCGGGCATCGCCAACCGCTACGTGGCGCTCGCGCCGGCGCCCGGCGACGCCAAGGAGCTGTCCGACGGCGCCACGTTGCGCGCCTCGGCCACCACCGACGTCGTCGACCTCGACCAGATCTTCAACACGCTCGACGACCGCACCCGGGGCGACCTCGCCGACGTCATCAAGGGCTTCGCCACCCAGTACGAGGGCAAGGGCGACGAGGCCGGCCAGTCGGCCAAGTACTTCAACCCGGTGCTCTCGAGCTCGCGCAGCCTCGTCCAGGAGGTGACGGAGGACGAGGGGGCGCTCACGCGCTTCCTCGTCAACTCGTCGCGCGCGGTGACCGCGATCGCCGAGCGCCGCGACGACCTCTCGAGCCTGATCGGCAACGCCAACCAGACGGCGACGGCGATCGGGCAGGAGAACGCCGCGCTGGCGCGCGCGCTCGGGCTGCTGCCGACCACGCTGCGGCGCGCGAACACGACCTTCGTCAACCTCCGCGCCACGCTCGACGACCTCGACGTGCTGGTCGCCGAGTCCAAGCCCGCCACGCGCGACCTGGCGCCGTTCCTGCGCGAGCTGCGCCCGCTGGTGGCCGCCGCCCGGCCCACGATCCGCGACCTGCGCACGCTCGTCCGCCGGCCCGGGACCGACAACGACCTCGTCGAGGCCACGCGCAAGCTGCCGCGCCTGCAGCGCGTGGCCACGCCCGCGTTCCGCACCGGCCGCCAGGCGCTGGTGCGCGCCCAGCCGGTGCTCGAGTTCGTGCGGCCCTACACACCCGATCTCGTCGGCTGGTTCCGTGACTTCGGCCAGGGCGCCGCGAACTACGACGCGAACGGCCACTTCGCCCGCATCCAGCCGATCTTCAACGCCTTCTCGTTCACCGACAACCCGGCCGGTGGCCTGCTGACGCCGATCCCGCCCTCGGCGCGCTTCGACGGCGCGCAGACTGGCGTCATCCGCCGCTGCCCGGGCGCCGCCACCCAGGCGCCGGCCGACGGCTCGGCCCCGTTCACCGACGGCGGCGACCTCGACTGCGATCCGTCGCTGGTGCTCCCCGGCCCATGAGGCGCGTCGTCGCCATCTTCCTGCTGCTCGCCGCCGCGGCCGCGTTCGCGGTCGTCGCGCTGGGCGCCGGCGACGAGGGTGGCGGCGACTACAAGGTCCGCGCGATCTTCGAGAACGCCGGCTTCGTGATCGCCGGCGAGGACGTGAAGGTCGCCGGCGTCAAGGTCGGCTCGATCGACGCCGTCGAGGTGACCGACGACTACAAGGCCGCGGTCGTGCTCGACATCACGGACGAGGGCTATCAGGACTTCCGCCAGGACGCCGAGTGCCTGGTGCGCCCGCAGTCGCTGATCGGCGAGCGGTTCGTCGAGTGCGAGGTGACGCAGGCGCGCGCCGCCGGCACCGACCCGCCGCCCGGGCTCGAGCGGCTCGAGGACGGCCCGGGGGAGGGGCAATACCTGCTGCCGGTGGAGCGGACCGCCAAGTCGGTCGACCTCGACCTCGTCAACAACATCATGCGCGAGCCGGTCCGCCAGCGGCTCTCGATCATCCTCTCCGACCTCGGCATCGGCGTCGCCGGGCGCGGCAAGGACCTGGCCGCGGTCATCCGCCGCGCCGACCCGGCGCTGCGCGAGGTCGACGAGGTCCTGAAGATCCTCGCCCAGCAGAACGATCGGCTCGAGACGCTGGCGGTCGACTCCGACACGATCATGCAGCCGCTGGCCCGCGAGCGGCGGCGGGTGAGCGGCGCGCTGACGAACATGGGCGAGGTCGCCGAGGCCACCAACGAGCGCGGCGCCGAGCTCGAGGCCGACATCGAGCGGCTGCCGGAGTTCCTGCGCGAGCTGCGGCCCACGATGGTCCGCCTCGGCGCGCTCAGCGACGAGATGACGCCGGTGCTCTCCGACCTCGGCGAGGTGGCGCCGGACATCAACCGGCTCGTGCTGCAGCTCGGCCCGTTCGCGCAGGCCGGCCGGCCGGCGCTCGACTCGCTCGGCGAGGCGGCCGTGGCCGGGATCCCGGCGGTGCGCGCGGCCCGCCCGGTGGTCCGCGACCTGCGGCAGCTGGCCCGCGCCGTCCGGCCGGTGGGCGCGAACGCCCGGCGCCTGCTCGAGTCCTTCCAGCGGACCGGCGGGATCAACCGCGCGATGGACTACATCTTCTACCAGGTGGCCGCCATCAACGGGTTCGACTCGTTCGGCCACTACCTGCGGGCCGCGCTGCTGGTCAACCAGTGCTCGAACTACGCGATCACGGCCGCGTTCGGGTGCTCGTCGAACTTCGACTCAGGCGCGTCGGCGACGGCGACCGGGTCGTCGGGCAAGCCTCGCGACTCCGTGCTGCAGCGCACCGCGGCCGCGCTCGCGGGCGCGCTCGGGCTCCCTGGCGGCGACGACGCTCCGGCCGCGGCGGAGACGCCCGCGCAGCCGGAGCCGGAGCCCGAGCCCGAGCCGGAGACCGCCGTGCCGGCGCCGGCGCCGACCGCGGCGCCCGCCCCGTCCGCGACGCCGAGCCCGGCGCCGACGCAGACCGACGCGCTGCTCGACTACCTGTTCGGGGGCGAGGGATGAGCGGCCGCGCCGGCGTCGCCGGCAACCCCGTCCTGATCGGCGCGGCCACGATCCTCGTCGTCCTCGTGGCGGTCTTCCTGGCCTACAACGCCAACCAGGGGCTGCCGTTCGTCCCGACCTACGAGCTCAAGGCCGAGGTGCCGAGCGCCGCCAACCTCGTGGTCGGCAACGACGTGCGGATCGGCGGCTCGCGGGTCGGCTTCGTCAGCGCCATCGAGGCCAAGCGCCGCGACGACGGCTCGACGATCGCGGTGCTCGACCTCACGATGGAGCGCGACGCCTCGCCGCTCCCGCGCGACTCGACGCTGATCATCCGCCCGCGCTCCGCGCTCGGCCTGAAGTTCGTCGAGGTCACGCGCGGCAGCGACGAGCGCGGCTTCGCCGACGGCGCCACCATCCCGATCGCGGCTGCCACGCCGGCGCCCGTCGAGTTCGACGAGGTGCTGAGCATGTTCGACGACGACACGCGCGAGGCCGCCGCCGCCAACACGACCGGCTTCGGCGACGCGTTCGCGGGCCGCGGCGAGTCGATCAACACCGCGATCGGCGCGTTCCGGACGCTGCTGCGCGACGTCATCCCGGTCGCCCAGAACCTCTCGTCGCGCGACACCAACCTGCGGCGCTTCGTGCGCGAGCTGTCCGACGCCGCGGCGATCGTGGCGCCCGCGGCCGAGACCCAGGCCGAGCTGTTCGCCAACCTCGACACCACCTTCGGCGCCCTGCGCGAGGTCGCCCGGCCGTACATCCAGGACTCGATCAGCGGCGGGCGCGCCCCGCTCGACGCCGGGATCCGCTCGTTCCCGATCCAGCGTCCGTTCCTGCGCAACACCGAAGGGCTGTTCCGCGAGCTGCGGCCCGGCACGGCGGCGCTGCGCACGTCGGCGCCCACGATCGCGGACGCGCTGGTCGAGGGGACGCGCGTGCTGCCGCGCACGCCGCCGTTCAACCGGCGCCTGCTGTCGCTGCTGCGGGAGCTGGAGACGTTCGCCGAGGACCCGATGGTCCCGCGCGGGCTGCGCGCGACGACCGGGGCGCTGAACTCGCTCGGGCCGACGCTGGCGTACCTCACTCCGGCGCAGACGTCGTGCAACTACGTGACGCTGTGGTTCCGCAACGTCGCCTCGCTGCTCAGCGAGGGCGACCGCAACGGCACCTGGCAGCGCTTCATCATCATCGCCACGCCGCAGGGGCCGAACAACGAGGGCGGCCCCGCGAACGCGCCGGCCGACGGCCCTACCGAGGACAACCACCTCCACACGAACCCGTACCCGAACACGCTCGCGCCCGGCCAGCCGCGCGAGTGCGAGGCCGGCAACGAGCCCTACGCCAGCGGCGAGACCGTGATCGGCAACGTCGCCGGCACGCAGCGCGGGAGCACGGAGGGCAACCCCTGATGCGCCGTCGCCGCCCGCCCCGCAACAGCACGCTCGGGCTGATCGCGCTCGCCGTCGCGGTCGCGCTCGTCTACCTCGGCTTCACGAAGGACATCCCGTTCACCACGCCCTACCAGGTCAACGGCGTGTTCGAGTCGGCGAACTCGATCCGGCGCGGCTCGCCCGTGCGGATCGCCGGCGTCGAGGTCGGCAAGGTCCAGGAGGTCAAGCCGCACGAGGGCACCGACGCCGCCGTCGTGGTCATGCAGATCGACGAAGACGGGCTGCCGCTGCACACCGACGCCACGGCCAAGATCCGCCCGCGGATCTTCCTCGAAGGCAACTTCTTCGTCGACATCGAGCCCGGCTCGCCGGAGGCGCCCGAGCTCGAGGACGGCGGCACGCTGAAGGTCACCCAGACGGCCTCGCCGGTCCAGCTCGACGAGGTCCTGACCGCGCTGCAGTCCGACTCGCGCGAGGACCTCAAGGACCTGCTCGAGGGCCTCGCCGTGGCGCTCAACTCCGAGCCGACCGCCGCCCAGGACCGCGACGCCGACCCGCTGGCGCGCGGCGAGACGGCCGCCGAGTCGTTCAACGACGCCTACGACGACATCCCGGAGGCCGAGCGCTCGACCGCCCAGGTGCTCGAGGCGTTCCTCGGCACCGAGCCCACCCGCGACCTCGCGCGCCTGATCGACGGCACGGCGCGCACGACCGCCGCGCTGGCGCGCAACGAGAACGCGCTCCAGGGCCTGATCACGAACCTCAACACCACGCTGGCGGCCTTCGCCTCCGAGGCGGGCAACCTGCGCAGCTCGATCGCCGAGCTGCCCGGCACGCTGGAGTCCGCCAACGGCGCGCTCGCGTCGCTCAACGCCGCCTTCCCGCCCACGCGCGCGTTCGCGCGCGAGATCCTCCCCGGCGTACGGGAGACGCCCGCGACGATCGCGGCCGCGTTCCCGTGGATCGAGCAGGCGCGCCCGCTGATGGGCCCGCGCGAGCTCGGCGGCCTGGCGCGCGAGCTGTCGCCGGCGACGGCCGACCTCGCGCGGCTCACCGACCGCGCGATCGAGCTGCTCCCGCAGACGACGCTCGTCTCGCGCTGCGCGCGCGACGTCATCCTGCCGACGGGCGACGTCGTCATCCAGGACGAGTTCACGACCGGCGTCGAGAACTACAAGGAGTTCTTCTACACGCTCGTCGGGCTCTCGGGCGAGGGCCAGAACTTCGACGGCAACGGCATGTACGTGCGCTTCCAGCCCGGCGGCGGCTCGCAGCAGGTGTCGCTCGGCTCGGAGTCCTCGAACTCCGGGCAGCTGTTCGGCAACAACGTCGCCGTGCCGCTCGGCAACCGGCCGTTCTATCCCGGCTCGCGCTCGCCCTACCGGCCCGACGCGCCGTGCTACCAGCAGCGGCTGCCCGAGCTCAACGGCCCGGCGGCCGCGAAGTCGGAGCCCACCGGCCAGGCGGCCGCCGCGGCGGCCGCGCGCAACTCGCTGCCGCTGCTGCGGGCCAAGCTGCGGCCGTTCGGAACCGCGTCGGCAGCAAAGAAGAAGAAGCGATGAAGGTCGCGATCCGCAAGCACCTGCGCGACTTCGTGGCCGTGCTCGGCCTGATCCTCGTGTCGCTGATCGTGATCGTGGTCATCCTCGACAACCAGCGCCTGACGCTGCCGAACGGCTTCCCGGTGCTGGGCGCCGACCTGCGCGAGGTCGAGGCCGAGCTCGAGACCGCGCAGGCCGTCACTCCCGGCCAGGGCCAGACCGTCAACATCGCGGGCGTCGAGGTCGGCCAGATCTCGAGCGTGCGGCTCGAGGACGGCAAGGCGATCGTGGGGATGAAGATCGAGCGCGAGCACGCGACGATCTTCCGCGACGCGAGCATCCTCCTGCGGCCCAAGACCGGCCTCAAGGACATGGTCGCCGAGCTCACGCCGGGCACCCGCTCGGCGGGCGAGCTGCGCGACGGCGAGCGCATCCCTGCCTCCCAGACGCTGCCCGACGTCAACCTCGACGAGATCCTCGCCTCGCTCGACGCCGACACGCGCGACTACCTGCGGCTGCTGCTGGGCGACGGCGCACAGGCGCTGCGCGGCAACGGGCCGGAGCTGGCGCAGACGCTGCGGCGGATCGAGCCGACCGCCCGCTACGCGCGCCAGGTCAACGAGCAGCTGGCCACGCGCCGCCAGAACATCAAGCGCGTGATCCACAACTTCTCGCTGCTGATGGAGGAGCTGGGGAGCAAGGACGACCAGGTCGCCGAGTTCGTCGAGAACTCGAACGCCGTGTTCTCCACGCTCGCCCGCCAGGACGCCAACATCCGCGCGACGCTGCGCGAGCTGCCGTCGGCGCTCGATGCGACGCAGGAGGCGCTGGCCAGCGCCGACGCGATGGCGACCGAGCTCGGGCCGACGCTCGAGGACCTGCGGCCGGCGGCCCGCGCGCTCGGGCCGGCGCTGCGCCAGACGCGCCCGTTCCTCACGGAGACGACGCCGATCATCCGCGACGAGCTGCGGCCGTTCACGCGCGCCGCGCTGCCGACCGTGCGCGAGCTGCGGCCGGCCATGCGCGACCTCGCGGCCGCCACGCCCGACCTCACGCGCACGTTCCGCGTGCTCAACGCGCTGGTCAACACGCTCGCCTACAACCCGCCCGGGCGCACGCGCGAGGGCTACCTGTTCTGGCTCTCGTGGGCCAACCATGTCGGCGCCACCGTGTTCGCCACGCAGGACGCGCACGGGCCGATCCGGCACGGGCTCGTCGTCCTCTCCTGCAACACCGCCCAGCTGCTCGACGTGGTCGCCGAGTCCAACCCGCAGCTGGGGACGCTCGTCGAGCTCCTCAACGCGCCGGATCAGGCCGGCGTCTGCCCGCAGTCGACCCAGGGCGACGGATGAACAAGGCCGCCCCCTCCTTCGCCCGCATCGCCGCGATGGCCGTGTTCGCGCTTTCGTGCTTCGGCCTGCTGCTGTTCCTGTGGCTGGCGTTCGGCGGGCCGATCCCGCTCAAGCCGCAGGGCTACCGCTTCCAGACGTCGTTCGCCGAGGCCACCCAGCTCGCCACCGAGGCCGACGTCCGCATCTCGGGCGTGCCCGTCGGCAAGGTCAAGTCGATCGAGCCCGACAAGCGCTCGGGCCGCTCGAAGGTGGAGATCGAGGTCGAGTCGCGCTACGCGCCGGTGCCGTCGGACGCGCGCGCCGTGCTGCGCCAGAAGACGCTGCTGGGGGAGACGTACGTCGAGCTGACCCCGGGGACGAAGGACGCCGAGCCGGTCGCGGACGGCGGCACGCTCGCCGCCACCCAGATCGCGCCCACGGTGCAGCTCGACGAGATCTACCGCACGTTCGACGCCGACACCCGGCAGGCGTTCCAGACCTGGATGCAGGAGCAGGCCAAGGGCATCGGCGACTACGGGCGCGACGTCAACGACGCGCTCGGCAACCTCGCGCCGTTCGCCGAGGACACCGCCACGCTCGTCGACATCCTCAACCGCCAGGAGGGCGCGGTCACCGGGCTCGTCTCCAACACCGGCGTCGTGTTCGAGGCGCTGACCGAGCGCGGCGACCAGCTGCGGTCGCTGATCGAGAACGCCAACCGCGTGTTCGAGACCACGGCGCAGCGCGACGAGGAGCTCAAGCAGACGTTCCTGGCGCTGCCGACGTTCGAGCGCGAGTCGGCGGTCACGTTCGACCGGCTGGCCGAGTTCGCGCGCGACACCGACCCGCTCGTGACCCAGCTGCGGCCCGCGGCGCGCCAGCTGAGCCCGACGCTGCGCGACCTCGGCGCGCTGTCGCCCGACCTCGAGGCGCTGTTCCGCGAGCTGAACCCGCTGATCACCGCCTCGCGCACCGGCTTCCCCGCGCTCGAGCGGGTGCTCGAGGACGCGCGCCCGCTGATCGCCCAGCTCGACCCGGCGATGCGCCAGCTCACCCCGCTGCTCGACTTCGTCGGGCTCTACAAGCCCGAGCTGACGGCGTTCTTCGCCAACACCGCGGCGGCCACGCAGGCCAAGGACTCCTCCGGCGTCCACTACCTGCGCACCACCAACCCGCTCAACCCCGAGAACCTCGCCGTCTACCCGAGGCGGCTCGGCGGCAACCGCCCGAACGCGTACGCCAAGCCCGGCAACTTCAACCAGCTGCGGCGCGGGATGCCGGTGTTCGAGGACCGCCACTGCAGCTCGGGCGTGCCCACGATCACCAACGTCCCCGCTCCCAGCCCGGTGCCGCTCCCGATCCCGATCCCGACCGACCTGATCCCGGCCGCGCTGCTCGACCAGATCATCCAGTTCGGCTTCGCGGGCCGCCCGGGCGCCCAGACCGCCGTCCCGTGCCGCCCGCAGGGCCCGTACACGTTCGGCGGCGAGACGACGCAGTACCCGCACGTCAACGCCCTACCGTGAGGGTGAAATGAGGGTGTTCGAGCGGATCGCGCGGGCGTCGGCTCGCCGGCCGGGACGGGTGCTGGCGCTGATCGCGCTGCTGGCGGTGGCCGGCAGCCTGCTCGCGCTGCGGCTCGAGCCGAGCGCCGCCACCGAGACACTCGTCGGCGAGGGAACGGACACCTACCAGGCGACCGAGCGCTACCGCGAGCGGTTCGGCGACCACTCGGTGATCGTGCTCGTGCGCGGCGAGCTGCCGGACATCCTGCTGACCTCCAACCTCGGGCGGCTGATCGGGCTCGAGGGCTGCCTGTCGGGCAACAAGCCCGAGGGCGGGGCGGCGCCGGGCGGCCGCGGCTCGCCGTGCGACCGGCTGGCCGAGCTCAAGCCGGTGCAGGTCGTGTACGGGCCCGGCACGTTCGCCAACGCGTCGGCGGGCGAGATCCGGACCCAGATCGAGCGGCAGTCGTCGGCGAAGGCGGCCGAGGCCGAGCGCGCCGCGCGTGCAGCGCGCAAGGTCGCGCGCGGGCAGGGCAAGTCGCGCGCCGAGCAGCAGCGGCTGGCGACCTCCGCACGCCAGCTCGTCTACGCCGGCTTCGTGCGCGACCTGCTGCAGATCAACCTGCGCTACGGCCTCGGGCTCACCGGGCTGCCGAGCGTGGACGACCCCAACTTCGTGTCCGCGCTCTACTTCGACCCGTCGCGCGGGGCGACCACGCCCAAGGCGCGCTTCGCCTACCTGCTGCCGTCGACCGAGGCGGCGGTCGTCCAGGTGCGCCTCAAGCCCGACCTGACGGACGATCAGCGGGCCGAGGCCGTGGCGCTCGTCCGCGAGGCGGTGCGCATGCCGCAGTGGGACATGAAGGGCGACGCCACGTACACCGTCACCGGCGCGCCGGTCGTCGCCGAGGACCTCGCCGACGCGCTCGCGGGGTCGACGCTGCGGCTGCTGCTGATCGGGTTGGTGCTGATGGCGATCGTGCTCGCGCTCGTGTTCCGCAGCCGCCTGCGGCTCGTGCCGCTCGCGGTCGCGCTGGCCGCCGTGGCCGTGACGTTCGGCGGCATGAGCCTGCTGGGCGCGCCGCTGACGATGGCCTCGATCGCGTCGCTGCCGGTGCTGCTCGGGCTCGGGGTCGATTACGCGATCCAGTACCAGGCGCGCGTGGAGGAGGAGGGCTCCGCGCCACGTGCGGCGCGCGTGGCCGCGCCGGTGATCGCCACCGCGGCGCTGGCCACCGGCGTCGGCTTCCTCGTGCTGCTGCTGTCGCCGGTCCCGATGGTGCGCGGCTTCGGCGTGCTGCTCGTCGCCGGCATCGGGATCGCGTTCGCGCTGGCGCTCACGGCCGGCACCGCGGCGCTCTCGCTGCGAGGTCGGGGCGGCGGTGCGGGCGAGGGCGCGCTGGCGCGCTCGCTGCGCGGCGCCGGCGAGCTGCTCGAGACCCCGGTCCGGGCGGTCGCCCGGCCGGCGCGGCGTGGCGGGGCCGCAGCCGTGCGCACGGCGCTGCGGCGGCCGGGCCGCGTGCTCGCCGTCGGGCTGGCGCTCGCGGCCGTGGGCTGGGCCGTGGACTCGCGCACCGAGGTCGTCTCCGACATCGAGCGGCTCGTCCCGCAGGACCTGCGCGCCGTCGAGGACCTGCAGGCGCTCCAGGAGGCCACCGGCGTGGCCGGCGAGGTCGACGTCGTGATTGAGGCCCGCCCACCCTCGGATCTGACGCAGCCCGCGGTGGTCAAGTGGATGCGCGACTACCAGACCGCCGTGCTGCGGCGCTACGGCTACTCCGCCGAGCGCGGCTGTGCGCGCGCCGAGCTGTGCCCCGCGCTGTCGCTCTCGGACCTCTTCCGCAGCGAGCAGGCGGCGAGCGACCAGGCGCGGATCCGGTCGCTGCTCGACGCGGTGCCGCCGTACTTCTCGCAGGCGGTGATCGCCGACGACCGCCGCACGGCCGCGCTGGCCTTCGGCATCCGGCTCGTCTCGCTCGAGCGCCAGCAGGAGATCATCGAGGACCTGCGCGACCGGCTCGACCCGCCCGCCGGCGTCAGCGCGCGCCTGGCCGGGCTGCCCGTGCTCGCCGCCGAGGCCAACGCCAACCTGTCCGATCCGCTGCGGCGCCTGGCGACGCTCGTCCTCGGGCTCGCGGCCGTGCTCGTCGTGCTGCTGCTGGTCGGGCGGCGGCGGAGCGGGACGTGGCGCGGCGCCTGGCAGCGGGCCTGGGTGCCGCTGGTGCCGATCGCGCTGGCCACGGGCTGGTCGGCGCTGGTGCTGTTCCTGCTGCGCGTGCCGCTGAACCCCCTCTCGGCCGCGCTCGGCGCGCTCGTGCTGGCGATCTCGACCGAGTTCGCGGTCCTGCTCTCGGCGCGCTTCGAGGCCGAGCGCGCCGCGGGCTTCGGCGCGGCCGAGGCGCTGCGCCGCACGTACCGCTCGACGGGCGCGGCGGTGGTCGCCTCGGGGGCGACGGCGATCGCCGGCTTCGCGGTGCTCGCGCTCTCCGACGTGCGCATGCTGCGCGACTTCGGGCTCGTCACGGTCGTCGACCTGACGGTCTCCCTGCTCGGCGTGCTCGCGGTGCTCCCGGCGGTGCTGGTGCTCGCCGAGCGCCGGGCGGCGGTGCGCGCCGTCGACGCGCCGGCCGCGCCCGCCGTCCCCGCGTGAAGCGCCCCGGGCTGATCGTCGGCGTGCTGGCGATCGCCGTGATCGCCTACATCTCCTTCAACTCGCTGCGCACCGAGGGGCCGGGGTCGCGCGGCGTCGAGGTGGGCAGCGAGCTGCCCGCGTTCGCCGCCCCGCTCGCGCTCTCCCGCCTGGACGGCGACGCGAACCTCTCCGAGCGGGCGTGCGACGTGCGCGGGCGGGATGTCCTCAACAGCTGCGAGCTGGCCGAGCGCGGGCCGGTGGTGCTCGGCTTCTTCGCCGAGCCGGCCGACCGCTGCGACGACCAGATCGACGTGCTCGACGACCTCCGCGGCCGCTTCCCGGCGGTCCAGTTCGCCGCCGTGGCGATCCGCGGCGACCGCGACGCCCTGCGCCGCCGGGTGCGCGAGCGCGGCTGGCGGCTGCCGGTCGGCCACGACCGCGACGGGGCGGTGGCCAACGCCTACGCGGTGGCGATCTGCCCGGTCGTCACACTCGCCGCGCGCGGCGGCGAGGTCCGGCGCACGCTGTTCGGCAGCCAGGACGCGGCCGCCTTGGAGTCGGCCGTGGAGGAGCTGGGGTGAGCGACGACGGGCCGGAGGTCCGCCGCGGGCTGGTCGCCTCCGCCGTCGCCGCGGAGCATCCCGGCCTGCGGCTGGCGTGGACCGAGGTCGACGCCACTCCGGGCCCGGCGCCGCCCGAGCTGCGCGAGCGCCTGCGGGCGATGGCGAACCGCATGACCGGCGCCCAGGCGATCGAGCTGCGCCGGCGTGAGGTCCCGCACCTGCACCGCGTGTTCTTCCGCCACGTCGGGCTCGACCCGGACGTCGAGCGCGTGCCGTCCGAGGCGGTCGCGCTGCGGCGCATGCGGGAGGGCGGCCTGCGCTCCCGGGGGCTCGTGGACGACGCGCTCACGGTGGCGGCGATCGAGACCGACGTCGGCGTCTGGGCGTTCGACGCCGCGCACGTCGCCGGCGCGCCCGAGATCCGCCAGGAGGAGGAGCGCCTGATCCTCGCCGACGAGGCCGGGCCGCTCGCTGCGCTCTTCGGCGAGCCGCTGCCACGGGCGGCGGTCACGCGGGCGACTCAGCGGATCGCGCTGGTGGCGGTCGGCGTCCCCAACGTCCCGGAGCTGTTCGTCGACGAGGCGCTCTGGACGGCCTGGGACATCCTGCGGTCCTGAGCGAAGCGGGGGCCGCGCGTGGCGTCAAAGCTCGCGCAGCGCGGCGGTGAGGCGGTCGGTCGCCGGCGCGTCGCGCAGCGTGACGCGCACATGGCGCTCGTCGCCCCACGCCTGACCGGGCGCGACGAAGATCCGCCGGCCGGCGAGGTGGCGCGAGATCGTGCCGCCGTCGTGCTCCTCCGAGCCGAGCCAGACGAGCGGCCCGTGGCCGTCCGGGAACGAGAACGGCGTCCCCTCCAGGGCCTCCGCGAGCCGCGCCCGCTCGCGCGCCGCCGCCGCTCGCCGCCGCGCCACGACGGCTCCGCCCTCGGACACCGCCCACAGCATCGCCGCCTGCGCGGGCGCCGAGACACCGCCCGCGGGCGCCAGCCGGTCGAGCAGCTCCTCGTCGCCGGCGAGCGCGTAGCCGGCGCGCAGGCCCGCCATCGCATGCGCCTTCGAGAACGACCGGACCACGAGCACCCGGTCACGCGCATCCAGCAACGCCGCCGCCGCGTCGTCGTCCTCGTCGGGCCCGAACTCGGCGAGCGCGGCGTCGACCACGAGCCACGCCGACTCGTCGAGGTCGCGGGCGAGCGCCAGGAGGTCGTCGCGCCCCACAACCTCGCCCGTCGGATCGTTCGGCGTGCAGACCACGACGGCGCTCGCGCGCGTGGCCGCGATCGCGTCGAGGTCGGGCGGCACGGGGACGGGTGTCCCGCCGGCCTCGTGCACGAGCCGCGGGAGCGGCCCCCAGCCCGGCCAGGCGATCGCGACCTCGCCGTCCGCCACGATCGCGCGGAAGGCCGCGTGCAGCAGCTCTCCCGCCCCGTGGCCGGGGGCCACGTGCGACGGCTCCACGCCGTGGCGGCGGGCCAGCGCGTCGCGCAGCGGCGTGTCGTCGGGGTACGCGTTGACGCGCCGCCGGAGCGCGTAGGTGGCGGCGTTGATCGCCTCGGCGTCGGGCGGCTGGTGCCAGCTCGCCGACGCGAGGTCGAGCCGCGGCACCTCGGAGACCTCGCGGGCGCGCTCGGCGTCGCGACGCTCGCGCAGGTCGCGGCTGATCTCGTCCGGCGACAGCTCCTCGAACTGGCGGTAGTAGTCGCGCAGGCGCCGGATCACCGCGGTGCCAGGCTCGGGGCCGGCCCCTCGAGCACCACGAACCACACGACGAAGGCGAGCCCGACGACGACGGCGGTCGCCGCGAAGATCCGCACGAGCATCCCCTCGCGCTGCTCGTGGCCCGCCGCGCGGCGCAGAATCCGCCACGCGCGGTCCAGGCGCGTGCAGAGCGCGAGCGTGACCATCAGCGTGCCGATCATGCCCGCGAACGCCGCTGCGATCCCGAGGCTGACCGATCCCGTGAGGTAGTCGACCTGCGAGCCGACCCACAGCCACGCCACCGGCTGCGGGCCCCACAGGGTGAGGCAGAGCAGGATCTCGAGCGCGAGCACCGCGGCGGCCAGGCCGGCGTCCGTCCGCCGCCGTCCCGCCCCGCCCCGCTCGGGCGCCCCGCGGTACTTGAGCGGCCCGGTGCCGGGCCGCCGCCCGATGAACAGGCCGCCGGTGTCCGTGGGATCGTTGCGGGGCATCGCGCAAGCGAGGATAGGGACCAGAAGGCGGTGATACGCTGCCTCGAGCCGCGCCATGGTGACTTCGGACGAGATCCGCACCGCCCCGCCGGCGGTCGTCACGCCGCTCGACGAGCGCGCCGCCAGGCGGACGCTGCGCGAGCAGATCGCGCGGCTGGAGCGCGAGCACGCCGCCATCGTCGCCTCCGCCCGCCCGCGGCTGGCGCCAGGCTCGCCGCTCTCGTCGCTCGCCGGCCCGCGGCTGCTCTCGCTCGGCCAGCTCGAGCGCGTCCGCGACGCCCTGGCCGTCCGCACCGGCGAGCTGCAAGCGGCCGCGGCCGCCCAGGAAGCCCGCCAAGCCGCGGCGCGGCGCGAGCTCGAGCAGATGCTCGCCGACCCGCCGGCCCATCGCTGGGAGAAGCTCACGAACGACGACCTCGGGCTCCCCAGCTGCGGCGCCTACCACGTCCGCCCGCGCGCCGGCGTGATCGGCATGCTGATGGGCTGGTGGCAGGTCAAGATCTCCTCCGGTTGCCCATAACGGACGACGAGCGGCCAAAGGCGCCCTGGCATCCGTTCCCGCTCGTCGAGCTGGCGGTGCTGGCCGGCATCGTGCTGCTCGTGCTCGGGCTGCTCGACTACGGCTCCGACCGCGGTCGCGCGCTGCTCGTGAGCGGGATGCTGCTCGGCTCGCTCGGCGGCCTCGACACCGCCCTGCGCGAGCACTTCGCCGGCTTCCGCTCGCACACGACGGTGCTCGCCGCGATCCCCGCCGTCGGGCTGGCCGCGCTGCTGTACTTCGCCGGCGCGCCGTGGCCGGCGGTGGTCGCCGGCCCCGTGCTCGCGTTCCCCGCCGCGCTCTGGCTCCTCGCACGCGCCTACCGACGGCGCGTCGGCTGAGTACCCTGCCCGCCGTGACCGAGCAGAAGCGCATGCAGCTCCGGGGGCTGCACCACCTGACCGCGATCTCCGCCGACCTCGAGCGCACGATCGCCTTCTACCGCGACCTGCTCGGCCTGCCGATCGTGCACGACGCTCCCTCCGACGACGACCCGTCGACGCGCCACGTGTGGTTCGGCGCCGTCGACGGCGCCGCCGGCACGCTGCTGAGCTTCATGGAGTACCCCGAGCTGCCGAAGGGCAGCGTCGGCACAGGGTCGACCCATCACTTCGCGCTGATCGTCGACTCCGCCGAGGAGCAGGAGGCGTGGCGCGACTACCTGCGCGGCCACGGCGTCGAGTGCACGGACGTCTTCGACCGCGGCTCGTTCCGCTCGATCTACATCCGCGATCCCGACGGCCACATCGTCGAGATCGCCACGCGCGGCCCGGGCTTCAGCGCCGGCGAGGCCCACTGAGGGCAGCCCCGCCGGCGCCCGCCCGCCCGGGCGTCAGGTCCTAGCGAGCCCAGCTCAGCTCGGGCACGGCGGAGTCGCCCTCGAGCAACCCGGCAAGCTGCCGCCGCTGACGATCGGTCATCGAGCCGACCGTCTTGGTCTCGGACATCGGGATCGCGGCCAGGAACCGCCGGCACCGCGTGTGCCCCCACCGGTGTTGGCTCATGAGCAGGTCGCCGATGTACATGCTGTCGGCCTCCCAGGGGCACGCCAGCACGACGTCGGCCACCGACGTCTCACCGTCCGACACCTGCCGCTTGAGCTCGGCCCGAGCAAGCCGAACTCGGTTGGCCTGCGCAAGCGCCCGCATGTGCTGCGCGGCAGGAGCTGTCGCAGTTGCGTCCATGGAACCTCCCCGCGGCGACAGGCGCCTCCGTGGCGCGTCGCCCTTCGTCGTTGACAATCTGATTTCGCCGGCCGGAGCGACGTGACACGGGCGTGCGGGGCCTGCCGCTCGCGTCTCCCCGAAGCACCTCGCTCTCGGCCGGTGCCCGAGGCTAGGAAACGCTCGGGCGATGTTCAACCGCTCCACACGCCGATTCCCCGCAAGCAGCGCCCGATTTCTCATTCCACGATGAACCGCGCGGCAGAGCGGAAAATGTGCTAAGCGGTGGGCCCGGACGGAAGCGGACCGTGCTCCGCCTCGAAGGCCCGCTTGACAACCGCGAACGCCTCGAGCGCCCGGTCCAGCGTGGCCTCGTCGTGGGTTGCCATGACGCTCGTGCGCAGCAGCGCGCCCGCCGGCGGGACCGCCGGATGCAGCGCCACGTTGACGTACACGCCGGTGTCGTAGAGCGCGCGCCACAGGAGCACGGCCTTCCAGTCGTCGCCCACCACCACGGGCACGATCGGGGTCACGTGGCCGGAGCCGTCGTCGAGCACCTGCAGGCCCAGCTCGCGCAGCCCGGAGCGCAGGTAGGCGGCGTTCTCGAGCACGCGGGCGAACAGCGGCGGCCCGTCGGCGGAGCGGATGATCCGCAGCGCCGCGAGCGCCGCCCCGACCGAGGCGGGCACGGCCGCGGCGGTGAAGAGGAACGAGCGCGAGGTGACCCGCAGGAAGTCGATCACCTCGTGTGAGCCGGCGAGGAAGCCGCCGCAGCTGGCCAGCGACTTCGAGAACGTCCCCATGCGCAGGTCGACGTCCGCCTCCACGCCGAACAGCTCGCTGGCGCCGGCGCCGCGGGCGCCGAGCACGCCGGCCGCGTGCGCCTCGTCGACCATCAGCCGCGCCCCGTGCGCCCGGCACAGCTCGACGATCCGCGGCAGGTCGGCGACGTCGCCCTCCATCGAGAACACGCCGTCGACGACGACGAGCACGCCGCCGCCGTCGTCTCCTGCCCGCTCGAGCATCTTCTCGAGCTTGTCGAGCCGCCCGTGGCGGAACGGCCGCAGCTTGGCCCGCGACAGCAGGCAGCCGTCGAGGATCGAGGCGTGGTCGGCCGAGTCGGCGATCACCGTGTCGCCCGGCCCGAGCAGCGTGGCCAGCGCCCCGAGGTTCGCCTGGTGGCCGGTCGAGAACGTGAGCGCGTCCTCGGTGCCCATCCACTCCGCCAGCTCCCGCTCGAGCTCGAGGTGCAGGTCGATCGTCCCGTTCAGCAGCCGCGAGCCGGTGAGTCCGGTGCCGAAGCGGTCGAGCGCCTCGTGCGCGGCGGCCAGCACGCGCTCGTCGCCCGTGAGCCCGAGGTAGTTGTTGGAGCCGAGCATGATCCGCTCGGCGCCCTCCATCTCCACCACCGGCGCGGCCGGCGACTCGAGCCGGCGGAAGTACGGGAGCACGTCCGCCTCGCGCGCCGCGCGCAGCTGCTCGGCCCGCTCGTGGCCGCGGACCTTGGCGAAGATGTCGATGGCGGTCGGCATATAGGGTGCGCTCTCGTGTCGCTTGACGTGCGTCCCGTCCGAGGGCTGCGGGACCTGCGGAAGTTCGTCGACCTCCCGTACCGGCTGCACTCTAACTCGCCGGTCTGGGTGCCTCCGCTGCGCCTCGAGCGCTACCTGTTCCTCTCCCGCCGCCTGAACGCGTTCTTCGAGCACGGCGACGCGCAGCTCTTCCTCGCCGAGCGCGACGGGGTGGTCGTGGGCCGCATCAGCGCGCAGTACGACGACGCCTTCAACGCGTTCCACGGCAACCGCTGGGGGATGTTCGGCTTCCTCGAGCTGGCCGACGATCCCGAGGTGCTGCCCGCGCTGCTGGCGGCCGCCGAGGGCTGGCTGCGCGCCCGCGGTCGCGACCACATGATCGGCCCGATGGACTTCACGATCAACGACGAGTCCGGCGTGATGATCGAGGGCTTCGAGCGCGAGCCGATGGTCAAGCAGCCCTGGCACCCGCCGTACTACGCCGCGCGCTGCGAGCAGGCCGGCCTGGCCAAGGCGGTCGACCTGCTGATGTGGGAGCTGCACATCTCCGACCGCTCGAAGATCCTGCCGGTGATCTTCAAGCTCGCCGGCGAGGTCGAGCCGCGGCACGGGATCCGCGTCCGCAAGATGTCCCGCCGCAGCCTGCGGCGCGACCTCGATCGCTTCGCCGAGGTCTACAACGCGGCGTGGAGCGAGAACTGGGGCTTCGCGCCCTACGGCAAGGCCGACCTCGACCAGTACGCGCAGGAGATGCAGCTCGTCTTCGACCCGCACTGGTTCATGGTCGCCGAGACCGCCGAGGGCGAGACCGTCGCCGTGGCGATCACGGCGCCGGACATCAACCAGGTCCTCAAGCGCATGAACGGGCGGCTGCTGCCGCTCGGCTGGTGGCACTTCCTGCGCCGCCGCCGGATCATCGACCGCGTGCGCGTGGGCTTCCTCGGGGTCAAGCCCGAGTTCCAGCACACCGGCGTGGCCGCGGCCATGTACGTCGAGCACTTCGACATGGCGACCGTCACCCCGCAGAAGTGGGGCGAGATGGGCTGGATCCTCGAGACCAACCGCAACATGAACCGCGCGATGGAGGCCATGGGCGGGCGCGTGGTGCGGCGCTTCCGGGTGTACGAGCTTCCGATTAGGCCGTCCTAAGTTGTACCGTTTGGGAATGTTGCGCTCGGACCAACTGAAGGCCTCCCCACCGATGTTCCAGTCGCCGCTCCTCGACCGCTTCACGCGCGTGCACCCGGTCGTGCCGGTGCTCATCTATCTCCCCGTGATCGCGCTCATGCTCGTGCTCGCCGCCAGCGGCGACGGCTGGTGGGACACCGCCGGCCTCGTGCTGATCGGCTACGCCGCGTGGACGCTGTTCGAGTACTGGCTGCACCGGCTGGTGTTCCACTTCGAGCCCGAGAAGGGCATCGGCGCGCGCCTGCACTGGATGATCCACGGCGTCCACCACGACCATCCGAACGACCCGATGCGGCTGGTGATGCCGCCGGCGGCCAGCATCCCGCTGGCGATCGTCGTGATCGGGGCCATGTTCGCGATCGCGGGCACCGTGCACGCTCCCGGCGTCGCGGCCGGGTTCCTGATCGGCTACCTGATCTACGACGAGATGCACTACGCGATGCACCATCACGTGCCCAAGTCGCGGCTCGGCAAGCGCCTGCGGGAGCTGCACATGCGCCACCACTTCCAGGACGACGAGCGGGGCTTCGGCATCAGCGCCCCCTACTGGGACGTCGTGTTCCGGACCTCCACCGAGCGGCGATGACGCAGCCATCCGTGCGCTGCTTCATGCTGTCGTCTTCGTGAACGAGACGGACGAAGACGAGGGCGAGGTCGTCGACGGGCTGCCCGTCGTCTCCGAGCCCAGGGTGATCGAGAGCACGCGGGCCGCCGTGCCGGCACGCCAGGCGGCCGCGCTCGCGGCCACCGGCTTCGTGGCCGGCGCCGCCACCGTCGCGGTCGTCTCCCGCCGCCGCTCGCGGGTGTCGCGCCGGCGCCGCAAGGCCGGAGCGCTCGGGCAGATCGTCAGCTCGAACTCGTTCCTCGTCGACGTCCACCTGCTGCGCCGGGATTGACCGCCGCGGTCGAGGTCCGCGTCGAGGTCCGGCCGCCGTGGCCGTTCCGGCTCGGCGGCGGCTCGGCCGACGGGCTGCTGCGACGGCGCGGGGCCGCCCTGCAGCGGCTCCTGCGCGTCGGCGGCGAGCCCGTCCTCGTAGGCGTGGTGCAGCCCGCGCGCGACCGCGTGCTGTTCGCCGCCCGCGCGGCGACGGCGGCCGCGGCGCACGAGGGGATCGCGCGGATGCGCTTCGCGCTGGCGGTCGACGACGATCTGCGGCCGTTCTACGACCGCTTCCGGGATGACCGCGTGATCGGCCGCGCCGTGCGCTCGCACCCGGCTCTGCGCGTGCGCCGCAAGCCGTATCCGTGGGAGTCGCTGCTGGCGGCGATCACCGAGCAGCTGATCGAGTTCCATCGCGCGGCGGCGATCCAGCGCCGCCTGCACGCCGCCTACGGCTACCGCTGCCCGCAGACCGGGATGCGCGACGCGACCCCGGCCGCCGCGCTCGCGGTCGAGGCGCCGGCGCGGCTGTGCGCGTATGAGCTCGCGCCCAAGCGCGCGGTCGCGCTGCGCCGCTGCGCCGCGGGCGTGGCGAGCGGCCGGATCGACGTCGCCGACCACGACGTGCGGCGCCTGCGCGCGATCCGCGAGATCGGCCCGTGGACGGTCGAGATGCTCGCGCTCCACGGCCACGGCCGCTACGACCTCGTCCCGGCCGGCGACGTCGGGTTCCTGAAGATCGTCGGGCGCCTGGCGACCGGCAACCCGAAGGCGCGCGCCGACGAGGCCGAGGTGCGCGGCTTCTTCGAGCCCTACGGCGAGTGGAAGGGCCTGGCCGGCGAGTTCCTGCGCGTGGCCGCGGCCTCAGGCCTCACTCCAGCCCCGAGGTCCCCGGATCGACGCCCTCGCCCGGCAGGAACTCGTTGGTCAGCGGCGGGCGATCGGCGGGTGGCTGCGTGATCAGCTCGTTCGCGCGCATCCAGCGCTCGTAGGCCGCCCACTCGGCCGGGTCCTGGAAGCCGAACGGCCGCTCCTCGTCCTCGGGGAAGAAGACCGGCAGCGTGGCCTTGACGACGGCCTGCTGCAACCCGCGGTCGAGCCCGCCGTCGGCGTCCAGCAGGGCGTCCACGCCCGCCTCGGGCCGCTGCTCGAGCAGCTCGTGCCCGCGCGCGGTCGCCTGCAGGAAGCGGCGCAGGCGCGACCCGCCCTCAGGGTTCAGGTCGTCCTCGCGGGCGACGAAGATCAGCTCGTTGTAGGTCGGCACGCCGAGGTCGTCCATGCGCAGGATCTGCGGCTTGCGCCCGCGCCGCTGGAGGTCGACGCCCTCGTAGTTCCAGAACGCGCCCAGGGTGGCGTCGACCTGCCGCGAGAGCATCGCCTGCGTGAGCTTGAAGCCGACGTTGGTCTCCTTGACCGAGTCGGGATCGACCCCCGCCCGCTCGAGGATCGTGCGCAGGTAGGCCGACTGGTAGGCCAGGCCCGAGGTCCCCACGCGCTTGCCGGCGAGCTGCTCGGGCCGCGCGATGGCGCTCTCGCCGAGCGACATCAGGCTCGTGAGCGGCTGCTGGACGAGCGCGCCGACGGACACCAGCTCGGCGCCCTTGTCGCGGGCGAGCAGGAGCTCGGGCTCGTACGAGATCGCCAGGTCGACGCGGCCGGCCTGCAGGAGCTTGAGCGGCGCCGCGGCGTCGGGCGGCGGCTGGATCTCCACGTCCAGCCCGGCCTTCTCGTACTCGCCGCTGGCCTGGGCGGCGTAGATCCCGGCGTGATCGGCGTTCGGGAAGTAGTCGAGCATGACGGTGAACGGCTCGGTGCGTCCCGATCCGGCGCCGGACGGCTCGGGCTTCTCGCCGCAGCCGGCGAGCGCGGCGGCGAAGACCAGAAGCAGGGGGAGCGCGCGCTTCATGGGCCTCCGGGAGTCGTGCGTGGCGTCCAGTCGACGACGCGGCGCTCGAGCAGTGCGAAGGCGCCGTAGAGCGCGACGGCGAGCAGGAACAGCAGCAGCGTGGCCGCGAACGCGCGGGCGGTGGCGAGCTGGCCGTTGGCGGTCAGCAGCGCGTGGCCGAGCCCTTCGCTGGACCCGGACCACTCCGCGAACACCGCCCCGATCACCGCCACCGCGGCGGCGACCTTGATGCCCGTGAAGGCGGCGGGGAGCGCGCTCGGCAGCTCGAGCATGCGCAGCGTCTGCCAGCGCGTGGCGTCGAGCGAGCGCAGCAGCTTGCGCGCGTCGGCGTCGGCGTCGCGCAGCCCGTCGTAGAGGTTGATCGCGACCGGGAAGAAGCACACCAGCGCCACCAGCAGCACCTTGGGCGCGAGCCCGAAGCCGAGCACGAGCACCACCAGCGGCGCGATCACCGGCACGGGCACGGCCTGCGAGCCGATCACCAGCGGTCGCAGCGCGCGGGCGGCGGCGGGGGAGACGTGCATCGCGATCCCGAGCGCGGCACCGGCGGCGATCGCGGCGGCGAGGCCGAGCAGGACCTCCCAGCTCGTCACCGCGAGGTCGGGCGCCAGCAGGTCGCGATCCGTCCACAGCGCTTCGGCGACCTGGGTCGGCGCCGGGAGGATCAGCTCGTCGACCAGCCCCGCTCGCACGATCGCCTCCCAGGCGCCGAGGGCGGCGAGGACGATGGCGGCCGCGATCATGTGCGGCCTCCCGGCAGGCCGAGATCGCGCGGCTGCGGCTCGTCGCCCGCCCCGAGGGCGCAAAGCGCGTGCTCGCGCAAGGCCACCACGTCCGCGGCTGTCCGCTGGCGGGGTCGCCCCAGGGGGACGTCGAGGGTTTCCACCACGCGGCCGGGGCGCGCCGACAGCAGCACGATTCGGTCGGCCAGCAGCACCGCCTCCTCGACGTCGTGGGTGACGAGCAGAACTGTGCGCGGCTCGTGCTGCAGCGCATCGGCGAGCCAGCGCTGCATCTGCGTGCGCGTGAGCGCGTCGAGCGCGCCGAACGGCTCGTCGAGGCACAGCACCGGCCGGCCGGCGAGCAGGGTGCGCAGGAACGCCACGCGCTGGCGCATCCCGCCCGACAGCTCGCGCGGCCGGGCGCGCTCGAAGCCCTCGAGCCCGAAGGCGGCGAAGTGCTCGTGGGCGGCGGCCCGCGCAGCGGCCCGGCCCGTCCCGCCCACCCGCAGGGCGAGCGCCGCGTTGTCGAGCGCCGACAGCCACGGCAGCAATCCGTCGCGCTGCGGCATCAGCGCGGCCGGCGCGGCGTCGACGGTCCCGGCGTCCGGCGCAGTCAGCCCGCACACGAGCTCGAGCAGGGTCGACTTCCCGCACCCGCTCGGCCCGACGACGGCCACCACCTCGCGCGGTGCGGCGCGCAGCGACACGTCCTCGAGCGCCTGCACGGCGCCGAACGCCTTCCGCACGCCGGCGACGGCGATCCCGCCGCCGAAGCCGTCACGCGCGTCCGCGCCGCGATCCTGGACCTGCGTCTCCATCGCTCCCTTCGCGGGCATTACCCCACAGGTTCGAAGGGTCAGCGCCGCCGTCGGGCGCTATCTCAGCCGGCCTGCCGCCAGCCCCCCTGGTTTCCGATGCCACCAGCGTACCGCGGGATGATCCACAGGACCGGGGCGGCGACGATCGCCGTGGCGCCGATCGCGAGGGCGGCGACGCCGATCGAGTCGAGCGCGTAGCCGCCGGCGAGCGCGAGCGCAGCTCCCAGCAGCGCCGACAGGAGGTCGTTGAAGCCGAGCAGCTTCCCGCGCTCGGATGGCTGGGCGCAGTCGACGAGCTGCGCGGTGGCCGCCACGAACGACAGGTTCCACCCGACGCCGAGGCCGAAGAGGAGCAGCGCCGTGGACGGGACGCTCTCGAGCCACAGCAGCCCGATCGTGGAGACGGCCATCACCAGCAGCCCGCCGGACAGCGCCACGGTGCGGCCGATGCGGTCGATCACCGCGCCCGTGACGAGCACGAGCGCGTACATCCCGAGCACGTGGGCGCCGATGATCGGGAACACCGAGTCCTGCGAGTGGTGGTGGTGCTCGACGACGACGTAGCCGCTGAGGTTCATGACCGAGACCATCACGCCGAAGCTCGCCAGCGCCGCGAGCATCGCCGGGCGGACGCCGGGGCGGCCGAGGATCTCGCGCAGCGGCGCCGCGGGCGCCGCGGGCTCGCTCGACTCCTCGCGGGCGAGCAGCTGCGCGATCTGCTGCGGGTCGGGGCGCACGAGCAGGACGAGGCCGACGGCGATCAGGCTGATGCCGCCGGCCGCCAGCCACGGCACGGTGAGCGCGCTCGCCTCCACGTCGCGGCCCGCGAACAGCGGCCCGAAGACCGCCGGTCCGAGGATCGCCCCGAAGACCGAGCCGAACAGCACGTACGAGATCCCGCGGGCACGCCGCGCCGGCGGGTACATGTCGCCCGCCGCGGTGCGGATCAGCAGCGCGATCCCGCTCGCGGCCCCGGTGAGCGCGAAGCCGAACACGACGAGCGGCGTCGACTCGGTGGCGGTGGCGAGCGCGGTCACCGAGCAGCCGGCGGTCGCGAGCAGGTAGCCGCCGGCGATCACCGGCCGCCGGCCGAGCCGGTCCATCGCCCGCCCCGCTGGCAGCGCGGCGACCGCCGACGACGTGAGGAAGATCGCCGGGCCGAGCCCGAGCAGCCCCTCGACGCCGGTGACGAGCACGAACGTCAGCGAGGACACGGCGGCCACGAGCTGCAGCACCGCCGAGTAGACCGCCATCGTCCCCGCGAGCAGCAGCGTGTTGCGTCGGACGGCACGCTGCAGTGAGGGCTCGAGGGCCAAGGCGCCACGATTCAAGCAGCCGGCCGGTACCGTCCGCGCGATGGACTGGGAAGCCGAGGGCCTGCTCGCCGGCTGCGCGGACGACGACGCGCGGGCCGCCCGCCGCGCGCTGCTCGACAAGCTCCACGGCGACGGCGTGCCGCTCGAGGAGCTGCGCCAGGCGGTCGACGACGAGCGCCTCGCGCTGCTCCCCGTCGAGCGCCTGCTGCAGTCCGAGTCGCGCTACACGGCGCGCGAGATCGCCGAGCGCGCCGAGCTCGAGCTCGAGTTCTTCCAGGCGCAGCAGCGGGCGCTCGGCCTGGCCGTGCCGGGGCCGGACGAGCGCGTCTACGGCGAGCCCGACCTCGAGGCGGCCAGGCTCGCCGGCTGACCGAGCGCGCACGCCCGACCTCCGTCCTCGTGACCGAGGCGGTGCGCGACGCGGCGGGCGACGGCTACGACTGGTCGTACGCGGGCGAGAAGAAGCTCAAGGGCCTCTCCTCGCCGCTCAAGACCTACCGCGCGCGGGCCCTCACTGCCACGTCGGGCGCGTGAGCGCCTTGACGAAGTCCTCGAGCTGGCGCGTCGTCCAGCATTCGTGGGCCTCGCAGAAGCGCTCGTAGGTGGCGATCACCGAGTCGCCGTAGTTCCAGTACAGGCGCGGCTCGGGATTGAGCCAGAACGTGCGCCCGGCGTGCGCCGCGATCCGCGCGAAGATGTCGGCGCGCGGGTCGCGTCCGTTGGTGCGCGCGTCCCCGAGCACGATCACCGTCGCGCGCGGGTGGAGCTCGTCCTCGACGCTCGCCAGGAACTCGCTCCACACGCGGCCGTAGTCGGTGTAGCCGGAGACGTCGGCCACCCCCGCGTCCTTGGAGATCGCCTCCGAGGCGGCCCGGAACGAGCGCTCGCGCTCGAAGACGTCCGTGACCTCGGAGATCCGCTCCACGAACACGAACGAGCGCATCTTGCGGAACGCGTCGTGCAGCGCATGCAGGACGCTGAGGAAGAAGACCGACGCGCTGGTGACCGAGGTGGAGACGTCGCACAGCACGTACAGCTCGGGTCGCCGTGGGCGGCGGGGCTTGTAACGCAGCTCCACCGGCACGCCGCCGGTCTGCAACGAGGCCCGCATCGTGCGCCGCACGTCGACGTGGGCGTGCCGGCGGCGCCCGCGCGTCTCGTGACCCTGGGTGGCGAGCCGGCGCTTGAGCTGGGCGACCACGCGGTGGACGGCGGCGAGGTCCTGCAGCGGGCCGGTGGGAAGCGCGCGGTCGAGCTCGGACAGCGGCCGCGACGGCGGCAGCGACTGGGTGCGCTCGATCTGCGCCCGCTCGAGCTCGAGCCGCAGGTGCTGCTCGAAGCGCCGGATCTGCTCGCGGGTGAGGCGCGGCGTGTCCTCCTCGATCTGGGCGCTCGGCTCGGACCGCAGGCCGAGCGCACGGCGGATGCGCTGCACGTCGACGCCGAGCACGCCCGACCCCTCGCCGCGGCGGCCGAGCGCGGCGATCGCCAGCCGCGCGAGGTCGCGCATGGCGTCGTCGTCGCCGTCGCGGATCGCCTGCAGCAACTGCTCGCGCAGGTTGTCGAGCTCGATCCGCTCGCCGCCCGTCAGCCCGTCCTCGTCGGAGGCCTCGCGCACCTCGCGCGAGACCGCCTGCGCCTCGGCGGCGCGGAACACGAAGCGGTCGAACACGAGGTCGAAGATCCGCCGGTCCTCGGGCGACTTCGCGAGCGTGGCCGCGAGCGCCTCGCGGAAGTCGCGCGGCGCCGTCCACGGCACCTGCTCGAGCGCCGCGAACGCATCGTTGAGCTCGGACGTCCCGATCGCGACCCCCTCCGCGCGCAGCGCCTCGCCGAGGGCGATGACCTGCGCGTCGAAGCTCACGAGGCCGCGGGCGTGCCGAGCCGGACGCCGACGCGCTCGGCGACCGTGTCGAGGTCGGTGCGGTGCTTGACGATGATCGACATCGTCTCCCGGAAGGTGTCCGGCGAGATGTCGTCGGCGCCGAGCAGGAGCAGCGCGCGCGCCCAGTCGATCGACTCCGCGATCGAGGGCGGCTTCTTGAGGTCGAGCTCGCGCACCTGGTGGATCAGCTCGACGAGCTTGCGCGCCACCGTCTCGGAGAGCTCGGGCGCGTGCAGGCGCACGATCGCCAGCTCGTGCTCGCTGCTCGGATAGTCGAGCCACAGGTACAGGCAGCGGCGCTTGAGCGCCTCCGTGAGCTCGCGCGAGTTGTTCGAGGTGAGGATGACGACGGGGTGCGTGCGCGCCTCGATCCGCCCCAGCTCGGGAATCGTGATCTGGAAGTCCGACAGCAGCTCGAGCAGCATCGCCTCGAACTCCTGGTCGGTCTTGTCGATCTCGTCGATCAGCAGCACGACCGGGTCGTCGGTGGCGATCGCCTGCATCAGCGGGCGGCTGAGCAGGAACTCCTCGCCGAAGATGTCGTCCTGCACGGCGTCCCAGCCGGTGCCCGCGGCCTCCGCCTGGATCCGCAGGAGCTGCTTGCGGTAGTTCCACTCGTACAGGGCCTTGGCCTCGTCGAGCCCCTCGTAGCACTGCAGCCGCACGAGGCGGCGGTCGAGATAGCGCGAGAGCGCCTTGGCGAGCTCGGTCTTGCCGACCCCGGCCGGCCCCTCGACGAGCACCGGCTTGCCCAGCCGCGCGGCGAGGTAGCTCACGAGCGCGGTCGACTCGCCCGGGAGGTAGCCCGCGGCGCGCAGGCCGGCGGCGACGTCCTCCACGGAGGCGGGGAGCGCACTCATCGCGCCTGAGTCTACGATCCCGCCACCGCCGTGCTGGCCGCCTTCGAACCCTCCCCGCTGCCGTTCATCGCGTTGATGGCGCTGGGCTTCGTGATCGGGATCGGCGGCCACGTCTACAAGTCGCGGACGGCGATCGCGACCGGGATCGGGATGATCTTCACGGCCACGCTGCTGCTCCCGCTCGGGCTATACCTCAGCGACAACTGACAGCCCACCGTCACGGTCGTACTCGCGAGCCCGGCAACGTCAACTGCGCTGGGTAGGGGAGCTGAGGGAGCCGGGCGGGTTGCTCGGCCCCGGGCGTCAAGGCGGGATTACGTGTCAATCGGCGTGGCGGGAAGCACCGATTGACACGTTGATGCGCTAGACGAGCACTTACGTGTCAATCGACGGAGCGGCCGGCGTCGATTGACACGAAACCCCGGCTTGACCCGCTCCCCTACCCAGCCGCAGTTGACGTTGAAGTTGGCCCGAGAAGCCGCCGGGCGAGCTCGGCCCAGCCGGCGGCGACGCGGGCCTGGTCCATCTCCCGCACGCGCCGCAGGTACCCGAGGTGCTCCGCTCCCAAGGCGGCGAGCAGGACGTCCGTGAGGTACTCCCAGTCGGCGTCGGGCGCCGCCTCGCGCACGAGCACGGAGACGTGCGTGCGGTAGAAGCCGAACGGCGGGGAGCGGTAGCGCGCTCCCGCGGCCTCGGCGGCGGCGAGCAGCTCCCCGTAGTCCGCGTGGTGCGCCAGCAGGCGCTGGCCGAACGCGATCAGGCGCTCGACCGGTGGGGCGCCCGGGCCGAGCGGGGCCGGCCCGCGGATGATCTCCTCCTGGAAGACCCGCTCGCGCTCGGAGAGCACGGCCTGCATCAGCCCGGCGCGGTCGCCGAAGCGGCGGAAGAGCGTGCCCTTGCCGACGCCCGCCTCCTTGGCGACCGCGTCCATCGAGACGCAGCTCGCCCCGCACTCCGTGACCAGGCGCTCCGCAGCCGCCAGCACCTTGCCGCGGTTGCGCGCGGCGTCCGCCCGCTCGGGCGGCGCGTCCTGAAGCACTGGCAGCTCGCTCGGCATCGCCGTCCAACGTAACCGACCGCGCAGGGCGCGGGGCGAGCCGACTCTCACTCTCCCTACCTCGCAGCCGTTGGCGTTCGCCGGGCTAATCGCGCGGGCGGCCTGGCGGCTCGGGCGGCTCGCCCGACCAGCCCGGCCGCTCGCCGAGCACCTCTGTGACCGCGGCGGGATCGACCGGGCGGCGGTCGGGCCGCGGGGCGGGCCGCGCCGGCGGCTCCTCCCAGTCGGCGGCCGGGTTGGGCGGCTCCGGCCGGTGGACGGCGCGCACCCGCGCGCCCGCCGCGAGCAGCGCGCCGGCCGCGAGCAGGGCGCCGAACATGCCCCACTCGATGCCGACGGTGGCGCCCGGGTCGGACACGTCGGGCTTGTCGAACAGCCGCCACACCAGCAGCAGCAGCGCCCAGCCGCCCGCGAGCGAGATCACCACGCCGTCGCCGCCCGGCAGGTGGAAGCCCTTGCGCTGGCTGCGCGCCCAGACGAGGAACAGCACGCCGCCGGCCGTCAGCAGCACCGCGGCCTCGACGAACGTGAACACCCCGAACGCGCTCAGGTTGTCGGTCACGAAGGCCTGCTCCCCGCGCGGCAGGAACGACTTCGAGTACCACGGCAGCACCAGCGAGAAGGCGAGCGCCGCCGCCGCGATGCCCGCGTCGCGCAGCTCGGGCGGCAGTTCGCGCAGCCTCTCGAGCGCACCGGCCATTGCGCCCCAGGCTAGTCGACGGGGATGTCCTGCACCTCGGGCGCCTGGCGCTCCGGGGGCTCGAGCCGCGCGATGTACCAGTCGAGCACCGCGCGGATCGCGATCAGCAGGTCGCGCAGCGCGTCGGCGAGCTGGCGCGCCAGCTCGGGCGGGATCACGCCGCGCATCGACTCGAGCAGCTCCGTCAACGCCGCGAGATCGGGGAACGCGTTCGGGCGCGGCTCCTCGCCGGGCACGCTCCACCCGCGCGGGGGCACGGTCCGCGTGGCGGCCTCCTCGGCGGCGCGGTGAGCCTCGCGGACGAGCCGCTCGGCCTGCTCGTACTGCGCGCGCAGCTCCTCGGGGTCAGGCACCGTCGAACCCCACCACCAGAGAGCCGGAGTCGAGCTTGGCCGAGGTCGGCTTGAAGCCGGCGAGCGCCCCCGGGAGCGCGATCGTGCGCTTGTAGCCGTCGACCCGCACCACCAGCTCGAGCCCGATCTTCTTCAGTGCCACGTCGCCCTTGGAGACGAACGGGAGGTCGAGCCGCAGCTCGGCGCGCGAGCCCTCCAGCGACAGCTCCTGCGCCAGCCGGTCGTGCAGCACCGCCGCCGGGTCGCCGTCGCCGAACAGCGCGCCCGCCAGCCGGTCGAGCATCTCGGCGCCCAGGACCTCCTGCTCGAAGTACGGCGCCCGCAGCACCGGGACGGGGGAGAAGCCCGCCTCGACCTCGGCGAGCTGCTCGGCCTGAACCGCCCGCCAAGCGCCGAAGTACTCCCCGACATCCGAAGGGAACACGCGATTGACGACCACCGCGTCGCACAGGTAGCCGTACAGGTTCAGGTACGTGAACGTGCGCATCGCCTCGGCGACGACCATGCGGTCGGGCGTCATGACGAGCCGGAGCGTCACGTTCGAGGCGTCGCGCAGCAGCTCGTGCATGCCGATCAGGTTGCTCACCAGGCGCTGGACGTCGTCCATCACGCGCTCGTCGGGAAGCGAGAGGTCGAGGAACGCGCGCGCCAGCGGGCGGGCGGCGTTCAGCAGCGCGCTCTCGCGGCCGAGCACGCGATCCAGCCACCACTGCGCGGCGTCGGGAAACGAGAGCAGCCGCAGCGTCTCCCCGGTCGGCGCGCAGTCGACGACGATCGTGTCCCACTCGCCGGACTCCGCGTGGCGCTTCAACCGCAACAGGCTGAACAGCTCGTCGGCCCCCGGCGGCACGGTCAGCTCCTCGGCCGCGATCCGCTCCACGCCGCGCTCGGCCAGCACCCCGCCGAGCCAGTCCTGGACCGCCGACCAGTTGTGCTCGAGCTCGTCCTGGGCCTGCACCTGCTGCGCCCACACACCGCCGCCGACCTCGGTCGGCTCCGCCCCCACGGCAACCTGCAGCGACTCGGCGAGCGAGTGCGCGGGGTCGGTCGAGAGCACGAGCGTCCGCGCCCCGCGCGCGGCACAGCGCCGGGCGGTGGCAGCGGCCACGGACGTCTTGCCCACGCCGCCCTTGCCCGTGTAGAGGATGATCCGGGGCATCGAGCCCCGTGAGTCTAGGGGCGGCGGCGCGGCTTCAGCACGGTTGCCGTCGCGCTGCCCGAGCCGACGTTGCCGGCGAGGTCGCGCGCGGTCAGCGTGACCGTGTACGTGCCCTTGCGGCGCGGCACCGCCCACCCGAAGGAGCGTGTCCCGCGCGCCACGGTCCCGAACGAGCGCGACTCGACGAGCTGCGTGCCGCGGTAGATGGCCAGCGACATCGTCGAGATCTTCGAGAGCCGGAAGCGCACGCGGCCGGGTCGCCCCCCGCGCAGCCGCGCCCGCCAGACGGCGACCGCGGGCGGCGTCGTCCGGTAGCCGAGGAAGCGCTGCGCCGTCTCGCAGTACACGGGCGTCGCCGTCTGCTCGCACAGGTCGCCGACGAAGTCCTGCAACAGGTCGTGGTAGTGCAGGTCGGACTCGCGCGAGCTGCTCCCGCGCGAGTACAGCGACCACGCGCCCGTGTCGTAGGTCGGGAGCTCGCGCCGCAGCTGCGGGTCGGCGCGCGCGAACGCCGCCGCGCCGCGCGGGTCGCCCGAGATGCGCGCGTAGTCGTGCAGGCCCACCAGCGACTGCACGAAGCCGTTGGCCACGCGCAGCGAGGGGGCGAAGGAGTAGAGCGCGTAGTGGTCGCCGTACGGCGCCGGGACGCGCACGCCGGTCGGCGTGCGCCGCTCGAACAGCGGCAGCGCCCGGGCGGCGATCGGCAGCACCTCGTCGCGGCGCCGCAGCCGGTGCGCGGCGCGCGACAGCGCCTGCACCGCCGTGCCCTGGGCCATCCCGCTCACCCACGGCGCGCGGCCGCCGCCGAACGCGAAGTAGTACTCCCACGCGATCCCGCCGGCGCGGCTGGCGGCCAGGGGCAGCAGCTCGTCCATCAGGAACCCCGCGCGCTGGTAGAAGTAGCCGGTGACGAGCCCGTTGAGCTTGCCGAAGTTGCCGAGCACCTGAAGCTGCAGGCCCTGGCCGGGGTAGAACTGCCAGACCAGCTCGGAGCCCTCGAACTCCACCCGCGTGCCGGAGACGAGCAGGCGCTCGCCGCCGTACCACCAGCGCAGGTTGCGGTCGAGCGTCAGCCACAGCGCGGGCAGCCGCGAGACGGTCAGCTGCCGGCGCGCGGCGATCGCGTCCATCGTGCCGAGCACGGCGCGCATGTAGACCCGGCGCGCGCCCGACAGCCCGCGTGTCTTGCGGATCGCGTCGTACAGGACGTCGCGCCGCAGGCGGTACTCGTCGACCGTGATCCGGCCGGAGGCGTAGAGGCGCTTGAGCTCGCTGCGCGCGGTCCGCCGCTGCGCGCTCGCGGTCGCCACGGGACGCCGCGCCGCAGGGGGCGCGGGAAGGTCGGCGGCGGGCAGGAAGCGGTCCTCGCGCGCGGTCACCTTGCCGTCGCGGCCGAGCAGGAGCACCTCGTCGGCGGACGCCGGCGCGGCCCCCACGAGGGCGGCGAAGAGCGCGAGGACGACGAGGCGGACAACCGGCATGACCCCCATGACCCCGATGCTAGGCTCGAGTTGCGGCGTGTGCGTGCGCTGCACCTCTTTATGCGCTTGGTCGTCCCCGTACTCGCCGCCGTCCTCCTGGCCCTCTTCGCAGGCTGCGGCGGCGGAGGCGATGCCGCCGACAGCGGCACCGACGTCGACCAGCTGCTGCAGGACACCTTCGCCGGCGGCAAGGAGATCTCCTCGGGCCGGATCGACGCCTCGGTCGACGTCAAGGCCGACGGCAACGTCGCCATGAAGCTCTCCGGACCGTTCCAGAGCACCGGCGAGGGCAAGCTGCCCAAGCTCGACCTGCAGGCGTCGTTCGAGGGCGAGGGCGAGAGCGTCTCGGGCGGCCTGACCTCCACCGGCGACCAGGGCTTCGTGGACTGGGGCGGGACCCAGTACGCGATCGCCGGGCCGGTGTTCGCGCAGTTCAAGGCGGGCTTCGAGGAGTCGGCGAAGCAGGCCGGCGGGCAGCAGGACCAGTCGCTGGCCTCGCTCGGCATCGACCCGCGGCGCTGGCTCACCAACGCCCGCAACGCGGGCGAGGCCAAGGTCGGCGACACGGACACGATCAAGATCACCGGCGACGTCGACGTGCCGAAGCTGCTCGACGACGTCAACGGCGCGCTCGAGCGGATCCGCTCGCTCGGCGTCCAGGGCGCCGGCCAGCTGCCCGACCAGCTGACCGAGGCCGAGCGCAAGCAGGTCACGGACGCCATCAAGGACCTCAGCGTCGAGATCCACACCGGCGCCGACGACCGCATCCTGCGCCGGATGTTGATCGCGATGAACGTGCAGGGCCCCGAGGCGGCTGAGGCCGCCGACCTGCGGCTGGACCTGCAGCTGCTCGAGCTCAACGAGGACCAGGACATCGAGGCCCCCGAGAACGCCAAGCCGTTCGAGGAGCTCGTGCAGAAGCTGCAGTCGCTGGGGCTCGGCGATCTCGGCGGCCTGGGCGCGCTCGGCGGGGCCGCGGGCAGCGGCGGCAGCTCCGCTCCGAGCGAGGCCAACGTCGAGAAGTACTCGCAGTGCATCCAGGACGCGCAGGGCGACAACGCCGCGATCCGCAAGTGCGCTGACCTCCTCACGACCCCGTAACGGCTCGCGCCGCATAATCCGCCGATGACGACCGACGGGCAGGGCTCGTTCAACCTGCGGCGCTTCCTCCTGAGCGGGGAGGGCTGGCCGTATCTGCTGGTGCCGTTCATCGTCCTGGCGATCGTGCTCGAGTTCGCGCACGCGTCGGCGACGATCATCTTCGTCACCTCGGCGCTGGGCGTGATCCCGACCGCCGCGCTGATGGGCCGCGCGACCGAGGAGCTGGCCGCCCGCTCGGGCCCGGGCATCGGCGGCTTCCTCAACGTCACCTTCGGCAACGCGCCCGAGCTGATCATCGCCTTCTTCGCGCTCAACGAGGGCCTGCAGGAGGTCGTCAAGGCATCGCTCGTCGGCTCGATCCTCGGCAACATCCTGCTCGTGATGGGCGCCGCCATGCTGATCGGCGGCCGCAAGCGCGAGCGCCAGTACTTCGACCGCACCGCCGCCAGCGCCCAGTCGCTGATGCTGCTGCTCGCCGCCGTGGCGCTCGTGATGCCGGCGATCTACGAGCTCGTCGTCGGCGACCCGCTGCCGAACCCGTCCGAGGAGTCGCGGCAGTTCTCCAGCGACCTCGAGACGATGTCGTTCGCCGTCGCGATCGTCCTGCTGCTCTCCTACGGCGCCGGGCTGCTGTTCTCCCTGCGCACGCACAAGGACCTCTTCAACCCGGTGCACGAGACCGAGGATCACGTCGGCGAGCCGTGGTCGGTGCGGCGCGCGGTGCTGTCGCTGGCGGGCGCCGGCGTCGCCGTCGGCGTGATGTCGGAGATCCTCGTCGGCTCGATCAGCGAGGCCTCCGAGTCGATCGGCCTGTCGCCGTTCTTCGTCGGCATCATCGTCGTCGCGATCGTCGGCAACGCCGCCGAGCACTGGGTCGCGATCTACTTCGCGGCGCGCGACAAGATGGACCTGGCGGTCAACATCGCGATCGGCTCGAGCGCCCAGATCGCGCTCTTCGCGGCGCCCGTGCTCGTCCTGATCTCGTTCTTCGTCGGGCCGTTCCCGATGGCGCTGGTGTTCAACGGCTTGGAGTTGGGCGCCATCTTCCTGGCCATCCTGATCGCCAACCAGGTCACACAGGAGGGTGAGTCGACCTGGTTCGAGGGTCTCCAGCTGCTAGCTGTGTACGTAGTGCTGGGCCTCGTCTTCTTCTTCGTGGAATGACCCTGGGCTTCATCAGCGGGCCGGGACCCTGGCTGGCGTTGGCCGGGATCACGGTCGTGCTGCTCGCGGTCGACCTCAAGCTCTTCGCCCGCGGGCGCGAGCCGGACTTCCGCGAGGGCGCGATCTGGTCGATCGGCTGGCTCGTGCTGGCGCTGCTCGTGGCGCCTTTGGTGTGGGTGCTGTCCAGCGGCGACGACGCGATCACCTACACGACCGTCTACTTCATCGAGCGCTCGCTGTCGCTCGACAACCTGTTCGTCTTCCTGCTGCTGTTCAGCTACTTCGGCGTGCCGGAGGAGCACCGCGCCAACCTGCTGTTCTGGGGCATCGTCGCGGCGCTCGTGCTGCGCGGGCTGGCGATCCTCGGCGGCGTCGCGCTGATCGAGCAGTTCCACTTCGTCATCTACATCCTCGGCGTGCTGCTGCTCGTGCTGGCGTGGCGGATCCTGCAAGGCGTCGAGGAGGGCGTGGACCCGGACAAGAACCTGATCGTGCGCGGCGTGCGCAAGGTGTTCCCGGTGACCGGGGACTTCCACGGCCACCACTGGTTCGTGAAGCTCGACGGCAAGCGCTTCGCGACGCCGATCTTCGTCTGCCTGGCCGCCGTCGTGGCCGCCGACATCGCGTTCGCGGTCGACTCGATCCCCGCCGCGTTCGCGATCACGCGCGACTCGGTGCTGATCTGGATGGCCAACATCTTCGCCCTGCTCGGCCTGCGCGCGCTGTTCGTCCTCGTCGAGGGGCTGATCCGCCGCTTCCGCTACCTCGACGAGACGATCGCCGTGGTGCTCGCGCTGGTGGCCGTCAAGCTGCTGATCGAGGACATCTACAAGATCGGCCCGGTCGGCTCGCTCGCCATCGTGGCCGCGGCGTTCACGGTCGGCATCGTCGCCTCCCTGATCGCCGACGCGCGCGACCCGGATGCCGACGCCAAGCGCGCCGAGCGCGCCGAGCGCACGACGGCCTCGCCCGGCGAGCAGGAGCAGCCCGAGCCCGAGCCCCCCAGCGAGACTGACTCAGGCGGCGACGCGCGGCGGCGCGCGGAGCCCGAGGAACGCGAGCACGGCGGCGAAGGCGACGGCGATCAGCGCTCCGATCAGCGCGCCCCAGCCCGCGGGCTCGAGTAGCGGAACGCCGGCGCCGGCGACGGCGCTGGCGCTGGCGCTGAGCTCGACATTGACGCCCCGCGGGGCATCCGGCGTTCATGACGACGCCCGGGGACCGGGGCGGCGCGTCTCCGCGGGACGTTGCCGGCGGCTGGGTGAGGGAGGCGTGGTGTCCGGCCGCCCGGTGTCTCGGCGGGAACGTCAACTGCGCTGGGTAGGGAAGGTGGGGTCCCGGCGGGGGTGCACTACGTCAACCGCGCGGGCCGCGCGAGCGTGCGGTTGACAAAGCGCACCTGTATGGGTGCGCAACGTCAACGGCACCGGCGAGACCGGTCTGCGGTTGACGAAATGCACCCCTCTGGACGGTGCATTTCGTTCCACTCTCGCCATTCCGTCGTCCGCGGGGAACGAAGCGCACGCTAGAGGTGCGCAACGTTCCGCGATCGAGCTCGATCGCGGTCGGGGGAACGAAATGCACCCTCACCGCCGCGACGGCTCCCCACCTCCCTACCCAGCCGCAGTTGACGTTGACGTTCGCCCCGGGGCCGATCGACTCTCACCCAACCTCCGCTGACGTTCGCCCCGGGGCCCGATTGCCGCCCAACTGAGTCTCACCCCAGCCGCCGTTGACGTTCGCCCGACGACGACCACGCGGCTCAGCCCAGCTCGCGCAGGCGGCGCTCGGTCTCGGCGTCGACGTCGAGCGGCTCCTCGCCGCGCGCCACCCGCCGCGCGTTGCGGGCCTCGACCAGCGTGCGCACCTCGTCGCGCAGCTCGGGGTCGGCGGGCGGGGCGGTCAGCGCGCGCAGCTCGGCCTCGACGTCCTGCGGCGGCTCGCCGCGGGCCGCGCGGCGGGCGTTGCGGGCCTCGAGCATCTGGCGGATCTCCAGCTCGCGCATCGCGGCCGTCATCGGCGACGGCTGGCGCTGCGCGGGGCGGTCGTCGCCGATCGACATCCCGCCCCGCCCGATCTGGTCATACGCGCCGCTGCTCGTGACCAGGGCCCACACCGCCAGCACGGCGGCGACGCCCACGACCACAAAGAGGACGATCGCGAAGGCGTCCGTCATCTGGCCATTGTGACGGGTTCCGTGTTGTCGGTCGCCGCCTTCGCGGGTACCCTTGACTGACCAGTCAATCTAGGAGCCCGAGAACCGATGGTGGACTTCACGCTGACCGACGAGCAGAAGGCGCTTCGCGAGATGGCGCACGACTTCGCGGAGAAGGAGATCCGGCCCGTCGCCTGGGAGTACGACCGCGACGGCACGTGGCCCGAGGCCGTGATGCGCAAGGCCTGGGAGCTCGGGCTCATGAACACGCACGTCCCGGAGGAGTACGGCGGTCCCGGCGCCTCGTACTTCGAGGGCACGCTGATCGAGGAGGAGCTCTCCTGGGGCTGCTCGGGCATCGCGACCTCGATCGGCGCCAACGGCCTCGCCGCCGCGCCGCTCGCGCTCGCCGGCTCCGAGGAGCTCAAGAAGGAGTACCTCGGGATGCTGACCGAGGACTACAAGCTCGCCTCGTTCTGCCTGACCGAGCCCGACGCCGGCTCGGACGTCTCGGGCATGCGCACGACGGCGGTCCGCAAGGGCGACAAATACGTCCTCAACGGCTCCAAGTGCTTCATCACCAACGGCGGCTACGCCGACTGGTTCTCGGTCTACGCGAAGACCGACAAGGAGGCGGGCCACCGCGGGATCTCCTGCTTCATCGTCCCCCGCGACGACACCGTCACGGTGGACAAGAAGGAGGACAAGATGGGCCAGCGGGCGTCCAACACCGCGACCATCTCCTTCAACGACACCGAGATCCCCGTCGACAACCTGATCGGCGAGGAGAACCGCGGGTTCAAGATCGCGATGATGACGCTCGACCGCACGCGCCCCGGCGTGGCGGCGATGGCCACGGGCATCGCCCGCGCCGCCTTCGAGTTCGCGACCAACTACTCGAAGGAGCGCATCCAGTTCGGGGTGCCGATCGCGATGCACCAGGCGATCCAGTTCATGATCGCCGACATGGCGACCAAGGTGCACCTCTCGCGCCTGGCCACCTGGCAGTCGGCCACGCTGCTGGACCAGGGCATGCGCAACACGATCGAGTCGTCGCACGCCAAGCGGTTCGCCGCCGATAGCGCGATGGAGGTCGCCACCGACGCCGTGCAGGTCTACGGCGGCTACGGCTTCATCAAGGACTACCCGGTCGAGAAGCTGATGCGCGACGCCAAGATCATGCAGCTCTACGAGGGCACGTCGCAGATCCAGCGGCTCGTGATCGCGCGCGAGACGCTGCTCCCGCGGCGCATCGAGGAGCCCGCCGCCGCTTAGCCCCCGCGAGATAGCGTCCGGCGCCATGGCCGGCCTCGGGCGCTACCGCGCGCTGCTCGCGCTGCCGGGAGTCCGGTGGCCGGTCGTCGCGTCCGCCGCCGGCTCGCTGCCGATCGGCATGTACATCCTGGGCATCGTGCTGCTCGGGCGCGAGGCCACCGGCTCGTTCGCGGACGCCGGGCGCGTGGCCGCGGCGTTCGGCCTCGCCAACGCCCTCGGCGCCGTCGCGCAGGGCCGGCTGATGGACCGCCTCGGGCAGCCGCGCGTGCTGCGCACGGCGGCGGCCGCCCACGCCGTGGCGGTCGCCGGGCTGGTGGTGGCGGCGAGCGAGCGCGCGCCGACCTGGACGCTCGCCCTGTGCGCCGCCGCGGGGGGTCTCTCGCTGCCGCAGGTGCCGGCCGCGATGCGCTCGCTGTGGGGGTCGCTGGTGAGCGACCCGGAGCAGCGCGCGAGCGCGTACGCGCTGGTCGCCATCGTCTTCGAGGTCTCGGTCGTCGCCGCGCCCGCGCTCGTGGCCGTGATCGCCGCGGCCGCGTCACCGGAGGCGGCCGTGCTCGCGGCGGCCGTCCTGGCGGTGACGGGCGGCGCCGGGTTCGCGGCCACGGCGGGCTCGCGCGGCTGGCGCGGCGAGCCGCACGAGGTCGGGTGGCTCGGCCCGCTCGCGGCGCCGGGGATGCGCACGGTGTTCGCCGTGCTGGCCGCGTTCGGCGCCGCGATGGGCGTGCTCCAGGTCGCGCTGCCCGCGTTCGGGGCGGAGCGCGGCTCGGCCGAGGAAGGCGGCCTGCTGCTCGCGGCGCTCTCGGCCGGGAGCCTGGCCGGCGGCGTGCTCTATGGCTCGAGGACCTGGCCGGGATCGCTCGTTCGGCGCCTGGTGGCGCTGCTGCTGGGGCTCGGGGCGGGCTGTGCGCTGCTGGCCGTCGCCGACTCGTACCTCCTGCTCGCCGCGCTGCTGGTGCTGGCGGGGACGCTGGTCGCGCCGGTGGCGGTGGTCGGCTCGACCCTGCTCGACTTCGTCGCGCCCGCGGGAACGGCGACCGAGGCATTCGCCGCGATGGTCATGGGCATCGTGGCGGGCAACGCCGTCGGCAACGCGCTTGCGGGGGCGGTCGTCGACGGCGCGTCCTACGAGGCAGCCGTCCTTACGGCAGCCGGGCTGGCGGCGCTCGGCGCGGGCATCGCCTTCGCCCGCCGGCGGACGCTTACCGCACGATCAGCAGCGTCGTCGTCGCGTGGTGCGTGAGCTTGCCCGTCACGTTCCCGAGCGCGAAGCGCCGCGTCGAGCTGTTGCCGCGCGCCCCGACGGCGATCATGTCGGCGCCGGTCTCCTCGGCGACGTCGATCAGCGTGTCCGCCGCGTCGCCCTCCTGGACGTGCAGCTCGACGTTGAAGCCCGCCTCGTCGAAGCGGCGCTGGGCGCGCGCGGCGACGTCCGAGGCCACGCCCCGCAGGCTCACGGGCTCGACCTTGGCGCTCAAGCCCAGGCGCTCGAGCGCCGAGCGGCCCGGGAACGCACACACCAGATGGATGGTCGCTCCGCTTCCCTTGGCCAGCTCGATGACCTTCTGGACGGCCGCCTCAGCAGTGGGGGAGCCGTCGGATCCGACGACGATCGCGTTCATAGGGCTGAGCCTATCCCGACCGGCCCATAATCGGGAGCCGTGTCGAGCGTCAGCGCCAGCATCAGCGTCCCGGGGCGGCTCGCCGAGGTCGAGGCCGTGTGGTACGACCCGCACCGCTGGCCGTCCTGGATCGACGGCTTCGGCCACGTGGTCAAGCTCGAGGGCGAGTGGCCGGAGGTCGGCGCGCGGCTGATGTGGCAGTCGCCGCCCACGGGCCGAGGGCTCGTACAGGAGCGGGTGACCGCGTTCGAGGCGCGCACGGGCCAGACGCTCGAGGTCGAGGACGAGCGCCTGCGCGGCCTCCAGACCGTGGCCTTCGAGGCCGTGGGCGACGACGTGCGCGTGACGCTCGCGCTCGAGTACGAGCTCAAGCAGGCGGGCAGCTTCCGCCCGCTCCTCGACCGCCTCTTCGTCCGCCGCTCGCTGGGCGACTCGCTGCGCCGGACCGTCACCCGCTTCGCCTACGAGCGACGCGCCGAAGCGGAGGCTTGAGCAGAACCGCTCGGCTAGGGTGAGCCGCATGTTCGTGTTCAAAGCAGGGGTCGTCGGCGCGGGGGTGATGGGAGGCGAGATCTCCCAGGTCATCGCCGCCGCGGGCGTCCCGGTGGTGCTCAAGGACGTCGACCAGCGGTTCGTCGACGCGGGACTGAAGAAGGCGCGCGAGGTCACCCAGGGCCAGGTCGCGAAGCTCGTCAAGAAGGGCAAGCTGTCGGAGGAGGACGCCGCCGCCCAGGCCGAGCGCACGCTCGGGCTGATCACCGGCACGACGTCCTACGACGCGTTCGGCGACGTCGACTTCGTGATCGAGGCGGTGCCGGAGAAGATGGAGATCAAGCACGCGGTGTTCGCGGAGCTCGACGCCGCCACGCCCGGCCACGCGATCCTCGCCTCCAACACCTCCGGCCTGTCGATCACCGAGATCGGCGACGCCACCAACCGGCCCGACAAGGTCGTCGGCTTCCACTTCTTCTGGCCGGCGTCCTACATGCGGCTGGTCGAGGTGATCGAGGGCGACGACACGTCGCCGGAGACGGCCCAGGCGGCCGCCAACTTCGCGCAGGCGATCAGGAAGATGCCGGTCCGCGCCCAGGAGTGCCCGGGCTTCGTCGTCAACCGGATCCTCGTCTCCACGGCGAGCGAGATCTGGCGCTACCAGGACGAGACGGGCATCCCGGTCGAGGAGCTCGACGCCTTCATCATGGAGAAGGCGCAGATGCCGATGGGGCCGTTCCGGGTCGCCGACATGTCCGGGCTCGACACCGTCGTCAAGGTCGCGCGCGACATGCGCGACGCCTACGGCGACCGCTTCTACGTGCACCGCGGGATGGAGGAGCGCATGGAGCGGGGCGAGCTCGGCGCCAAGACCGGGAAGGGCTTCTATGAGCACGCCTGAGACGCAGACGCAGATCGACGAGCGGATCGCCGACCGCTTCATGCTCAAGGCGCTGGTCGAGGCCTGCCTGGTGGTCGAGGAGGGCATCGCGGGCGTCCGCGACATCGACCTCGGGATGATGATGGGCACGGGCATGGTGCCCGGGCCGTTCGCGCGCGCGGACTTCCGCGGGCTCGACGAGGTGCTGGCCGCGCTCGAGCGCGCCGAGGACGAGTGGGGCGAGGGCTTCGACCCGCCGCTGCTCCTGCGCCGGCTCGTCGCCCAGGGCCGCCTGGGGGCCAAGAGCGGCCAGGGGTTCTATCCGTACCCGCAGCCCGACGCCGGCTTCGAGGGCGCCCCGGTCAAGCTCGACACCCGCGGCGAGGTGGCGATCCTGTGGCTCGACAACCCGCCCGCGAACTCGCTCTCCCCGGCCGTGATCGAGGCGCTCGAGACGGCCTGGGAGGCCGTCGAGGCGGCCGACGAGGTGAAGGCGATGGTGCTCGCCTCGCCGAACCCGGCGCTGTTCTGCGCGGGGGCGGACATCAAGGCGTTCACGCAGATGGACGAGGCCGCCGGCCGCGCCCTGCTCGATCGCGCGCACGCCCTGCTGCGCTCGTGGGAGCACTCGCGGACGATGACGATCGCGGCCGTCAACGGCATGGCGCTGGGCGGCGGCTGCGAGATCGCGATGGCCTGCGATGTTCGCCTGGCCGCCTCCTCGGCCTCGTTCGGGCAGCCCGAGATCAGCCTCGGGATCATCCCGGGCTTCGGCGGCACGCAGCGGCTGCCGCGGCTCGTGGGCTCGGCCAAGGCGCTCGAGATGAACACCGTCGGCGAGCCGATCTCGGCCGAGGAGGCGTACGAGTTCGGCCTCGTGAACCGGCTCGTCGCGGACCACGAGCTGTTCGACACGGCTGTGGCGTGGGGCCGCAAGTTCGCGCGCCAGGCGCCGGTCGCGCTCGAGCAGATCAAGCGGGTCTCGCACGCCGGCGACCTCGACGAGGGGATCGAGGCGGAGAAGGCCGCCTTCATCACGGCGTTCACCTCCGAGGACGCGCGCGAGGGCATCGGCGCGTTCCTGCAGAAACGCATCCCGGAGTTCAAGGGGCGGTGACCGGGCCAAGCAGGCTTGGACTGAGTTCGCTTCGCGAACATCGCGACGGCGCTGCCCACGACCGCCTCGCCGAGCTGATCCGCTCGGCGGGGTCGGTCGTCGCGCTCACCGGGGCCGGCGTCTCGGTCCCGTCGGGGATCCCGGACTTCCGCTCGCCCGGCACCGGGCTGTGGGCGAACGTCGACCCGATGGAGGTGGCCCACATCTCCGTCTGGCGCCGCGAGCCGGAGCGCTTCTGGGGCTTCTACGGGCACCGCTTCGCCGCGCTCGAGGGCAAGCAGCCCAACGGGGCGCACCGCGCGCTGGCGGAGCTCGACATCCCGGTCATCACCCAGAACATCGACGGCCTGCACGCCGCGGCCGGGTCGCGCGACGTGATCGAGGTCCACGGCTCGATCGCGTCGGCCTCGTGCCTGGCGTGCGGGGCGCGCTACTCACTCGCCGACACCCGCGCCCGCCTCGAGGCCGCGCCCGACGGCGTGCCCCGCTGCGACTGCGGCGAGGTGCTCAAGCCCGACGTCGTGCTCTTCGGCGAGCTGCTCGACGAGGGCGCCATGGCCCGGGCGTCGGCGCTGGCCGCCGGTGCCGACCTGATGCTCTGCGTCGGCTCGTCGCTCGAGGTCTATCCGGCCGCCGGGCTGCCGGAGCTGACGCTGGAGCGCGGCGGCCGGATCGCGATCGTCACCCAGAGCTCGACCCCGTTCGACCGCTGGGCCGCTGTCCGGCTCGACGGGGACGTGGAGGCCGAGCTGTCAGCGGTGCTCGCCGCGCTGTGACGGCGCCGGCGCTACGCCTTGCCGTCGAGCGTCGCGGCCAAGCGCGCGCGGAGGGCGGCCTCGAGCCGCGCCAGAGGCCCTTCGACCGCCGCAGGCTCGACCGGACCGGCCAGCGCCGCCCGCCCGACCGCCTCGACGGCCTCTGCCAAGCCGGACAGCTCGTCGAGCCGCGCCGCCAGATCGCCGACGTCGCGCCACGCCGCCAGCTCGGCCAGCGCGGCGTCCAGGGCCACCCGCAGCTGCAGCGCGGCCTCGCGCGGGCGCCCGTGCTCGAGATCGCCGCGCGCCCGCAGCACGAGCTCCTCGCATGCGAGCGGGGCGTCGCGGCCTCCCAGCAGCGCCGCCACCCGCTCCTGCGGCGCGAGCAGCGCCGACCGCGCCGCCGCGGCCTCCGGCCGGGGCAGCTCGCGCGCGGCCTCCCAGTCGCCCTCGGCGACCTGCTCGCCGGTTCCGTAGCCCACCCGGAAGCCGATCGCCCGCGCGGGATCGGCGTCCGCCACCCACGGATCCACGCTCGCCAGCCGGTGGCCGGCGACCGCGCGGTTGAGCAATTCCAGCGCCGCGCCGGTCACGCGCGCCCGATCGTCGCCCGCGGCCAGCTCCAGCCACGCGTCCGCCGCCTCGAGCTCGCCCAGCGGCGTCGCCTCGATCACGGTCGCGCGCGTCATCTCGACGGCCTCCGGCTCGGCCGACGCGCGCCGCACGCGCGCCTCTCGCCGCGGCCGCCGCCGCGCCGCTGACAGCCCGCCGATGACCAGGATCTGCTGCACGTCGTCGCCCGCGAAGCGCCGCACGACGTAGCGCCCCGGGTCGGGGCCGAGGCGCCCGGGGAACTCCCACTGGACGAAGCCGAAGCGGTTCAGGGCGGCGAGGCTACTCGCCCTTGTGCGACGCCGACGCCCGGCGCGTGACCTTCAGCGAGTACCTCGACGGCGTGCGGCTGACCTTCGGGTTCTTGATCTCGCCGAGGCGGTCGATGAGCTTGATCCACTGCTTGGGCTTGAGGATGGCGTTGACCTGCTTGGCCATCTTCGAGTTGGTGCCGTAGAGCGGCTGGAACCCCACGTGGATGTGGTCGTGGTGGTCGCCCATGGCGTACGTGTTCGTCGCGCCGTCGAACTGCATCAGCGAGATGATCTGGCTCGGCTCCATCGTGCCCTGGAGCGTCAGCAGGCGCTGGATCGTCAGCTCGGTGATCGAGCCGGCGCCCTGCGTGGCCGGGGCGATCGTGATGCCGTTGATCGCCGCGATGTCGACCGCGTTGCCCGACGAGTGGTGGGAGACGTTGCCGGACTTCGTGTAGAAGCCGTGCCCGCACTGCAGCGAGCTGACCGTCGGCCGCAGGCCGGAGGCGGCGAGGAACTCGAGCGTCGCCAGCACGCGCCGGTCGATGATGCCCGCGCGGATGTCGCGCCGGCCGCACTCGTAGGCGTCGATCTGCGGGTTGGAGAGCACCCGCGCGATCAGGGCCTCCTTGCTCATCAGCAGGATCTGGCCGATCGACGGGTTGGCGGCGTCGCGCCCGAAGAACGGGTTCTTGCCGGCCGCGCGGTAGATGGCGGTCGACTCGAGCAGCTTCCAGCCGTCGAGGATCGGCTTCGGGTCGATCGCCGGGGCGCCGCGGCCCGCCGGGCGGATCTTGAACAGCAGGTGCGGGGCGCCCGCGTCGCTGCGCTCGGCGACCCGGCCGAGCACGGTGCCGGCGACGACGCGGCTGCCGCGCCGCAGGCGCTTGAGCTCGATGTCCTTGCGGTCGAGCCCGAAGATACGGCTCAAGTAGCCCTCGAAGGTCTGCCAGCCGTCGATCTCCCCGGTGCGCTCGAACTCCTGCTGCGCGCCGCCGGCATCGGCCGAGTTCGGCCGCGCCGGGTTCGCGAACAGGCGCTGCTTGGCGGCCGCGGGGGCCTTCTGGCGCCCGGCGGGAGCTGCGCGGCGGGCGTCCTTGCGCTTGGGCGCGCGGGCGGCCGGGCTGTCGGTCGAGGAGGCGGCCTGCGCGGGCGCGGCGTCGGGCTTCGGGAGCGCCAGCTCCTTCTTGACCTCGGCCTCGGTCACCGTGCGCGGCTTCGGCGCCGGGTAGCGCTTGGCGACGCTGCCGAGGTGCCCGTACGTGTACGTGTTGCCGTAGACGTCCTGCAGCACGACGTAGTTGCCCAGCCGGCGGTTGGAGCCGACCCGCAGGACCTTGCCGTCGTTGACCGCCACCACGCGCGAGCGCGCCCGCGTGAAGACCTTGATGTCGTCGCGGTTGGCCGGCTCGACGACCATCGCGGCGTTCCCCTGGCGGACGCGCCGGCCGCGGCGCTCGAGCTGGTCCGCGTACGTGGCCTTGGCCAGCACCGGGAAGCGACCCTGGGTGAGGCCGGTCAGCGAGCCGACGAGGTTGGCCGGCATGCCGCCGATGACCTGCGCGCGCAGGAGCACCGAGTCCACGTACCAGTTGGCGTGGTTGTAGGCGAAGACGGCCTGGCGGATGTCGGTGTCGGCGCCCGCCGCGCGCAGGTAGCGGGCGGCCGCGAAGATCGCGTCGACCGGGTTGTACGGGTCCGCCTTGCCGTCGCCGTTGGCGTCGACGCCGTACGCGCGCCACGTGGCCGGCATGAACTGCATCCACCCGAGCGCGCCGGCGGAGCTCACGTTGAGGTTGCGCCCGTAGTCGGTCTCGATCTCGTTGATGGCCGCGAGGATCTCCCAGCGCACGCCGTACTGGATGCCGGCGGCCTGGTAGATCGGAAGCAGGAACGGCGGGACCCGGAACTTGTCGATGAAGAAGTTGGGGACGCCGATGCGGGCGGCCCCGGGGGTCGAGAGCGAGAAGGTCGGGTTCGCGGGAGTGGGCGTGCCGTCCGCGCGCTGCGTCCGGTCGACCGAGTCGGCCTTCCCGCGCCCCCCGCCGAGCGCGCGGCCGGCGCCGCTGCGCAGGTTGCCGGTCGCGCGGTTGACCGGGCTCTCGTCGCCGAAGTTCGAGCCGCTGCCGCCGCCACCCGCGCTGCCGCCACCACCGCCGCTGCCGCTATCGCCCGAGCTGCCGCCGTCTTCCTGGTCGTTCTCCTTCGGGACCTCGGGGACCTGGACGTCGGGCGTGTCCGGGACGGCCGGTGCCGGCGGGACCGTGGGCACGGGGGTCGGCGTGGGGATCGCCCCGAGGTCGACGATCGACTGGACGGCTGCCGGAAGGCCGGGGATCTGGACGGAGGAGACCGAGGCGCCGGGCGGGACGTCGACGGTGGTGACGATCACCTCGCCCGTCACGAGCGTGACCTGGACGCGATGCGGCTCGGCAGAAGCGGTCGCGACGAGGACCCCCGCGTAGAGCGTGGCAGCCAGTAGTGCGATGAGCAGCTTGCGACCTGTCATCCCCGGTACGGGTCCCTCCCACGTCCCCCCGTGGACGCCGTCACGGCGCAGTGACCCTTCGAACGAGCGTTGAGGCTATCGGTCCCACGAGGCAAGGTGCATTCTGGAACGATTAACCATGCATTGTCTTGCGGTGATTTGTCGCGGTTCCTAAATCTTGTCCGAACATCACCCTTGACTTGAGCTTGATGCTCGCCCTTCCAGAGCCCCATCAGGAGAGAACATGGACGACGACGACAGCGCCCCGAGCGGGCTTCGCGACCGGATCGCCCGCCAGGGCGAGGACGCGCTGGGCAAGCTCGCGCAGGAGCTGCTCGAGAACCCGCTCGTGAACTCGGCGCTTTCGCGCGCCTTCGAGGCACGAGAGCGGGCGACGCAGGCCCAGGAGGCCGCGCTGGGGGCGCTCAACATCCCCTCGGCGGCCGACGTCGAGCGGCTGACGCGCCGCCTGCGCTCCGTGTCCCAGCGCATGGAGGGGATCGAGGAGGCCGTCGACCGCCTCGACCAGCGGCTCGCGGGGATGGCGTCGCCGGCGGGCATGCTCGACGAGCGCCTGGGAGCGGTCGAGGACCAGCTGTCCAAGCTCGCGCTCGAGATCTCGCATCTGGCGAACGCGCTCGACGGCGCGCCGTCGGCCCCGCCGCGCGAGCAGGAGCGCTTGAAGGTCGACGAGCCCCCGCCGCCGCCGAAGCGGCGGGCGCCGCGCAAGAAGAAGTAGGGGAACGCTGGCCCAGGGGGCCAGGTTCCCTTGCGGGTGTTCGCCCAGAGGGCGAAACCCGCGGCCGGTCAGGGACCCACGCTCCTAGGCGAGCGCCGCGGCGCCCACGCGCCCCAGCTCGGCCTCGGCGGCCTCGAGCGCCTCGGTCTCGATCCGGCGGCCGCCGGCCTCGCTGATCGCGAGCACGCAGGCCGCGGCCGCGCCGTGGCGGGCGGCGACGGCGAACAGCGCGCCGGTCGAGAGGTCGGCGGCGAGCGCTCCGTCGGCCGGCGGCGGCGCGTCGTAGTAGAGGTCGCTCGACGCCACGCGGCCTGTCACCGCTCCGCTGCCTCGAGCTTCGCGGCTCGTCGCCGCTTCGCTCGCCGCACGCTGCAGCGCCGCCAGCAGCTCCGGATCGGCGGCGAGCGCGTCCGCCGCGCCGAGCGCGCGGCTGGCGCCGTCGCCCGCGTGCACGGCGTCGGCGATCACGAGCGTGCCGAGCTCGAGGTCGTCGCGGAGCGCCGCGCCGGTGCCGATCCGGACCAGCCGCCGCGCGCCGAGCTCGATCAGCTCGCGGGCGACGATCGCGGTGCTCGGCCCGCCCAGCCCCGTGCTCTGGATCGTCAGCGGCTCGCCGTCGGGCGCGACGCCCGTGTAGCCCCACAGGCCGCGGTTGTGGTTGAGCATCTTGGGCGCGTCGACGAGCTGCTGCGCGAGCCGCAGCGCGCGTCCGGGGTCGCCCGGGAGCAGCACGCGCTCGGCGACGTCGGCGTGGGGGCGCAGGTGCGTCACGCGCAGGGAGATTAGAGTTGCCCCATGCCCAAGAAGAAGAACAAGAAGGACAAGGCCGACGCGACCGCGTCGGACGCGATCGAGGCCCTGCGCGCCGCGATCGAGCGCACCTTCCACGCCACCTCCGAGGGCGCCGCGGGCACCCAGAAGCGCTCGCGCCAGCTGGTCGACGAGGTCACGCACGCCGCCGCGCGCATCCGGGCGACGATCGAGGAGCTGCGCGTGCTCGACGAGGTCAAGGGCCTGCGCAACGACCTCGAGGCGCTCGGCCGGCGCATCGCCGCGCTCGAGAACCGCGACGGCGCCGCCAAGCCCGCCGCGACCACCACCGCATCTCGCGCGCGCACGAGCCGCGCGGCGTCTTCCCGCGCCACCGGCAGCAGGTCCACCGGCACGACGCGCGCCAAGTCGACCGGCACCACGCGCGCCAAGTCGACGGCCACCGCCAAGTCGACCGGGACCTCCCGTGCAAAGCCCGCTCGCACGACCCGCGCCAAGCCCGCCGCCGCCCGCAAGCCGCGCACGACCCGTTCGTCCGGCGGCACCCGCTCGCCGCGCTCCTCCGGCGGCACGCGCTCGCCGCGCTCCTCCGGCGGCTCGTCCTCCTGACCCCATGGGCGCCGAGTTCACGTCCGAGAAGGAGTTCCGGACCGTCATCGACCAGGTCTTCGAGATGATGGACGAGGACCCCGACATGGGACCGAAGCTGCGCGACGCCGACGTCCCGCAGCGCTTCGAGTTCACCGACTACGACCTCGTCGTCAACATCCGCGCCGCGCGGGCGGGCGAGGACGGCAACCTCCACTGGGAGTGGTCGGACGACGTGGACTGGGAGCCCAAGGTGAAGATGGAGATGTCCTCCGAGACCGCCAACCGGTACTTCCAGGGCAAGGAGAACGTGGCGATGGCGCTCGCCCGGCGCCGGATCAAGTCCGGCGGCGACGTCAAGGCGGCGCTCAGCCTGATCCCGATCACGAAGCCGATCTACGCCCGCTACCGGGAGTTCCTCGAGGACCAGTACCCCCATCTGGCGGTCTGACCGCGAGCACTTGGTTGACACCCGCGGTCTCCCGCGCTAGACCTTGCGACACCCGAACCAGGCAACAGGCCGGGAAGTGGGAGGCTCTCGGGTCGCCCGCAAGGCGTCGCCTCAAAACGAACGCCGCCGGCCGAGGCAGCGGGCCGCATTGCCCGCAAAGCGGCGGGACCACGACCGCGGTCCCGCCGCTCTTTCTTAACGCCGCCGCCGCCATGCCTGACGTGACGCACAGCGAGGTCGCCCGCAGGCTCGACGTCCCCGCCGCGATGCTGCGCCGCTGGGTCCGCGACGGGATCGTGCCGCTCGCCGACGGCGAGTGGAGCCCGGCGGCGATCGCCCAGGCGCGGATCGTCGCGCGGCTGCGCGAGCGCGGGCACTCGCTGGCGGAGCTGCGCGCGGCGGCGGAGTCCGGGCGGCTGGCGTACGGCTACCTGGAGGACCTGTTCCCGACCCCGGCGCGCACGCGCTCGCTCGCGGAGGCGGCGCAGGAGGCCGAGCTCGAGCCGGCCCTGATCGAGCGCATCTGGCGGACGGCGGGCTTCTCCACCGAGTCGCTCGAGCACATCGGCGAGGAGGACATGCAGCTGCTGCGCTACATGGCGGCCGTGCTCGAGGCCGGCTTCCCGCTCGTCGCCTTCCTCCAGCTCGTGCGCGTGTACGGGCAGGCGATGGCGCAGATCGCCGACGCCGAGGTCAAGCTCTTCCACCTCTACGTGCACGAGCCGCTGATGCGCGACGGCGTGCCGGGCCTGCGGATGGCCGAGGAGATGTCCGGCCTCGCGTCCCAGCTGCTGCCGCTGGCGTCGCCGATCATGGACCGCGTGCACCAGCGCGCGCTGCACCACTTCGTCGAGCAGGACGTCGTCGGCCACCTCGAGACCGAGGGCGAAGGCGCCGAGCTCGGCCGCCTGCGCGTGGCGATCGCCTTTGCCGACCTGGCGGGCTACACGCGCCTGACCGAGGAGGCCGGGGAGGAGGAGGCGGTCGACGTCGTCGAGCGATTCGTGGAGTCGGTCGAGGAGACGCTGCCCGACGACGCGCGCGTGATCAAGACGATCGGCGACGAGGTGATGGTGGCCGGGGCCGACCCGGCCGCGCTCGTCGACTGGGCCGTCGGCTTCCAGGTGCTCAACGGCGACCGCCGGCCGCTGCCGCGGATCGGCGTCCACGCCGGGCTCGCCCTCTACCGCGACGGCGACTACTACGGCCACTCGGTCAACCTCGCCTCGCGCGTCGGCGCCCGCGCCGCCGGCGGCGAGGTGCTGGTGACGCGCCCGGTCGTGGACGCCGCCGGCCCGCACCTCGCGTTCGAGGAGATCGGCGAGGTCAAGCTCAAGGGCTTCCAGGAGGCCACCGACCTCTTCCTCGCGAGGACCGTGTGACGGTCGAGGAGCGCGCCCGCCGCATGCTCGAGCCCGGCCGCCCGGTCGTGGTCATGCTCTCGGGCGGCCGCGACTCGGTCTGCCTGCTCGACATCGCGGTCCGCTGCGCGGACGTCACAGCGCTGCACGTCAACTACGGCCTGCGAGACGGCGCGGACGAGGACGAGGCCTTCTGCGCCGAGCTCTGCGAGCGCGTCGGCGCCGCGTTCGAAGTCGTCCGCGCGCGCCCTCCGGTTGGCAACGTGCAGGCATGGGCTCGCGAGCTGCGCTACGCCGCGGCGCACCGGGTCGCGGAGCGGCTCGACGCGCTGATCGCCACCGGCCACACCGCGACCGACCAGGTGGAGACGGTGCTCTATCGGCTCGCGGCTTCGCCGGGGCGGCGCGCGCTGCTCGGCATGCCCGAGCGCGACGGCCGCCTGGTGCGCCCGCTGCTCACCAGCACGCGCGAGGAGACCGCCGCGTACTGCCGCGAGCGCGGCCTGGCATGGCGCGACGACCCGACCAACGACAGCGACCGCTACGCGCGCGGACGCGTGCGCCACGGGCTGATGCCCGCGCTGCGCGCGCTGCACCCGGCCGCCGAGGCCAACGTGCTCCGCACGCTGGCGGTGCTGCGCGACGAGGCCGCCGTCCTCGACGAGGTCATGGCCGCGGCGCTCGACCCGCCGGAGGCCGCGCGCCTGGCCGCGCTCCCGCCCGCGCTGGCCCGGCTCGCCGTGCAAGCGCTCGCCGACCGGGCGTCCGGCGGCCGCGCGCCCGCCGTCGGCTCCCGCGCCGAGGAGATCCTCGCGCTCGGCGCCCGCGGCGGCACCGCGACGCTCGACGTCGGCGGCGGCCTGCGCGCGGTCGTCGAGTACGGCGTGCTGCGGTTCGACACCGGCCCGCCGCCGCCCGCGCCGGCCCCCGCCGTGCTGCCGGTCCCCGGCCGCATCGCGTACGGCGCCGGCGCGCTCGCGTGCGCCGAGAGCGACGACGGCGCCTTCGACGCCGACGCGCTCGGCCCCCGGCTCGAGGCCCGGCCGTGGCGCTCCGGCGACCGCGTCCGGCTCCCGGCCGGCAGCCGCAGCCTCCAAGACCTCTTCACCGACCACAAGGTCCCGCGCGAGCGGCGCCCGCAGCTCCCCGTCGTGCTCGCCGCCGGCGAGGTCGCCTGGGTGCCCGGCATCGCGACCGCCGAGCGCTTCGCGGCCACCCCGGACACCCGCCGGCGCGTCCAGCTCAGCTGGCCCTAGACTGCGCGGCCACGATGCTGCATGACGACAAGATCGGCGAGATCATCGTGCAGGCCGACGAGCTGCAGCACCGCATCACCGAGATGGCGGCCGAGGTCTCGCGCGACTACGCCGGCAAGGACCTGCTGCTGATCGGGGTGCTCAAGGGCGCCGTGTTCTTCCTCGCCGACCTCATGCGCCAGCTCGACATGCACTGCGAGGTCGACTTCATGGCGGTCGCGTCGTACGGCTCCTCGACCGAGTCTTCGGGCGTGGTGCGGATCCTCAAGGACCTCGACGCCCCGCTGGAGGGCCGCGACGTCCTGATCGTGGAGGACATCGTCGACTCCGGGCTCACGCTGCAGTACCTCATGCGCACGCTCGAGGCCCGCGGCCCGGCGTCACTCGAGGTCTGCGCGCTGCTCACCAAGCCGGAGCGGCGCCAGGTCGAGACGCCCGCCCGCTACGTCGGCTTCGAGATCCCCGACAAGTTCGCGATCGGCTACGGCCTGGACTTCGACGAGCGGTACCGAAACCTGCCGTATGTCGCGGCTTTGACGGGTTTTGCCGATTAGGGAATCCATAGGAAGCCGTCCCAGACTGGCTTCCGGATCGTCCAGCGACCACTGGTAGCCTTGATGCTCTTGTCCAGCAGTTTCTTTTCCGCTCCTCGCGCCGGGGTGCGCACATGAGCCGCTTCTTCAAGAGCGCCGCGTTCCCGATCATCATCGTGATCGTCCTCGCGTTCTTCGCATCGAAGCTGATCTCGCGCTCGGACCAGGCCCCGAAGACGACCTTCTCCCAGTTCCTGACGCAGATCGAGACCCGCGGCGGCATCAAGAGCGTCACGCTGAAAACGAAGTACAACTCGGCCGAGGTCACGCTCCCGAACGACAAGAAGTACGAGGTCGGCTATCCGGTCGACTACTCCGACGTCCTGGTCAACAAGCTCCGCGCGGCGGAGCAGAACAACAACATCCAGGCGTTCGACGTCAAGCCCGCGCGCACGAGCGTGATCCTCTCGCTGCTGACGTACGTGCTGCCGTTCCTGCTGTTCATCGGGTTCTGGATCTTCCTCATGAACCAGGTCCAAGGCGGCGGCTCGAAGGTGATGTCGTTCGGCAAGTCGCGCGCCAAGCGGATGTCGGTCGACTCGCCGAAGATCACGTTCCGCGACGTGGCGGGGGCCGACGAGGCCGTCGAGGAGCTGCACGAGATCAAGGAGTTCCTCGAGAACCCCAAGAAGTTCCAGGCGCTGGGCGCGCGGATCCCCAAGGGCGTGCTGCTCTACGGGCCTCCGGGCACCGGCAAGACGCTGCTGGCCCGCGCGGTCGCCGGCGAGGCGGGCGTGCCGTTCTTCTCGATCTCCGGCTCGGACTTCGTGGAGATGTTCGTCGGCGTCGGCGCCTCCCGCGTGCGCGACCTGTTCGAGCAGGCCAAGCAGAACTCTCCCTGCATCATCTTCATGGACGAGATCGACGCCGTGGGGCGCCACCGCGGCGCCGGCCTCGGCGGCGGCCACGACGAGCGCGAGCAGACGCTCAACCAGCTCCTCGTGGAGATGGACGGCTTCGAGGCCAAGGACAACATCATCATGATCGCGGCCACCAACCGGCCCGACATCCTCGACCCCGCGCTGCTCCGTCCCGGCCGCTTCGACCGCCAGATCACCGTCGACCGGCCCGACCGCGCCGGCCGCCGCAAGATCCTCGAGGTCCACACGCGCGGCAAGCCGCTGGCCAAGGTCATCGACCTCGACACGCTCGCCGGCCAGACGCCCGGGTTCACGGGCGCCGACCTCTCGAACCTCGTGAACGAGGCCGCGCTGCTCGCCGCCCGCACGGGCAAGAAGGAGATCACCCAGATCGAGCTCGAAGAGGGGATCATGCGGGTGGTCGCCGGGCCCGAGAAGAAGACCCGGGTCATGGGCGACAAGGAGCGGCTGGTCACGGCTTACCACGAGATGGGCCACGCGATCGTCGGCCACTTCCTCGAGCACTCCGACCCCGTCCACAAGGTCTCGATCATCTCCCGCGGGCAGGCGCTCGGCTACACGATCTCGCTGCCGACCGAGGACAAGTTCCTCACCACCCGGGCGGAGCTGACCGACACGATGGCGATGACGCTCGGCGGCCGCGCCGCCGAGGAGATCGTCTTCAGCGAGATCACCACGGGCGCGTCGAACGACCTCGAGAAGGTCACGGCCACGGCCAAGCAGATGGTCATGCGCTTCGGCATGAGCGAGAAGCTCGGCCCGCGCGTGTTCGGCCACGACCACGGCCAGCCGTTCCTCGGCCGCGAGTTCTCCGCCGAGCCCGACTACTCCGACGAGATCGCGCGCGAGATCGACGACGAGATCCGCCGCATCGTCGAGGGCGCCCACCAGCAGGCCAAGGACATCCTGTCCGAGCACCGCGAGGAGCTCGCCACGATCTCCGAGCTGCTGCTCAAGCGCGAGACGATCGAGCGCGAGCAGTTCGAGGCGCTGCTCGAGGGCAAGTCCGAGGAGGAGGTCTTCGGGTCCGAGGCGCCGCCGGCGCCCGGCACGCCCGAGCGGCCCGAGCTCCCCGGTGCCGCCACGCCCGCCCCGCCGCGGCCGCTGCCGCGACCCGGGCTCGCGGGCGGGACGGCCGAGGCACGCGGCCTCGACCGTCCCGAGAAGCCCGACTTCGCCTAACGGCGTGTCCGCCGGCGGGGCCGCTCCTTGGTCAGGAGGCGGTTACCGGACTGGCGGGCCATGAGGCCGGCGATGGCGTGATCGAACATGGGGAGCTTCCTTTCAGGGAGCGGGGGAGGTGGACGCTCGGACGACGAGCTCGGTGGGGAGGACGACGGACTGCGCCGCTTCGCCTTCGACGAGAAGGCGAACGGCCTCGGAGCCCTTCTTGTGATGGGGCTGCCGGATCGTGGTGAGGGGAGGATCGGCGAGGGCGGCCTCGGGGACGTCGTCGAAGCCGGCCACGGAGAGCTGGTGGGGGACGGAGATGCCGCGCTCGCGGGCGCCCTGCATGACGCCGATGGCGATCATGTCCGAGAGCGCGAGGATGGCGGTGGGGCGCTCGGTACGGTCGAGCAGGAGCCCGGCGCCGAGCCGGCCGCTCTCGATGCCCTTGCCAGGCGGCGCCGCGACGGGGACCGCGTCCCAGTCGATGCCCGCGGCGGTGAGCCCTTCCCGCCAGCCGACGAGGCGCTCGCGCTCGACGTGATGCGTGGCGGCCGCCTCGGCCTGTGCGCCGGTGGAGCCCGGCGCTTCGAGGCCGAGCACGATCCCGAAGCGCCGGTGGCCGAGCTGCGCGAGGTGCTGCGCCGCCGACCGGGCGCCGCCGCGATCGTCGACGTTCACCCGGACGAGCCCGGGCCGGGGCGCGAAGTCGACGCCCACGAAGGGCAGCCGCCGGGCCTCCACCACGTCCATGCGCGGATCGTCCTCGGGCACGCAGGAGAGGACGAAGCCGTCCACGAGCGCGGCCCGGACGAGCGCGGAGTGGCGGCCGTCGATGCGCGGGACGAGCGTGAGCCCGAGCCCGCGCTCCTCGGCGCCCGCGGCCACGCCGTGCAGGAAGCCGACGGAGGCCGGGTCGGTGAACGCGAGCGTCAGCGGATAGTCGAGCACGAGCCCGATCGACCCGGTCTCGCCGCGCGACAGCGTCCGCGCGATCGGGTCGGGCCCCGAGTAGCCGAGCTCCGCGGCCTTGGCGAGGACGCGCTCGCGCAGCTCGGGCGAGAGCTGGTCGGGGCGGTTGTAGGCGTTCGAGACGGTCATGCGGGAGACCCCGACCGCAGCGGCCACGGTGGCGAGCGTGACGTTGGGGCGGGAGTGGTCGGGTCGGCGGCGGGTCATCTGTACTGGTAAAGACTGTACCGGTACAGCCTACCGCTTGTCAAACCCGCGGCCCGGGCCGCGGGGTCAGCGGGTGGGCTCGAGCGGAAGCGGCGAGGAGGGCTTGAGCTCCTCCAGCCGCAGCAGCGTGACGACCCGAGTGCCGCCGCGGGCGGCGAGGCGGTTGAGGACGCGCTGGAGCTCGGCGACGTCGCGGGCGACGACCATCACCATCGCGTCGACCTCGCCGGTCACCCAGTCGGCGGCGATCACCTGCGGGAGCGCGAGCACGGTCTCCGCGAAGCGCCGGTGCGCGGCGTCGTCGTGGCGGGCGAGCGTGACGGTCACGTAGACCTGGAGCGGGAAGCCGGCGGCCGTGCTGTCCAGGCGAGCGGTGACGCGGCGCAGCACGCCCGACTCCTTCAGCCGCCGGACGCGATTCAGCGTCGCCGCGGGAGACAGCCCCACGATGCGCGCGAGCTCCACGTTCGGGCGGTCGGCGTCGGTCTGCAGCTCGGCCAGCAGGCGCACATCAACATGATCAAGCGAAACGGCCATCTCACAGAACAATATTTCGTCAAGACGCTGATCTGTCAAATCCAGGTTGATATTCGCGGCGGAACGCCGACAATCATGAGGTATGAACTTCCGCCGCCGACACCAACCGCCTCACGGCAGCCGGCCGCGATCGCCGGTCGGTCGCCGCTGCGCGGTCGGCCGGTGCCGCCTCGCCGGCGGGCGATCGCCGCGGCGCGTTCGTCGCGCTCGTGGCCGCCGGCGTGCTCTGGGGCCTGACCGTGCCGCTCTCCAAGTTCGCGCTCGAGTGGCTCGACGCGGGCTGGCTGACCGTCCTGCGGTTCGGCCTCGCCGCGCCGCTGCTGCTGCTCGCGACCCGCAAGTCGGAGCTGCGCGCGGCGCTGACGCCGCGCGTCGTCGCGGCGGGCGCGATCGGGTTCGGGCTGGTGATCGTCCTCCAGAACGCGGGCATCGCGCGCACGAACGTCAGCCACGCCTCGCTGATCGTCGGCGCCGTGCCGGTGCTGGTGGCGCTGATCGCGTTCGCGCTCCGTCGCGGGACCGCCGGGCCGCTGGGCTGGGCCGGCCACGTGCTCGCGCTCGCGGGCGTCGGCCTCGTCGCCGGGGCCGGCGGAGCGGGCTCGTCGCTGTCCGGCGACGCGATCGTGCTCGCCTCCGTGATGCTCTCCGCGGGCTTCATCGTCGCCCAGTCCGGGCTGCTCCGCGGCCGCGATCCGATCGCGGTCACGGCGGTGCAGCTGACCGCGGGCGCACTCGCCGCGCTGCCCTACGCCGCGCTCGCCGAGGGCATGCCGCCGGCACCCGGCGCCGAGGGCCCCGTCCTCGCCGCGATCGGCCTGGCGATCGCCGGGACGCTGCTCGCGTTCTCGCTGTTCGCGTACGGGCAGGCGCGCGTGCCGGCCGACGTCGCGGGCGCGTTCGTCAACCTCGAGCCGCTGGTCGGCGCGCTGGCGGCGACACTGGCGTTCCACGAGCCGTTCGGCGGCGTCCAGCTCGCCGGCGCGGCGGCGATCCTCGCCGGCCTCGCGCTCGGCTCGCTCCGCCTACCGCGGAAGCGGCCGCCCGCGACGAACGAGCGCGGCGATCCCCACCCAGCGATCAGCCACCGGGCCGCTCACGTGCGCCGCCGCCGCCTTGCCGGCGGCCTCGCGGTGGCGTGCGACTGCTGCTAGGACGCGTCGACGAGCACCTGGGCGGCGGAGGAGACATACTCGAGGCGGATGGACACATACACGATCATGGGCGTGGTCAACGTGACGCCCGACTCGTTCTCGGACGGGGGCGTGTTCGACGACGCGCAGGCGGCGATCACCCACGCGCGACGGCTCGCCGCTGAGGGCGCCGGCCATCATCGACGTCGGCGGCGAGTCGACCCGCCCCGGCGCCGACCCCGTGCCCGAGCAGGAGGAGCTCGCGCGCGTCATCGCCGTGATCGAGGGCCTCGACGGCGTCCAGGTCTCGATCGACACGACGAAGGCGCGGGTCGCCGAAGCGGCGCTCGACGCCGGCGCGACCTACGTCAACGACGTCAGCGCCTTACGGCACGACCCGGACATGGCCGGACTAGTAGCCGACCGCGGCGTCGACTGCTGCCTCATGCACATGCTCGGCGAGCCGCGCACGATGCAGCAGGACCCGCGCTACGACGACGTCGTCGACGACGTCCGGGCGTTCCTCGAGGAGCGCCTCGCCGCCGCCGTCGCGGCCGGCATCGCCGAGGAGCGCGTCCAGCTCGACCCCGGGATCGGCTTCGGCAAGACGCTCGAGCACAACCTCGAGCTGCTGCGGCGTCTCGACGAGCTCGCCGCCATCGGGCGGCCGATCGTCGTGGGCACGAGCCGCAAGAGCTTCCTCGGCCGCATCACGGGGCGCGACGTGACCGAGCGCGTCCCCGCGACGGTCGCGACGACGGTGATCGCGTACGAGCGCGGCGCGCGCGTGTTCCGCGTCCACGACGTCGCCGCGACGGCGGACGCGCTGGCGGTGGTGGCTGCTACGTTCGCGCCATGGCCGACCCCGACGAGGACTACGACGACGAGGACGACCTGACAGACGACGAGGACGACGACGAGGGTCCCGACATCGGGGTCACCGTCGAGATCGTCGGGCTGTCGCTCTACACGCACCACGGCGTCAGCGCCGCCGAGCGCGAGATCGGCCAGCGGCTCGTGCTCGACGTGCGCTTCGACGTCGGCGAGCCCGACGCGCTGATCACCGACCGGGTCGAGGACACCATCGACTACGGCGAGGTCTGCCAGGTGATCGCGCTGCTCGCGCAGCAGCGCTCCTACAAGACGCTCGAGCGCCTGTGCTCGGTGATCGCCGAGCGCCTCGCCTCGCAGTTCGGGGCCCGGATGGTGACGGTCAAGGCGTCCAAGCCGGAGCCGCCGATCCCGCTCCCCGTCGAGGAGGTCTCGGTCGAGGTCTGGCGGGAGGAGCGGGAAGAGCATGATTGACGGCAGAGTAAGTAGTCACTAACCTGACGATCATGGCCGCGCCAGCCCGCCGCAAGTCCGCCGGGGAGCGCCGCGAGGAGATCCTCACGGTGGCCGTCGAGCACTTCGCCGCGGGTGGCTACCACGGGACCTCGACCGAGGTCATCGCGCGCGAGGCCGGCATCTCCCAGCCCTATCTCTTCCGGCTCTTCCACACCAAGAAGGAGCTCTTCCTCGCCTGCACCGACCGTGCCTGCGAGAAGGTGATCGCGACGTTCCGGCGCGCCGCCGATGACGCCGCGCCCGGGCACGAGCTCGAGGACATGGGCCACGCCTACGTCCACGAGCTGCTGGCCGACCGCCACGCCCTGCTGATGCTGATGCAGGGCTACGCGGCGGTCGCCGACCCGGAGATCCAGGCGCACGTGCGCGACGGCTACGGCGAGGTCGTCGACGAGGTCGGGCGCCTGTCGGGTGCCACGCCTGACGAGGTGTGGTCGTTCTTCGCCACCGGGATGCTGCTCAACATCATCACCGCGCTCGACCTGTCGAAGATCGCGGACCGGAACCGCTGGGCCAAGGCCTGGACCGAGTACACGCGCTGACCATGCAGGCGCTCGCGCGCACGATCCACCGCCGCCGCCGGCTCGTCCTGGCGGTGTCGCTCGTGGTGGTGGCGGCCGCCGGCGCGTACGGCGGGCCGGTCGTCGGCCTGCTCGACACCGACGACGACTTCGAGGACCCCAGCTCCGAGTCGGTCGTCGCCCGTGCCACGGTCGAGCGCGTCACCGGCCGCTCGGCGTCGCCCGACATGGTCGTGCTCGTGCGGCTCGGCGCGCCGGTCGACTCGCGACCAGCGCGGCAGAAGATCGCGCGCGTGGCGGCCGCGCTGGAGGATCCCGACGTCGCCCAGGTCATTGCCGTCCGGCGTGGGGAGCCGACCGAGCTCGTGTCGCGCGACCGCCGCTCGACCTACGTGCTGGCGACGTTTGCGGCCGGCGCCGACGAGGACGCCACCGCCGAGCGGCTCCAGGTGCAGGTCGAGCGCGAGCCGGGCGTGACCGCGGGCGGCGGGCAGCTGGCGTTCACGCAGGTCGGCGAGCAGGTCCAGGAGGACCTCGCGCGCGCCGAGGCGCTCGCCTTCCCGCTGCTCTTCCTGCTCTCGCTGGTCGTGTTCCGCGGCGCGGTGGCCGCGCTGCTGCCGGTCATCGTGGGGGCGACGACGATCCTGTTGACGTTCGCGCTGCTGCGGATCGCGAACACGGTCGAGCCGATGTCGGTGTTCGCGATCAACCTGATCACCGGCGCCGGGCTCGGGCTGGCGATCGACTACTCGCTGTTCGTCGTCTCGCGCTTCCGCGAGGAGCTCGAGGGCGGCAGCGGGACCGCCGCGGCGCTGGCCGCCACGATGCGCACCGCCGGCCGGACCGTGCTGTTCAGCGCGGTCACCGTGGCGGCCGCGATGGCCGCCCTGATCGCCTTCGACCTGCGCTTCCTGTTCTCGATGGGCGTCGGCGGGACGCTCGTCGCGCTGTCGGCGGCGCTCGTGTCGCTGACCGTGCTGCCGGCGCTGCTGGCGGTGCTGGGACCGCGTGTCAACGCGCTCAGCCTGAAGCGCTGGCAGGTGGCGATGCACCGCGACGCCGCGCACGTGCGCGCGGGCCCGTGGTATCGCTTGACGCAGACGGTGATGCGCCGGCCGGGGCCGATCGCCGCCGCCACCGCCGTGCTGCTGATCGCGATGGGCCTGCCGTTCCTGCGGATCGAGTTCACGGGCGTCGACGCCGGCGTCCTGCCGACCGAGCGCTCCGCGCGCGTGGTCGATGACGCGCTCGAGACCGAGTTCCCGCGCGGGCCGACGGCGCCGATCATCGTGCTCGCCGGCGCGGGCGAGCGGGGCCGCGCGGCGGCGACGGGGTACGCCCGCGACCTGTCCGAGCTCGACGGGGTCGCCTCGGTCGGGCGGCCCGAGCAGGCGGGCGGCTACTGGCGGATCGACGTCGTGCCCTCCGGCGACGCGCTGTCGGCCTCCGCCAAGCGGTTGGTGAACGACATCCGCGGCTCGCCGCCGCCGTTCCCCGTCCAGGTCACCGGCGGGACGGCCGGCTTCCTCGACCAGCAGTCGTCGCTCGGCGACTCGCTGCCGCTCGGGCTGATCCTGCTGTGCACCAGCACGCTCGTGATCCTGTTCCTGATGACGGGCTCGGTCGTGCTGCCCGTCAAGGCGCTGATCATGAACCTGCTGACGCTCAGCGCCGCGTTCGGCCTGCTGGTGCTGATCTTCCAGGACGGCCGGCTGGAGGGGCTGCTCGCGTTCGATGCCCAGGGCGCGCTGGAGTCCACCCAGCCGATCCTGCTGTTCGCCGTCGCGTTCGGGCTCTCCACCGACTACGGCGTGTTCCTGCTGACGCGCATCAAGGAGGCGCGCGACGCCGGAGCGAGCGACCGCGAGGCGGTGGCGGTCGGGCTCGAGCGCACGGGCCGGATCGTCACCTACGCGGCGCTGCTGTTCTGCATCGCGATCGGCGCGTTCGCCACGTCCGAGGTGGTGTTCATCAAGGAGCTCGGCGTCGGCACGGCGCTCGCCGTGCTGATCGACGCCTTCCTCGTACGCGCGCTGCTCGTGCCGTCGCTGATGGCGCTGCTGGGGCGCTGGAACTGGTGGGCGCCGCGGCCGCTGGCCCGGCTGCACGCCCGCTTCGGGGTGCGCGAGGCCACGTAGTGCCGGGGTATCTCGGGTTGGGGTCCAACGTCGGCGATCGCCACGCGAACCTGCAGGCGGCGGTCGAGGAGCTCTGGGTCCACGGCGTCGAGGTGCTCGCCTCGTCGTCGGTCTACGAGACCGAGCCCGTCGGCGAGGTGCTCGACCAGCGCGCCTTCCTCAACTGCTGTGTCCGGATCGAGACGGAGCTGGCGCCCGAGGCGCTGCTCGACGCCTGCAAGGAGATCGAGCGGGCGCTCGGGCGCGCGCCGGGCGGTGTCCGCCACGGCCCGCGGCCGATCGACGTCGACGTGCTGCTGCTCGGGGACGTCGAGCTCGCGTCCGATCGGCTGACGCTGCCGCACGCCGAGGTCACCTCGCGCCGGTTCGTGCTCGTGCCGCTGCTCGAGCTCGACCCTGAGCTCGAGGTGCCCGGGTATGGGCGGGCGGACGGCGCACTGAGGGAGATCCGCGGGCAGCAGGTCAAGCGCGTCGGGGATCCGCTGGACCTGCGACCGTAGCGTCCGTGCTCCTCGTCGTCGACGTCGGCAACACGCAGACCCATCTCGGGACGTTCCGGGACGGCGCGCTGCACGAGCACTGGCGGTTCGCCACCGTGCGCGAGTCGACCGCGGACGAGCTCGGCGCTGCCCTGCGTTCGCTGCTCGGGCTGCGCGGCGTGACGTTCGACCTGCTCGGCGCGTCGATCGTGTCGTCCACCGTCCCCGAGCTGGCGCCGGAGTGGGCGGCGATGGCCGAGCGCTATCTCGGCCACCGGATGCCGGTCGTCGGCCCGGGCCTGCGGACCGGCATGCCGATCCGGATCGACAACCCGCGCGAGGTGGGCGCTGACCGGCTCGTCAACTCCGTCGCGGCCCACGACCGGTTCGGCGGACCGTGCGTGGTGGTCGACTTCGGGACCGGCCTCAACATCGACATCGTCTCGCGCGACGGCGAGTACATCGGCGGCATGATCGCGCCCGGGATCGAGATCTCGATGGACGCGCTGACGGCGCGCGGGGCCAAGCTCCTGCGGGTCGAGCTGGAGACGCCGCGGGCGCTGATCGGCAAGTCGACGGTCGAGGCGATCCGCTCCGGCGTGGTCTACGGCTACGCCGGGATGGTCGACGGCATCCTGCGCCGCCTGCGCGCCGAGCTCGGCGAGGACACGGCGACGATCGCCACCGGCGGGCTGGCCGGGTACATCGTCCCGCACTGCGAGCTGGTGGACGAGACCGACGAGCTGCTCACCTTGCAGGGCCTGCGGCTCATTTGGGAGCGCAACGAGCCAGGGTAACGTCGCACACATCGCGGAACCCACGCCCGGATAACCTCGTGACGCGATGTGGGCGAAACCCCAATCTCGATCGCTTCATGACTCCTGGCAGCTCGGCGGCGTCACGATCCCCAATCGGGTCGTGCTCGCGCCGCTGGCCGGGATCGGCAACTGGTTCGTTCGCCTGCAGGCCAAGCGCTACGGCGCGGGGCTCGCCGTGTCCGAGATGGTCTCCTCGTTCGCCATCCACTACGGCAACCGCAAGACGCACGACGAGCTGCTGACGATCGACCCGCGCGAGCGCGAGGGCGGCCCGGTGGCGATGCAGCTCTTCGGGCAGGACCCGGAGATCATGCGCTCGGCTGCGGCCCACGTGGCCACGCTGGGTGCGGACATCATCGACCTCAACATGGGCTGCCCGGTGCCCAAGGTCATGAAGACGGGTGCGGGGGCGGCGCTGCTCTCCGATCCGGATACCGCCGTGGCGGTGGCTCGCGCGGCGATCGAAGGCTCGGGCCTCCCGGTGACCGTGAAACTGCGCGCTGAGGGAGTGGAGGTGGCTCAGCGGCTGGTGTCAGAGGCCGGCGTGGCGGGGATCACCTTCCATCCGCGCACGATCAAGGTTCGTCATCGCGGGACGCCGGACTACGACCTGGCGGCGTCGCTGGTGGATTCGCTCCCGGTGCCGGTGATCGTCACCGGCGGCATGGACGACCCCGACCACGTGCGCTGGGTGTTCGAGTACACGGGCTGCGAGGCGGTGATGCTCGCGCGCGGCAGCCTCGGCAATCCGTGGCTGTTCGAGCAGGTGCTGGGCGCCCGGTCGGACGGCCCCGAGCCCGAGGAGATCGTCGCCGAGTGGGAGTGGGTGCTCGACCGCGCCGAGGAGCATCTGGGCGCCGATCGGGCGGCCCGCTACCTGCGCAAGTTCCACCCGTGGTACCTCGAACGGCTCGGCGCCGGGCGCGACGTGCAGGACGCGCTCCAGCGCGCCGAGACGCTCGGCGAGCAGCGCTCGATCATCGCTGCGCTCGGTGCTACCATGCTGCGCCGCGCCGCCGTCTGAGCGCCATCACTCGTCCGCCTGTGTGCGGGCGTTTTCTTTCTCCGGACCCAATCCCAAGGACGACGCGAGATGCAGAAGGACGTCATCCTCACCCCCGAAGGACTCGAGAAGCTCAAGCAGGAGATCGAGTACCTGTCGGTCGACAAGCGCCGCGAGGTCGCCGAGCGGATCAAGGAGGCGCGGGAGTTCGGCGACATCTCCGAGAACTCGGAGTACGACGACGCCAAGAACGAGCAGGCGATGCTCGAGGCGCGGATCGCCTCGCTCGAGGACAAGCTGCGGTCGGCGTCGGTGATCGACGCGACGGAGCTCTCGAACGACGTCGTGCGCGTCGGCTCGGTGGTCAACGTCAAGGACGAGGGCTCCGGCAAGTCGCTCCAGTACACGATCGTCGGCTCGACCGAGGCGAACCCCTCGGAGAACAAGCTCTCCAACGAGTCGCCCGTCGGCAAGGCGCTGCTCGGGAACAAGCGCAACGACGTCGTCGACGTCACGCTGCCGAGCGGCAAGGCCCGAAAGCTCAAGATCACCAAGATCGACGTCGCCAAGGTGTGACCTCGGACGATCTCCTCGAGCAGCGCCGGCGCAAGCTCGCCGCGCTGCGCGACGAGGGTGTCGAGCCGTTTCCCCACGCCTTTCCGGGCGTATCGCCCATCGCGTCCGTCAAGGCGCCGTGGGACGAACTTCCTGCTGGTGAGGAAAGTGGGTCTCGTGCGCGGGTGGCGGGCCGGTTGGCCGCCCGGCGCGGGCAGGGAAAGGCTGCGTTCCTCGATCTCGTCGATCGCTCGGGCCGCATCCAGCTCCACGCCCGGGCGGACGTGCTCGGGCAGGAATCGCTCGACCGGCTAGTGGGGTTGGACCTCGGTGATCTGCTGGGCGCGGACGGGACGATCTTCCGTACCCGGCGGGGTGAGCTCTCGCTGGCCATCGACGACTGGACACTGCTCGCGAAGTCGCTCCGGCCTCCGCCCGAGAAGCACGCGGGGCTGACAGACGTCGAGACGCGCTACCGGATGCGCGAGCTCGACCTGATGGCGAACGAGGACTCGCGCGAGGTGTTCATGACGCGCGCGCGGGTGATCAGCGAGATGCGCCGCTTCCTCGATGCCGAGGGGTTCATCGAGGTCGAGACGCCGGTCCTGCAGCCGCTGTACGGCGGCGGGGCCGGGCGGCCGTTCACGACGCACCACAACGAGCTCGACCGCACGCTGTACCTGCGGATCGCGACCGAGCTGTACCTGAAGCGGCTGATCGTCGGCGGGCTCGAGCGGGTGTACGAGATCGGCAAGGACTTCCGCAACGAGGGCGTCTCGTTCAAGCACAACCCGGAGTTCACGCAGCTCGAGTGGTACGAGGCGTATGCGGACTATCAGGACATCGCGGCGCGCTGTGAGCAGCTGGTGTCGTCGGTCGCTGCGGCTGTGGGGGCTTCGGGATTCGAGGCGCCGTGGAAGCGGGAGACCTTGGGCGACGCGATTCAGTCGCGTGTTGGCGTCGACGTCTATGCGCACCGCTCAACTGCGGCGCTGAGGGAGGCGATGGTGGCTGGTGGTCTCGATCCGGCTTCGCACGAGACGACCTGGGCTCGGTTGGTGGATCACCTTCTGTCGAAGTACGTGGAGCCCGAGCTGACCTCGCCGACGTTCCTGTTCGACTACCCGGTCGAGCTCTCGCCGCTGGCGAAGCTGCACCGGTCCTCGCCGGGGCTCGTGGAGCGCTTCGAGGCCTTCGCGGGCGGGATGGAGTTCGCCAACGCGTTCACGGAGCTCAACGACCCCGACGACCAGCGAGCTCGCTTCGAGGCCCAGCGCGCCGACGCCGCCGCGGGCGACGAGGAGGCCCACCCGTACGACGAGGCCTACATCCGTGCTCTGGAGCACGGGATGCCGCCGACGGGCGGGATCGGGATCGGCGTCGACCGCCTGGTCATGCTGCTCACGGGGCGAGACACGATCCGCGAAGTCGTGCTGTTTCCGGCGCTGCGTTAGTTACGGCTCTGCTCCATTTTCGTGCCGGTTGTGCCTGGGTACGTCAACGGCGGCATTGAGGGGGTGCACGATGCGGGGATGCGCTCCTTCAAGCCGGGTTTTCGTGTCAATCGGCGAAGAGCGAGACGCCGATATCCACGTAGATGCTCGTCTAGAGCATTTACGTGTCAATCGGTGCACGGGGAGGTGCCGATATCCACGTAACCCCGCCTTGGATCGATGAGGCGATCGTGGCGCTGGCGAGGCGGCAGCACGGCGTGGTCTCGACTCGTCAGCTCCTCAATACGGGGGTTGGTCCGCACGCCATTGACGCCCGCGTCGCGCGCGGGTGGCTTCGACGCCTGCATCGAGGCGTCTATGCGGTCGGTGCACTCGAATCGCCGCTGACCGCCCCGGCGGGGGCCATCCTCGGGCTCGAGGGTCGCGCCGTGCTGAGCCACCGGACGGCGGCCACGATCTGGGGCATCGTCGAGGCCCGATCCGACGACCCGGTCCAGATCACTCTCCTCAATGCAAGCAGTAACGGAACGGCGCGGCGTCGAAGTCCACCGGCAGGCAATCGCGACCAGGGAGATCCGGACCCGGCACGGCATGCAGATCACCGCGCCTGCCCGCACGATCCGGGACCTCGCCCAGACCGCCCCCGATGAGCTGGAGAGAGCGATCAACGAGGCGCTCGTCCTCCGCCACATAACCCACCGCGAGCTCCGGCAACTCCTGACCCTCCCTCAATGCGGTGTTCGCGCCCTAAGACACGCCATCGGAGACGAACCCACGATGACCCGGTCAGAGGCGGAACGACGGCTGCGCGCCCTGATCGCCCAAGCCGGCCTCCCCGCCCCGCAAAGCAACGTCAAGGTCGCCGGCCACGAGGTCGACCTCTACTGGCCGGGCCACGACCTGGTCGTCGAGTTCGACGGCTGGGGCAGCCACTCGTCGAGAACCGCGTTCGAGCGCGACCGCCGCAAGGACGTCGATCTCCAGCTCGCCGGACAGCGGGTGTTCAGGGTCACGGACCGGCATCTGGCGAAGGAGCCGATACCGCTGATCGCTCGCCTCGTGGCCGCTCTGGCGACCCCCCGCCAGGCGTCGGCACCGTTGGTAAACTGACTCATGGCCGCAAAGCGAACCCCGACTCGTTCATCCACTGGCCCGAGAGTGCCGACTACGTGGTTGAGGGATCGGGGTATTTTCGTCTTCCGACCCCATGTACCGGACCGCCGAAACGACCGAGCGCTAGCCATCAAGTAGCAGGAAGGACTGCGCACCACCATGTTCGAGCGATTCACAGAGCGAGCACGCCAGGTGGTCGTCCTCGCGCAAGAGGAAGCCCGAACCCTCAAGCACAACTACATCGGGACCGAGCACATCCTGCTCGGCCTGCTCCGGGAGGAGGAGGGCCTCGCTGCCCGCGTCCTGGAGAGCCTGGACATCACCGTAGAGCGCGTGCGCGCCCAGGTCGTCCGCATCGTCGGCTCTGGCGAAGAGGTCACCTCTGGCCAGATCCCGTTCACGCCTCGCGCCAAGAAGGTCCTGGAGCTGGCGCTCCGCGAGGCACTCTCCCTCGGCCACAACTACATCGGCACCGAGCACATCCTGCTCGGCCTCGTTCGCGAGAACGAGGGCGTGGCCGCGCGCATCCTCCTCGACTTCGACGCCGACTCCGAGAAGATCCGCAACGAGGTCATCCGCATGCTCTCCGGCCCGGGTGGCCGGCGCCAGTCGGGCTCCGGCTCGTCCGGTGCGGCCGCGGGCGCCGGCGGCGCCCAGGGCGAGGGCAAGAAGTCGTCCAAGCTCCTGGACCAGTTCGGTCGCAACCTGACCAAGCTGGCCGCCGAGGGCAAGCTCGACCCGGTCGTCGGTCGCGAGACCGAGATCGAGCGGATCATGCAGATCCTCAGCCGCCGCACCAAGAACAACCCGGTGCTCGTGGGCGAGCCCGGCGTCGGCAAGACCGCCGTCGTCGAGGGCCTGGCCCAGCGGATCACCAACGGCGACGTGCCGGAGCTGCTCAAGAACAAGCAGATCTACACGCTCGACCTGGCGGCGCTCGTCGCGGGCTCCAAGTACCGCGGCGAGTTCGAGGAGCGCCTGAAGAAGGTGATGAAGGAGATCACCCAGCGCGGCGACATCATCCTGTTCATCGACGAGCTCCACAACCTCGTCGGCGCCGGTGCCGCCGAGGGCGCGATCGACGCCGCGAGCATCCTCAAGCCCGCGCTGGCACGAGGCGAGCTGCAGACCGTCGGCGCCACCACGCTCGACGAGTACCGCAAGTACCTCGAGCGCGACAGCGCGCTGGAGCGCCGCTTCCAGAAGATCGTCGTCGACCAGCCGTCGATCGAGGAGACGGTCCAGATCCTCAAGGGGCTCAAGGACCGCTACGAGGCGCACCACAAGATCACGATCACCGACGAGTCGCTGGAGGCGGCGGCCGAGCTGGCCGACCGCTACATCTCCGACCGCTTCCTGCCCGACAAGGCGATCGACCTGATCGACGAGGCCGCCTCGCGCATGCGCATCAAGTCGATGTCCTCCCCGCCCGTGTACCGGGAGCTCGAGGAGGAGATCGAGACGACGCGGCGCGACAAGGAGGCCGCGATCGAGAACCAGGAGTTCGAGAAGGCGGCGCAGCTGCGCGACAAGGAGCGGCGCCTGACGAACAAGAAGCGCGAGCTCGAGGACGCCTGGGAGTCCGGCGACGGCGGCGAGCGGCCGGCGATCGGCGAGGAGGAGATCGCGGACATCGTCTCGATGTGGACGGGCATCCCGGTCTTCAAGCTCACCGAGGCCGAGACCCAGAAGCTGATGCGGATGGAGGAGGAGCTCCACAAGCGCGTCATCGGGCAGCACCCGGCGATCGAGATCGTCTCGAAGGCGATCCGGCGCTCGCGCGCGGGCCTCAAGGACCCGAAGCGGCCGACCGGCTCCTTCGTCTTCCTCGGCCCGTCGGGCGTCGGCAAGACCGAGCTCGCCCGCACGCTCGCCGAGTTCCTGTTCGGCGACGAGGACGCGATGGTGCGGATCGACATGTCGGAGTACATGGAGAAGCACGCCGTGTCCCGGCTCGTCGGCTCGCCTCCGGGCTACGTCGGCTACGACGAGGGCGGCCAGCTGACCGAGGCCGTGCGCCGGAAGCCGTACAGCGTGCTCCTGCTCGACGAGATCGAGAAGGCGCACCCGGACGTGTTCAACATCCTCCTGCAGATCCTGGAGGACGGCCGGCTCACCGACTCGCAGGGCCGTACCGTGGACTTCCGCCACGCGATCGTGATCATGACCTCGAACATCGGGGCGGGCGAGATCGCGCGGAACACGCCGCTCGGCTTCACGGTCGGCGACGAGGACCACGGCATGACCTACGACGACATGAAGAACCGGGTCACGGGCGAGCTGAAGAAGGTCTTCCGCCCCGAGTTCCTCAACCGGATCGACGAGGTCATCGTCTTCCACAAGCTGACGAAGGAGGAGATCAAGACGATCGTCGACCTCCTCCTGCGCCGCATCCGTGGCCAGCTCGCCGAGCGCGAGCTGCAGCTGGACCTGACCGAGGCGGCCGAGGACTTCCTGGTCGAGAAGGGATGGGACCCGGCGATGGGCGCCCGGCCGCTGCGCCGCGCCATCCAGCGCTACATCGAGGACCCGCTGGCCGACTTCGTGCTCCGCTCGGAGCTCGAGCCGCAGGCCACGGTGCTCGTCGAGAAGGCGCCGGAGGGCGAGGAGCAGGACCTCACGCTCACGATCGTCAAGCCCGAGAAGAAGACGCCGGTCGGCGTCGGCGCCCGCAAGGAGGGCGACGAAGCGCCCGAGGACGCCGTCGACGACGGCGGGGCGCTCGACCAGCCGGCCGTCGAGCCACCACCGGCCGACGAGTAGTTGTTGCTCCGCGGGTCATCCGGACCCGCGGTCTGACGGTGACGGCGGGCGTCCAGCCCGCCGTAGCGAGAGGGCGCCCGCCAGGGCGCCCTCTGGCGTTCCGGCCGTCCCGGTGACCCGAACGGCGAGGCCGCGCAGCAGGCGGCGGCCCATCCCCTCGAGCGTCTCCGTGCCGTACGCGTGCGACGGGTTGCCCGCGGTGAGCACGGCGATCGCCACGCGGTGGCGGCCGCGCCGCAGCAGCCCGACCTGATGGTCGACGGCGCCGCTGCCCGACCCCCAGCCACCCTTGAAGTACAGCCGCCAGCCGTCCGGGATCGCCTGCGCCAGGCCCCAGCGCTGCGAAGGCACGATCGTGCGCAGCAGCCGCAGCGCATACGCGCGGTGCCGGGCCGGCACGTAGCGGTCGATCCGCAGGAAGAAGCGCGTCTGGTCGCGCGCGGTGACGCGCGACAGCCCCCAGATCGACGCGATCGCGAAGCGCGTCATCCCGATCCGGTGAGCGAACCGGACGACCGCGGCGTTGCCGACGAGGTTCCGCACCTGCGACGCGGCGGCGTTGTCCGACCAGCGCACCATCGGGCTCAGCAGCGCGCGGTCGCCGGCACGCAGGGGCCGGTCGCGCGCCGACCGCAGGTAGGTGACGAGCAGCATCGCCTTGAACACGCTCGCGGCGGGCCGCTGCACGTCGAGCCCGCGGCCGCGCACGCGGTCCTTCGTGCGGACCGCGAACGTGACCGCTCCGGCGCGGGTCTGCGCCCACTCGGCGGCGCCCGCGACGTCCGGCCGCCAGCGCTCCGCGGCGCCGGCGCTCGCCGGCGCGGCCAGCGCAACGAGCAGGGCGGCGACGAGCCGGCGTCGCATCGCGTCAGTCTATGGGCCATGAACCGACTCGGCCCCGCCTCTCGACGTTCGCGAAGCGAACTCGCAAGGCCAAGCTTGCTTGGCCCAAGCACGCGCGCCATCCATGCCGGGCTCCCGCCGGCCGAGCAGGGCGAGCCGATCCTGCCCGGCCCGGTGCTCGCCGCGCCGTTCCACCTCCGCGGCGCGGCCGACAGCGCCGAGTACGGCTACGGCCGCGACCACAACCCGACCTGGACGCACCTCGAGCGGGCGATCGGCGAGCTCGACGGCGGCGAGACCGTGGTCTTCTCCTCCGGCATGGCGGCGGTCACCGCGGTCGTCCTGCGCCTGCATCCGGGCCAGGTGCTGGTCGCCTGCGGCGACGGCTACCCCGGGATCCGCGAGCTCGCCGAGCACGACCTGCGGCCGAACGGCGTGCACGTGCGCCTGGTGCCGACGGACACCGAGGCCATCGTCGAGGCGGCCGAGGGCGCGGCGCTGATCTGGCTCGAGACGCCGTCGAACCCGAAGCTCGACGTCGTCGACCTCGAGGCCGTGTCCGCCGCCGCGCGAGCCACCGGCGCGCGGCTCGCGGTCGACAACACCGTGGCGACGCCGCTCGGGCTGCGGCCGCTCGACCGCGGCGCCGACTTCGCGATGGTCTCCGGCACCAAGTCGCTCACCGGGCACGGGGACGTACTCCTCGGTGCGGTCAGCGTGCGCGACGCCGGGCTCGCGGAGGAGCTGCGCGAGTGGCGCACGCGCAGCGGCAGCATCCTCGGCCCGTTCGAGGCGTGGCTCGCGCACCGCTCGCTCGCCACGCTCGGGCTGCGGCTCGAGCGGTCACAGGCCAACGCCCGGGCGCTGGCCGAAGCGCTCTCCCCACGCGACGACCTGACGCACGTCAGATGGCCCGGGATCGGCCCGCTCGTCTCGTTCGCGCTGCCGACCGCGAACGCAGCCGACGAGTTCCTCGACGCCTGCCGGCTTGTCAGCGTGGCGACAAGCTTCGGCGGCGTGCACTCGACCGCCGAGCGTCGCGCGCGCTGGGGGACGGACGACGTGCCCGAGGGCTTCATCCGCTTCTCGGCCGGCTGCGAGGACACCGAGGACCTCGTCGCCGACGTGCTCAACGCGCTGGCGTCCTGAGCCGAACGATGAAGGGCCCGCCGGGGGCGGGCCCTTCACCACTTGGGGGTCGGCGGAGGCCGGGGGTCAGTCGGCGCCCGCCGTGGCGGCGCCACCGGAGGGTTCAAGGCGGCGCCTGAGCCGGGGGATCGCGGGTCAGACGATCCGCTCGGAGGGTTATCTGATCGCAACATCCGTGTCGCAACTTTGCGGGCACGGAAGCCGTTCCCGGGACCGCTCAGGAAATTGTGGGGGAAAGCGATTGGCGAAACCTTGGAGAAACCTTGGCGGCGCGGTAGCGTGGTCGCGATGGCTTGGACCATACGGCTGTGCGGTCCGCTGGCGGTGAGCGTGGGCGCCGAGGCCGCGGTGCTCCCTGGCCGGCAAGGACGCCTGCTCTTCGCCTACCTGGTGCTCAACCGGGAGCGCGACTGCGGCCGCGCCGAGCTGATCGACGTCCTGTGGCCCGAGGACCCGCCCGCGGCGGCCGACTCCGCGCTCAGCGCGCTGCTGTCCAAGCTGCGCAAGGCGCTCGGCGACACCGCGCTGGCCGGCCGCTCCGAGCTGCGGCTGGTCCCCCCCGAGCCGCTCGACGTCGACGTCGAGGCCGCCGAGGCGGCGGCGGCGCGGGCCGAGGCCGCGATCGACGACAGCGACTGGGCGGGCGCCGCCGAGCACGCCGGCGCCGTCCTCGCCGTCGACCTGCAGACCTTCCTGCCCGACTGCGAGGGACCGTGGGTGGCCGAGCAGCGGCGCGAGCTGGAGACCATCCGGCTGCGCGCGCTCGAGGCGCTCGCCGAGGCCGGCCTGCGCCAGGGCGGCCGCGAGCTGGGCGCCGCCGAGCAGGCCGCGCGGGCGGCGATCGCCGCCGCGCCGTTCCGCGAGACGGCGCACCGGCTCCTGATGGAGATCCACGAGGCGGCCGGCAACCCGGCCGAGGCGCTGCGGGCCTTCGAGGACCTGCGCGTGCTCCTGCGCGACGAGCTCGGCACCACGCCCGGGGCGGCCGCGATGGGCGTGCACGAGCGGCTGCTGCGCGGCGAGCCGCCCGGCCCGGCGCGCAAGGCGAGCGCGGAGGAGATCGTCATCTCGCCGTGGCCGGGCCCGCTGGCCGCGGCGCTCGACCGGCACGGGCTCGTCGGCCGGGCGACCGAGCTCGGCGTGCTCGCCGACTGCTGGCGCGACGCGGTGGCCGGCACGCGCCGGCTGGTGCTGGTGACGGGCGACGCGGGGATCGGCAAGACCCGCCTGGCGGCCGAGATCGCGCGCCGTGCCCGCGAGGACGGCGCGGTCGTCCTCTACGGCCGCTTCGACGAGGACGCGCTCGCGCCCTACCAGCCGGTCGTGGAGATGGTGCGCGGCTGGTCCTCCGGCGCCTCGCTCGTGCCACTGCGCGAGCGGCTGGGCGTGCGCGCCGCCGAGCTCGGGATCCTGTTCAGCGAGTTCGGCCCGCCCGCCCCGCCGCCGGACGAGCATCTGGGCGACCCGGACGGACGGCGGCTGCGGCTGTTCGACGCGATCGCCGCGCTGCTCGACGAGGCGGGCGCCCACGCTCCGCTGGTGCTCGTGTTCGACGACCTGCACTGGGCCGACCGGCCGACGCTGCAGCTCCTGCGCCACCTCGTCCGCGCCCCGCATCCGCGCCGCGTGCTGCTGCTCGGCACCTTCCGCGAGGCCGAGCTCGACGCCGGCCATCCGCTGGTCGAGCTGGCCAGCGACGTGCGGCGCGAGGGCACGATGACGCGCGTGCCGCTGTCCGGCCTCGACGAGCCCGAGGTGGCAGAGCTGGTGTCGTCGCTCGGCGTCGACGGCGTCGAGCCCGCGTTCCTGTCCGCCCTGCACGGCGAGACCGAGGGCAATCCGTTCTTCATCGAGGAGGTCGTGCGCCACCTGCGCGCGAGCGGCGGCCGGCTGCACGCCGCGGGCTCGCTGACGGATGCCGGCGTGCCCGACGGCGTGCGCGAGGTCACCGCACGGCGGCTGCGACGCCTGGGTGCGCCGACCCGCCAGGCCCTGCAGGTGGCCGCGGTGATCGGCCGCGAGTTCGAGTTCGACGTGCTCGAGGCCGTGGCCCCGCTCGACGACGACGCGCTGATCTCGGCGCTCGAGGAGGGCGTCGACGCGCGCGTGCTGCGGGAAGCGGGCCGCGTCGGCCGCTACGCGTTCACGCACACGCTCGTGCGGGCGACGCTGTACGACGGGCTCTCCCAGCTGCGCCGCGCCCGCCTGCACGGCCGCGTGGGCGAGGCGCTCAAGACGCTGCGCGCCGCCGACGTCGATCCCTGGCTGCCCCAGCTCGCCTACCACTTCGCCCAGGCGGCGCCGGTCGAGCAGCCCGACCGCGCGATCGAGTACGCGCTGACCGCCGCCCGCCGCGCCGACCGCTTGCTGGCGTGGGACGAGGCGGCCCAGCACCACCGCGCCGCGCTGCGCGTGCGCGAGCTCACGGGCGCTCCCGACGACGCCGTGCGCGCCGGCATGCTGCTCGACCTCGGCGCCTCCGAGGAGCGCGCCGGCATGGAGCGGGAGGCGCGCAGCACGTCGCACGCCGCCGCCGTGCTGGCCCGCCGGCTGGGCGACGCCACGCTGCTCGGGCGGGCGGCGCTCGCCCACGCGGGCCAGTGGTCGATCCTCGGCCGCGTCGACGAGGAGCGCGTGGCGATGCTCGAGGAGGCGCTGGCCGGCCTCGGCGACGAGGACAGCCCGCTGCGGGCGCGGCTGCTCGCCCGGCTGGCGCTCGAGCTCTACTACTCGGGCGATCCCGCGCGGCGGCTGGCGCTCTCGGAAGAGGCGGTCGACCTCGCACGGCGGCTCGGCGACCTCCGCACGCTGGCCGCGTGCCTCGACGCCCGCCACTACGCCCTGTGGCGGCCGGAGAACGTCGACGAGCGGCTGGCGGTTGCCGCCGAGCTGCGGGCGGTGGCCGAGCAGACCGGCGATCCCGAGCTCGAGCTCGAAGGCGCCGGGTGGACCGTGGTGGACCTGCTCGAGGTCGGGGACATGGTCGGCGCCGACGTGCAGATCGCCGCCGCCTCGAAGCTCGCGGAGGCGCTCAACCGCCCGCTGTGGCGCTGGTGGACGTCGCTGCTGCAGTGCACCCGGGCGCAGATCGTGGGCGACTTCGCGCTGGCGGAGCGGCTGGCGGACGAGACGCTCGAGATCGGCCGCCACGGCCAGGCCGAGAACGCGGTCAACGCCTACGCCCAGGCGATCTTCAACATCCGCCGCGAGCAGGGCCGGCTCGCCGAGGTCGAGCCCGCCGTGCGCCGCTTCATCGACCTCTACCCGGCGCTCGTGGCGTGGCGGGCGGGTTTGGCGCTGCTGCTGATCGAGCTCGACCGCGTCGACGAGGCGCGCGCCGAGTTCGAGCTCGTCCCCGCCGAGGAGATGCCGCGCGACGCCAACTGGCTGATCGGCGTCACGCTGCTCGCGGAGGTGTGCGGCGCGCTCGGCGACGGCGCGCGCGCCGAGGGGCTCTACGCGCTGCTCGAGCCCTACGCCGGGCGCAACGTGGTCGTAGGGCGCGCAGCGACGTGCAACGGCTCCGCTTCGCGGCTGCTGGGGATCCTCGCGGCGGCGATGCGGTCGTGGGAGCTCGCCGAGGGCCACTTCATCGACGCGCTGACGATGCACGAGCGCATGGCCGCGCATCCGTGGGTCGCGCGCACGCAGCTGGCGTACGCGGAGATGCTGCTCACGCGCGGCCGCCGCGGCGACCGCGCGCGGGCGAGGGCCCTGCTCGGCGACGCCGTGGGCACGGCCGAGGCGCTCGGGATGGGCGTGGTCGTCGCGCGTGCGCGCGCGCTCGCGGCGGACGGTGGCGGGACCGTCGCCGCGCGGCGCTGAACGCGGGGGCGAAGCGTCCGGCGCCGGGCCTACTGTCCGGGAGCCATGGCCAAGCCCTCGACCGTCTTCGTCTGCTCCGCGTGCGCGACCGAGTCCGCGAAGTGGCACGGGCAGTGCCCGGGCTGCGGCGCGTGGAACACGCTGGCCGAGGAGGCGCGGGGCGCGGCCCGCTCGGCGGGCCCCGGCCGCGCCGCGCGGCCCGTGCGGCTCGCCGACGTCCAGCCCGAGCGCCACGCCCGCCTGTCGACCGGGATCGGCGAGCTCGACCGGATCCTCGGCGGCGGCGTCGTGCCCGGCTCGCTGGTGCTGATCGGCGGCTCGCCGGGGATCGGCAAGTCGACGCTGACGTCGATGGCGCTGGGCCACATGCAGGGCGCCGGGCGGCGCACGCTCTACGTCTCCGGCGAGGAGTCGGCGGCGCAGATCCGCCTGCGGGCGGAGCGCCTGCCGGGCGCGGCGCTCGACGTGCCGGTGCTCGCGGAGACCGACCTCGACACCGTGCTCGCCACGCTCGACGCCGAGCGGCCCGAGGTCTGCGTGGTCGACTCGGTGCAGACGCTGCACGCCGCCAACCTCACGGGCGCGGCCGGGTCGGTCGGCCAGGTGCGCGAGGTCGCCGACCGGATCACGCGGCTTGCCAAGGCGCGCTCGATCGCGATCCTGCTCGTCGGGCACGTGACCAAGGAGGGCGCGCTCGCCGGCCCGCGGGTGCTCGAGCACCTCGTCGACTGCGTGCTGCAGTTCGAGGGCGAGCGCGAGCGGACGTACCGCACGCTGCGCGCGCTCAAGAACCGCTTCGGCTCGACCAACGACGTCGGCGTCTTCGAGATGCGGTCGGGTGGGCTGGTCGAGGTGGCCGACGCGTCGGCGCGCTTCGTCGGCGAGGCCACCCGCGCGCCCGGGAGCGCGATCCTCGCCGCGATGGAGGGGTCGCGGCCCCTGCTGGTCGAGGTCCAGGCGCTCGTCTCGCCCTCCGAGCTCGTCCCGCCGCGGCGGGTGGCGAACGGGATCGACCGCAACCGGCTCGCGCTCGTGCTCGCGGTGCTCGGCCGCCACGCCGGCGTGAGCGTCGGCTCGGCGGACGTGTTCGTCAACGTCGCCGGCGGCGTGCGGGTCGACGAGCCGGGCGCCGACCTCGCGGTCGCGCTGGCGGTCGCGAGCGCTCAGCGCGGAGCGCCGCTGGGCGGCGGCGAGCAGCCGATCGCGTGCTTCGGCGAGGTCGGCCTCACCGGTGAGCTGCGGACCGTCGCCCACCCCGACCGCCGGCTCGCCGAGGCCGCCAAGTTCGGCCTCCCGACGGCCATCGCTCCGGGCGAGGGGATCGCCACGCTGCGGCAGGCGCTGCGCGCCGCTCTGCCGGCCGCAACCGCCCCGAGAGCCGCCGCCTAAACCGCTTCAGCCCGCACCCCATATGGGTTTAGGCGATGTTAACCCAACTGCTAGAATCAGGTGGTGATGACGCCGCGATCAGGGGAGGAGCTCGGAGAGCTCGAGGCGCGGCAGGAACCCCGGTTGGTCAAGTCGCTGGAGATGGTCGCACCCGGCTCCGCGGTGCGTGAGGGCATCGACAACATCGTCCATGCGCGCACCGGTGGGCTGATCGTGATCGGCGATCCCGATGAGCTCGCGTTCCTCTTCTCGGGCGGCATCAAGCTCGACATCGACTACTCGCCGGCGATGATGTACCAGCTGGCGAAGATGGACGGCGCGATCGCGCTCAACGGCACCGCGACCAAGATCGCCTGGTGCAACGTCCAGCTGATGCCCGACCCGACGATCCTGAGCTCGGAGACCGGCACGCGGCACCGCACGGCCGAGCGCGTCTCCAAGCAGACCGACGCGCTGGTGATCGCCGTCTCCCAGCGCCGCGATGTCGTCTCGCTCTACGTCGACGGCGCGAAGTACATCCTCGAGGAGATCCCCGCCGTGCTGGCCAAGGCCAACCAGGCGCTCGCGACCCTCGACAAGTACCGCTCCCGCCTCGACCAGGTCTCGACCCGCCTCACGGCGCTCGAGTTCGAGGGCGGAGTGACGCTGCACGACGTGCTGACCGTCCTGCAGCGGGCGGAGCTCGTCACGCGCATGGCCGTCGAGATCGAGCGCTACATCGTCGAGCTCGGCTCAGAGGGCCGGCTGATCGAGATGCAGCTCGAGGAGACCATGGTCGGCGTGGCCGGCGACAAGGCCGCGCTGCTGCACGACTACCTCGCCGAGCCGCGCGACGACACGTTCGCCGTCGCGCTCGACGGCATCGCGCGCCTGGCGCACCAGGACCTGCTCGACTTCGGGCGGCTCGCCGAGCTGCTCGGCTACGACCGCAAGGTCAACACGCTCGACTTTCCCGTCTCGCCCCGCGGCTACCGCATCCTCGGCCGCATCCCCCGGCTCCCGAAGCTGGTGGTGCAGAACATCGTGCGCGAGTTCCGCGGGCTCGACGAGATCCTCGCCGCGACCGACCCCGAGCTGGAGTCGGTCGAAGGCGTCGGAGAGATCCGGGCGAAGGACATCCGCGAGGGCCTTCGCCGCCTACAGGAGATCAACCTCGTGGACCGCTACCTGCAGACATGAGCATCCGGCACGCGGACGCACCCTGATGAAGGAGGACACCATCCCCGAGACAGTGACCGACGAGCAGATCGAAGACCTGGAGATCACGCGCGAGGCGGAGTGCATCGATTTCAGCATCGGTGACAACGTCGTCTATCCCCATCACGGGGCTGGACAGGTCATCAAGAAGGAGGACAAGGAGATCCTCGGCGAGGTGCGCCAGTACCTCACGATCAAGATCCTCCACAACGACATGACCGTCATGGTCCCGTGCGAGAACGCCGGCAAGGCCGGCCTGCGCCGGGTCATCGACGAGGACACGGTCAAGAAGGTCCTGTCCGTCCTCACGGACGACGTGTCGGAGATGCCCAAGAACTGGAACCGCCGCTTCAAGCACAACCGCGACAAGATCAAGACCGGCGACATCTACGAGCTCGCCGAGGTCGTCCGCAACCTCGCCGTCCGGGAGCAGGACAAGGGCCTGTCGACCGGCGAGAAGCAGATGTACACGCGGGCCAAGAAGATCCTGGCGTCCGAGATGATGTATGCCCTGGAGAAGAGCGAAGACGACGCCGAGGCCTACCTCGACGACCTTCTCCAGCGCTCGGAGAAGCTGGCGGCCGCCTCATAGGCGCCGCGCGCCCGAATCGATAGATGGCGGTCGCGCTCCTCGTGGCCGCCGGCAGCGGCGAACGCCTTGGCGCCGGACGGCCCAAGGCGTTCGTCGTTCTGGCGGGTCGCCCGATGCTCGAGTGGTCGCTCGAGGCGCTGCGGGCAGCCGGAGTGGACGAGGTCGTCGTGGCGGTGCCGGCGGGCACGGCGATCGTCGGCGACGGCGTCGTGGCGGTCGGCGACGAGGCGCTCGCGCTGGGCGCGCGCGTCGTGGAGGGCGGCGCCACCCGCTCGGCGTCGGTGCGAGCGGCGCTGGCCGCCGCGCCGCCGGACCACCACGTGGTCGTCCACGACGCCGCGCGGCCGCTCGTGACCGCCGAGCACTTCCGGGCGGCGCTGGACGCGCTGGCGGAGGCCGACTGCGCGATCGCGGCGGCGCCGGTGACGGACACGGTGAAGGAGGCGGGGGCGGACCGGGTGGTCACCGCCACGCTCGACCGCTCCCGCCTGTGGGCGATCCAGACGCCGCAGGCGTTCCGGCGCGCCGTGCTCGAGCGGGCGCTCGACGTCCCAGGCGACGTGCTCGCGGCCGCGACCGACGACGCCTGGCTGGTGGAGCGGGCCGGCGGCACGGTGCGGGTCGTAGAGTCATCGCCCGCCAACCTCAAGGTGACGACCCCCCACGACCTGCTGATCGCCGAGCACCTCCTTGCTGACCGACTATCACGTCCACCTGCGTCCTGACGACTCGGACGCGACCGCCGCCGAGTACTTCACGCCCGCCAACGCCGAGCGCTACCGCGACACGGCGGCCGAGCGGGGGATCGCCGAGCTCGGGGTCGCCGAGCACGTCCACCGCTTCAGCGCCGCGCTCGACGTCTGGGATCACCCCCTCTGGCGCGAGTGGGGGGCGCGCGACGACCTCGACGCCTACTGCGGCTTCGTGCGCGAGGAGACCGACCTGCGGCTGGGGATCGAGGCCGACTACATCGCGGGGCGCGAGGACCGCATGGCCGCGCTGCTCGACGGCCGCGACTGGGACTACGTGGTCGGCTCCGTGCACTTCCTGCGCGACCGCTCGCTCGACACCGACGAGTACTCGGTGTGGGGGGCGGGGGAGTCTGTCGAGCGGGTCTGGCGCCGCTACTTCGAGACCGTCGCCGAGTCGGCTCGCTCCGGCCTCTACGACATCATCGCCCACCCCGACCTGGTGAAGGTCTGGGGCGCGTCCGCCCCGCGGCCGGAGGGCGACCTGCGGCGCTACTACGAGCCCGCCGTCGAGGCGTTCGCGGACGCCGGCGTGGCCGTCGAGCTCTCCACCGCGGGCTGGCGCAAGCCGGTCGGCGAGCAGTACCCGTCGGTGCCGTTCCTGGAGATGCTCGTCGACGCCGGCTGCCCGCTGGCGCTCTCGAGCGACGCCCACGTGCCCGACCAGCTCGGCTTCGAGTACGAGCGGGCGGTCGAGCTGCTGGAGAAGGTCGGCGTGACCGAGATCGCCGTCTTCGAGCGCCGGGAGCGGCGGATGGAGCCGCTCGGGTGACGCGCACCGGGATCGGGATCGACTCCCACCCCTTCGAACCGGGCCGCCGGCTCGTGCTCGGGGGCGTCGAGATCCCGTTCGAGCTCGGGCTCGCGGGCCACTCCGACGCGGACGTGCTCGCCCACGCGATCGCCGACGCGCTGCTGGGCGCGGCCGGGCTGGGCGACATCGGGCAGCACTTCCCGGACACCGACGAGGCGTGGCGCGACGCTGACTCGCTCGAGCTGCTGCGCACGGTCGTCGCGCGGGTGCGGGAGGCCGGTCACGAGCTGGTCCACGTCGACGCGACGGTCATGCTCGAGCGCCCGAAGCTCGCGCCGCACCGCGAGGCCATCCACGAGTCGCTGGCCGCCGTCCTCCAGTGCACGGTGAACGTGAAGGCGACGACCGGCGAGGGGATGGGGTTCGTCGGCCGCGGCGAGGGCGCCTCCGCGATGGCGATCGCGACCCTCGACTAGGCTCCGCGCTCGTGGCGATCCGGCTCTACGACACGCGCACGCGGGAGGTGCGGCCGTTCGAGCCGCGTGACCCGTCGCGGGTGGGCATCTACGCCTGCGGGCCGACGGTCTACTCGCGCGTGCACGTGGGGAACGCGCGGCCGTTCGTGGTCTTCTCGCAGCTCAAGCGCTTCCTCGAGCACGAGGGCTACGGGGTCACGTTGGTGGCCAACATCACCGACATCAACGACAAGATCTACGACGCCGCGCGGGCGGCCGGGCGCGACTCGGCGGGGCTCGCGCGCGAGATGACCGCGCACTACGTCGACGACACGGAGCGGCTCGGGCTCGGGCGGCCCGACCACGAGCCGCTGGCCTCGGAGTACGTGGGACCGATCGTCGACCTGATCGCGGCCCTGGTGGAGCGCGGGCACGCCTACGAGGTCGAGGGGGACGTGCTCTTCCGCGTGCGGACGCTCGAGGAGTACGGGTCGCTGTCGCGTCGGGACGTGGACCAGATGGACCAGGGCGAGGGCGTCGAAGGCGCGGACCGCAAGGAGGATCCGCTCGACTTCGCGCTCTGGAAGGCGACCAAGCCGGCCGAGGACACCGCGTGGGACTCGCCGTGGGGGCGCGGCCGGCCAGGATGGCACATCGAGTGCTCGGCGATGGCCGAGCAGCTCCTCGGGCTCGAGTTCGACATCCACGGCGGCGGCGTCGACCTCGTGTTCCCGCACCACGAGAACGAGGCGGCGCAGACGCTCGCCGCGCGCGGGCGACCGCTCGCGCGCACGTGGATGCACAACGGCATGATCGAGTTGGGCGAGAAGATGGCCAAGTCGGTCGGCAACGTTCGTGGGCTGGCGGAGGTGATCGACGAGGTGGGGGCCGAGCCGCTGCTCCTGTACTTCTGCGGCGGCCACTACCGCCAGCCGCTCGCGTTCTCGCCGGAGCGGCTCGAGGCGGCGGTCAACGGCACGCGCCGGATTCGCGAGGCGGCGCGGCGTCTGGAGCCGGGTCCGTCACCGGCAGAGCTGCGCCCGCACCGCGACGCGTTCTTCGACGCCCTCCGGGACGACTTCAACACCGCGCGGGCGCTGGCAGCGCTCTACGAGTGGGTGGGGGAGGCGAACAAGCTGCCGGAGCGCGCGGGGAGCGACGACCTGCGCGAGATGCTCGCCATCCTCGGGCTCGAGCGGCTGCTGGAGGCCGGCGAGGGCGCGCCGCCGGAGGCCCGCGCGCTGGCGGATCGGCGGGCGGTCGCACGGGCGGCGAAGGACTGGGCCGAGGCCGACCGCCTCCGCGACGAGCTGCGCGACCTGGGCTGGGAGGTCCGCGATGGCCCGCAGGGACCGGAGCTCGTCCCGGCGGCCTGACCGCCGCCGCGACGAGCAACCCCGCCCGCCCGGCGGCGGCCGCCCCCGCACCCGCCCGGCGGCGGACCGGCCGCGGCCGGCCGCGGATCGCCCTCCCGGGCGGATGGTCGTCTATGGCCGCAACGCGGTTCGGGAGGCGCTGCGGGGGCGGCGGCGCGTGCACCGGGTGTGGGCGACGGAGGGTGCCGGGGGCGACTGGCCCGGCGCGCCGCTCACGCGTGCGAGCGCCGAGGAGATCGAGGCGCGGTGCGGATCGGACGGCCACCAGGGCGTGTGCGCGGAAGTCGACCCCTACCCGTACGCCGACGCCGCGGAGCTGCTCGCCGCCCCCGATGCCGTCATCGTCGCGCTCGACGAGGTCACCGATCCGCAGAACCTCGGTGCCGTCGCGCGGACCGCGGAGGCCTCGGGCGCCACGGGGATCGTGATCCCCGAGCGGCGCTCGGCCGAGGTCACGCCCGCGGTGTGCAAGGCGTCGGCCGGCGCCGTCGAGCACCTGCCGATCGCGCGCGTGCGCAACCTCGCCGACTTCCTGGCCGCGGCCAAGGCCGCCGGCGCGTGGTGCTACGGCACAGCCGCGCACGCGCGCACGCCCTACACCCAGCCGGACTACTCCGGAACCGTCGTCCTCGTCCTCGGCGCCGAGGGCAAGGGGCTGCGCCCTCGAGTCGCCGCCGCATGCGACGACCTCGTCTCGATCCCGCTCAAGGGACGCATCGAATCGCTGAATGTGAGCGCCACTGCGGCCGTTCTGCTGTACCGGATCTTGCAGTCACGCCTTGACATGTCCACATAAGCGTCCTACTCTGCGGCGCATAACGTTGAACTTGAGGGTTACGTGATGGGTCCTCGAGTCGCGAAATAGGCGCCGGGGGAGGTGTGCGCCACGACAATTTGGGCCCGGGAACGGCCCATGGAAGGACATGCTCGTGGCCAGACTGTCTTCGACAAGGGCTCAGGCTCAAGTACAAGTAGAGGATGGGTACCTGATCGCGCTCGCCAAGCGCGGGAGCCCCGACGCCTATGACCGCCTCGTGCGGCGCTACTACTCGTTCGTCCGCCTGAAGGCCTCCTCGTACTTCCTCGTCGGCGGCGACTCCGACGACCTGATCCAGGAAGGCCTCGTCGGGCTCTACAAGGCGATCCGCGACTACCGCACCGACCGCGAGTCGTCGTTCCGCAACTTCGCCGAGCTCTGCATCACCCGCCAGATCATCACCGCGGTCAAGACGGCGACCCGCAACAAGCACACGCCGCTCAACGGCTACGTGTCCTTCTCGGCGACCCCCGCGGGCGCATCCGACTCAGAGCCGACGCTCGACGAGGTGCTCCCCGGCTCGACCGTCCACGACCCGGTCAACCAGGTCATCTCCTCCGAGGAGCTGCGCTCGCTCGTCGCCTGCCTGTCGACCGTGCTCTCCGAGCTCGAGTCACGCGTGCTCTCCCTCTACCTCGACGGGCATTCGTACACGGACGTCGGCGAGCGGCTCGGGTGCGACTGCAAGACCGTCGACAACGCGCTCCAGCGGGTCAAGCGCAAGGTCGGCACCCACCTCGCGGCGCGCAACGTCGTACTGTGATCTGTCGCTGTGGCCACCTGGCTGATCATCGTCATCGTCGTGCTCGCTCTGCTCGCCGTCGGCGGGGCGATCGTGCGAACGCGCCAGCTCGCCCGCTCGCGGCCGGCCTTCGAGGCCTCGCTCGAGCAGGTCAACCGCGACCTGGCGGCGGCCGCCGCCGCGGACCGCGGTTGGGACCGTGCCACGCTCGAGGAGACGGCCCGCCGGATCTACGCGCAGGAGCGCGGGGGTGAGCCGCCGGAGCTGATGCTCGTCGAGGTCCTCGACCGTCCGGGGACCGACGACGACCAGGCCGTGTTCCGCTGCGGCCCCGAGAACCTCACGCTCGGCCGCCGCGACGGCGAGTGGGTCCACGACTCCCTGCGCTAAGCCTGGATCCAGGCTTCTAAGCAGCGCGAACGACCACGCCGTTGCCCGCCGGGTCCGTGATCGGGCCCTCGGGGACGTCCGGCACCAGCAGCTCGTAGTCGATCAGCCCGCGTGAGCCCGGCGGCGGCGCCGGCCCGTGCGCGCCCTGCCAGGTGTTGAGCCCGACGTGGTGGTGGTAGCCGTCGTGGGACACGAACAGGGCGCCCGGGTAGCCGCGCACGGTCACCTCGAGGCCCAGCCGGTCGACGTAGAACGCCTCCGCCTCGCCGAGGTCGGAGACGTGCAGGTGGACGTGGCCCACGATCGTCCCGTCCGCCATCCCGTGGTCCTCGTCGCTCGGCGTCTCGGTCAGCACGTCGTGCAGGTCGAGCGCGACCGTCCCCATCCGCAGCTGGCCGTCGGGCTCGTGCTCCCACTGGTCGCGGGGCCGGTCGCGGTAGATCTCGATCCCGTTGCCCTCGGGGTCGCGCAGGTAGAGCGCCTCGCTGACGAAGTGGTCGGAGGCGCCGGTGAAGCGCTCGCCCGAGCCGACCACGCGCTGGATCGAGCGGGCGAGCTCGGGCCGGTCGGGGACGAGGATCGCGAGGTGGAAGAGCCCGGTGCTGCCGGGCGGCGCGGGCTGGGCCGCCGGGTCGCCCACGAGCTCCACCAGCGGCGTATCGGCGCCGAGCGCGACGGTGTCGCCGTCCTCGGCCAGCACGCGCAGCCCGATCGTGGCCTCGTAGTACGACCGCACGCGCTCGAGGTCCGCGACCCGCAGACGGACGCGGCCGATCATGCCGCGCGCGGTCGCCGGTGGTCGACGTCCTCGAGGATCTCGATCACCTCGCTGGTCTCGTTGCACACGTGGAGAGCGGAGACGTCGTCGGAGGAGATGTTCCCCTCGGCCAGCACCGGGTCGGTGAGCCAGTCGATCAGCCCGCTCCAGAACTGCGAGTCCATGAGGATGATCGGGAAGTAGCGGATCTTCTCCGTCTGCCGCAGCGTGGCCGCCTCGAACAGCTCGTCCATCGTCCCGAAGCCGCCCGGGAAGACGACGAAGCCGCTCGCGTAGCGCACGAACATGACCTTGCGGGCGAAGAAGTAGTGGAAGTCGAGCTCGACGTCGACGTACGGATTGACGCCCTGCTCGTGCGGGAGGTCGATGCCGAGGCCGACCGACGGCACGCCCGCCTCGCGCGCGCCGCGGTTGGCCGCCTCCATGATCCCCGGGCCGCCGCCGGTGATGATCGCGTAGCCCGCGTGGCCGAGCGTGCGCGCCATCTCGCGGGCGGCCTGGTAGCGGGGGTGGTCCGGCGGCGTGCGTGCCGAGCCGAAGATCGAGACCGCCTTGCCGATGTGGCTGAGGGTCTTGAACCCCGCCCGCAGCTCGTCCTGGATGCGCAGCACGCGCTGCGCGTCCGTGAGCTCGGAGAGGATCGCGGTGGTCTCCGCCTCCAGCAGCTCCTCGTCGGGAGTCGATGGATGGCGTGGCTCAGGCGGGTCGGTCACTCCCCTAGCCTAGAGCGGCGTGAGCGAGCCGGCCTATACGCGGCTGGACGTCGACGAGCGGCGGCGGCGCCTGCTCGCGCTCGGCGCCGAGCTGTTCGCCCGCCACGCCTACGACGAGCTCTCGATGGCCCGGATCGCCCGCGACGCGGGGATCTCGAAGGCGCTGCTCTACCACTACTTCCCCTCCAAGCAGGCCTACTTTGCGGCCACGCTCGAGCAGGCGGCCGGGGAGCTGGCACTGGCCACCGCCCCCGATCCCGCCCTGCCGCCGGTCGAGCAGCTGGCCGGCAGCCTCGACGCGTACCTGACCTGGATCGAGGAGCACGCGGACGCCTACGCGAAGCTGTTCCCGAGCATCGGCGCCGTGCCCGAGGTGCGCGAGCTCGTCGACCGCGTCCGCGACCAGACCGCGCAGCGGATCGTCGACGGCATCGCGGCCGGCGGCGAGCCCACCCCCGCGCTCCGCGCCGCCGTCCGCGGGTGGCTGTGGTTCGTCGACGGCGCCGTGTTCGACTGGCTCGAGCACCGCGACCTCGATCGCGAGCGCCTGCACTCGCTGCTGCTGGGCACGCTGCTCGGCGCGGTGCAAGCCGCCGGCGAGTCGCTCTAGCGGTCGGTGCCGAAGATGCGGTCGCCGGCGTCGCCGAGGCCCGGGCGGATGTAGCCGTTCTCGTCGAGCTCGCGGTCGAGCGCCGCGGTGAGGATCGGGACCTCGGGATGCGCCTCGCGGAGCGCCTTCACGCCCTCGGGCGCGGCGACGAGGCACACGAACATGACGCGCCGCGCGCCCGCCCGCTTGAGCCGGGCGATCGCCTGGGTCGCGCTCCCGCCCGTGGCGAGCATCGGGTCGACCACGAACACCTCGGCGTCGGCCACCCCGGACGGGATGTTCTCGTAGTACCCGACCGGCCGCAGCGCCTCCTCGTCGCGGTACATGCCGAGGTGGCCCACGCGCGCGTCGGGCACGAGGCGCAGGAAGCCGTCGACGAGCCCCAGGCCGGCGCGCAGGATAGCCACGAGCACCACCTCGTCGGTGAGCCGGACCGCCTGTGCCTTCTCGAGCGGCGTCTCGACCTCGTAGCCGTCCGAGCGGAGCCCGCGCATCGCCTCGTAGGCGAGGATCATCGCCGCGTCGTCCAGCGTCTGGCGGAACACGCCGTGGGGCGTGGTGCGGTCGCGCAGGATCGAGACGAGCCGGCGCAGCAGCACGTGGTCGGCGACGGTGACGCCCTCCATCGGCCGGGAACGTACTAGGCTCGCCGCCGTGCCGGCGCCCCGCCGCAACGTCGAGCTCAAGGCCCACGACCCCGATCCGGAGCGGTCGCTGGCCATCGCGCGCGACCTCGGCGCCAGCGACGAGGGCGTCCTGAAGCAGCGCGACACCTATTTCCGCGCGCGCGAAGGGCGGCTGAAGCTGCGCGAGGAGGAGCCCGGCGGGGCGGTGCTGATCCAGTACGACCGGCCCGACGACGCCGCCGCGCGCGAGAGCCGGTACCGGCTCACCGAAGTGGCCGACCCCGACACGCTGCGCGCGTCGCTCGACGCGGCGCTGGGCACGCTTGTGGTCGTCGACAAGGAGCGCCACCTGCTGCTCCACGACGGCGTGCGGATCCACCTCGACACCGTCGCCGGGCTCGGCTCGTTCGTGGAGCTCGAGGGCGTCGCGGACGACGGGTCGGACCTCGAGCCCGAGCGCACGAAGGTCGCGCGCCTGCGCGAGGCGCTCGGCATCGAGGAGATCCTCACCGACTCGTACTCCGACCGCCTGCTCGGCCCGGATGCGCTCGTGGCCGCCGCCACCGCCGTCATGGAGCGGGCGTACGCGCCGTACTCGAACTACCACGTCGGCGCGGCCGTCCGGGCCGACGACGGCTCGATCCATGCGGGCGCCAACGTCGAGAACGCGGCCTACCCGCAGGGGCAGTGCGCAGAGGCGTCCGCGATCGGCGTGATGGTGGCCGCCGGGCGGCGCCGGATCGTCGAGGCCGCGGTGATCGCGGGCTCGGACAAGCTGTGCGTGCCTTGCGGGGGCTGCCGCCAGCGCCTGCGCGAGCTCATGCCGCTCGACGGCACGATCCACCTCTGCTCGGCGGCCGGCGAGCGCCGCGCGATGACGCTGGAGGAGCTGCTGCCGCTGTCCTTCGGGCCGGAGTTCCTTCAGTGACGGCCGTCGACGTGATCCGCGAGCGAGCGCCGGGCTTCGAGCCCGCGCTCGGGATCATCCTCGGCTCCGGGCTCGGCGCCGTGGCCGACGCGCTCGAGGATCCGGTCGCGATCCCCTACGGCGATCTGCCCGAGTTCCCGGCGGCGGGGGTCGCAGGCCACGCCGGGTCGCTCTCGCTCGGCACGCTGTCCGGGCTGCCGGTGGCGATCTTCCAGGGCCGCCGGCACGTCTATGAGAGCGGCGACGCGACCGGCATGCGCGTCCCCGTCCGCGCGCTCAAGACGGTGGGCGCCCGCGCGCTGCTTGCGACCAACGCGGCCGGCTCGCTGCGCCCCGAGGTCGGTCCCGGCTCGCTGATGGCGATCGACGACCACATCAACCTGCTCGGCGTCAACCCGCTCACGGGGCCCAACGACGAGGACGTCGGCCCGCGCTTCCCGAGCCTGCAGGACGCCTACGACCCGGAGCTGCGGGACACGCTGCGCAGCGCCGCGAGCGCGCTCGACATCCCGCTCGCCGAGGGCGTATACCTCGCCACCGCCGGGCCGAGCTTCGAGACCCCCGCCGAGATCCGGGCGTTCCGCACGCTCGGCGCCGACGCCGTCGGCATGTCCACCGTCCCCGAGGTCATCCTCGCCCGCCACGCCGGCCTGCGCGTCGCCGCGGTGTCGGCGATCACCAACCTCGCCGAGGGCATGGGCGGCGAGGCGCTCTCGCACGAGCAGACCCTCCGCTACGCCGCCACCGCGGCCGAGGACCTGACCCGCCTGATCATCGAGTTCTGTGCTCGCTTCTGAGGTCATCCGCCGCAAGCGCGACGGCCGCGCGCTGACCACCGAGGAGATCGGGTTCCTCGTCTCCGGCATCACCGACGGCTCGCTGTCGGACGCCCAGGTCGGGGCGCTGGCGATGGCGATGTTCCTGCGCGGGATGGAGACCGACGAGCGCGTGGCGCTGACCTCGGCGATGACCCGCTCCGGCGAGGTCCTGCAGTGGGACCTCGACCGCCCGGTGCTCGACAAGCACTCGACCGGAGGCGTCGGCGACAAGGTCTCGCTGATGCTGGCGCCGATCGTCGCGGCCTGCGGGGGAGCGGTGCCGATGATCTCCGGCCGCGGGCTCGGTCACACCGGCGGCACGCTCGACAAGCTCGACACCGTGCCCGGCTACGTGAGCACGCCCGACGTCGAGCTGCTGCGAAAGGTGGTCGGCGAAGTCGGCTGCGCGATCGTCGGCCAGACCGCCGAGGTCGCGCCGGCGGACCGCCGCCTGTACGCCATCCGCGACGCCACCGGGACGGTGGAGTCGTTGCCGCTGATCGTCGCCTCGATCCTCTCCAAGAAGCTGGCCGCCGGGCTCGACGCGCTGGTCATGGACGTGAAGTTCGGCTCCGGGGCGTTCATGGCGGCCCGTGAGGACGCCGAGGAGCTGGCGCGGGCGCTCGTCGAGGTCGCCGGCGGAGCCGGGCTGCCGACCGTCGCCCTCCTGACCGACATGGACGAGGTCCTGGGCACGACCGCCGGCAACGCCGTCGAGGTGCGGGAGGCGATCGACTACCTCACCGGCACGCGCGAGCCGCGGCTGCACGAGGTGACGATCTCCCTCGCGGCATCGCTGATCGAGCAGGGCGGTCTGGCGGAGGACGGCCGCGCCGCCGCCGAGCAGGCGCTCGCCTCGGGCGCCGCCGCCGAGCGCTTCGCCGCCATGGTCGCCGCGCTCGGCGGGCCGGCGAACTTCGTCGAGAAGCCCGACCTCGCCACCGCGCCCGTGACTCAGCGCCGCCGCGCCCGAGCGCCCCGGGACCGTCACCGCCATGGACTGCCGCGCCGTCGGCCTCGTGGTGACCGGCCTGGGCGGCAACCGCCGCCGCGAGGACGACGTCATCGACCCCGCCGTCGGCCTCACCGAGGTCGCGCCCGTTGGCGCCGAAGTCGGCCCCGACCGCCCGCTCGCGATCGTCCACGCCGCGACCGAGGCCGCCGCCGAAGAGGCCGCCGCCGCGCTCCGAGCCGCCGTCACCGTCGGCGACGAGCCGCCCCCGGCACGGCCCGTGATCGCCGGGAGAATCGGGGGTCAGACCCCTTGAGTCACCCCGACTCAAGGGGTCTGACCCCTCCGGCGCCCGATCTCGCGGTGCCGAAGGCCGAGCTGCACGTGCACCTCGAGGGCACGGCGCCGCCCGAGCTCGTGCGTCGCCTCGCCCAGCGCAACGGGCTCCCCGTCCCCGAGGGCGTGTTCGCCGACGAGGAGACGTTCGCCTGGAGCGACTTCCTGCACTTCCTGCGCACGTACGACCTCGCGGCCAGCGTCATCCGCACGGCCGAGGACTACCGCGACGTCACGTTCGAGTACCTCGCCGGCGTCGCGCAGGAGGGCGGCGTCTACGTCGAGCTGATCGCCTCGCCCGACCACGCCGCCGCCGTCGGACTCACCGACGCCGAGCACTACGCGGGCATCGCCCAGGGGATCGACGACGCCCGTGACAAGCACGGCATCGAGGCCCGGATCGTGATCGCCGCCGTGCGCAACCTCGGGGTCGAGGCCGCCGAGGCCATCGCCCGCCGCCACGCCGACGACCGCCACCCGTACGTCGTGGGCTTCAACCTCGTGGGCGACGAGGCCGCCTGGCCCGCCGACCGCTTCGCGCGCGCGTACGAGATCGCCGCCGAGAGCGGGCTCGGCTGCACGGTCCACGCCGGCGAGCACGGCGGCCCGGAGTCGATCAGGGCCGCCCTCACCCTGCCCGTGACCCGCATCTCGCACGGCGTCCGCGCCGTCGAGGACCCGTCCCTGGTCAAGGAGCTGGCCGAGCGTCAGACGGTGCTCGAGGTCTGCCCGTCGTCCAATGTGGCGCTCGGCGTCTTCCCCACCTACGAGGACCATCCGCTCGGTGCGCTCCGGGAGGCCGGGGTGCGGGTCACGCTCGGCTCCGACGATCCGCCCTACTTCGGATGTAGTATCGGCACCGAGTATGCCGTCGCACGCCAGTGCCACGGCTTCGAGGAGGGACAGCTGATCGATGTCACACGGCTCGCCGTGCAGGCTGGTTTCGCGGAAGATGCGGTCAAGGACGCCGTGCTCGCAGGCCTGCGCTTCGACGGTGACCGCGCGACCGACTAGGCTGCCGCCGCCTCAGCACCCTTTCCCATCTTGGAGGATGTAGAAAGTGCCAAAGCGCAGCCTTGCCGCCATGTTGCTTGCGGCGTTCGTGCTCATTCTTGGTGTCGTCGCCGCGGGATGCGGTGAGGACGAGGAGGAGCCCACCGGCGGGGGTACCGAGCAGACCGAGGAGAAGCCGGCCATCAAGGTCGGCCTCGTGACCGACATCGGCGGCCTCAACGACCGCTCGTTCAACCAGCTGGCCAACGAGGGTTTCGAGCGGTCCAAGTCCGAGCTCGGGGTCGAGGGTCAGGTCCTGACCTCGAAGTCCAACGCCGACTACGTGCCGAACCTCTCGCGGCTCGCCCAGCAGCAGTACGACCTCGTGATCGGCGTCGGCTTCCTGATGGCTGAAGCGATGGACACCGTGGCCAAGAAGTTCCCCGACACGAACTTCGCGATCATCGACTTCCCGCAGTCCGCCCTCAAGAGCAAGCCGGCCAACGTCCGCGGCCTGCTGTTCAAGGAGAACGAGGCCGGCTACCTGGCGGGCTACCTCGCCGCGCTGGTGGTCGAGAAGAAGGGCGGCGACCAGGTGATCTCGTCGGTCGGCGGCCAGAAGGTCCCGGCGGTCGACGCCTACATCGCCGGCTACCAGGCCGCCGCGGGCGAGGCCGCCAAGGGCGTCAAGACGCTCACCGCCTACTCGCAGGACTTCGTCGACCAGGCCAAGTGCAAGGAGATCGCGCTCAACCAGATCGCCGACGGCGCGCAGGTCGTCTTCCAGGTCGCCGGCGGCTGCGGCCTCGGGGCGCTCGACGCGGCGAAGGAGAAGGGCGTGCTCGGGATCGGCGTCGACGCCGACCAGGGCTACCTGGGCGAGCACATCCTGACCTCGGCCATGAAGCGCGTCGACACCTCGGTGTTCGAGACCGCGAAGGCCGTCCAGGACGGCGCGTTCGCGGGCGGCGAGGACCAGATCTTCGACCTCAAGTCCGAGGGCGTCGGCCTGGGCGAGATCAGCCCCGACGGCCAGGAGTTCCAGAGCCAGATCGACGAGATCCGGCAGCAGATCATCGACGGCGAGATCACCGACATCCCGGCCGAGCTCAAGTAGGAGCTCGGCCGGACCCCAACCCAGGCCGATGCCACCACCCGGCGACGCCCTCGCACTCGAGCTGCGCGGGATCACCAAGCGGTTCGGCTCGCTGGTCGCGAACGACGCGATCGACCTCGAGCTGAGGCGCGGCGAGATCCACGCGCTGCTCGGCGAGAACGGCGCCGGCAAGTCGACCCTGATGAACGTCCTCTACGGGCTGCTGCAGCCCGACGAGGGTGAGATCAGGCTCAACGGCGAGCCGGTGAGGATCGACTCCGCTCGGCGGGCGATCGGCCTGGGGATCGGGATGGTCCACCAGCACTTCATGCTCGTTCCGGTCATGACCGTGGCCGAGAACCTGGTGCTGGGGACCGAGCCCGCGAACGGGCCGCTGCTCGACTACAAGGCGGCTGCCGCCCGCACACGTGAGCTGTCCGAGCGCTTCGGACTGGCAGTGCGGCCGGACGCGAAGGTGCAGGACCTCGGGGTCGGCGCCCAGCAGCGCGTGGAGATCCTGCGCGCGCTGTTCCGCGGCGCGAAGGTGCTCGTCCTCGACGAGCCGACGGCCGTCCTCACCGCCCAGGAGTCGCAGGACCTCTTCCGCGTGCTGCGGACGCTGAAGGAGGAGGGGACGTCGATCGTCTTCATCTCCCACAAGCTCAACGAGGTGCTCGACGTCTCGGACCGCGTGACCGTGCTGCGGCGCGGCAAGAAGATCGACACCGTGCAGACCGAGGGCTCGACCGAGCGCAGCCTCGCCAGCCTGATGGTCGGCCGCGACGTCCTCCTGCGGGTCGACAAGCCCGAGCACACGCCGGGCGAGCCGCTGCTCCAGGTCCGCGACCTGCACGCGGTCGACGATCGCGGCCTGCCCGCAGTCAACGGCCTCAGCCTCGAGGTGCGGGCGGGCGAGATCGTCGGCGTCGCGGGCGTTGACGCCAACGGGCAGAGCGAGCTGATCGAGGCGATCGTCGGGCTGCGGCACCCCACCGCGGGGCAGGTGATCCTCGACGGCGACGACCTGGCAGGCAAGAACACCCGCGAGATCCTCGACGCCGGCGTCGGCCACATCGCCGAGGACCGGCACCGCCGCGGCCTCGTGCTCCAGTTCGACCTCGCCGAGAACATCGGGCTGCGCGAGTACCGCAAGACGGGCGTCTCCCGCTACGGCTGGCTGTCGCCGCGCAAGCTGGCCGATCGTGCGCGGGGCCTGCTGCGCGAGTACGACGTGCGCGGCGGGGAGACCGACACGCTGGCGTCCTCGCTGTCAGGCGGCAACCAGCAGAAGGCCGTGATCGCGCGCGAGCTGGCGTCCAACCCGAAGCTGCTGATCGCCGCCCAGCCGACGCGCGGGCTCGACGTCGGCGCGATCGAGTTCGTCCACCGCCGCCTCGTCGAGGAGCGCGACGCCGGCCGGGCGATCCTGCTCGTCTCGCTCGAGCTCGAGGAGATCCGCTCGCTCAGCGATCGCACCGTGGTGATCTACGAGGGGAAGATCGTCGCCGAGCTCGACCCGTCGGCCTCGGAGGAGGACTTCGGCGTGGCGATGACGGGTGGCGGGCGCGCCGAGCTAGGCGAAGACGAAGTCGCCGCCGGCGGCGAGCGAAGCGAGACAGGGGCATGAGCACGGAGCCCGAGGCCGCGCCGCAGACCGTCGCCGGGCGCCTGTCGACCTACCTGCGCGGCGGGGGCGTGATCACGCCGCTGATCACCGTCCTGTTCGCGTTCGTCGTGGCCGCGCTCGTGGTGCTGTTCACCGGCGGCAACCCGGTCGAGACCTTCGACGCGATCTTCAAGGGCACCGGGCTCAACTGGCTGCTCCCGTGGACGAGCTCCGACGACCGGATCGTCGCGGAGATCAACCTCCAGCAGACGCTGATCGTCACGACGCCGCTGATCCTCACCGGGTTGGCCGTGGCGTTCGCCTTCCGCTGCGGGCTGTTCAACATCGGCGGCCAGGGGCAGTACCTCGTCGGCACCTATGCCGCGGTCTGGGTCGGCTCGTCCTTCACGAGCATGGCGGCCGTGCCGCACATCGTGCTGGCGATGGTCGCGGCGTGCGCGGCCGGCGCCGTGTGGGGCGGGCTCGCCGGCCTGCTGAAGGCGACGACCGGCGCCAACGAGGTGATCTCGACGATCATGCTCAACTACGTCGCGATCTGGACGGGCGCGTTCATCTTCGGGCTCGGTGGGCCGCTGCAGAGCGACACCAACACGTCCGTGCCGGTCTCGAACGACATCGCCGAGAACGCCAGGCTCCCGGTCTTCTTCGGCGACGCGGAGCTGCAGGGCCTGCACGTCGGGATCTTCATCGCGCTCGCGTTCCTGCTGGTGTTCTGGGTGGTCCTCAACCGCACGCGCACGGGCTTCGAGGTACGGGCCGTGGGCTTCAATCCCGACGCGGCGCAGGCGGCGGGGATCTCGGTCGGGCGCAACTACGTGCTCGTGATGGCGATCTGCGGCCTGTTCGCCGGGCTCGCCGGGTCGCTCGACGTGCTCGGCTGGCAGTTCCGCGTGGCGACGAACGACATCGCGATCTCCCAGATCGGCTTCCTCGGGATCGCCGTGGCGCTGCTCGGCCGCAACACGGCGATCGGGGTCATGTTCTCCGCCCTGCTGTTCGGCGCGCTGGTGACCGGGACGTCGGTCCGCAACCTCGACCCGACGGTCTTCGAGCCCGCGAAGGCGATCAACCTGACGCTGATCATCCAGGGCCTCGTCGTGCTGCTCGTGAGCGCCGACGTGCTCGTGACCTACCTGTGGAAGCTGCGCAGCCGGCTCCGCCGCCGGCCTCCCGCCGAGACCGCCGAGGTGCCGGCATGAGCGCCGTCGCCCTGCGACCGCCGCCGTCCGAGGACGCCGAGGCGACCGGCCCGCTGACCGCCCGCCGCGCCGGCTGGGCGGGCGTCGCGCTGGCGTTCCTCGCGTTCTTCGTCGCGCTCCCGCCGCTGACGATCCGCTCGCCCGTGCCGACCGTGATCCTGGCGGTCGCAGCCGCCGCCGCGGGCGTCTGGGCGCTGCGCGGCGGTGAGCGCCGGCTCGCCACCGGCGCGCTGGCGGCGGCCGTCGTCGGGCTGATCGGCGGGATCGCGGCGACCCGCTCGGGCGTCGCCAACCTCGACCGCGTGGTCGTGTGGTCAGCGCTGTTCGCCGCCATGCTGCGCTATGCCACGCCGCTGCTGTTCGCGGCGCTCGGCGGGCTCTTCTCCGAGCGCAGCGGGGTCATCAACATCGGCCTCGAGGGCATGATGCTGATGGGCGCCTTCTGGGGGATCTGGGGCGCGGAGGTGACCGGGTCGTGGTTGGTCGGGCTGCTGATCGGCATGGTCTCGGGCGCGCTGCTGGCGCTCATCCATGCGGTCTTCTCGGTCAGCCTGCGGGCCGACCAGATCGTCTCCGGCTTCTCGATGAACTTCCTGGCCGCGGGCATCACCGGCTTCGCGTACGTGAGCATCTACGGCACGCAGGGCACCCCGGACACGATCCCGCGCGCGCCCGACGTGACCGTGCCCCTGGTCGAGGACATCCCGTTCGTCGGCGACGTCATCGGGCGCATGAACATCCTCGTCTGGCTCGGGCTGCTGACCGCGCTGCTGACCTGGGTGGTGGTCTTCCGGACGCCGATCGGCCTCCGGCTGCGCTCGGTCGGCGAGAACCCGCTGGCGGCGCAGACGGCCGGCGTCTCGCCGGTGCGCGTGCGCTACATCGCCGTGATCATCTCGGGCACGCTCGCCGCGATCGGCGGCGCCTACCTCTCGATCGGCTTCATCGGGACGTTCGGGGAGCAGATGACGGCCGGGCGCGGCTACATCGCGCTCGCCGTGCTCATCTGCGGGCGCTGGATGCCGGGCTGGGCACTCGTCTTCGCCCTCCTGTTCGGCTTCTTCAGCGCGCTCGCCCAGCGGCTGCCCGTGTTCTCCGAGTCGGCGGCCACGCTCTTCCAGGCGCTGCCGTACGTGATCACGCTGATCGCCGTCGCCGGCGTCGTCGGCCGCTCGATCCCGCCGCTGGCGATCGGCCGCCCGCTGGACCGCTGACGGCCTGCCATCATCCGGTGCATGCGCCGGCTCGCATGGATTGCGGTCACGGTCGGGATCGCCGGATGCGGGACGAGCGACGCCGATCGCTTCGACCTGCGCACGCCGGGCAGCGCCGAGCCGGTGGTGCGCGAGCCCGCCGCGCCCGAGGGGCCGACGGCGCAGGAGGTGGGGGTGATCCGCGGCTGGGCCGACGCCCTGCGCGCCGGGAAGGTCGGCAAGGCGTCGGCGTTCTTCGCGCTGCCGGCGTTCGTGTCGAACGGCACGCCGCTGCTGACGCTCGACGAGCGCCGGGAGGTGCGCGAGTTCAACCGCACGCTGCCGTGCGGAGCCAAGGTCGTCGGAACCAAGCGCGGGCAGGGCTCCTACGTGGTCGCCACGTTTCGGCTGACCGAGCGCCCCGGTCCCGGTCGCTGCGACGGCACCGGCAACCTCGCCGCCACCGCCTTCGTGATCGAGGACAGCCGCATCGTGAGGTGGGTGCGCGCGCCCGATCCGCAGCCGTCGCAGCGGCAGCCCGAAACGAAACCCAGCTGAGCGTGTTCCTATGCTCTGTGCTCGGCTCGCCGCGCGTTGCGTCGTGCCCGCCTAGCTCAATTGGTAGAGCCCCGAACTTGTAATTCGGAAAGTCCCGGTTCGAGTCCGGGGGCGGGCTCTTCCGCATTGCCTCAATTCCTTGACCCGACGAGCCGATACCTCATACATGCGTCCAGTCCTTGCCGTTGCCAGTGTCCTGTTGATCTGCCTGATCGCCCCTGCCGCCGCTTCCGCGAAGGTCCTCTACGGAGTCGGCGACCAGCAAGCCAAGTCCTATGAGGACTCCAAGCTTCGGGCGCTCAAGCTCCAGACCGCCCGCTTCGTGATCGCGTGGGACTGGTACAAGGAGCCGTGGATGATCCACGAGGCGGACGTGTGGATGGCGTCCGTCCGCGCCGCCGGGCTGCGCCCGATGATCGTCTTCAACCGGAACTGGCGGCGCAGCGGCAAGTACAAGGTGCCGTCGCTGGCGTCGTACGTGAAGAGCTTCGAGCTCCTGCGCGCGCGCTACCCGGACGTGCGCGACTACTCGCCCTGGAACGAGCCCAACGTGCAGGCGCAGCCGTTCTTCGGCAAGCCGGCGCTGGCCGCCAAGTACCACAACGCGCTGCGCAAGGCGTGCGCGTCGTGCACGATCGTCGCAGGCGACATCAACGACAGCCCGAACATGGCGTCGTGGCTGTCGGTCTACAAGCGCCACGTGCGCGGCCCGAAGGTCTGGGGGCTGCACAACTACCGCGACGCGCATCGCCTGATCGGCTCGACGCGGCTGTTCCTGCGCATGGTCCGCGGACCGCTGTGGCTGACCGAGACCGGCGGGATCCGGCTGCGCGGCGGCGAGGCCGCCCAGGCGCAGGCCACCCGCAACCTGTTCGCCATCGTGCGCGCGAACAAGCGCATCCGGCGCCTGTACTTCTACCAGTGGCGCCACCACACCAAGAACCGCTGGGACTCGGCGTTCTTCTCGGCCTCCGGGAAGCCGCGCCTGTCCTACCACACGCTGCGCGCCGAGCTGCGCCGTCGGTAGAGCGTCGGTGGGGAACGCTGGCCCAGGGGGCCAGGTTCCCTTACGGGTGTTCGCCCAGAGGGCGAAACCCGCGGCCGGTTATAGGGACGTCCGGCGGGTCAAGTGGGCGCGTCGCCGCGTCGATACCGGAAAGGTGTCCTTGCAGTCGGAGGCAGGCGGGAGCGCGCTCGATGCGTTGATCGACGCTGCAGCGGGGATCCTGGCTGCCGATTCGCTCGAGGACACGCTCGGCCGGATCGCCCACCACCTGCAGGCGCTCCTGCCCTACGACGACCTGACCGTGTACGAGGTGGACGACACGGAGACCGGTCTGCGGCCGGTGTTCGCGCTCGGGGCCTGGGTCCAGGAGATCATGGGCGAGGCGCTCTCGATCGACCACGGCACGACCGGCTGGGTCGTGCGCAACCGGCGGACGCGCAACGTGCCGAACTCGCGCTTCGACGACATCAGCACGGTCGTTCCCGGCACCGCCGACGCCGACGAGGCGTTCGTGTGTGTTCCGCTGCTCGCCCACGACCGCGTCGTCGGCACGCTCAACGTGTACCGCACCGGCTCCGACCGGGCGTTCACCGACGAGGAGGTCGCGCTCGTCGAGCGCTTCGCGACGATGGCGGCGCTCTCCTACGAGGCGGCGCGCCAGCGCGAGCACCTGCGCGCGCAGGCGGCGACCGACGGGCTCACCGGCCTGCTCAACCACCGCGGCTCGCAGGAGCGCCTGCGGCGCGAGATCGACGCCGCGGCCGCAGCCGGCCGCCCGCTCAGCGTGGTGGTGCTCGACCTCGACCACTTCAAGCGCATCAACGACACCCAGGGCCACGCCGAGGGCGATCGCGCGCTCGCCGCCGCGGCGGCCAAGCTGCGTTCGGTCACGCGTGACGGCGACGCCGTCGGCCGCCTCGGCGGCGAGGAGTTCGTGCTCATGCTGCCGGGCGTGGCGGCCGACGCCGCGCTCGACGCCGCCGAGCGCGCGCGGGCCGCGCTCAACGACGTCGTCGCCGGGCGCACCCGGCTCGAGTCCTCGGCCGGGGTGGCCACGTTCCCCGAGGACGCGTACGAGGCGGCCGACCTGCTCGCGCGCGCCGACGCGGCGCTGTACGCCGCCAAGCACGCGGGCCGCCGGCAGACCCGGCGCTACGCCGTCAACCTCGCGGCGCGTCCGACGCACGCCGACGAGCGCAACGAGGTCGAGGCGCTGCTGCGCCGCGGCGCGGGCGCGATCCGCCCCGTCTTCCAGCCGGTGCTCGAGCTGGCCACCGGGCGCGTCTGCGGGTACGAGGCGCTCGCGCGCGTCGACGCCCAGCCGGTGCGCCGGCCCGACCAGTGGTTCGCCCAGGCGCATCGCTGCGGCCTCGGCGCCGAGCTCGAGGCGCTCGCCCTGCGCGCCGCGCTCGCGGTCGTCGACCGGCCGATCGGCACCTTCCTGGCGCTGAACGTCAGCCCCACCGGGCTCCTCGCCCCGCCGGTCCGGGACGCGCTGCCCGACGACCTCACGAACGTCGTCATCGAGCTCACCGAGCACGAGCTGTTCGCCGCCGAGGAGACGCTCGAGGCGCGGCTCGCGGAGCTGCGCGCCCGCGGCGCGCGAGTGGCGCTCGACGACGCGGGCGCGGGCTACGCCGGCCTGCAGCAGGTGATCCGCGTGGCGCCCGACATCCTCAAGATCGACCGCTCGCTCGTCCACGGCGCGCACGCCGACCCGTCCCGCTACGCGCTGCTGGAGGCGCTGGTCTCGTTCGCGGGCACGACGGGGGCGGCGGTCTGCGGCGAGGGCGTCGAGGACCTGGCCGACCTGGCCGCGCTCGCCGACCTCGACGCCACCTACGCGCAGGGCTACGCGCTCGGCCGCCCGGCCGACCCGTGGGCGGCGCTCACCCCCGGCGTGGCCGCGACGGCCACGCTGCGCGAGGGCGTCCGCCTCCCCACCGCCACGATCCGCGACGGCGGCGGCTGGACGCGCGCGCTCGCCGAGCTCGGCGACCACCTCACCGACGTCCAAGACGTCGACGGGTTGATCGACTCCGGTCGTCGCGCGGCGGCGCTGCTCGGCGCCGAGGACGTGTCGCTGATGTGGGTCGTCGACGGCTGCCTCGAGCTGCTGTCGGACAACCAGGACGCGCCCGGCGAGCGCTGGGACCTCGCCCAGTACCCGGCCACGATCCGGCTGCTGGAGACCCACACGCCGGGGCAGGTCGTCGTCGGCGACACGCACAGCGATCCGGCGGAGGTGGACGAGCTGGTGCGCCTCGGCTACGGCGCTCTGCTGATGGTCCCGATCCGCGTCCCGGGCGGGCGGCAGGCGCTCGCCGAGGTCTACCGCGTGCACCCGCAGGCGTTCACCAACGCCGAGGTCGACCGCGCGCGTGTCGTCGTGCAGCAGTTCGCGCCGGTGCTTGCGAGGCTGGCCTCGCCACCTGCGGGCCTCCTCCCGGCCTGACGCGCTTTCGGCGGTCGTCGCCGCAGGAAGCGGCTAGGATCGTCCGACCTCGAGCGCATGGACAGCGACGCCTTCACACTGCCCGCGATCTCGCACCCGGTCGTGGAGGTGCTCCGCGAACGAGCCGAGAGCGGCTCGGCGGCCGGCGCCCGCACGGATCCGCATCGCGTCGCGCTCGTGATCGAGGGCGGCGGCATGCGCGGGGTCGTCTCGGCCGGCATGACCGCTGCGCTCGAGCGGCTCGGCCTGACGCCGTGCTTCGACCTCGTGGTCGGCGCGTCCGCGGGGGCGATCAACGGCGCCGCGCTGATCGCCGGCGTGGCCCGCGAGGGAGCCGCCACGTATCACGGGCCGCTCGCGTCGCGCTCGTTCGTCAACCCCGCCCGCGTGCTGCGCGGCCGGCCGGTGATCGACGTCAACTACGTCCTGAACTTCGCCTCGGCGGGGCTGGACGCGGCGCGGCACGAGCGCGCGGTGGCCAGCCCGCTGGCCCTGCACTGCGTCGCCGTCGGTGTCGAGACGGCGCAGCCCGAGGTCTTCTCCGGCATGCGCACGAAGCGCGAGCTGTGGGACGCGCTGCTGGCGTCGAGCCGCATGCCGTGGGCCGGCGGCGCGCCGATCGAGATCGGCGGCCGCCGCTACCTCGACGGCGGCCTCGGCTCGCCGATCCCCGTCGCCGAGGCCCTCGCCGCCGGGGCGACGCACGTGCTGGCGCTGCAGACCCGGCCGTACGGGGTGCCGCGCAAGAGCGCCTCACGCATCGCCGATCGGCTGATCGAGCGCCACCTGCGCCAGCTCAACCCGGCGCTCGTCACGCTCTACCGCGAGCGGATCGCCTGCTACGAGCGCGTGGTGCAGGACATCGCCAGGCGCTCGCTCGACGTCGCCGCCGGGCCGCCGCACGTCCTCGGCGTCCGCCCGCCCGCGGGCACCGCCGTCGTCGGCCAGCTCGAGCGCCGATCGGCCATCCTCGCCGTCGCGGCCGCCGACGCGGAGCGCCTGGTCGAGCAGGCGCTGCGCCCCGCGGTCGGCGCGCCGGCCGGCTACTAGCCCAGGAGCGATCCCGCGCGCTCGGCGTCGGCCTCCGGGACCTCGACGAGGACGAGGATGCGGCCGTCGTGCAGCGCGCGAACGTCCCGCTCGACCGCCGCGTCGTCGAGCCCGGCGTCGGTCAGCAGGCGCTTGAGGGAGCGGTGCCCGGTCACACGCATCCGCGCGACGCCGTCGGGATAGTCGGTCACGACGTCGCGGTCCGCGTCGGCGAAGCTTCCGCCGCGCTGCTGGCCGCCGGCGAACGCGCCCACCAGACCGTTCTGCGCGTCGCGGACGGGCTCCCCGCTCAGCACGCGTACTCGTGCACGATCAACCTCGAGCAAGGCGTTGACGGCGGGCAGGGCCTCGGCGTGCGAGGCATACGAGCGGCAAAGAGCGGTCATCGAGTGACTCCTCGTCGTTGGGGTACGAGGAGCCAGTCTCCGTGCCCGCCCCAGCGTTACTCGCTGGTGGGGCTGCGCTCGATGCCCTCGCTGAAGCGGCGCTCGACTTCCTTCTCGGGCGAGTCCGGGAGCTGCTCGGCGCCCTCGCTGAAGCGCCCGTGGTGCTCGGTCCCCGGCGGGTCCTCGTGGGAGATGCCGCGCGCGAAGTTCGGCTCGAGCTCCTCCTCGGGCGAGTCGGGCTTGTGGTCGATGCCCTTCGCGAAGCCGTCGTCGTCACCCTGCTCGGGGCGGGCCGGGTGCTCGTGTCCGAGCTTCTCGGCGGCGGCGTCTTCGGTCGTGCGCCTGTCGTCGTCGTGATCCATGTCACGTCCTCCGTTCCGGATCGGTGTTCCTCTCGTTCGTCTACCCGCCACGCCCGAAGACGAGACCCTCGGCGGTCGCCCACTCCATCGTACGCCGGAAGGTCTCCTTGACGGGCGTGTACCGGAGCCCGAGCTCGCGCGTGGCGCGGGAGCCGTCGTACCGGTGGCCGTGCAGCAGGGTGCGCACCATCTCGCGGCAGACCGGGGGCGTCTTGCCGCGGACGCGGAAGACGCCCTCGACGACCGTTCCCGCCACCCGGGCCATCACGGGAGGAAGGAGGCGGACGTCGTGGCGGTCGCCCGCCAGCTCGGAGACGATCTCGAGCGCCTCGTGCGCGCTGATCGTGGCGCCGTTGAGCACGTACCGCTCGCCCGGCCGGCCGCGCTCCGCCCCCAGCAGGTGACCCTCCGCGCAGTCGGCGACGTCGACGATGCTGATGCTCGTGTCGACGAACGCCCGCAGCCGCCCGTTCAGGTACGCGATCATGATCCGGCCGGTGCCGCCCGTGCGGCCGGGGCCCTGCACCGACGAGGGGTTGATCGAGACGAGCTCGACGCCCGCGCGGCGGGCGGCCGCGAAGGCCGCGACCTCGCCCTCGTGCTTGGAGCGCTCGTACGTCGACAGGTAGCTGCCGCGGTGCGGCGAGTCCTCGCTCCCGACCGTCCCGGCCGCCTCGCCGAGCGCCGCCGCCGACGACGTGAGGACGACCCGCGGGACGTCCGCGCGGGCGGCGGCCCGGACCGCCGCCTCGGCGCCGCGCACGTTGGCGTGGAAGAGCGCCGCGGGGTCGGCGGGGCACATCGTGTTGACGCCGGCCACGTGGTACAGGAGCGCGCACCCGGCCATGCCGGCGGCCATCGCGTCCTCGTCGAGCACGTCGCCGCGTACGGGGCGCGCGCCGCGCGCGGTCAGCGCCCGCTCGGCGTCGGCGGACCGCGCCAGGGCGACCACCTCGTCGCCGCGCTCCACCAGGCGCGTGACGAGCGCGCCGCCGACGAAGCCGCTGCCCCCGGTGACGAAGACGCGGCTCAAGGGCCGCGCTCCTCGCGCGTCAAAGCCGGCAGCGCGCGCACGAGGTAGTCGACCGCCGACCACACGGTGATCGCCGCCGCCGCCAGCATCGCCCACTCGTCGACGTACTCGCCGCCGACCGGCTCGCCGGGCCTGACGATCGCGAGCGCGATCGCGAGGAACTGGACGCTGGTCTTGAGCTTGCCCAGCATCGACGGCGCCATCACCTCGCCCTCCGAGGCGATCAGCCCGCGCAAGCCCATCAGGACCAGCTCGCGACCGATCACGAGCGCCACCACCCATGGCGACGCCCGCTCGGCGGCGAGCAGCGCGATCAGCACGCCCGACACCAGCAGCTTGTCGGCGGTCGTGTCGAGGAACGAGCCCAGCCTGCTGGTGACGTCCCAGCGGCGCGCGAGCCGGCCGTCCACCCAGTCCGTCGCCGCCGCGACGCAGAACAGCACGCACGCCACGACCGCGGCGTCGCCGGTCTCGTCGCCTCCGGTGCCGGCCAGCACCAGCCCCATGACGACCGGGGTGAGCAGGATCCGCGTCACGGTCCCGGCGGCGATCAGGCGGGCAGAGCGCAGTCCGGCCCAGGTCTCGGTCGGGATCCCCACGAGGCGCGCCGATGCTACCGCGCGCCGTCCGGCGACGGGGTGGCCGCGACGGCCGGGAGCGCGGCCCGGGCGCGCATGGCGGCGGTCTCGAAGTCGACCTCTCGCAGCGCCGCCTTGACGGCCGGGATCCGGCCCGCGGCCATGCTCAGCTCGCGCACGCCGAGCCCGGCGAGCAGCACCGCCGCCTCGGGCTCGCCGGCCAGCTCGCCGCACACCCCGACCCAGCGGCCGTGCGCCTCGGCGGCGGCGGTCACCTGGGCGATCAGCGCCAGCACCGGCGCCAGCGAGTCCTCGAGCAGCGCCGCGAGCGCGGCGTTGCCGCGCTCGGCGGCCATCGTGTACTGCGCGAGGTCGTTGGTCCCGATCGAGAAGAAGTCGACCTCGGGCGCGACCAGCGCGGCCTGGATCGCGAGCGCGGGCACCTCGACCATCACGCCGACCTCGAGCTCTGCGACGCTGCCGAGCTCGGCGCGTGCCCGCTCGAGCGCAGCGCGCGCTTGCTGTACCTCCTCGAGCGTGGCGACCATCGGGAACATCACCTTCAGCGGGTGCTCGGCGGCGACGCGCAGGATGGCGCGCAGCTGGGTGCGGAAGAGGCCGGGCTCGGCGAGCGAGAGCCGGATGCCGCGGCGTCCGAGGAAGGGGTTGTCCTCCGGCGCCTGGCGCAGGAACGGGAGCGGCTTGTCGGCGCCGGCGTCGAGCGTCCGGACGATCAGGGGCCGGCCGCCGAGCGCTTGCGCGATCTCGGTGAGGACCGCGACCTGCTCGTCCTCGCTCGGCGGCGTGGCTCGATCGAGGAACAGGAACTCGGTCCGCAGCAGGCCGACGCCCTCGGCGCCCTGCTCGATCGCCTGGTGCGCGTCGGCGGGGCTGCCGACGTTGGCGAACACCTCGACGCGCCGGCCGTCGCGCAGCGTGCCCGACTCGGTGGCGCGGGCGAGCAGCGCGCGCCGGTTCGCGACGTCCGCCTCACGGCGCGCCTCGTGCCGGGCGACCGCCTCCTCGCCGGGGTCGACCTCGAGGGTGCCGGCGTCGCCGTCGAGCACGAGCGGCGTGCCCTCGGCGATGCCGAGCAGGGCGTCGCCGAGGCCGACGACGGCCGGGATCCCGAGCGCACGGGCGAGGATCGCCGCATGCCCGGTGGCGCCGCCGCGCGCGGTGGCGATGCCCCGGGTGTCGCCGGGGTCGAGCCCGACCGTCTCGCCGGGCGTCAGCTCGCCGGCGAGGACGATGCCGGCCGCCAGCGGAGCGGGGGTGGCGGGCGTGCCGGCGAGATGGGCCAGCACCCGCCGGCCGACGTCCTCGACGTCGGTGGCGCGCTCGCGCAGATACGGGTCGTCGAGCGCGCGGAACACCGCGGCCGCCTCCTGCACGGCCGACTGCCAGGCACGCCCGGCGCCCGCGCCCTCGTCGATCAGGCGCAGCGCCGGGCCGGTGAGCGCCGCGTCGTCCAGCAGCAGCGCATGGGCGGTGAAGATCTCGGCCTCCGCGGCCGCCCCGCGCTCGAGCACGGCCGCCCGCGCCGCGTCGAGGTCCTCCCGGGCCGCGCCCCGGGCGGCATCCAACCGAGCGCGCTCCTCGGCCGGCGAGCCCGGCGCCTCGTCGCCCACCACCGGCTCCGGCGCGCGAAGCCACCGAGCAGGCCCGATCGCAATCCCGGCCGACGCCGCCACGCCCTGCAGCCGCGCGCCGGCCTCGAGAGGGGTCAGACCCCTTGAGTCGGAGGGACTCAAGGGGTCTGAGCCCTCCGGTGAATCGGTGGCGCCGGCGTCCGGGGGGTCGCCGAAGTTGGCGGCCGCGAGTTCGCGCAGGGCCTCCAGCGCCTGCGCGGCGTCGTCGCCGCTGGCGCGCACGACCAGCTCGTCGCCTTGGCGGGCGTTGAGGATCGCGAGAGCCGTGAGGCTTCGGGCGTCGGCCGGTCCGGTCGAGCGCGTGGCGTTGTGCACCTCGACGCGGGCGTCGAAGCCCGCGACCGCCGCGACGAAGCGCGCCGCCGGCCGCGCGTGCAGCCCGAGCCGGGGCGTGACGCGCAGGCGCAGATCGAGCCCTTCGGCGTCGTTCGCCGCCGCAGGGGCGGGGGCGGCGCCAGCTTCCTCTTCGCCGAGCTGGGTCGTCTTCATCCGCAGCGCCCCGCGCGCCTCGGCCGCCACCTCGTCGAGCGACGCGCCGCCGCGCGCCCGCGCCGCCGCCGCGACGGCGCCCTCCACGAGCGGCGCGCCGCACAGCACGACCGGGCCGCCGTCCGGCTCGAGCATCTCGGTCGCCATCTCGGCGCTCATCAGGGCGCTGCCGAGGTCCATCAGCACGAGCACGCCGTCGGGCGAGCGGGCGCGCTCGACGGCCAGCCGCACCCGCTCGGCGTCGGTGCCGATCGCGCCGTCCTCCATGCCGCCCGCGGCCTCGATCGCCACGTCCTCGCCGCCCATCTCGCGCGCGAGCTCGGCCACGCCCTCCGCCAGCGAAGCGCTGTGGGAGACGATCACGAGCCCGACCACGACGAGGTGCTCAGGCGAGGCCCGAGGCGCGGTGGAGCACCTCGACCGGGTGCACCGAGGCCACGCCCGTCGCGTGCGAGATCTGCCAGCGGCACGTCTCCGAGTCGCAGACGGTGCGGTCCGGAGCGGCGTCCGCGATCTGGGAGAACAGCCCGGCGCCGACCTTCATCGCGATGTCGTACTTCTCGCGCTTGAGCCCATACGTGCCGGCGACGCCGCAGCAGCTCGCCTCGCTCTCGACCACCTGCAGCTCCGGGACCAGCGCCATCAGGTCGAGCGCCGGCTTGCCGACGCCGTGGCCCTGCTGCTGGCACGGCGCGTGGTAGACGACGGTCTCGGGCACGGGCCGGAAGTCGGTCTTGAGCTCCCCGCGCTCATGCATCGCGAGCAGGTACTCGCAGATGTCGAACACGCGCCCCGACACGGCGCGCAGGTCCTCGTCGTCCTCCATGCCGAGGATCTCGAGCGCCTCGCGCTTGAGCATCAGCGTGCAGCTGGTCGACGTGCCGACGATGTCGACGCCCTCGCGCGCGAACGGCGCCAGCCGCGCCGCCAGCCGGTGCACGTAGCCGCGCGCGTCGTCGAACAGGCCGTTGGACTGCAGCGGCAGCCCGCAGCAGTCCTGCTTGGGCACGTCGACGGCGATGCCGTTGTGCTCGAGCAGGGCCACGGTCATCTCGCCCAGCCGCGGCTCGTAGTAGTTGGTCCCGCAGCCGTGGAAGAAGGCCACCCGCCGCCCGGCCGCCGGGGGCGAGTGCTTCCGCGCCCAGCGCTGGAAGGTCCGGCCCGCGAACGTCGGCATCGGCGCGCGGTGATGGATGCCCATGACCCGCTCGATCGCCAGCCGCAGCAGCCGGTTGCGCAGCGACCAGTTGGCGATCGGCGCGGCCGGCGTGCCGAGGCGGCCGGCGAGCGTCGGCCGCGCGAGGATGCGGTCGCGCACGCGGACGCCGTGCGTCTCGCCGTAGGAGGCCTTGGCCTGGGTGTTGATCTCGGCGATGTGCACGCCTTGCGGGCAGACCTGCGTGCAGATGCCGCAGCCCGAGCAGTAGTTCACCGACGAGTCGGCGGACGGCTCGTCGCTCACCCGGAAGCGCTCGGCCTGCGGGCCGGCGTACTTGGGCCCCGGGAACAGCGCCGTGACGTTGGACACCGGGCAGTACGTCTCGCAGATCGTGCACTTGACGCAGTGGTCGAGCGACTCGCGCATCCACAGCGGACCGAGCACGTCGTTTTCGTCGTGGAGCGCCATACCGGCTCAGCTCCCCACCGCGGCGGCCGGCGTCGAGGCGGCGAGCACCAGCTCGGCCGCACGGTGGCCGGTGGCGAGGCTCAGCCCGTCGCCGGACTTCTCACGCCACGGCTCGGCCCCCGCCAGCGTGGCGCCGGCCACGACCACGTTCTCGAAGACGCGCTCGCCCGCCGCGTCGACGGGACGCAGGTCGCGGTCGACCGCGACGCCCGCACGGCTCATCGGATGGGCCTCGAAGTAGTCGGGCTTGAAGCGCTCCTCGCCGGGACCGGGCGCGCCGCTGACCGGCAGCCCGAGCGCGGGCTCGTGCGCGCGCCAGCGCGAGTCGAGCGCGATCCCGCCGGAGGCGACGCCTCCCGTCGCCAGCACGACCCAGTCCGCGCCCCGGAGCTCCTCGCGCAGGCCGACCCGCGTGCGCAGCGCGGTCACGCGCCCGTCCGCCTGCTCGGCGCCGGTCACCACGTTGTTGAGCATCACCGAGCCGCCGGCGCGGCGCAGCGCCGCGCGCAGGATCGCGAACAGGCGCATGCCGGGAACCGACGGGGGCAGCGTGGGCACCTCGAACGCGGGACGGCCGAGCCCGTGCTCGATCGCCGCCCACACGCCGTGGGGGTCGGCGATCCCGAGCACCGCGGGGAACGCGGCACGCTCGTCCGCGCGCAGGCGGTCCGCCACCTGCGCCACGACCGCGTTGCGGAACGCCTCCTGCTCGAACGCGCGCGCGAACCCGAGCGCGTTGACGTCGGCCCGCTGCTCGGGCCGCAGGTCGAGCTCGATCGCCCGCGCCGGGAAGCCCGCGCGCGCGAGGTTGTCGGCCAGCAGCGCCGCATGGAAGTCCTTCAGCGCGCGCAGGCCGACCACGCACACCGGGCCGCCGCCGCGCAGGTCGCCCCCGGCCATCGTCTCCGGCACGACCGCCGACGGGCGCGGCACGCCGACCGCCGTCGGCAGCAGGAGGTTCTCCTCGACCCCCCCGACGTAGGCGTACGGGGCCAGCGAGCCGCCGGCGACGCGCTCCTTGAGCCACGCGACCGCCGCCGTGACGCCCTCCGCTCCGACATGGCCGTACGGATGGCCTGCAGGCAGCGAGGCGAGCGCATCGGCCGGGCGCTCGACGCGCTCCGGCGCGTACCCGAGGACGTCGATCGTGGCCGGGCTGAGGTGCGTGGCACCAATCCCCTTGGCGAGCACGAGCACGCGTGCCCCCGACTCGGCCAGGCGCACCGCGGCGGTCAGGCCGGCGAGGCCCGTGCCGACGACGACGACGTCGTGATGACTCATCGGACAACCCCATCGCGATGTTCGCCGCCAGGCGAACTCGCAATGGAATCGGCGTCAGCCGATTCCACCAGGTGCTCGACGTCGAGCAGCCCCTGGAAGATCCAGTCGTCGAGCCGCGCCTGGCGCAGCTGGTCGCCGTAGAGGATCGGCCAGACGCCCTTCCAGCGCTCCTGCAGGAAGCCGAGCAGCGCGGCGCTCGCGGCGGCGCCGTCGAGGCGGTCGGTGGTGTGCAGGATCCCGGTTGCGCGGTAGATGCAGAAGCCGCCCTGGCACGGCCCCATGCCGAGGCGGAGGTTGCGGCGGATGTCGTCGAGGTTGGTGGTGCCGCGCCGGCGCATGGCCTCCTCGAGCCGGCTGCGCCCGATCAGCTCGCACTCGCAGATGAGCTGCTCCTCCTGGAGCGTCTCCTCTCGCCGGCCGAGCCTCGACGCGATGCGGTAGGACTCGCCCTCCTCGTTGCCGGGCGGCCGCTCGTTCGCGGTCGTGCACGGCCGGTGGACCCCGAGCTGGCCGCACATGGCGTCGACGAGGTCCTGCGCCATCAGGCGCAATGTCGTCAGCTTGCCGCCCGACATCGTGAGCAGCCCGTCGATGCCGTCGCGCTCGCGATGGTCGACGACCGCATGCGTGCGGCTGACGTCGCGCGTGTCCGCCACCTCGCCGGCCCGCGCGTCCTGGAACAGCGGCCGCACGCCGGCCCACACCCGCAGCGCGCGGGCTTCGCGGAAGCCGGGCACGAGGCGCTCGCCGTCGTCGAGCATCTGGTCGACCTCGGCCTGCGTGACCGGGATCTCGTCCGGATCGGCGGAGTGGATGTCGGTCGTGCCGATGATGCTGACGGTGCGGACCGGCACGAGGATGTCGCCGTCGGCCGGCATCGTGCAGCGGTTGATCACCGTGTTCACCAGCCGGTGGTTCATGGCGATCATGATCCCCTTGCCCGGGACCACGCCGACGTCCTCGATCCCGGCCATGTGCAGGATCTGCGCCGCCCACGCGCCGGAGGCGTTGAGCGTGAAGCCGGCCTCGACGTCGAGCTCCTCGCCGGTGAGCTCGTTGAGCAGGCGGGCGCCCGTCACGGCGCCGCCGCTCGTGTGCAAGTCGACCACGCGGTGGTAGGTCAGGATCCGCGCCCCGTGGGCCCCCGCGCCGCGCGCCAGCGACCACACGGTCTTCCACGCGTCGATCGACGCGTCCGGCACGGTGAAAGCCCGCTTGATCGCCGGGTTCAACCTGGGCTCGCGGCGCAGCGCCTCGGCGACGTCGATCTCCTCGGCCGGGAGCTGGGCCGTCCGGCACCCCTTCATGAACGCGTCGCCGTAGGCCGGATCGTCTTCGGGCGTCGTCACGAACAGCCCGCCAGTGTCCTCGATGCAGTCCGGGATCACGCGGCGCAGGATCGCGTTCTCGACCACGCACTCCTCGGCCGCCACCGGGTCCTTGACGACGTAGCGGCCGCCGGAGTGCAGGAGGCCGTGGAAGCGCCCGCTCGTTCCCTCGGCGAGGTCGCGGCGCTCGACGAGCACGACATCGAAGCCACGCAGCGCGGCGTCCCACGCCACCCCGGCGCCGGTGGCGCCGCCGCCGATCACCAGCACGTCGGTCTGCAGCTGGGGCACGTCAGGAAACGCTACTCGCCCGGAAGCCCTGCAGGGGTGCGGATGAGGTTCGAGCGCGCCGTGTGATGGCGTCCCTCGATCAGCCGCACGGCGCCCGAGCGCGACCGCATCGACAGCGACTGGGTGAGCACGCGTCGTGGTCCATAGCGCACGCCGCGCAGCAGCTCGCCATCGGTGACGCCGGTGGCCGCGAAGAAGCAGTCCTCGCCCGAGACGAGGTCGTTGATCGTGAGGATGCGGTCGAGGTCGTAGTCCTGCTCGAGCGCCGCGGCGCGTTCGGACTCGTCGCGCGGGTAGAGGCGGCCGAAGAGCGCGCCGTCGAGGCACTTCAGCGCGCACGCGGCGATCACGCCCTCGGGGGTTCCGCCGATGCCGATCAGCAGGTCGACCGACGACTCCTCGTCGGCGGCCAGGATGGCGCCCGCGACGTCGCCGTCGAGCATGAACTTGATCCGCGCGCCGGTCGCGAGCACCTCGGCGACGAGGTCCTGGTGGCGCGGCCGGTCGAGGATCGCGACCGTCACGTCCGTCCCCCGCTTGCCCCTGGCCTTCGCGATCCGCGCGAGGTTGTCGGCCACCGGCGCCTCGAAGTCGACGACGTCCGCGAGATCCTCGCCCACGGCGAGCTTCTCCATGTACACGCACGGCCCGGGATCGAACATCGTGCCGCGCTCGGACAGGGCGAGCACCGCGAGCGCGTCGGGCAGGGCCTTGGCGGTCAGCGTCGTCCCGTCCACCGGATCGACCGCGACGTCGACCGCCGGCGGGACGCCGCTGCCCACGCGCTCGCCGTTGTAGAGCATGGGAGCCTCGTCCTTCTCGCCCTCGCCGATGACCACGATGCCGTCCATCGCCACCGAGCCCAGCACGGGCCGCATCGCGTCGACCGCCGCCTGGTCGACCTTCTCCTTGTCGCCGCGGCCCATGAACCGCGCCGCGGCGATGGCGGCCGCCTCCGTGGCCCGGACCAGCTCCAGTGCAAGGTTCCGGTCGGGATCGGGAGGCAGCTCGCCGGCGCTCATCGGATCGCCTACTCCTCGGAGTCGAACCAGTCGAAGGTGCGCGTGACCGCGCGCTTCCAGTACTTGTAGTACTCGTCGCGCGTGGAGGCGTCCATCGACGGCTCCCAGCGCTTGTCCTCGACCCAGTTCTCGCGCAGGTCCTCGACCTCGGCCCAGAAGCCGGTCGCGAGGCCGGCGGCGTAGGCCGCGCCCAGCGACGTCGTCTCGGGCACCTTCGGCCGGATGACCGGCACGCCGAGCAGGTCGGCCTGGAACTGCATCAGCAGGTCGTTGCCGACCATGCCGCCGTCGACCTTCAGCGACTCGAGGTCGACGCCGGAGTCCGCGTTCATGGCCTCGACCACCTCGCGGCTCTGGTAGGCGGTCGCCTCGAGCGTCGCCCGGGCGATGTGCCCGGCGTTGACGAACCGCGTCAGGCCGGCGAAGACACCGCGGGCGTTCGACTTCCAGTACGGCGCGAACAGGCCCGAGAACGCGGGCACGATGTAGCAGCCGCCGTTGTCGTCGACCGACTTCGCGAGGTCCTCGACCTCCGGTGCCGCCTGGATCATCTTGAGGTTGTCGCGCAGCCACTGCACGAGCGCGCCGGTGATCGCGATCGAGCCCTCGAGGCAGTAGATCGCGTCCTGATCGCCGATCTTGTAGCCGACGGTCGTCAGCAGGCCCGACTTCGACTGCACCGCCTCGGTGCCGGTGTTGAGCAGCAGGAAGTTGCCCGTGCCGTACGTGTTCTTGGCCTCGCCGACCGCGAAGCACGTCTGGCCGAACGTCGCCGCCTGCTGGTCGCCGAGGTCGCCGGCGATCGCGACGCCCTGGAGGGAGCCGCCGGACGAGACCTCGCCGTAGACCTCGCTGGACGCCTTGATCTCCGGCAGCATCGCCCGCGGGACGCCCATGATGCCCATGATCTCCTCGTCCCACTGGAGGGACTTGAGGTCCATCAGCATCGTGCGGCTGGCGTTCGTCACGTCGGTGATGTGCAGACCGCCGTCGGTCCCGCCCGTGAGGTTCCACAGGAGCCAGGTGTCCATGTTGCCGAACAGCAGGTCGCCGGACTCCGCCTTGTCGGCGGCCCCGTCGACGTTGTCCAGGATCCAGCGGATCTTCGGCCCGGAGAAGTAGGTCGCCAGCGGCAGGCCGACCTTGTCCTGGAACCGGGCCTGGCCGCCGTCGCGCGAGAACTCGTCGACCAGTTTGTCGGTCCGCGTGTCCTGCCAGACGATCGCGTTGTGGACCGGCTCGCCGGTCGTCCGGTCCCACACCAGCGCCGTCTCGCGCTGGTTGGTGATGCCGACGCCGGCGATGTCGTCCGCGCTCGCGCCGGCCGAGGACATCGCCTCGTCGATCACCTCCTGCGTGCGCGCCCAGACCTCGTTCGCGTCGTGCTCGACCCAGCCCGGCTTGGGATAGATCTGCTCGTGCTCCTTCTGCGCGACGCTCACCACCTGGCCGCCGTGGTCGAACACCATGCAGCGCGTGCTGGTGGTGCCCTGGTCGATTGCTGCCGCGTACTTCGCCATCAAGCTCCTCCTCGATCTCTCAGTGGTTCGCTCAGCCCGGATAGAACGCCGCGAAGGCGGCCGCGGCCAGGGCGGCGCCGATCAGCGGCCCCACCACGGGCACCCACGAATAGCCCCAGTCCGAGCCGCCCTTGCCGGGGATCGGCAGGATGGCGTGGATGATGCGCGGCCCGAGGTCGCGCGCCGGGTTGATCGCGTACCCGGTCGGCCCGCCGAGCGAGAGGCCGATGGAGAGCACGATAAGGCCGACGATCAGGCCGCCCAGCCCGGTGGCAGCGGTCGCCTCGTCGGCGAAGACCGCCATCACGCCGAACACCAGCACGAACGTTCCGACGACCTCGGTGATGATGTTGGCGACCGGGTTGCGGATCGCCGGAGCCGTGCAGAACACGGCCAGCTTGAGTCCCGGATCTTCGGTCTCGCGCCAGTGGTTGAGATACGACAACCAGACGAGCGTCGCGCCGATGAACGCGCCGACGAACTCCCCAGCGAAGTACTCGGGAACATCACCCCACTCGGTCCGGCCCTCGAGGGCGAACCCGAACGTGACCGCCGGGTTGAGATGCGCCCCGCTGAACTGGCCGACCGCGAACACGGCGATCATCACCGCCATCGCCCAACCCCAGGTGATGACGATCCAGCCGCCGTTCTGCGCTTTGGAGTGGTTCAGCAGCACCGCTGCCACCACGCCATCGCCGAGCAGAATCAGCAGCGCGGTACCGATCACCTCTGCGCCGAAGATGCTCAAGAGCTGTCCTCCTCCTCGTGCCGTTGACCCCGACGGGCCGGGACACTACTCGCCTGCGGCGAACGCCGCAGTCGCGGCGCTCAGGAGCAGGTGCGTCGACGTCGCGCCGGGGTCCTGGTGGCCGACGCTCCGCGGCCCGAGGTAGCTCGCGCGGCCCTTGCGGGCCTCGAGCGGGATCGTCGCCCGCATGCCTTCCCCGGCCGCGTCGGCGGAGCGGCGGAGCGCGTCGCCGAGCTCCGCGCCCTCCTGCTCCGCATCGCGCAGCGCCGCCACCGCCGGCAGCAGCGCGTCGATCATCGTCTTGTCCTCCGGCTGGGCCTTGCCGCGGGACTGGACGCCCTTGGTGCCGGCGTCCAGCGCATCGGCCCAGCCGGCGAGGTCGAGCTCCTCGCGGCCCGCGCTCGCCGTCCCCATCTGCAGGAACAGCGTCCCGTACAGCGGCCCGGCGGCGCCGCCGACGCTCGACACGAGGGCCATGCCGACCGCCTTCAGGATCGCGCCGATGTCGTCGCCCTCGAGCGAGTCGAGCTTCTCGACCGCCTTGCGCATGCCGCGGTCCATGTTCGTCCCGTGGTCGCCGTCGCCGATCGCCGTGTCGAGCTTGACGAGCTCGGCGCGGTGCTCGGCGACGTCCTCCGCGAAGCGGCCGATCCAGGCGCGGACCTCCGAGGCGGTGATGCTCACGGCCGCGTGCGCCTCAGCACACCCGGAGCGCGGGCGTGTCGGCGGGCGCGTCCCACAGCCGCGTCAGCTCGTCATCGAGCTTGAGCAGCGTGATCGAGCAGCCCGCCATCTCGAGCGATGTGATGTAGTCGCCGATCAGGCGCCGCTCGATCGTGATGCCGCGACCCTCGAGGAAGCGGACCAGCTCGCGATACACGATGTAGAGCTCGATCAGCGGCGTGCCGCCCATCCCGTTGACGAACGCGAGGACGCGGTCGCCGGACTCGAACGGCAGGTCCTCGACGATCGCCGTCGCCAGGCGGTCGACGACCTCGGAGGCGGGTCCCAGCTTCTCGCGGTAGCGGCCGGGCTCGCCGTGGATGCCGATCCCGATCTCCATCTCGTCGTCGGCGAGCTCGAAGCTCGGCTGGCCGGAGCCCGGGGTCACGCAGGGGGTGAGCGCCATGCCCATGCTGCGACCCTGGCCATTGACCTTGCGGCACAGCTCGGCCACCTCCGCCAGCGACTTGCGCTCCTCGGCCGCGGCGCCGCAGATCTTCTCGGCGATCACCGTGATGCCGACGCCGCGCCGGCCGGCGGTGTAGAGGCTGTCCTGGACCGCGACGTCGTCGTTGGTCACGACCGCCTCGACTTCGATCCCCTCTCCCTGCGCGAGGTCGGCGGCCATCTCGAAGTTGAGCACGTCGCCGGTGTAGTTCTTGACGATGTGGAGGACACCCGCGCCGCCGTCGACGGCCTTGGTCGCCTCGAGCATCTGATCGGGCGTCGGCGACGTGAAGACCTCGCCGGGACATGCGGCGTCGAGCATCCCGCGCCCGACGAAGCCGCCGTGCATCGGCTCGTGGCCGGAGCCGCCGCCCGAGATGATCCCGACCTTGCCCTGGATCGGGGCGTCGGCGCGCACGATCACCATCGGCTCGTAGATCACCCGCACGTGGTCTGCGTGCGCGGCCTCGATCCCTTCAAGCGCCTCGCGAACCACGGCGTCGGGCTCGTTGATCAGCTTCTTCATGATGCTCCTCCACTCGGGTTCCGGCTCTGCCCCGGTGGGGACCGTATAGGCGGCTGACGCCGCGGGTCAATCAAGCCGCGGAGGAGGAGTGCTCGCGCGCCTCGTACTCGTGCAGCGCACGGTGCATCACGAGGACGTCATGGGCCGGCGCCGCGGGCTCCGCGGGGAGGCCCTTGCGGTCCCAGAAGGCGCGCACCTCGTCCATGACCTCGCGGCGGTGCTCCTCGTCGCGCGACTCGATCGGCTCGCCGAAGCGGACCTCGACCTTGTGGCGGCGCGAGAGGAAGCGGCCCGGCCGGCGCTTCGGCCAGTTCTTCCCCGGGGGCATCGCGTCGTGGGTCCCGCTGACGTAGATCGGGACGATGTCGACGCCGTGGTGGGCGGCGATGACCGCGGCGCCGGAGTGGACCTTGCCGATCTGGCCGTCGCGCGAGCGCGTGCCCTCCGGGAACATCAGGAGGTTCCAGCGCTGGCGGATCAGCCGGTCGACGTGATCCGTGGCACCGTTCGAGAGGCCGCCGCCGCTGCGGCCGAGCGGCACCGTGTTGAACAGCAGGGCAACGCCGTTGGCCGTCCAGCGCTTCTTGTAGAAGTAGTCGGCGGCGGCCGCGACCGCGGTGCGGTTGCGCCACTTGCGCGGGATCGCGCGCAGGATCGTGGGCGTGTCGAGATGGCTCGAGTGGTTCGCCACGAAGACGACCGGCGGCGTCAGGTCGTCGAAGATCTCCCGCCCCCGCGTGCGCCGCCGGAGGTAGTAGTCGGTCATCGGGCCGAGGACGAAGCTGAGCAGCCCCTCGCGAGCCGCTCGCGCGTAGCCGCAGCGCGCCCACGAGACGTCCATCTTGGCGTATTGGCGCGCGAGATCCGCGCCGCGCGAGCGCAGCTCGGTGCCCCGGGTGCGCAGCTCGGCGCCGCGGTTGCGCAGCTCCTCGGCGCTCGGTACGCGGTCGCGCAGATCCTTGATCTCGGTGGTGCGCTCCTTCGCGCGCTCGAATCTCCCGGGGGACATGAGGGCTTGTACCCCGGCAGCGGCGAACGGTTTCGCACGCCTGCCGATCCCGTATGTTCGGACCATGAAGTGGTGGGGATGGGGTGACGACGACGTCGCGTTCACGCATGAGGACAAGCCCGAGCTCGGGCCGTTCCTGCATCGCCACCTCCTGATCGACGTCGACCGCGTGTCCTCACCGCGCGTCAGCTTCGGCGACCTCGACGTCCCCGAGCCGGCGGTGCCGGCGGGCCTCCGCGCGGCCCTCGAGGCCGCCGCCGGCGCCGAGCATGTCTCGCTCGATGCGCGCGACCGTGTCGTGCACGCCCGCGGCAAGAGCCTGCGCGACCTCGTGCGGCACCGGCGCGGCGACCTCGGCCGGCTACCGGACGTCGTCGTCCGCCCCGGCGGCGAGGAGGCGGTGGCGGCGGTCCTGCGCGCGGCGCTCGACGCCGACGCCGTCGTCATCCCGTTCGGCGGCGGGTCCAACATCTCGGGCAGCCTCGAGCCCCCGGCGGCCGAGACCCGCACCGTCGTCTCGGTCGACCTCGGCCGCATGGACCAGCTGCTCTCGATCGACGAGACCGCGCGCCTTGCGCGCGTCCAGTCCGGCGTGTCCGGCCCGCGGCTCGAGGAGCAGCTGAACGCGCGCGGATGGACGCTCGGCCACTTCCCGGACAGCTTCGCGTACTCGACGCTCGGCGGGTGGATCGCCACGCGCTCCTCGGGGATGCAGTCCGACAAGTACGGCGACGTCGCCGACCTCCTGCGGGCCGTGCGCGTGGTGACGCCGTCGGGCGTGCTCGCCACCCGCCCCGTGCCGGCGACGTCGACCGGTCCGAGCGTGCGCGAGATGATCCTCGGCAGCGAGGGCCGGCTCGGGATCGTCTGCGAGGCGACGGTCCACGTGCACCGGGTGCCCGTCCGGCGGACGATCCTCGGCTACCTGCTGCCGACCTGGGCGGCCGGCCTCGCCGCCATGCACGACATCGCGGCGAGCGAGGCGACGCCGAGCGTGACGCGGGTGTCGGACGCCAGGGAGACGCAGTTCTCGTTCGCCACGCGGAAGGCGCCGACGCCGCTCGACCGGGTCAAGTCGCGGGCGCTGGCCGAGTTCCTGCGTCGCCGTCGCGGCTTCGACGTCGACGCCATGTGCCTGGCGTTCATCGGCTACGAGGGCAGCGAGCGCCACGTGCGATCGCAGCGCAAGCTCGTCGGGCGCATCGTCTCCGGCCACGGCGGCCTCTGCATCGGCAGCGGTCCGGGCGTCCTCTACGACCAGAAGAAGTTCGACACGCCCTACATCCGCGACTACCTCCTGGATCGCGGCGCTCTCGGCGACGTGTCCGAGACGGCCGCGCCCTGGAGCCGGCTCGCGGAGGTGCACGGCAACGTGGTCAGCGCCGCGCAGGCGGCCTTCGCGTCGCTCGGCGTGCCCGGCTACGTCATGTGCCACCTGTCGCACTCGTACCACTCGGGCGCGTGCCTGTACTTCACCTTCGCGTTCAGACCGTCGGGAGCGCGCGACCCACTGGCGGACTACGACGCCGTCAAGTCCGCGGTCCAGCAGACGTTCGTGGACTCGGGCGCCACGCTGTCGCATCACCACGGGGTGGGCACCGAGCACGCCCAGTGGCTGGAGCAGGACATCTCGGCGCCCGGCGTGACGATGGTGCGGGCGCTGTTCGACGGGGTCGATCCGGGGGGAAACCTCAACCCGGGGAAGATCGTCTGACTTCGGTCGCGGACTTCCTCGAGGCGATGGGCGCCGCCGGCAACCCGGGCGTCAAGGAGTTCTTCACCGGCAAGCGCTCGCTCTTCCGGCGCACGCCGGTCGTGCGCGGGTGGATCGTGCGGCCGGTCGACCGCGAGGACTTCGAGGAGCCGCGCCGGTACGTGCCGGGGCTGGTGCTGAGCGTCGAGGGGCGCCTGCACCGGCTCGACAGCGAGCTGCGCGGCTGGGGCCAGCGCGACTTCCCGCGCTACGACCACACCGTCTCGCTCGAGGCCGTCGACCCGCCGCGCGCCGACCGGCTCCCGGCCGAGCTCACGGAGGCGCTCACCGCCCGCGGCGTCGACGCCTGACGCGCTCCTCGGTCAGCGCGGTCCGCTGGCTACGAGGTGCGCGGCCGACCCGTGGCCGTTGGAGGCGACGGCCGCCTCGTCGACCGGCTCGAGGTCGTCGGCGGGCGGGTTGAGCCGGCGCTCGAGCTCGCCGAGCACAAAGCCGAACAGCAGGTGGCGCCAGGTGGCCTGCGCGAACGCGCGGCCGCTGCCCCACAGCCGCGGCTCGACGATCGCGGTCGCCGGCCATGTGGCCAGGTGCTCGGCGAGCCCCGCCAGCGGGCCGCGCAGCACGGGCGGCACCGGGAGGCTCGGGGCGAGGCCGGCATAGACGGCCCCGAACACCGCCCCGTTCTGCAGGTGCAGGAAGGTGCCGATCGCGCCCTCGGCGGGGCGCCCGCGGGCCACGAGCCGGCCCAGCAGCTCGGCGTCGTCGTAGTCGAGGTCGAAGGCGCGCTTGTCCAGCGGCTGCTGGGCGAGCCAGACGGCCGCGGCCAGGCTCCCGGCGAGCGCGCCGCGGAGCGAGCGGGTGCGGTCGAAGGCCATGCTGCGGGCAACTGTAACGAGCGGCGTTGGCGCGGGTACCGCTGTGAGTGAGGACCGCCGACCATAGTCGCCTCCACGCGAAGGCGCGTGCGCGCGGCGTGAACCCGATCGTGTACTGGCTGTCGCGCGCCGTGCTGCAGCCGTTCTTCCACCTCTACTTCCGGATGTCGCGCATCGGGCGCGAGCACATCCCGGCGTCGGGGCCCGTCATCTTCGTCTCGAACCACCGGTCGTTCCTCGACCCGTTCGTGATCGGCACGATCGCCCGCCGGCCCCTCTACTACGTCGCCAAGCGGGAGATCTTCCACTACAAGCCCGTGGCCTGGTTCCTGAGCTCGCTCGGGGCCTTCCCGGTCAACCGGGGCGCCGGCGACGCCGACATGCTGGCCACCGCCAAGGCGATCCTCGAGCGCGGCGACTGCGTGCTGATGTTCCCCGAGGGCACGCGCATCCGCCCGGGCTCGCTGGGCCGTCCCAAGCGGGGCGTCGGGCGCCTGGTGCTCGAGACCGGCGCGCCCGTCGTGCCGGTGGCCGTGATCGGCACGGAGTCGGTTCGCAACGGCTGGCGCATCCGGCCGCACAAGGTCCGGATCCGGATCGGGCGGCCGCTCAACTTCCCGAAGGTCGAGAAGGTGTCGCCGCAGCTCGCGGCCGCCGTCACCGACCGCATCTGGCCCAACGTCATGCTCCAGTGGGAGTGGCTCGGCGGCCTGCCCCCACTGCGGCGCGCCGCGGTCATCGGCGCCGGCTCGTGGGGCACGAGCGTGGCCGTCATGCTCGCCCGCGCCGGCCTCGAGGTCGACCTCGGGACCCACACGCCGGCGCAGGCGGAGCTGATCGGGACCGAGCGCGCGAACGAGCGCTACCTCCCCGGCGTCGCGCTGCCGAAGGCGATCCGCGCCGTCCCGGCCTCCGAGCTCGAGCTCTCGCGTCACGACCTCGTGTGCTTCGCGGTCCCGTCCGCCGCGCTGCCCGCCGCGGTGGCCGCCCACGGCCGTGACGTCGCGCCGCGCAGCGGGGTGCTCGTGCTCTCGACGGGCCTCGTGCCGCCGGTCGGCGCGCTGCCCGCCGCGTATGTGTCCGAGCACGTGGCTCCGTGGGCCGCCGGCGCCCTCGGCGGCACGGGCGACGCCGCGGCGGCGCTCGAGAAGCGCGAGCCGCTCGTCCTCGCCACCCGCGACACCGCGTTCGCCCGCCAGGTGGGCGACGCCCTCGGCGCCGCCGGCTTCCGCGTGGCGGCGACCACCGACCCGATGGCCGTCGAGCTCGCACGCGGCGCCACGACGCCGGCGGCGAAGAAGGCTGCCGCAGCGGGCGCTGTGCGCGCCGCCTGAGGAAGGTACTGTCGTGCCGGATGGCCGCCGCACCCGATTCCGCGGATTCCGCATCGCCTCGCGAGGACAAGGCGCGGCTCGACGCCGCCTTCACCGAGCTCTACCGGGCGCACCTGCGGGACGTCTACTCGTACTCGTACTACCGGGTGGGCAACCACCACGACGCCGAGGACCTCACCGAGCAGACCTTCCTGCAGGCGTACCGGCACTTCGAGCGTGCCCAGCGCGAGTCACGCGGCCGCCCGCTGCGGCCGTGGCTGATCCGGATCGCGCACAACCTGGCGGCGAACTACTACCGCGACCGCTCGCGCCGGCCGCAGACGTCGATCGACGACGCGGGCGCGCTCCCCGAGCTGCACACCACCGAGTCGCTGGTGGAGGATCGCGAGGACCTGAAGCGAATCCTCGAGGGCGTGCAGGACCTGCCGGACGATCGCCGCGAGGCGCTGATCATGCGCTTCGCGCTGGGGATGGACAACCGCGAGATCGCGCGCGCGCTCGGCCGCACCGACGGCGCGACGAAGGTGCTGCTCCATCGTGCCATCCGGCAGCTGGAGGAGATCGTCAAGGAACGGGCGGGTACTGAGGTCCTATGAGCGACGCCTGGGACTTCGAGACGCGGCTGCGGGAGGCGCTGGCCCCCGTCGAGCCGCCGGCCGACCTCGAGCCGCGGCTCGAGACGGCGCTCGGCTCCCTGGTGGAGCTGGCCGCCGACGAGCTCGAGGCGTGGGAGCTGCGCTCGATGCGCGACCCGCGCAACTGGTGGCGGCCCGCCGCCGCCGTCGTGGTCGGCACCGGCGCCGCCGCCGGGCTGGTGGTGCTGCGCACCCGCGGGCGCCGGCACCGGCGCCGCGCGCTGGCGCGGAACCCGCTCGACCTCGCGGGCCGCACGGTGCGCGACGCCGGCCGCGAGGCGCTGCGCGTGTTCCGCGACTCCGCGCGATGATCCGCGAGGCGCGCTAGCGCGCAGAGATACACATGGGGCGCGACCTGACCTTGCTCGCCGACGAGGACGTGATGCAGCTCGTGCGCCGGGGCGACGCGGGTGCCTTCGAGGTCATCTACGAGCGTCACTCGCCCGCCGCCTTCTCGCTCGCCTACCGCATGATGGGCACGCGCTCGGGCGCCGAGGACGTCACGCAGGACGCGTTCCTCTCGATGTGGCGGTCGGGAGCGCGCTACGACCGCGCCCGCGGGTCGGTCCGCACGTGGGTGCTGGGGATCGTCCACCACCGCGCGATCGACGCGCTGCGCCGCGCCACCGTCCACGACAAGCGCCGCGCCGGCGACGAGGGGATCGAGGAGCGCTTCGAGGCGCGCGAGCGGACCGACGTCGAAGCCGCCCGCCGCGAGGAGTCCGGCACGGTGCGCACCGCGCTGCGCTCGCTCCCGTCGGACCAGTCGCAGGTGATCGAGCTCGCCTACTTCGGCGGGTTCACGCACACCGAGATCGCGGACATGCTCGACGCGCCCGTGGGCACCGTGAAGGGGCGGATGCGGCTCGGGCTGAAGAAGATGAAGGCCCAGCTCGGCGAGGGGAAGGTGGCGCCGGTATGAGCGAGCACGAGCGCTGGGTCGACGCCGCCGGCGCCTACGTCCTCGAGGCCATGCCCGAGGACGAGCGCGACGCGTTCGAGCTCCACCTCGAGGGCTGCTCGCTCTGCCGCGACGAGGTCGACGAGCTGCTGCCGGCCGTCCACGCGCTGCCGATGGCGTCGCCGCAGATGACGCCGCCGCCGGAGCTCAAGGCCCGCATCATGGCCGAGGTCGAGCGCGAGGCGGCGCTGCTGGCGCAGGTGGGCGAGGGCGCCGATCGTCCGGCGCCGCGAGGCTCCCGCCGCGAGCGCCGCGGCTGGCTCGCCGGCTGGCGCCTGGCGCCCGTCGCCGCCGCGCTCCTGATCGCCGGCGTGCTCGCCGGCACGGCGCTCGAGCGCGACGACGCTGCGCCGACGGAGCCGGCGACGACGACGCGCACGGTCGCCGTGCAGGTCGACGCCGAGCGCGCGCCGGGCGGGCGCGCCGAGCTGCGGGTGACCGACGGCGAAGCGACGCTCGTCGGCTCCGGGATGCCGCAGCCGCCGGACGGGCGCGTCTACCAGGTGTGGGTCATGCCCAAGGGGTCGAACACCCCGGAGCCGACGAACGCGCTCTTCTACCCGCGCGCGGACGGCTCGGTCGCGACGGCGATCCCGGGCGTCGCCGACGCCAAGATGGTGCTCGTGACCGACGAGCCGATGGGCGGCTCCGACGAGCCCACGCGGACGCCGGTCATGACGGCCTCTCCGTCCTAAAGAGCCCGCTAAGCGACCACTGCTAGCTTCACGCGCGAGATGGCCGTCTGCTACCGCCACCCCGGCCGCGAGACGGGCGTCTCGTGCTCGAACTGCGGCAATCCGATCTGCCCGGACTGCATGACCGCGACGCCCGTCGGCATGCGCTGCCCGGACTGCTCGCGGCAGAAGACGCCGGTCCGCACGCTGCGCAACATCTACGCGCAGCCGACGGTCACGTACGTCCTGATCGCGATCAACGTGCTGCTCTACTTCGGCATGGTCTCCTCGGGCGGCCGAGACGGCCCGGTGTACGAGGACTTCGTCCTGATCGCCGTCGGCGCCAGCGAGGAAGGGTCGCTGCTCGGCGTCTCCCAGGGCGACTTCTGGCGGCTGCTGACCGGCGGCTTCCTGCACAGCGTCAGCCCGATTCACATCCTGCTCAACATGTACGCCCTCTACTGGCTGGGGACGATGCTCGAGCCGGTGATCGGCAACCGCGGCTTCCTCGCGCTCTACCTCGCCGCGCTGTTCGCCGGCGCGCTCGGAGCGCTTGCCTTCTCCGACCCCAACCAGGCCACCGTCGGCGCGTCGGGAGCGGTCTTCGGCCTGATGGCCGCGGCCTTCATCTTCCAGCGAGCCCGCGGCGTCGACCCCTGGCGCTCGGGCCTCGGCCCGATCATCCTCATCAACCTCGCGTTCCCGTTCTTCGCGCCGGGCCTCAACATCTCGATCGGCGGCCACGTCGGAGGCCTGATCGGCGGCGGCATCGCGGCGTTCGCCATGGACCGCCTCACCGCTCAGCGCCGAGGCGAGCTCCTCCCGATCCTCGCGTGCGTCGCGGTTGCGGCGATCTCAATCGCGGGAGCACTCGCGGTCGCCTCCTCCAAGGCCGCCGAGCTCGGCCTGTAGCGCCGCTCTCCTGATTGTGTAAGAAGTCGAACCACCGGTGTTTGGTTCGTCGCGGCTGGGATTACAGAGCCGCATCCGCCCGACCGGGGCGGGCGGGCGCGGACGCGGAGGAGCACGGGTGAGGATCAAGGGCCGTTTCGTGGCGGGTGCGGTGCTCGGGGCGATGGTCGCCGTCGCGGTTCCCGGGGCGGCGCAGGCAAGCCCGGTGTTGCGGGTGGCGAAGGACGGCAGCGCGCGCGTCGTCAAGGATCGGTTCCTGCCGTCGCGGCGGACGACGGCGCTGCCCGCCGTGCCGTCCGGCACGCGGATCGTCGAAGGAGCGTTCTCGCGCGCGTGCGCGCGCGAGCCAGGCGCCGTCGCCGACGGCACGGCAGCGCTATGACGCGGCGCTGGCGGAGGCGCGGCGCGTCCGCGACACGCTCGCCGGCGCCCAGCGGGCCGAGCTCGCCGGGGCGATCGCGACCGCCGAGGGGATCGACGCTCGCGGCCAGCTCACCAGCTCGCGCGTGAACGCGATCGTGATGACGCTCGAGCGCAACACCCAGTTCTGGCCCGCCAACCAGCCGCCGGCGCCCGGCACGCGCGTCGTCTTCACGGGCTCGCCGGTGATCCTCGAGTACTACGCCGGCAGCGGCTTGCAGATCCAGCCGCTCGCCAACTTCGGCAAGGCCAACGCGCACTGGAACACGTGCAACAAGGCCGACGACCGCACGTGCACGCCGCTGCGCGAGCTGCTCGACGCGATGCTCGCGCTGACCTCGACCCGCGGCGGCTTCAGCACGTGGGAGTACTTCTTCGAGTTCGAGGGCGGCCAGCCGCCGTGGATGAGCGGCATGGCGCAGGGCACCGCCATCCAGTCGCTCTCACGCGCGTACCAGATGACCCGCGCCACCCGCTACCGCGACGCCGCCTACGCCGCCATCCCGGCTTTCCAGACGCGCTGGCCGACCGGCGTCAACCGGCCCGCGACCGCCGGCACGCACTACCTCATCTACTCCTACGCGCCCGACCTGTTCGTCTTCAACGGCTTCCTGCAGGCGCTGATCGGGCTCGACGCCTACCGCAACGTGACCGGCGACTCGCGCGCCACCACGCTCTTCAACTCGGGCGACTCCCACGGCCGCTGGCTGATCCCGTACTCGGATACCGGCTCGTGGTCGCGCTACTCATTCGGCGGCCCGGAGTCGACGCGCGAGTACCACGTGCTGCTGCGCGACTTCCTCAAGAACCTCTGCGGTCGGGTCGCCGTCCCCGTCTACTGCGACACCGCGAGCCGCTTCACCTCGTACCTGGCGACACGCCCGGCAACGTGAGCTCGTAGGTGCGGGCCGGCGCCTCCGGGAGCAGGTCCGGGTGCAGGATGTGGGCGAGGACCTCGAGGCCTTCGATCAGCCGTGGGCCGGGGCGGGAGAAGTGCGCGGCGGCGTCGACCGCGACGATCCGGCGGGCCCCGAGCGACGCGAGCTCGCCGGCGTACGTCTCGGCCTCCTCGAGCGCGCGCTCGGCGTCGTAGCCGCACGGCATCACGATCACGACCTCGGGCTCGGCGGCGCGGACGTCGTCCCAGCTGCGCTGCTCGGAGTGCTCTCCCGCGAGGCCGAGCAGGTCGAGGCCGCCGGCGAGCTCGATCAGCTGCGGTGTCCAGTGGCCGGCGGTGAACACCGGGTCGAGCCACTCGAGCGCGACCACGCCGACGGGCGCCGCCTCGCGCACGGCCAGCCGCACGCGGTCGATCCGCCGCGCAGCGTCCTCGACGAGCGCGACGCCGGCGTCCTTGGCGCCGGTCGCCTGCGCGAGCGTGCGCACGTCGCCGAGCACCTCGCCGAGCGTGTGGGGGTCGAGCGCGAGCACCTGCGGCTGCGAGTCAAGCCGCTCGGCCACCGCGCGCACGTCGTCGTACGACACTGCGCAGACCGCGCACAGCGCCTGGGTGACGATCAGGTCGGGCTGCAGCTGCTGCAGCGCGTCCTCGTCGAGCTCGTAGATCGCGCGGCCCTGCTCGGTCAGCGCGCGCACGGCGCGGTCGATCTCGTCCGGCGGCAGGCCGGGGCCGATCACGTCGCGCGTCACGCGCGGCAGCTCGAGCGCCGCCGCCGGGTGGTCGCACTCGTGCGTCACGGCGGTAACCTCGTCGCCGACGCCGAGCGCGAACAGCATCTCGGTGGCCGACGGCACCAGGGAGACGATCCGCATGGCAGCAGAGGATAAGAGCGGCTGGCAGCGCGAGGGGGAGGCGCTCGTCCGCGAGCTGAAGTTCGACGACTTCGCCGCCGCGATGGCCTACGTGAACCGCGTCGCCGACCTCGCCGAGGAGGCCAACCACCACCCCGACATCCTCGTGCACGGCTGGAACCACGTGCGCCTCACGCTGACCACGCACTCTGCCGGCGGGCTGACGGACAACGACTTCCAGATGGCGAAGAAGATCGACCAGCTTCAGTAGGGCGGCGCCGCTACCATGCGCCTCGTCGCCTGATGAACGACGACGACAGCTCCCGAAGTAGCGGCGCACATGGTGCGCCGCCGGCGGACCGCCGATGACCGTCCTGCTCCTGCTGGCCGTCGTCGTGCTGGTGCTGCTCAACGGCTTCTTCGTCGCGGCGGAGTTTGCCCTCGTGCGCGTCCGGCGCTCGAAGATGGAGGAGGCGGCGGAGGCGGGTGTCCGGGGAGCGGCGCTGGTACTGCGCGAGCTCGACGACCTTTCTCGCTATCTGGCAGCCGCCCAGGTGGGCATCACGTTCACATCGCTGGGCATCGGCTTCCTCGGCGAGCCGGCCGTGGGCGACATCATCGAGGACCTGATCGGCGAGGAACCGCCGCAGTGGGTGTCGTACGCGATCTCAGTCGGCCTCGCCTACCTCATCACCACCTCGTTGCACATCACGATCGGCGAGCAGGTCCCGAAGATCTACGCGATCAACCGTGCCGAGGGGGTGGCGCGCCGGATCGCGCGGCCGCTGCACCTCTTCACGCAGGCGTTCAGCCCCTTCATCCACGTCCTCAACACGGCGTCCAACTGGATGCTGCGGCTGGTCGGCATCAAGGCCACGAACGAGTACGAGGAGGGCGGCTCGCCCGAGGAGCTGAAGGTGCTCATCGCCCAGTCGCTGACCGGCGGCCAACTCGACCCCGGCGAGGCGAGCATGCTGACCGGCGTCTTCCACCTGCACGAGCAGCAGGCGCGCCAGGTGATGACGCCGGCGCCGGCGGTGATCACCGTCGACCTGTCGGAGAACGTCGAGACCGCACTGCGGCGCTGCGTCTCCTCCGGCCACACGCGCGTCGTCGTCACCGAGGACGAGAACCGCGACCGCGTGAAGGGGATCGTGCACTCGAACGCGCTCGCGCAGCTCCTGCTCACCGAGGGGCCGACCGCCCGCATCGACGAGCTCGTCCGCGAGGCCCCGATCGTGCCCGAGACCAAGCCGCTCGACGACCTGCTGGCCGACCTCCAGCGCCAGCGCAGCTCGCTCGCGGTCGTGATCGACGAGTACGGCCGCACCGCCGGGATCGTCACGGTCGAGGACATCATCGAGGAGGTCGTGGGCGAGATCGACGACGAGACCGACCCGATGGGCGGCGCCGTGCGTCGGCTCGCCAACGGCGACTGGTTCGTCCGCGGCCACGTGGCGATCACCGACCTCGCCGACTACGGCCTCGCGCTGCCAGTCGACTCCGACGCCTACAACTCGGTCGGCGGCTTCGTGTTCGGCGAGCTCGGGCGGCTGCCCAAGCGCGGCGACACCGTCACCCACAACGGCTACTCGATCCGCGTCGAGTCCGTGCGCGAGAACCGCATCGAGGCGGTCCGCATCCGCGACCGCCGCGCGCTTCCCTAGAGGCGGGCGCGCCGGCGAACGTCAACGGCGCCGGTAAGGAGGGTGAGGGAGCGTTTGGAGGCAGCATTTCGTCGACCTCACGGCCGTCGAGCGCGCGAGGTGGACGTTGTTCCCCTATAGCCAGCATTTCGTCGACCTCACGCGCGAGCGGACGGCGAAGTCGACGAAATGCTGTCGCATCCGATTCCCTCGCTCTCCCTACCCCAGCCGCCGTTGACGTTCGCTGACGGTGGCTGGCCGCCCGGATAGGGTTGCGAATCGAAACTTCGCGCCGAATTGCACAAACGGCTCCGACGCGCTACGTTGCCCGCAACCGACTGGCCGCTACGGCGGTTGAGGAGGAGAGAGGGAGATCCTGGGGAGGATCGACCGAGAGAAACACAAGAGCCCGGCTCAGGGGAGCGAGCCGGGCTCAAGTGTTTCTTGGAGGAGGGTGCGATGAGGGTACGTTCGTCGCACTGGGGAATATCCCAACCTTCTCTCAATGTGAACTAAACATTCCCGCCGGCGTCTGCGGCGGGTCGCTCCCCGCCACGGCCAGGCCGCGCGCCGCGAAGACGTCGCGCAGCAGCCGCGGGCGGTCGGTCATGATGCCGTCGACGCCGAGGTCGAGCAGGTCGTGCATCGACGACTCGGCGTTCACGGTCCAGACATGGACGGGGAGGCCCGCGCGATGGGCGGCGCGGACGAATCCGGCGGTGACGATCGGGATCGGCCCGCGCCGGAGCGGGACCTGGACGCAGTCAGCCCCTGAGCGCGGCATGCGGCCGCAAAGGGCCGCGGCACGTGCGGTGGCCACGGCGCGCGGTCCCATCGACGTGCACGCACGGCCCCGGCTCAGCGTGCGGATCCGGCGAAGACGGCGATCCGAGAACGCCCCGATGGCGACGCGATCCCACGCGCTGAGCCGGTCGATCACCGCGACGAGGGGCTCGACGCACGCGTCGGCCTTGGGATCGATATTGACGCGGACCAGGGGCCAGCGGAGCAGCAACTCGTCGAGGCGCGGAATCCGGACCCCCCGCCCGCGGAACGGGAAGCTGTGCCCGGCGTCGGGTGAGAACACGTGGCCGGCGTCCGCTGTTTCGACCTCGGCGATGCTCAGGGCTGGCGATCGCGCCTGTCCGGTCGGTCGAGTCATCCAGGCGCAGATCGTGAAACGCCACCACGACGCCGTCACGAGTCACGTGCGCGTCGGTCTCGAGATAGCGATAGCCCAGCGCGACGGCCGCGCCAAACGCCTCCAGCGTGTTCTCCGGCGCTTCCTCCGCGCCACCGCGGTGCGCGATGGCGACCGGGCCCGGCCGATCGAGAAACGGGTGGAGGTGATCGTTCACGCGCTGGACACCGGCTCGCCCGTCGGTGGCTCGCTTCCGACGCCGTTGGCGGCCCGAACCGCCGCCAACTCGACAAGGAGTCGCTCCTCGGGTGGGACGTCGACGGGATCGGGAGATGCGGTGTGGTGGTACTGGGGGAAGTCGCGCTGGCCCCAGCCCCTGAGCTCGCTGTCGAGACGGTGGAACCGGCCTTCGGCCGTCAGCACCAACCCGGGCTCGTACCGCGCAGGCTTCTCGAAGTCCTCGCGATCAACCGGCCGCAGCACCCAGCCGTACAAGCGCCGGGCACGCCGGAAGGCTGACGGCTTGCCGACCGGGATCTCCGCCGCTCCAGGGTTCCCGGCGGCGTGCATCGCCTCCAGGAACGCCGCGGTGGCGAGCGCCGCGCGTGTCACGAGCGAATCAGCCGGATCGTGCGCCGCACGGTCGTTCCACTCCGCCGCCGTGGGAAGGCGGGCGACATCGGCGAGATTCCTTCCGCACGCCGCGCAGAACACGCCGACGCCGGGCGGGTCGCCGCAGAAGGGACAGACGCGCGTGCTCGGATCCACGCCCAGGATGCTGCCACCCCGGACGAGCCGACGGAAAGACCGCGGCGTGGCACCGTAGGCTTGGCCGATGTCAAGCGAGATCGGCCTCGGCCTCGCCGCGCTCGGCCGGCCGGGCTACATCAACCTCGGCCACGCGACGACGTCGGCGACACCGACGTCGCAGCGATGGAGCGCCACGCCCACGAGGTGCTCGACGCGGCCTACGAAGGCGGCGTGCGCTACTTCGACGCGGCGCGCTCCTACGGCCGCGGCGAGGCGTTCCTGGCCTCGTGGCTGCAGCGCCGCGGGCTGTCGCGCGATGACGTGACCGTCGGCTCGAAGTGGGGCTACACCTACACCGCGGACTGGCGCGTCGACGCCGACGAGCACGAGGTCAAGGACCTCGTCCGTCGCGACGCTGCGCCGCCAGCTCGGCCGAGACGCGCGCGCTGCTCGGCGAGCACCTGGCGCTTTATCAGATCCACTCGGCCACGCTCGAGAGCGGCGTGCTCGACGACGCGGCGGTGCGCGACGAGCTCGCGCGCCTGCGCGACGGCGGGCGTCCGCATCGGGCTGACGGTCACCGGCGCCGCGCCAGGCCGACACGATCGAGCGCGCGCTGGCGGTCGGGGGCTTCGACGCGGTGCAGGCGACGTGGAACCTGCACGAGCGCTCGGCCGACCGCCGCGCTGGCCGCGCGCGCACGATGCCGGGCTGGGCGTGCTCGTCAAGGAGGCGCTGGCCAACGGCCGCCTCACCGCGCGCGGCGACGCGGAGGCGAGCTCGCTGGCCGCCGCGGCGCGCGAGCGCGGGACGACGCCGGATGCGCTGGCGCTCGCCGCGGTCCTCGCGCAGCCGTGGGTCGACGTCGTCCTCAGCGGCGCCGCGACCGTCGACACCCTGCGCAGCAACCTCGCCGCCCTCGACGTGGCCTGGGACGCGGAGCTCGACGGGCGCTTGGCGGACCTGGCCGAGCCGGCGGAGGCGTACTGGGAGCGGCGCGCCGAGCTGGCCTGGAACTGAGATCAGCGGTCCCCGTGGACCTCGCCCGTGCGGCCGTATAGTGCCCGGTCGCCCGGAGAATCGGTCGCGAGCATCCCGAGCGCGACGAGCAGCGCGATGGCTGCGAGCACGGCCGCCATCCTCAGCGCGTCGGCCCGGCCTCGCCTGGCCTTCGCCCGCCGCCGCTGCGCCGCGGGCCCGAGCAGCTCCGAGACCACGTCCTCGTCGAGTCCCAGGCGGCGTGCCCGGCACCAGGCGAGGAGCGCGGCGGAGTCGCCGGCCTCGACGACCGGGACGCGGTACGCGGCCGCGAGCCGGCGCACGAGCGCGGGGTTGCGGCCGGCGTCGAGCAGCAGCGCATAAGGGCGCCCTCGCTGCGCTCGGAAGCCGTCGTCGTGGACCTCGATCGTCCCGCTGGCCTCGACCACGCCGGGAACCTCGCGACGGACCGCCACGATGCGCCGCGCCCAGCGCCGGCGTGGATGCCACGCATGGACGCCGCAGTCGCAGTCGCGGGCCGGCGACGCATGCCCCACGCGGCACGTCGCCTCGAGCCACGCGCCCTCCGCCGGCCAGGTCACGGAGCGGTGCGGCCCGGCGAGGCGCTCGCTTCCAGCCTCGCCCACCACCGCCCAGGTCCGCAGCCCGTACAGCGCGCTCGGCACGAGCGGCGCCTCGCGCATCACTGCCTCGCGGCCTGCGGGGCTGCGGACGGCTCGGGCGTCTGCCGACCCGGCTCGGGCGGGGGACGCGGTTCGGGTGACACCGCAGCCTCCAGCGGCTCGGAGATGACCCGTCGTGAAGGACCGTCCAGGTTCACCCCCATATGGTGCGCCTCCCCGTCGCGCGATGCAAGCCCGAATCGGGGCGTCAGACGATCTTGCCGGGGTTGAGGTTGCGACCCGGGTCCACGCCGTTGAACAGCGCGCGCACCATCGCGATGCCGGGTGCCGAGATGTCCTGCTCCAGCCACGCTGCGTGCTCGGTGCCCACCGCATGGTGGTGCGACAGCGTGGCGCCCGAGTCCATGAAGGCCTGCTGGATCGCGGACTTGACGACGTCGTACTCCGCAAGCGGATCCCGCGCTCCCGACGGCTTGAAGGCGAACGTGAAGTACAGGCACGCGCCCGAGTGGTACGAGTGCGAGAGGTGGCACATGATGTACGCCGGTACGCCGAGCGAGCGGAAGGCCGCCTGTGCGGCACTGATCACGTTGTCGTAGACCTTGGGAAGCAGGTTCCACGGCGCGGCCGGTCTCGGACACGTCGGCCAGCGCGCCCCGATCCAGCAGGTAGTCGCGGATGTAGGGCGTGTCGAACTTCTTCTGGTCGTACAGCGCGCCCGGGCCGCTGCCGATGCAGAGGCCGCCGTGGCGCGCGACGATGCGCCCGACGAGCTTGCGCTGGGCGCGGACATGGCGCTCGCTGCCCTCGTAGCCGATGAAGGCGAGGCACATCGCGTCGAGGTCGAAGCCGCGCCGCCGCCGCAGGAACTTCGTCAGCGCCCTCGACTTGACGCGGTCCAGCGGCGAGGAGGCTTCTCGCGTGGCGAAGGAGAAGCTGCGTCTCGTCGGCGTCGGACACCCGCGTCACGGTCGGGGACGCCTCGCCGGCGGCGATGTCGTGCATGGCCGCGAGGCCGGCGGCCCAGGCGGGGAGCAGGTAGCCGAGGATCGTGCGCCGCGCGGGCACGCGGTGCACATGGACGGTGGCCTCGCTGAGGATGCCCAGCCGTCCCTCGCTGCCAAGGATCATCTCGCGGACGCTCGGCCCGGTCGACGTCGCGGGCACCGGGCGCGTGGCGAGCAGGCCCGACGGGACGTCACGCGGACCGCCCGGGTGAGGTCGGCGATGTCGCCGTACTTGTCGGACTGCATGCCCGACGAGCGGGTGGCGATCCAGCCGCCCAGCGTCGAGTACGCGAAGCTGTCGGGGAAGTGCCCGAGCGTCCACCCGCGCGCGTTCAGCTGCTCCTCGAGCCGGGGCCGGGACGCGCCGGCCTGGACCCGCGCGAGGCGCGACGTCTCGTCGATCGCCAGCACCCGGTCCATCCGGCCGAGGTCGACCGAGACGACGGTGCGGGTCTCGGCCTCGGGCGGCTCGAGGCTGCCCGGAGATGTTCGAGCCGCCGCCGAAGGGGATGACCACCGCGTCGGCGTCGATCACCGCCCCCAGGACGGCCGCCATCGCGTCCTCGCCGCCGGGACGGACGACGACGTCCGGGAGCCGCCCGATCTCGCCGCGGCGGTGGCGCACGAGGTCGCGCAGGCTCTTGCCGCGGGCGTGGACGAGGCGGTCGAGCGGATCTGTCGAGATGTGCTCGGCGCCCACCGCCGCCTCCAGCGCGGCGCGCGAGCCCGGGTGACAGGCCGGACTCCGGGATGCGCAGATCGTCAAAGGCGGGCTTCGGTGCGGACACCCGTTGAACGTCGATGTCGAGGTGGCGCCGCAGGAACGGCCCGAGCTCGGGCTTGTCGTCGTGCGTGAAGGCGACGCTCTCGTCGCCCCATCCCCACCACTTCATCCCGCGAACATACGCGATCGGCGCGCGCCGCCGGCGCGGCGCGCGCCTCCGATGCGTCAGGCGGCCACCAGCCCGTGTGGGTCCAGGACGTACTTCCGTGCCACGCCGGAATCGAAGTCCCTGTAGCCCTGCGGGGCCTCGTCGAGCGAAATGACGGTCGCGTTGACCGCCTTGGCGATCTGCGCCCGATCGTTGAGGATCATCTGCATCAGGTTGCGGTGATACCTCATCACCGGGCACTGACCCGTCGTGAACGACTGCGACTTCGCCCAGCCCAGGCCGATGCGGATCGACAGCGAGCCCACCTTGGCGGCCTCGTCGACCGCCCCCGGATCACCGGTCACGTACAACCCGGGGATGCCGAGCTTCCCGGCGGCTCGCGTCAGGTCCATGATGCTGTTGAGCACCGTGGCGGGCGCCTCGTGGCCGGCGTCGGACCCGTGGCCGCGCGCCTCGAAGCCGACGGCGTCGACGGCGGCGTCGACCTCGGGAACGCCGAGCACGTCCTCGATCTGCTCCTTCGGCTCTCCCTTGGAGACGTCGATCGGCACGCAGCCGAACGAGCGCGCCTGCTCGAGACGCTCCGGGATCAGGTCGCCCACGAACACGACTGCTGCCCCGAGCAGCTGAGCCGAGTACGCGGCCGCCAGTCCGACCGGCCCGGCGCCGGCGATGTACACCGTCGAGCCCGACGTCACCCCGGCGGTGAAGGCGCCGTGATAGCCGGTCGGGAAGATGTCCGACAGCATCGTCAGGTCGAGGAT